>JAJYDC010000001.1 GCA_021777835.1 Bacteroidota bacterium | reverse complement strand
GTACCATGTGAGGCAAGTGAGCTGGTTCATTTCCGAAATCGCATAGGCGAGCAAGGCATAGAATTGATATTGAAAGAAAGCATACGTATAAATGGCGATGACAGATTTGATCCGGATGTAAGCATAGACACCACGGTACAAGAGAAAAACATCACGTTCCCGACAGATAATAAACTGCACAGAAAGATTATTACAAAATGTAAGGCGATATCAGAAAAAGAAGACCTGCCGGTACGCCAAAGCTACATCAGAACACTAAAGAGACTTTCAGTAGCTCAGAGATTTCGGAATCATCCGAAGAATTACCGTAAAGCACGGAAGGCAGATAGGAAAGTAAAAACCATAGCCGGGAGATTAGTAAGAGAATTGGAGCGTAACTTAGAACCTAACTCACAGTATCAAACTGAATTAGAATTGTTTAACAGAGTGTTAACTCAGAAGAAAGACGGCAAGCATAAAGTTTATTCATTACACGAACCGGAAGTAGAATGTATCTCGAAGGGAAAAGAAGCAAAGAAGTATGAGTTCGGCAATAAAGTATCAATAATAACGACACAAAGGACTGGAGTAATAGTAGGAGCAATGAGCTTTAGGAATCCGTACGATGGACATACACTTGAGCCGGCAATAGAACAAGCAGAAAAGTTGTTGGGGAAAAGCAGTATAAAAACAGCCACAGTAGATAGAGGTTACAGGGGAACGAGTAAAATAAATGAAGTAGCAATTCAAAGTCCCAAACCATTTAGCAATAAAACACAGACGAAGTATAAACAGAGCAAATTAAAGAAGCAATTCGGTAGAAGAGCTGCGATAGAGCCGTTAATAGGACATTTGAAGTCAGACCATAGAATGAAAAGAAATTTTTACAAAGGGATAACCGGTGATGCAATAAATGTCGTGTTATCAGCAGCAGCATTTAACTTCAAAAGGATGATGAGAAAATGGGCATCATCTTTTGGGCTCTATTTTTATCGCCATTTTATTTCGCCAATTATTTCTTTTTTCAATCAAGTTTTTTACTCCCAAAAAAGAAATTTGGGTTTTTAAGGGCTGACTAAGTAGGCTTAGGATACTAAGTTTCTTTGCTGCTTAATTATTCCGTCAAAAATTATTGAATATTTAATTTAAATTAGTCAAGTAATTTTAAGTTATTATTTAAGACTACTTTATAGCTGGGCATGTTTTTATTATGCTTTGAATTATCAATTCATTATTTTAACACGCAATATTTTTTAGAATTATATTCAGGAGTTAAAATTGGGTTTATTAGTCGTAGGTTCACTTGGTTTGGATACAGTAGCAACACCTTTTGACAGAGTAGAAAATGCGCTTGGAGGCTCAGCAACATATATAGCATTAGCGGCAAGTTATTTTAGCGGTCCTGTATATCTGGTTGGTGTAGTAGGTGAAGATTTTCCTAAAAAATATTTAGATCTCCTAGAGGAGCATAATATAGATCTTGAAGGTTTACAAATTGTTAAAGGAGGAAAAACTTTCAGATGGTCCGGTAAGTATCACTATGATTTAAATGTTCGTGATACATTATTAACAGAACTGAATGTATTTGAAAAGTTTAATCCAATTATTCCCGATAAATTCAAGAAGGCAAAATTTGTATTGCTTGGAAATATAGATCCCGCATTACAGGTAAGAGTACTTGACCAAATGGAAGAGCCGCACTTTGTAGTAGGAGATACTATGAATTATTGGATAGAAGGGAAGAAGGATGATTTATTAGAATTATTAAAGCGAGTAAATGTTTTAATAATTAATGATTCAGAAGCAAGGCTATTAGCTAAGGAGCCGAACTTAATTAAGGCATGGAAGATAATCCGGGAAATGGGACCTGAAATACTGATCATAAAAAAGGGAGAACACGGCGCACTGCTTTTTACCGATGAGACAATATTTTCAGCACCCGCATATCCGATGGAAATGATTTACGATCCTACTGGAGCAGGGGACACGTTTGCTGGAGGGTTTATAGGATATCTACATAAAACCCAAGACTTAAGCCCGGAAAATATGAAGCGCGCAGTAATCTACGGCAGCGCTATGGCTTCATTTTGTGTTGAGAAATTTAGTACAAAGGGACTTGAAGAAATCGAATATCTAAGAGTTCAGGATAGATATAGAGAATTCCTGCAACTTTCTCGTTTTGATGAGAAGTACTAAGCAAAGAGATAAAAATATTATTCTGGTATAATAGCGAAATGGAATAAACGCCAATTTGTTTCCCGTTATCCCAATTTCATTTTAATTCTAAGAAACTAAATAAACATCAGAATATCTTTTCATACTTTCTTCTATCACTTTGAAAGCGAATTCCTTTTCTAAGAATTCATTTACTTCTACATGTTTATGCTCGAGTGCCTTATAATCCTCAAAGAATCTTTTAAGTTCGACCATCGTGTGAGGAGGCAATTCATCAAGAGAATTTATGTAATTAACAGCAATATCGTTATTGGCAACTGCAATGATTTTCTCATCCCTTTCGTTACTGTCTATCATGTGCATGACTCCGATTACTTTTGCTTCAACTATGCAAAGAGGCTCAACATCAATTGAAGAGATGACGAGAATATCCAGGGGATCATTATCATCAGCAATAGTCCTAGGGATAAATCCATAATTAGCAGGGTAATGAACGGCTGAAAACAGTACACGATCTAATCTTAACAAGCCGCTTTCTTTGTCCAATTCGTACTTAGCTTTAGAGCCTTTTGATATTTCGATAACACTATTAATTACATCCGGAGATTTTTCTCCCATTTTAACGCAGTGCCAGGGGTTTTTTATATCGTATTTTACCATATTTTATACATAAGACTTTTTGTTATTAGAAAAAAATTAGTTTAAATGTAATAATATCCTCCGCAAAGATAATACAAAATCTATTAGGACATTTAGGGATATATCATGCATCATATGAAGAATGAATTGCGCGGACTAAACAAAAATAATTTAGACTGTAAATTTTAAGAGAAATTGGGATAAAAAACGTCAGCTAGTATGTAGGAAGGTATTTGCCTAATTCCCAGGGAGTAACTTCCAGTCGATAATCATCCCACTCCAGTCGTTTTGCATTTATAAATCTATCGAACACATGAGCACCGAGGGCTTCTTTGACTACAGTATCTTTTTCCAATTCCATAATAGCTTCTTCTAAAGAAGTGGGAAGTACATCAAGCTTCGTCCCTTTAGAATTATTTTGAAGAAGGTACACATTTTCCTCGTTGGCTTCAGGTAAAGGAAGATCTTTTTTTATTCCGTCGAGACCTGCTTCAAGCATGACGGCAAATGCAAGATAGGGGTTACAGCTCGGATCAGGGCATCGAAGTTCAATCCTAGTAGATTCATGTGAGTGAGCTCTTGGGATTCTGATTAGAGCAGAGCGGTTAATTCTTCCCCAGCTGATGTTTACAGGAGCTTCATATCCTTGAACAAGTCGTTTATATGAATTGACTAGAGGAGCGAGAACAGCGCACATACCTCTGGCATGCAACAATTGCCCGGCAATGAAATTCTTAGCTATCTTTGAAAGTCCATGCGGGTCACCCGGGTCAGAAAAAGCATTAGAACCATTAGCTTTATAAGAAAGGCTTTGGTGGACGTGCATACCACTTCCGTTTAAACCGCGAATTGGTTTCGGCATAAAAGTGGCGTAAAGTCCTTTTTGCTCCGCTAGAATTTTCACAAGTACTCTGAAAGTTACTGAATTATCTGCAGTTTTAAGTGCGTCTGAATAACGGAAGTCAATTTCATGTTGACCTGTCGCGACTTCATGATGCATCGTCTCAGTTTCAATGCTAAAAGCAGATAATGCTTCGGTCATCTGACGCCACAAACTTGTAGCAATCATGTCAACCGGCTGGTCAAAATAACCTCCACTATCCTGAGGATTAGGGGGGATAAGTCTTCCATCGTGAGAAGGTTTTAGAAGAAAAAACTCTAATTCCGGACCTGTGTTATAAATAAATCCCATATCTTCTGCTTCTTTAATAACCCTAGAAAGTACAGTACGCGGGTCACCCAGAAAAGGCTGTTGATCAGGGGTGTACACATTGCATATCAAACGAGCAGTAGTTTCATTTCCTGATAGCCAAGGTAAGATTGCAAATGTAGAAACATCGGGAACTAAGTACATATCACTTTCAGCAATACGGGCAAAACCTTCAATAGAAGATCCATCGAACCAAATTCCATGATTCAGAGTAGGTTCGAGTTCTCTTGTAGGGATAGTTACGTTTTTTCTTGCGCCGATAATATCAGTAAACTGCAGATCAATAAATTTAACTCCTTTATCTTTTACAAGAGTTAGTAATTCTTCTGGTGTGAATTTCTTAGTATTTAATGGCATTATTAGTGTTTCAATGATTGTAAAAGAAAAGCTAAAATTATTATTGCTAACATAATAAAAATTGCCGATCCTACCGCAATGACAGTTGGTCTTTTCCAAAAAGGTGCGGCTGACGAGGGGCCAGTAGCGCGATCTAGAATCGAGAGGTCAACTGAGTTCAAATTATCCAAATCAATAATTATCTCATGCATATCTGAATAGCGCTCACCAGGATTACGTTGCAAGCATCTGGCGACAAAAGCAGCTAATTGCGGTGAAATGCCCGGTTGTTCTTTATCAAGTCTCGGAATAGCGCCTTGTAAATGCTGAGCCATAACAGCCATATTATTGTCCCCGCTAAAAGGCAATTTACCAGTTAAGAGTTCAAATAAAATAATACCTAAAGCGTAAATATCAGTCCTTTGATCCCCTCGATGACCTTCGATTTGTTCAGGAGCCATATAATCCGGCGTGCCGGCAGCGCCACTAAAATTAGCATACGTAACTCGATGCGAGCCTTTTGTTAAAGTAAGACCGAAATCTAAAATAACAGGCTGGCCATCAGAGGTAATAAGAATATTCTCAGGTTTAAGGTCACGATGAATTATCCCATGATCATGACAATGTGCTAAACCATCGGCAATTTTTCGAATTAAAAGTATAGCTTTCTCAGAGGAAACAGGTGAGCTTTTATGAATAAACTCCCGCATTGATTCACCTTCAATTAGTTCAGTAACAAGGTAAGGTGTATTATTAAAACGACCTGAACCTAATCCTTTCTGAATAGCGGGGTGATCTAAGGTACGCATGACCTCTAATTCACGTTGGAATCTTTCATATTGAGCGGGATCTCCGATTGACATTCTATCAGGAATTTTAATAACGACTTCCTTGCCACTTAGCAAGTCATAGGCGCGGTAAATATCACTCATTCCACCTTTTGCTAAATGTTCACGTATCTGAAAGTGATCAAACTGATCGCTAATTTGAAGCGTTGTTGATATTGGCATAGTATCTTTGATTTATGTTATGAATTATAAATAAGATTTCATTGAAAAGCAAAGTCGTTAAACTATTGCATAAAAAGAACATTCTTAAGTTATTTAATAGAAAATAGGAACATTATTTTTTAAAGCGATTCAAAATATTCGGCACAGTCCAATATTTCTTACTATCCTTTTTATTACTATTCTGAGTTAAATGACGGAGATAAAGAACTATTATAGAAAGATTGTCATCGCTGTCACGATCCATTGCAAGTTCGACAATTTCTTGTCCAAGTTTCTCAGGATTTGAAGTTGCCTTAGTTAATTCGGCAAATTCTTCATCCTGGATTACAGACCAAACGCCATCAGTAGAAAGAATTATTACATCATCATCTTGGATAGGCATTTGAAAAATATCAGGCTGAATGAACAGACTTGGTCCCAAGCATTTTTCTAAAACCGATCGCTGACTATGAGTACGAACCTTGTCGGGCGCAAGAATTTTCATACGAACTAATGAGCCGACTTGAGTATGATCATTAGTAATACAAGTTGATTTATTATCCCGTATTAAATAAGCGCGGCTATCACCGACATGACCAACGAAGAGAGAATGATTAATAATATTTACAGCAGTTATTGTTGTCCCCATACGTCCAGATGCTAAACGTTGGGCAGCCTGGTATACGCTTAAATTTGCGTTTTGAATTCCAACACGAAATTTCTGAATTGGAGTAGCGCCATTTGCTTCGTAGAAAGTTTCAAAAAATGTCTCCAGTGCTAAAGTGCTTGCTACCTCGCCATGTGCATATCCGCCCATTCCATCTGCTATTCCATATAAATGACCAACCTTTGAAGTAAATTCGTCATTTGGATTGCATAACCAAACTGCGTCCTGGTTATCACCCCTTACTTTGCCCGTATGAGTATAACTATATGAACTTATATCAGCTGACTCAATTGCCGTCATCGGCATTCCTTTAAATGAATATTACTAAGAAAGGGAAGAATGATTTAGACCTTTCTTCCCTTAAATAAGATTTTAAGCGGATAATTTATTTATTCAAAACGCCGACAGGTGGAATAATATACCGACCATGTTTTCGGCTATTAAGTACTAAATAAACTACGCTAATCATTCCCCAACCACAAGTAATCCACAGAGCTATCTTAGTTGCATCGGCAGATACACCAGGTGTTGTCAACCCGATTAAAACAACACCGACAAGCAATCCAATATTTCCGATTAATCCGATTATTGGGATGACAGCATGTTTAATACTATGAAACTCGCTGCGCCCTACAAAGGTAACAAAAGTGAGGCCGCAAATTAGAGCATAAAGAACAAAAGTGCCTATATTTGAAGCTAAAGTAACGCCAGTGAGGGCAGTAACGTTTAGAACTCCGACACTTCCAATAACTGCTGAGACAGCTACAAGCATCCAAACACCTTTATGGGGAGTAGCGTGCTTATCATGCAATGCACCTAAAAGACCGGGCATTTCTTTATCTTGAGCCATAGCAAAACTTACGCGGACTGCAGTATTCATGGCGGCAAGTGTAGTTCCCAGAACAGCAAGTCCAACAGTTATAGCTATAATAATCATTAGAGCGAATCCATTACCTCCAAGCATTGAATCGCCTATTAAACGCGTAAGATCACCAATAGGCGCACCTGAAGCCGCAGCAGCGGCAATACCAGTCAGTTTTGTACCGTCAGTTCCAATATAAACAAGCTTTTCTGAAATAGCATAATTAGCTGCAAAGTATTCCAACAAATAAGCAAATAGTCCTTGAATAAGAAGAGACAAAAGGACTCCACGAGGAATATCTCTTTTAGGATTTATTGCCTCTCCAGCTAGAGAAGTTGATGATTCAAATCCAACTAAAATTAGAATTGCAATTGTAGATTGGAAAAGCATTGACCCAAGATTATGGGGAAAGATAATAGAGCTTGCAGATGGATGAAGCCATTGAGTCGCATGGAGTGGATTTTGTAGTCTAAACATTATTGCTAAAATGCTGAATCCTACAAGTGATACTAACTGAATTATATTAATAATAATTGCGACGTTTGTTGATCCACTAATACCTCGAACGGCGATAAAGCCAACAAATACTGAGAATAAAATTGCAGTCCCAATTTGCATGGGTACTGGGAGGTTAACATTAAACTGGTTGAAAATATATGTAATAAGAGTAGCCATCATAGCTACCATTACTCCGGGATAAACCCAATAAAACAAATGAGCGGCCCAACCAGTTAGGAATTTTGCTATGCGAGCAAAACGTTGATGTGAAGCTTTTTCTCGATCGAGAAAAGCTTTTTCAGCAAAATAGTATGAACCTCCTGCGCCTGCTTCAGGATAGCGACGGGCCAATTCTGAAAATGCAACGGCAGTTAAAAACGCGACTATAAGAGCCGCTACGATTCCGGTCCACATATCAGTATCGCCGCCTGTATTAGAGGCTTGAATTTGATATGTGATCCATAAGAAAGCTCCAGGTGCAATAAGCGCCATAGCATTAACAGTAACGCCGGTTAAACTAAGCGTTTTTTTCATGGTTGTTTTATCTTCAGCCATAGGATTCTCCTTAAGTTTTGGTAATTAAAAAGTATAAATGGAACCAATCAGAATAGTATTCTGATTATTTTTAGTAAATGCTCCTGTTTCATCTTCAAAAGTATTTTGGTCAGACCAATCTCTTCTAAACTCCAATCGGGTTAGCAGACTGCTTCCGAATTTATATTCATAAGTTAGGGTTATTTCTTTAAGTGCCTGGGCGGTACCGGTAGTAAATCCAGATTGATCATAATAATATTCTCCACGAGCGGCTAGCGCAGAAACAATAGTTAAGGAGTATTTCCCTGTTAACGCCGCGCCCTTCCAAATTGCATAGCCAGAAGGATCTAATGCCTCTTGACCATAATCTGCATTTAGAGTGACATACAAAGCATCAGTAGCTTGATAATTTAATATTGTATCGAAGACGTGTCTCTTTTTTGTATTATTTGGTTCTTCCGGTCCACCAATCCAATTCTGAATAAATGTAAATGCCGACGAAGGGCTCCATACTATTTCAGCACCAAGAGTTTTGTCTTTATTATTTTCCACGACATTATTCCAGCCATTATAAATATAAACTGTCGCTGTAAATTGATTGCTAAAGGGATAGCTAGCCATAGCTCCTAAATGAAAATAAGGGATTGCGTAAGCAAATAATAAGGAACGACTATAGTTTATGTTTAAGGCAGATTCAATAACTTCGCCGCCCATATGAGTAACCATCTTACCTGCATCTATAGTTATTCCATTCCCCACAGGAATTACCGCAGTGAGGTAAGCTTGTTCCAGATTTCTAAGAGATTTCCCAGCACCTAAACTAGCGTCACTATTGACAAGATCCATTGCGTGTCCAAAAGCTAAGTCAACTCTGAAACCTACTGGGCTAGCAGCTTTCTGGAAAGTAACCTTAGCCAAGTTAATGTCGAACTGATTCTCATAAACATCAAAATTCCTATAATCATTAATATGACTATCAGGATTGTTAAAATTCTTACTAAAATACATATCGAACATTCCGCTTATTTGAAGAGGATTAGAGGTTGTATCTTTTGCTTGTGCGAGGATATTCGAACTAAATATTAGCAAAAATAGTACAAGTATTGCATACAGCGTCTTGAAAAATGGTTTTAATTTATTCATGTTACTCCTATAATTTATTAAATGATTTTTTTTAGAAATTTCAATGTGATCTCAGCGATTGAAATAATATATAGTGCTAGAAAGTCAAATATCATATTACCTTTTCGCCTAGAAGCAGCAAATGTCCAATAATTAGGCGTAGTGCATTAAATACTTAATTAAATAATATATGCATAAGCATTAACCTTAATAAATAAAGTATTAGATAAATAACACATTAATAAATAAAGAATTAATATTATTTTGTCAAGTATATTTATAATTTTTTTTCTAAATGTGATTTTTATTGTTTCGTTTAAAAAGAAAATATGATTTATTTGATTGTTTTTGCATTTATAGGGCATGCTATATATATTTGAAAAACAAATTCTTGAAATTCTCAAACAGAAAAGCTGAATAACATTGATTAAAGACGTTGGAAATTTTGTAGGTCAAGAAATCTCTATTAAGGGGTGGTTATACAATAAGAGATCAAGCGGAAAAATTAAATTTATAATATTAAGAGACGGTTCGGGGTATTTGCAGTGTGTTTACTTTAAAGGTAATGTAACTGAAGATACCTTTAACACTGTAGATAAAATTGGCCAGGAATCCGCAATTGAAGTGACCGGCAAAGTAAGAGCAGAGCAAAGGGCACCTGGCGGATATGAGTTGGATGCTACGGATTTAAGAGTAATATCGGAAACGCACGATTTCCCGATCACCCCAAAAGAACACGGTATAGAATTTTTAATGGATAACCGTCATCTATGGTTAAGATCCAGCAGACAAGTTGCAATTCTTAAAATACGGCATAGGATATCCAAGGCGATCAGAGATTATTTTGACGGTCATGGATTTACTTTAGTCGACACACCCATATTAACTCCAGCAGCATGTGAAGGCACTTCAACATTATTTGAAACAGATTATTTTGATTTAGGAAAGGCATATTTAACCCAATCAGGGCAATTATATGCTGAAGCTAACGCCATGGCATTAGGAAAAGTATATAACTTTGGACCAGTCTTTAGAGCGGAAAAAAGTAAGACGCGGAGACATTTAACTGAATTTTGGATGGTTGAGCCGGAAGTAGCATTCGCTGATTTAAATGATGATATGGATTTGGCAGAAGATTTTCTGGAATACGTTGTGCAATCTGTATTATCAGACAATATAGAAGACCTTAAAATTTTAGAAAGAGATATAACTCTTCTTAAAAATGTTAAGAAGCCATTGCCAAGAATATCGTATGATGAAGCAGTAGAAATATTAAAGAAGAACGGAGTTGAATTCGAGTGGGGAAATGATTTAGGCGGTACAGATGAGACGATAATATCAAATCAATTTGATCGTCCAGTCATGGTGCATCGATATCCTTCTGCCGTAAAAGCTTTTTATATGAAGAGAGATCCGCAAAATGAAAAATTAGCACTTGCTGTTGATGTGTTAGCACCTGAAGGTTACGGTGAAATTATTGGCGGAAGTCAGCGAGAAGAAGACTTTGATACATTATTATCAAGAATAGAAGAGCATAACTTACCCCGTGAAGCTTTCGAGTGGTACCTTGACTTAAGGAAATACGGTTCAGTACCGCACTCAGGTTTTGGTTTAGGTCTTGAAAGAACGGTAAGCTGGATATGCGGTTTGGATCATGTAAGGGAATCAATTCCATTCCCAAGGATGATCTACCGAAATACTCCCTAGCATAAAAATATTAAAATTAAATACTAAAAGTTTAGAATGTCATTACAACTAATACTATTTATTTTATTCGGCGCGATATCAGCTATCTCAGCCGTACTAATGATTACGCGGTCGAATGCATTAATCAGCGCATTGTTTTTAATTTTAAATATGGCTGGCTTATCCGGTTTATATTTAACATTAAACGCTCAATTCATAGCAGTAACCCAGGTTATAGTTTATGCGGGAGCGATAATGGTTTTGTTCCTTTTTGTAATCATGTTATTAAAGCCCGAACATGAGAAGTATTTTTCCCATCAACCTAAATTAAAAATCTTTGCTTTCATAATTGCTTTTATTGTATTTATGCAACTTGTTTTCATGATATTTGTTTCTCATCCTGCAGTCGGAAACAATGCTGATGCAGCGGCAAGTGTTCATGCCGGTACAATTGAGGAAATTGGGAAACAATTGTATACTAATTATGTGCTTCCGTTTGAAGCGGCGGGATATTTACTGTTAGCGGCTACAATAGGCGCAATAGTATTAGCTAAAAAGAAATTCGAGTAAAATTATGAGTGTACCAATTGAATATTATTTAATCTTAAGCGGGTTTATGTTTTTAGTAGGCGTAGCCGGCGTTTTAACCCGCCGAAATGCTATAATTGTATTTATGTCGATTGAATTGATGTTGAACTCAGCTAATTTAACGCTAGTAACTTTTTCTTCATATATGGGCAATTCGGCGGGGCAACTTTTTGTATTCTTTGTAATGACAGTAGCTGCGGCGGAAGCTGCAGTAGGGCTTGCAATCATTATTGCAATTTTCCGTAATAAATTGACTTTGAATATTGATGAGATCAATATTCTAAAATGGTAGACTTCTAAAGTAAAACTATTTTGAGATTGTAAAATTTATGGTTCAGCTTATTTATTTAACCACTTTGCTTCCATTATTAGGATTTCTAATTAATGGGCTTTTCGGAAGCAAAATTAAAAATGAAAAAATCATAGGCATTTTGGGAAGTGCGACTATAGGGATTTCATTTCTTATAGTACTAGGTGCTTTTTTCCAGACGCTTAATATGCCTCCTGATCAAAGACAAACTATCGTTAATCTCTTTACTTGGATTAAGGTGGGAAATTTTGATGTTAATATTTCCTATCAGGTTGATCAATTATCATTGTTTATGGGTCTAATTGTAACCGGCGTAGGTTTTATCATACACGTGTATTCAATTGGTTATATGCACGGTGATAAGGGATTCGGACGATTTTTTGCATATCTAAATTTGTTCATCTTTGCAATGATGAATCTAATACTCGGAAGCAACTTCCTTCTTCTATTTTTAGGGTGGGAAGGTGTTGGGCTTTGCTCTTATCTATTGATCGGATTTTGGTATGACAGAAAATTTGAAAAGGGCACAACTGGTGATGCAGCTAAAAAGGCATTCATTGTAAATAGGATAGGTGATTTCGGATTCCTTTTAGGAATATTTCTAATTTATATGACATTCGGAAGTTTGAACTTTAATGATGTTTTTTCAAGAGCGGCATCCTTAACCATTCCACAATACGTTTCAAATTTCATTGCTCTTTTTCTTTTTATCGGGGCAGTGGGGAAGTCCGCACAAATTCCATTATACATTTGGTTGCCAGATGCAATGGCTGGACCGACACCTGTATCCGCTCTCATTCATGCAGCTACAATGGTTACAGCCGGAGTATATATGGTAGCTCGCTGCTCAATCCTATATGCTTCTGCACCAGCAATTATGGAATTGGTTGCTATTGTAGGCGCGTTAACTGCGATATTCGCTGCTTCAATAGGGCTAGTCCAAAATGACATTAAAAAAGTATTGGCATATTCTACGGTTAGTCAGCTTGGCTACATGTTTTTAGCGCTTGGAGTCGGCGCTTTTTCTGCAGCATTATTTCATGTAATGACACACGCATTTTTCAAAGCATTATTGTTCTTAGGAGCCGGATCAGTAATTCACGGAATGCATGATGAGCAGAATATACAAAACTATGGTGGATTGAAGAAATATATGCCTAAGACATATATAACATTTCTAATTGCATCATTAGCCATATCCGGGATACCGCCTTTGTCGGGTTTCTTTAGCAAAGATGAAATTCTTTGGTATTCATATACTAACGGAAATATTATATACTGGTTAGTTGGAGCGATAACTGCATTACTCACTGCGTTTTACATGTTTAGGCTAGTCAGCTTAACTTTTGACGGCAAAGAAAGATTCGGTCACGACAAACATCCGCACGAGTCGCCTTCTGTTATGACCATACCATTGATTATACTTGCAGTGCTTTCTGCCGTTGGTGGATTTATCGGTATCCCAGAAATATTTTCTGGAGAGCATGGAAATCAATTAGATAATTGGTTTGAGCCGATTTTCAAACCCGCTCAAGCGAGGATAGCCATGTTTGGAGTACACAGCAACCTAGAAGAAATTATTTTTATGGTTGTAACGTTAGCAGGAGTAATAGGCAGTATTTATGCAGCTAGGTATATTTATATAAAGAATATTAAGCCAGCTGATAGTCTAGCAAAAAGATTCAACGGAATTTACGGTCTTTTATTGAACAAATATTATGTTGATGAAGTTTATGACGCAGCAATAGTAACTCCTATTGTAAAGGGATCCGAAACAGTATTATGGAAATTTGCCGATGTAAAACTCATAGATGGTTTAATAAACGGTGTTGCTAACTTAATCGATAAGATTTCAGGTTCTATTAGAAAAATACAAACTGGCGTAGCGCAGTTTTATGCATTAATGATGATGCTAGGAATTGTGGTCGCTCTTTTCTGGATAATACTAAGCTTGTAGAATATGACAAATAATTATTTAATCACTTTATTATTAGGGGTGCCTTTAGTTGGCGCTCTTCTCTTATTATTAATTAAAAAAGATAAAGAGAACCTTGTAAGGTATTTCGGATTACTCGTATCGACTTTAACATTTATCGTATCAATAATTATTTATACCGGATACGATTCTGCAAAAGGGGGATTCCAATTAGTTGAAACGAATATGTGGATAAGCAATCTGCATATAAGCTATAATGTTGGAGTTGACGGTATCTCGCTTTTACTTGTATTATTAACAACATTTTTAACCCCTCTTACTCTGTTATCGAGTTGGAAAAGCATCAATAAAAATGTAAAGGAATTTACCTTTTTCATGCTTTTACTTGAGCTAGGTATGCTTGGGGTTTTTGTATCACTTGATCTCTTCCTGTTTTATATTTTTTGGGAAGCGATGCTAATCCCGATGTATTTTATTATAGGTATATGGGGAGGACCGAGAAGAATTTATGCATCGATAAAGTTTTTTCTCTTTACCATGTTCGGCAGTTTATTGATGCTGGTTGCGATTATCTGGCTGGCAGTATACGCTTCAGGTATACTTGGGCATTTTACCACGAATCTTGTTGAGCTTTATACTATTGCCCCAAATATTCCATATGGAATTCAGCAATGGATGTTTTTAGCTTTTGCGCTTAGTTTTGCAATAAAGGTACCTATTTTCCCATTACACACATGGTTACCCGACGCACACGTAGAAGCTCCAACGGCGGGAAGTGTAATTCTGGCGGGAGTTCTTTTAAAGATGGGAACTTACGGATTGCTTAGATTTTGTTTACCTCTTTTTCCGCAAGCTGCCATTCACTTTGCCCCTTATATCTCTACGTTAGCTATCATTGGGATTATATACGGTGCTCTAGTGGCCATGGTCCAGAAAGATATGAAAAAATTAGTTGCTTATTCATCGGTAGCACATTTAGGATTTGTGGTATTGGGAATATTTGCAATGACTCAAGAATCTGTTCAGGGGGCGGTAATTCAGATGGTAAATCATGGATTGTCTACCGGGGCATTATTCCTTTTAGTAGGTGTACTTTATGATAGAATGCATACGAGACTTATTTCCGATTACGGCGGAATTGCAAAGATTGTTCCGGTGTTTGCAACTTTCTTTATGATTGCTTCATTATCTTCGATAGGATTACCAGGGCTAAATGGTTTTGTCGGAGAGTTTTTAATCCTTCTTGGTACATTTAAGTCACCTGTATTAGATAGCTGGTGGTTTGCCGGATTTGCTACAAGCGGAGTAATTTTTGCTGCGGTCTATATGCTATGGCTTTATCAGCGAGTAGTTTTTGGTGAAGTTAAGAATCCAAAGTTAAACGAGATGAAGGATATGAATAAGAGAGAGATTTTCATATTATCGGCCATTTTTGTATTTGTAATTTGGATTGGAATTTATCCTAGCACTTTCTTAAAGGTGTCGGAAACTTCAACTCAGAAAGTAATTGAGCAAGTATTTACTCCATTGAATGGCGAAGCGAAGTGATTTATTGAAAAGAAATAATTCCAAGAAAATATATTTATTAACCGGAATTCTTTTATTGTTCTTTCTAAATACTGTTTTGTCATCGGCAGAAGTTAAAAATAACTTAAACGCCGATACATTAAATGTTGCCTCTATATCAAAGACACAATTGCAGCAACCTCCTATATATTTGATAGCCCCCTTTGTAATATTGCTATTAGCTATTGCAACAGGACCTTTGTTTTACAAACATCATTGGGAAAAGCATTACGGTAAGTATTCAATTCTATTAGCAGTTATTGTAGCGGGTTATTATGTATTTGTTCTGAATGAATTTAGCGGACTTCAAAAAACTATAACTGAATATATTTCTTTTATAGCGTTAATGACTTCACTATTTGTAGTAGCAAGCGGTATCTTGATAAATGTTGATAGGAAAGCCACTCCAATTGTTAACACGATTTTTCTATTGATTGGTGCTGTTCTTGCTAATTTTATAGGTACAACTGGTGCATCAGTTCTACTGATAAAGCCATTTATAAAACTAAATAAAGATAGAATAGCTACGTATCATATTATATTTTTTATTTTTATTGTTAGCAATGTAGGCGGAGCGTTAACCCCGTTGGGAGATCCTCCGTTATTTTTAGGATTTCTTAGCGGCGTTCCTTTCTTTTGGGTTGTCCAGCATATGTGGTATATGTGGATTTTAGCACTGATTTTGATTTTAATTCCATTTTACTTTTTTGATCTTTTAAATAAGAAGTCAAGCGACAAGAAACAGTACAGTGGGAAAATTGAAATCAAGGGCCACAAGAATATGATATTTTTGTTGGTAATTATTCTTGCTGTATTTATTGATCCCTCGGTGTTCCATTGGGTTCCGGATTTTTCCCCTTTACCATTTGGGGTAAGAGAAATAATCATGTTCGCGGTTGTTTATTTTGCTTATAAAGGTTCAGATCAAAAGATTCTAAAGGCAAATGAATTTAACTTTGAGCCCATAAAAGAGGTGGCATTTTTATTTTTAGGAATTTTTATTACTATGCTTCCTGCGCTTGAATTAGTAGCAATTGAAGCAAAAACACTTGGTAACAAGTTAAATGCGGATGTTTTTTATTGGGCGACAGGAGCACTTTCGTCAGTGCTTGATAATACGCCGACGTATATAAATTTTCTGAGTGCGGCAATGGGGAAATATTATCTTGATGTAGCAATTAAGGCTCATGTACAGCATTTTATAAGCGTGGACATTATTTATTTAGAAGCAATTTCAATAAGCGCAGTTCTTTTTGGTGCTATGACATATATCGGAAATGGACCTAATTTTATGGTTAAATCAATAAGCGAAAGAGCCGGTATTACAATGCCTAGCTTTTTTGCATATATATTTAAGTATTCACTGTTAGTATTACTTCCGGCATATACGATCATTTGGTTATTGTTTTTTTATGGGAGAAGTTAATGAGAACCATTAAGGATGCTTTAGAAAATAAAATTAACGGATTATATTATGGCAACAGAGTATTGTTACCTTTTCCTTGTTATATATTGAAAATAGTTATTGAGGACGACATTTTGATGGATTTTTCTCCTTCATCAAAATCATTATATATAAGATCAACAGACTCATTTACTGAAATATATTTTAAGGAGTTTAAGAATTTGAAGGAAAATATCACAAAATATGAAGCAATTAAATTAGTTGCCGTAGAGAAAGATGAAGATATTTTCCAAATGGATAATCACATTAAGTTAGCTCTCAGACTTGAGGACAATCATAAATTAATTATTGAAAAAACAGACGAAGATATTTTATTTTTAGAATAACATTATGCTTAACAACTTCCAAGAATTTTATAATATTATACCTGTGTTGCTAATAGGGGCAGGAATATTAATCTCACTTATTATTGAAATGTACTCTAAAAAAAGTGAAGTAATACTTCCATGGTTCACCGTCCTATTATTTTTAGCAGCAGGATTTCACGCTTTGTATACCATAGATTCTATTTCGGTCGTATTCCAAAATATGCTTGCAACGGGAGGAATAGTAAATATATTCTATGTGATATTTACCTTTGGGGCTGCTATTGTTGCTCTTCTTTCCATCGATTACATAAAAAAATATGGTACATATTTCGGTGAATATTATCTTCTTCTCCAAACATCAGTGTTGGGTATGATGTTGATGGCAGGCGCAAAGGATCTATTCATGATCTTTATCGGCTTAGAGTTGATGTCAGTTAGTTTTTATGCTTTAGCCGGTTTGAATAGAAAACGGTTAAATGCTAACGAAGCTTCGTTAAAATATTTTTTGCTCGGAGCTTTTGCTACTGGTTTTATTGTTTACGGAATTGCATTGATTTATGGAACTGTTCATTCAACATCAATAGACATGATTACATCCCGGTTTTATGAATTATCTTCTGATAAACTTTTTATCGCCGGAATATTATTATTCCTAATTGGCTTTTCATTTAAGATTGCTGCCTTCCCATTCCACATGTGGGTTCCAGATGTATATGAAGGTTCTCCTTCGACTATTGCCGGGTTATTTTCAACCGGAGGTAAAGCCGCTGCTTTTAGCGCAATTATTGTTACACTAGGCGTTTTGTTTACAGGGAGAATCGGGAATATTTTAATGCCTTATCTCGCTGTAATTGCAGTGTTATCAATGTTTTATGGAAGTATTGTTGCGATCTCTCAGGAGAACATTAAAAGAATGCTTGCATATTCATCAATTTCACATGCAGGATATTTGTTAATTGGTTTAGCCGCAGGAAATTCATTTGGTATTGCAGGTGTAATTTTTTATTTAGCTTCATACACCTTTATGAATTTAGGTGCATTTGGAATTGTAGCTTTAATTGAGGGGAAAGACGAATCTAACTTAACATTAAAATCGTTCTCTGGTTTAGCTTCTAGGTACCCTTTGCTTGCCGCGCTTTTTGCAATAATAATGTTTTCACTTGCTGGAATTCCACCATTTGCGGGATTCTTCGGTAAGTATTATGTGTTTATTGCAGCAATTAAATCAAAATTAACTTGGTTAGCAATACTAGGAGTGCTCTCAAGCGTTATTTCAGTTTATTTTTATTTAAGAATTGTTGTGTTGATGTACTTTAAGGATTCTGAAGGAGACTTAAAATTAGACTTAAGTAAAACTGGGCTAACAGCAGTAATTATCTCTGTACTTTTAGTGATTATTATAGGAATAGCACCCGGAACTATTATAAATTTGATATCATCATTCTTAAAATAATTGATATAATATTCAGGTTTTTCATTTACTATATTTATTTCGTAGCTATTGTTTTTACGAAAACTGTTCTCAAATTAGCATAATGATGTTCTTGTCAGTTTAATTGAAATTATAACAGCAAGGGGGAATTTTTACTAGTAAAGGAAAATACTTACACACGCCATGGGGATTGCAGTAATTGAACCTTCATTAAATCATAACCTATAAGCTTTCAGTACGCTACTTGTCAATTATAAATTCCAATCAAAAGAGATGTTAATGGATCCATTTGTATTAATATGATATAAAGACTATGTTATAAAAACAACTTGCTTGGAATACATGCTAGGTTTCTAATTGGAACTGCTATGATATCCAAATTAATAGTAGGTAAATTATTCTTAGTAAAAAACTAGATAGTGCTTATGATATTGAAGCACTTAGCACATTTCTAGACAAGTATAATCATGTAAAGAGATAAGAGCACTAAAAGAGAGGGGTAGAAATCTTGTGATAGGTTACGCTCAAAATTAATACAATTCGAGCTATTGAGGCGCCGGTCGGATTCGAACCGACGAATAAAGGTTTTGCAGACCTTCGCCTTAGACCACTTGGCTACAGCGCCATATATAACAATAAAATCCACTTTCGTGGATTATTATCAGTTTAATATTACTTTTGAGCGGGAAACGGGACTCGAACCCGCGACATCAACCTTGGCAAGGTTGCGCTCTACCAACTGAGCTATTCCCGCAAACATAATTTCAAATTAACTTAGCATATTCCAAAAATTTGCGTCTCAAATATAATAGGATTCGTTCATTTTGCAAAATAATTGAATCAATTAAAATCATTTTCTTGACCCAAGTCTATATCCTCTCAAAGGAAGTGATGACTGAATTGTTATAAATACATTCTTATCGATTGATTCTATTAGTTTTATAATTTCTTTCTGGAACTTACGTGAAATAATTATTACAATTACTGATACGCCGCCTGCACCACCTTCGGCGGGTAAAATAGTAACTGCAAATTTTGATTTACGAAGGGTATCTGCAATATCATCGGTAAGATGCCGCGATATGATATTTAGTTGCGCATACCCAAATCCGATTTTTTGTTCTATCATTATTCCAATAATATTTCCTAGTCCAAAGCCAGTAGCATACCCAAAAAGATTAGGAATGTTATCGAGGTGTTGAAATATAAATCGTATAGCAAATACCCAAATTAGGACTTCAAAGAAGCCAACAATTCCGGCGTAGTATTTTTTGCCTTGCACAACTAGAATTACTCGAATAGTATCAAGAGAGACATCGCAAATTCTCATTGACATAATTAGAATCGGTCCGTAAATAAAGTCCAACATTTTTCCTCCAATTGAATTTATTGCTCGGGTAAAATTAAACAATTACCGAATTTTATTTTTATCTTTAGATACTAGATTCAAATAATATTATTAGCAAATGTACGAAAGAGAACGTTTAGAATTAGTAGACAAATTATCAGAAAAAGGTATCAACGATATTTTTGTTCTGAAAGCAATCGGCGAAGTTGAAAGGCATTTGTTTGTGCCAAAAGCAATGAAGCATCATGCATACAAGGATATTGCACTTCCGATTGGATACGGCCAGACAATATCACAACCTTATACTGTGGCATTTATGACTGAAGCTTTAATGCTAAAACCAAAATTTAAGGTTTTAGAAATCGGCACAGGTTCAGGATATCAAGCCGCAATACTTTTTAAGATGGGTATCCAAGTTTATAGCATTGAAAGACAATTTGAAATTTACTCAGCTACAAGAAAACTTTTTGATCATTTAGGGATTCATGTTAATACTAAATGTGGAGACGGTACTATAGGGTGGGACGAGTTTGCACCATATAACGGAATTATAGTTACAGCAGGTTCCCCGAATATTCCTTCCTCACTAAAAAAGCAATTATTAATAGGAGGTAAGCTTGTAATTCCCGTAGGCGATAAGAATTCTCAGATATTAAAAATTATTACAAAACTTGACGAAGACGAATTTGATATTATGGATGTACCTCAATTTTCCTTTGTACCTTTAATTGGCAGGGAAGGGTGGAACCAAAAATAATTGTAATCACCGGGCCAACATGTTCCGGGAAAACAAGTTTAAGTTTAATTTTGGCGGAGAAGTTAAACGGTGAAATTATTTCGGCTGATAGCAGGCAAATATTTAGGTACCTTAATATTGGTACTGCAAAGCCTTCAATACAGCAATTAGAAAAAGTGAAGCATTATTTTATTGATATATTGGATCCGGATGAAAATTATAATGTAAGTCGCTTTGAGAATGATGCAATATCAGTAATGGATAGTATAGTAAGAAGAAATAAGGTACCTATTGTCGTAGGGGGTTCGGGTTTATATATTAAAGCTTTAGTTGATGGGATTTTCAATGAAGTGGACGTTGATGAAACATATAGAAATGAATTGTCAGAGAATAGAAAAAAACACGGAAATGAATATCTGTATTCGGAATTATTGAAAGTTGATCCAGAGAGTGCCCATAAGATGCTGCCTCAAAACTGGAAAAGAGTTATGAGGGCATTGGAAGTTTTTCATTTAACAGGAAGGACGATCGGTAGTTTTCAGAAGGAGCATAAGCGACAAATGCATTTCAAGTTTCTTCAATTTGGCTTAAATTGGGAGCGTTCGATTCTTTATAATAATATAGAGAAGCGTGTTGATCAAATGATAGCTCTTGGTCTGGTGGCAGAGACGGAGGAGATACTTGCAAAAGGCTTTAACAAAGATTTAAATGCTCTAAACACTGTAGGTTATAAAGAAATAATCGCATTTTTAGAGGGTGATATAACACTTGAAAGAGCTGTTGAATTAATTAAAAGAAATACAAGAAGATTTGCTAAGAGGCAGTTAACCTGGTTTAGAGCAGATGGAAGAATTTCCTGGCTTGAATTACCAAATACCTACAGGCCGGACATTGACATACACCAACAATCAGATCTCACAAAAGATCTTGATAATATTGCGGATGAAATTATTCGCAGAGAGGAACTCGGATGAAGGATAAAATTAAAATAGCATCTGGTCAAGGATTCTGGGGTGATTTAATTAACGCACCTTATGTCCAGGTTACACAAGGAAAGGTTGATTACCTTGTGATGGATTATCTGGCAGAAGTCACAATGTCCATTCTTCAAAAACAGAAGAATAGAAATCCAAAACTTGGTTATGCAAAAGATATTCCTGAATTGATGAAAAGGATCTTACCAGTTTGCCAAGAAAAAGGAACAAAAATAATTACAAATGGTGGAGGAGTTAATCCTATTGCCTGTGCCGAAGCTGTTATGGAAGTTGCAAAAAATCTTGGTATAAACAAATTAAAAATTGCTGTTGTCCTTGGAGATGATATAAAAGAGAGAATTGACGAGATTGTAAATTCCGGTAGTGGACTTAATAACATGGATACGGATGAACCGATAGTTACTGTCAAAGGTAAAATTCTTAGTGCAAATGTATATTTCGGCGCTTTACCGATTGTTGAAGGTTTAAGAGCGGGTGCAGATATTGTTATTACCGGAAGGACTACTGATACAGGGTTGACTTTAGCACCGATGATTTATGAATTTGGTTGGGATAAAACTAATTATGATCTTATGTCAGCTGGAACTGTAGCAGGGCACATTTTAGAATGTGGTGCTCAATCATCTGGTGGTAATTTTCTAGGTAATTGGCAAAGTATACCAAACATGGCTGAGGTAGGATTCCCCATTGCAGAAGCTTATCCAAACGGTGAGTTTATAATTACAAAGCATCCTAATACCGGAGGAAGGGTTTCATTTGAAACAGTAGCTGAACAATTGGTATATGAAATAGGTGATCCGGAAGTTTATATTACTCCTGATTGTGTTGCAGATTTTACGTCAATAAAATTAGAAGATTTAGGCGGCGACCGGGTGAAGGTTTATAACATAAAAGGAAAGAAAGCAACTGACTTTTATAAGGTATCATGCTCATACGCAAGCGGGTTTTCTGCTTCAGCAAATTTAACTTACTCATGGCCACAGGCATTATCGAAAGCAAAGGCTGCAGACGAGATACTAAGGAAAAGACTAGAGAATCTTAAATTATCATTTGAGGAAATAAGAACTGAGTTTATCGGCTACAACTCCTGCCATGGTCCTTTATCTAAAGAAATAGATGAGGATAATATAAATGAAATTATGCTAAAAGTTGCAGTAAGATCTCAGGATTATGATTCAATTGAACGGTTTGGAAAAGAAATAGCTCCCTTGATATTAACAGGTCCTCCAAGTGTTACCGGGTTTGCCGGTGGTCGCCCTAAACCTAGTGAAGTAGTCGCTTATTGGCCAGCATTAATTCCTAAAGTATTAGTTAAACCAGAAGTAAAATTAATAGAGTTGTAAAATGAAAATAAGATTATTAGAAATAGCGCACGGTAGAAGCGGAGATAAAGGCGATGCGGCGAATATAGGTATAATAGCTTACGACGATAAAGGGTATGAAATAATTAAGAAGAACTTGAGCGTAAGCCGCGTTAAAAAGCATTTTAACGAAATATGTTTTGGCGAAGTTGAAAGATATGAACTTCCCAATTTGCGAGCTTTAAATTTTCTTTTGCATAATACTTTAGGCGGAGGCGGAACGGTATCGCTTAAACATGATGCGCAGGGAAAAACATTAGCTGCAGCATTGCTAAGAATGGAGATTGAAATATGAAAGAGATTATTAACAATACAGGATTAAAGTATGTTTGAGGAAGAATTTAAGCAGCTAAGCTTACATAAGCAAAGGATCCATAATTTACGAGGTTATCTTTGACGTCGATAATAAAGACGCAAAGGTAAAAGACCTTCAATATAAGACTACAGAAGAATCCTTCTGGAATGATCAGATGGGAGCACAAAAGGTTTTACTTGAAATTAAGAATCTTCAAGGATGGGTTAATTTATGGAGAGATATAGACCAAAAAGTTAGAAGCTTGGATGAGTATATGCAGTTAGCTGAAATGGAGAATGACGAATCACTTCTTGAAGAGATCCAAAACGAATTGATATCCTTGAACACTAGTATTGAGGCTGCTGAGCTTAAAAATATGCTAAGCGGAAAGGATGATAACAAGAACTGCATACTTACAATCCATTCGGGTGCAGGTGGAACAGAGGCACAGGATTGGGCAGATATGCTTATGAGGATGTATCTGCGATGGGGCGAACAAAATGGTTTTAAGATGTCTCTTGTAGATATCCTTGAAGGGGACGGTGCAGGAATTAAAAGCGTAACGATTGAAGTAGAAGGTGAATTTGCATACGGCTATATGAAAGCGGAGAATGGAGTGCACAGGCTAGTAAGAATTTCGCCTTTCGACTCTAATAAGCGTAGGCATACTTCTTTTGCATCCGTGTTTGTTATTCCAGAGATTGATGATACTATACTTATTGAAGTCAATCCAGCAGATTTAAGGATTGATACTTATCGCTCGGGCGGAAAAGGCGGGCAGAATGTAAATAAGGTAGAGACAGCTGTTAGGATTACACATATTCCGACAGGGACAGTAGCCGCTTGTCAAAGTGAGAGGTCGCAGATACAGAATAAGACTAACGCAATGAAGTTATTGAAGTCAAAACTTTATCAGGCGGAAAGGGAAAAACAAGAAGCTGAATTAGACGAAGTCGAAAAGGGGAAAATGAAGATTGAATGGGGAAGTCAAATACGCTCATACGTTTTTCATCCTTATAATATGGTTAAGGATCACCGTACTGAAGTTGAAACTTCCGATGTTCAAGGGGTTATGGATGGTGACTTGAATAAATTTATCAAAGCTTATCTATTAAAGTTCAGTCAGAATTAGAATATGAAGAAACCTGAATCAAAGAAAAAGAAAGAGGATTTTTTCGACCGTGTTTATAAAGTTGTAGCAAAGATTCCTTATGGTAAAGTTACTACTTATGGTGATATAGCAGAAGCCTGCGGCATAAGGTCGGCGGCAAGGACAGTGGGCTGGGCTTTAAATGGTGCTAAAGAGTCAGGACTGCCTTGTCATAGAGTAGTAAATAGATTTGGAGCACTTACAGGAAGACTACATTTCGGTGATCATGATATTATGGAAGACCTTCTTCGATCTGAAGGTGTTGAGTTTGATAGAGATGGATTTGTTTTGATGGATAAATATATATGGAAGCCAAAGCCTTTGAAAAAGGGTAGAGGCTTATAAACATATTGGATATATTTTAAGCCTCTAATAATTGCCTATTGCCAATCACTTTTATTATATCTATTTACATGAACTGAAGATATTCCTGCATCAAGATTAAGGTAAATCTTATGCTTTGCGTGATCGAAGTTAGAAGTCTGATATTCGTGTTTATTCATCCTATCGAAGCCGTTGAATTCATTGTCTGAAAGAGCAGATTTAACTCTGATCTGGCAACCAGAAGAGTCCGGGATTAGGATTTCTATTGATGATACACCGGCATTCAGATTTAGATTAGTCTGTTCACTTCTATCGCCAAGTTTAATCCTTATTTTGGCAGCCCCCATTTTTACTTTTATATTATCTGTTTTGTATGGAGTCAGATCGAAATCCATTTCTGCTGCGCCTCCGTTTAAGTACAAGTCCCAAACCGGATTAGGGTTGAGTTTTATTTGTGCATAATTATGATTGTATTTGCCGTCAAAAAACGTGAATGACCTTTTCTTCATTTTAAACTTTACGGTTGCGGTACCGTTTGATACTTCCTTTTCAAGTTGATAATGATTTTTATGACCGGTGATATGCGCAGACATTAGATTGTCCGTAGTATCTTTAATATTAAAGGTACCGGCACCAGCATCGAAATAAAATACTGCTTTCTTTATATCAGGGCTGTAATCAGTGGAATAATTTGAAGAATCAAAGTCTGATGAGATTGAATAATTATGGTTATTATCAAAGAAATCATTGCCTCTAACGAACCAAAAGATTGAGTTGAAGAAAGCAAATAACGCTACTGCAATTATTATAGCCGATATAGCTGAAAGGAATCCTTTCACAACTGAGTTGGTTGTAAAATATGAAATTCCTAAAAGTATAAATATGACGGGCCAAAATTTCCAGATGTATGTCATATCGAAGTTCAAAGATCCAATATTAGCAAGGAGAATAAGAATTCCGATAGTTACAAAGAACAATCCCCAGAATAGATTTCTTGTTTTCATATAGCTTCCCGCAATTTGTTTTACTTTGAATTTGATTTAAGTATCAACGCAATACCTATAACAATTAGTATTAAAGGCCAGAAGTCGCCGAAACGAAACCAGGGTATAAAATTTTGTCCTAGAAATATAAATCCTAGAACTATTAGGATCACTCCGCCAACATTATGTCGTTTTGGCTCCTGCTCATTGCTTACTCGGGTGGAAGCATCATCTTTGGATTCAGTCGCAGTGCCTTGACCTCCGGTTGAGTCTGATGCAATATTAGGATAAGGTTCTTCGGGAACTACAATCCACAGAATTATATAAGCAAGAATACCGCTTCCTCCGAGAACTAAGGCCACTATAAAAATAATTCTGATTAGTGTTGAATCAATATCGAAATAGTCGCCGATACCGCCTGCAACTCCTCCAATCATTTTATCTTTGCGTGACCGGTACAATTTCCGTCTCATTTTATACCTCCGTGTAAATAAGATTAATTTCAGTTGGAATAATAAGGAAATTAAAGATTTAAACTAATATATTATTACGATCG
Organism: Bacteroidota bacterium; assembly: GCA_021777835.1. Lineage (GTDB taxonomy): Bacteria > Bacteroidota > Ignavibacteria > Ignavibacteriales > Ignavibacteriaceae > FEN-1297. The sequence goes on along the minus strand of JAJYDC010000001.1, from coordinate 358,507 downwards.
GTTTTTATAACTGAATTACGGCTAAATAATTTAGCCAGCGGAGCTTACGAATATCATAATAGGTTAAGAATATTGAGGAATTTGCTTTTCTAGGGCAATTCAAATCTGTGATAACGTGATAAAATGGGTAGAAACATAGGAAAGGGATTAGAGTAAAACACGTTGAAAAGATGCTAATAATCCACTGTAATAAGGAAACAGTTGTATATTGATCGGTGTGAATGAAAACTTGAACAATTGGATTTAGTAATTTATTGTTTCAATTTAAATAAATAATGGGCAATAATTTATAAGAAAAAGATAAATTACCTATGCGATATTATTGTAAAACCATTTGACCTTTTATATGTTTGGAACAAAAAATAAAGACTATTTATGAAACTTGCTTTATGCCAAGTAAATACAATTATAGGCGATTTAGAATTTAACAAATCGAAAATTATTGAGGGATACAACAAGGCTGTACGTGATAATGTTGATTTAATAATATTTCCTGAACTAGCGTTGGTCGGATATCCGCCTCAAGATTTAGTCGAAAAGAAAGAATTTAGGGAAGCTGTTTATAAGGCATCAGAAGAGATAGCCATAATTACAGGGGAAACAGCTGTGCTTTTTGGCTCTATTACAGAAAACGATAGTTTAACCGGGACTGATGTTCATAATTCTGCTTTGCTATGTTTTAATGGGAAAATCCAATTCATTCAACATAAGACTTTAATTCCTAATTACGATGTTTTTGACGAGATGCGGTATTTTGACATGGCGCATGAAACATACACATTTGATTTCAAAGGAGAGAGACTTGGGATTTCCATTTGCGAAGATATATGGAATGATGAGGATTATTGGTACAAGAGGCGTTACAATATTGATCCTGTAAAAAGTCTAATTGAAAAAGGTTCGACTGTTTTAATAAATATTTCAGCAAGTCCTTATGCATATCATAAACGTGAAGACCGGCATAAAATGTTATCGGTTTTAACTAAGCAAGATAAAATTCCACTAGCTTATGTCTGCACGGTTGGTGCTCAGACAGATCTAATATTTGACGGTGCGAGCATGTGCTTTGATAATAATGGTAACTTGGTTATGCTAGGAAAGGCGTATGAGGAAGACTATTTCATTTTTGATACTAACAGAAAGTATGAAGAGATAGTAAATTCGGAGAATAGCTTTGAAGATGAAATATTAAATGCTTTGATTTATGGTCTGCGAGAGTATTGCAATAAATTAAATTTTAAAAAGGTAGTTGTAGGATTAAGCGGAGGGATTGATTCTGCGCTTGTTACATATATAGCAGTAAAAGCATTAGGGAGGGATTGTGTACATGTTATTTTAATGCCGTCGCAATACTCAAGCGAAGGAAGTGTCACTCATTCGGAGAAACTTATTTCGAATCTAGGCATCTCATCAGCAAATATTTCGATACAGCCGGTTGTTGATAAAATAAATGAAATGTTGGAAGAGACTTTTCATAATATGCCGCAAGGCGTAACCGAAGAAAATATTCAAGCTCGAGTAAGAGGGTTATACCTGATGGCAATATCGAATAAGTATAATTATCTATTGCTTACAACCGGGAATAAATCAGAGATGGCGGTAGGTTATTGCACACTTTATGGTGATATGAGCGGCGGGTTAGCGGTTATAGCTGATGTTTACAAAACTGATGTATACCGTTTAGCAAAATATATTAATATAAAGGAAGAAATTATCCCGTTTGAAATTATTACTAAGCCGCCTTCGGCTGAATTAAGACCAGGACAGAAAGACCAGGATTCATTGCCTGAATATGTCTTGTTAGACAAGATTCTAAAGATGTATCTTGAAGAAAATAAGGAAATATCAGAAATTTCACATGAGATTGGCGATGAGAAGATTATAAAATATGTATTACGATTAGTAGACATAAACGAATATAAGAGGAGACAAGCCGCTCCTGCATTAAGAGTTTCAACTAAAGCTTTCGGGTACGGAAGAAGGTATCCGATTGTTCAAGGCTGGAGAAGATAATAAACCTAGGAATTAGAGATAAAGTATGAAAAAGAAATTTATAAATTGGGGTCAACTGTCATTATTTTTAATAATATTTATATATGTCTTAGGCGCTCCCGTGTTATCACAAATAACGGGGCAGCAGAATCATGTTAAGATAAAAGCATACTCTTCATTGGATAGAGTAAGAGCAGGCAGTCAATTTAAAATTGCTATAATAGCAAAGGTTGAGAATTCATGGCATATAAATTCAGACAAGCCAAATGAAGATTATTTAATACCTACGATAATTATGATAGATACAACGAAAGGATTTAGACTGCATGATGTCGATTTCCCAAAAGCAAACGAAGTTAAGCTAAGTTTTTCTAAGAAGCCACTGTCTGTTTGGGAAGGAGAAATTTATTTTAGCGGAATAATAGATGTGCCGGAAAATCTATCTCCAGGAAATTATCCAGTTATAGTAATGTTGGATTACCAGTCATGCAATAATGAAACTTGCTCGCCACCTGCTTCAGCTAAAGATACATTATTAGTCAGCGTAACTGATTCTAAAACAGCCGCAGCACAGATTAACCAGGATATTTTTAGTCATTTAAATACTAGTAACGCCTCACAAATTAAAAGCTCACAGCCTACGGATGCTATATCATCAACTTTAGCATCAAGCGGATTATTATTAAGCCTGTTAATTGTTTTTGTTGGAGGATTGGCGTTAAATCTTACTCCATGTGTTTATCCCTTAATCCCTATTACAATAGGTTTTTTTGGCGGGCAAAGCGAAGGAAGCACAAAAAGACTTTCCTTGATGGGGTTATTATTTGTAATTGGAATGGCGCTTACTTATTCAATTATAGGAGTAGTAACAGCTTTGAGCGGAGCGGTTTTTGGGTCGTTATTGCAAAATATGTGGGTCATTATATCTATTGCATTGATTTTCGTGATTTTATCGTTAAGCATGTTTGGACTATACGAAATTCAAATGCCAAATAGTTTAGTCGCAAAAGCAGGAGGGGCTAAAAATGGTTACTATGGTGCATTCTTTATGGGTTTAACGATGGGAATAGTCGCAGCTCCTTGCATTGGTCCATTTGTGCTTGGATTAGTAACATTTGTAGCTGCAAAAGGAGATCCAGTTTACGGGTTCTTAATGTTTTTTGTTTTAGCTCTTGGTTTAGGGTTCCCCTATTTATTACTTGCCATATTTTCAGGTAAGATTAAGAAATTACCTCGTTCGGGAGTATGGATGGAATCGGTGAAGCATATATTCGGATTTATTCTTTTGGGTATGGCATTTTATTTTATACTCCCGCTTCTGCCTAAAAATATTTCGGGTTATGTACTGCCCATATATTTTATTATAGCTGCCCTTTATATCTTAATCTTTGATAAGCTCGCGAATAATATTAAAGGATTCAGGTTATTTAAGATTGTATTCTCGATTTTGCTAATAGCGATATCTACATATGTTTTAATTCCTGAGAAGAAAAATTCTATTGAATGGAAATCATATTCTGAGAACTCTCTATCGAAAAGTTTAAGTCTAAACAAAGGAGCGATAATAGATTTCTACGCCGACTGGTGTATTCCATGTAAAGAATTAGACGCATCTACATTCTCTGATCCAAATGTTATAAGTGAATCTAAGGATTTCATTACACTTAAAGCTAACATGACAAAGACACTTTCTCCCGATGTAGAACTGCTTAGAGATAAATATAAGATTATAGGAGTTCCGACAGTACTCATTTTAAATTCGAAGGGGAAAGAAGTTAAAAGGATAACCGGATTTATTAATGCCAAGGAATTCTCTGAGGTACTACAAAACATTGACTAGATTTTAGTCAAGTGTACGTTATTGCAGGTCGTTGAAAATATTTGTTTAAAAATACTAGCAACTAAAAAGTTAATATTTAGAAAGAGCACAAATGGCATGAAGAAATTTTTACATAAAGTCAGCATATCATCCTATCTCTAGATATAGATAAAAATTCCCTAATCAAAAAAAAATGATTCCCGATGTTGGGAAAATATTACAAATATTGAATTTTTAATAGCTAACATCAAAGATTGTTAATTGCAATAGTATCTAAATACATTTAATTATTAGCTCATTTTAAGCGAAATTCAAATTTAAGTTTGCCATAAAAGATAATTCACATAATTATTCAACTTTTTTATCAAAAACAGAAATTGATTTACAAATGGCACGGTATATGGTTTTAAAGTTGGTAGTTTTAATTATCAATTATTAAGAGACCAATTATGCCCAAAGAAAAAGAAGTTCAAAGTTTATCTGAGGTTACTGTCCGTTTTGCAGGCGATTCCGGAGATGGAATGCAGCTTACAGGTAGTCAGTTCAGCGATACTACAGCGTTAATGGGAAATGATCTAAGTACCTTACCAGATTATCCCGCAGAGATTCGTGCTCCAATAGGGACAGTTTATGGAGTAAGCGGATTCCAGCTACATTTTAGCAGTAATGATATTCATACGCCAGGCGACAGACCCGATGTGCTTGTAGCGATGAATCCCGCGGCAGTGAAAAAGAACTTAAGTGAATTGAAGCCTGGAGCTACAATAATTGTAAACACAGACTCTTTCGATAGAAAGAACCTTCAACTTGCAAAGTATGAGACAAATCCGTTAGAAGATGATTCACTTGAAGGATTTGAAGTATTCCCAGTACCGATTGCATCTTTGACAGCAAAAGCACTTGAAGGATGTGCACTATCACCTAAGGAAGTTTCAAGATGCAAAAACTTTTTTGCACTTGGGTTAATGTATTGGTTATTTGACAGACCTTTAGATCAGACATTAAATTGGATACAGAAGAAGTTCAGTAAAACTCCGGTATTTATCGATGCGAATACTAAAGCATTGACAGCAGGATATAACTATGGTGAGAACACTGAGATATTTAATACAAGATATTCAGTTGAACCGGCAAAATTACCAAAAGGGACATATAGAAGTATTTCAGGAAATGAAGCAACTGCGCTTGGCTTTTTAGCAGCTTCAGTTAAGAGCGGTTTACCTTTATTTTTAGGATCATATCCAATAACGCCAGCGACTGAGATTTTGCAATATTTAAGCAACTATAAGAATTTTGGTATTAAAACAGTTCAGGCAGAAGATGAGATTGCAGGAATTACATCAGCGATAGGCGCTTCCTTTGCCGGTAATCTAGCTATTACAACAACTAGCGGTCCTGGCCTTGCTTTAAAGACAGAAGCTTTAGGGTTAGCGTTAATGACGGAACTTCCCCTTGTTATTATCGATGTGCAGAGAGGTGGCCCTAGTACCGGTCTTCCGACTAAGACAGAGCAAGCAGATTTACTTCAGGCAATATACGGCAGAAACGGTGAAGCACCTGTAGCAGTATTAGCAGCTTCAACGCCAAGCGATTGTTTTACAATGGCGATGGAAGCTTCAAAGCTAGCAATAAAATATATGTCACCAGTTATATTATTAACTGATGGTTACCTAGCGAACGGTTCTGAGCCATGGAAGATTCCTCACGTTAATGAGTTACCTGAAATACCTGTTAAATTTAGAACCGAGAAAGAAGGTTTTGCGCCATATTTAAGAGACGAAAATCTTTCACGTCCATGGGCTAAGCCGGGTACACCAGGATTAGAACACAGGATTGGCGGACTTGAAAAAGCAAATATTTCTGGTACAGTAAGTTACGATCCGGATAATCATGATTTGATGATAAATCTAAGAGCTCAAAAAGTAAAGAACATGGTTAATGATATTCCTGATTTAACTGTAGACGGAGATACTGAGGGAGAATTACTAGTATTAGGATGGGGAGGAACATATGGTGCAATAAAGGAAGCAGTAATAAAGGCTCGTAAGTCGGGTTATAAGGTTTCACAAGCACATTTGAAATACTTAAATCCATTACCGAAGAATACTGAGTACGTTTTAAAGGGATTTAATAATGTACTACTACCAGAGATAAATCTAGGGCAACTTGCAAAAATATTGCGTAGTGAATTTCTACTTCCGATAAAGCAATTGAATATTATGAGAGGGCTACCGTTTAGAGTGTCCGACATTGAAGATAAAATTAAAGAAATCCTTGGAGGAAATGAATAATGAGTGAACAAATTGAAGTTAAAGATTTGAAAATTACGGCAAAAGATTTCGTTACCGATCAGGATGTAAGATGGTGTCCAGGATGCGGGGATTATTCAATATTAGCTCAAGTGCAGAGATCTTTCCCAGATTTGGTCGGAATTAAAAAAGAGAATATTGTATGGATCTCCGGTATAGGATGTTCATCAAGATTTCCCTATTACATGAATACTTATGGTTTCCATGGTATTCACGGAAGAGCACCTGCAATTGCAACAGGAGTAAAAGTTAGTCACCCAGAACTTTCTGTTTGGGTAGCAGCAGGAGACGGAGATTTATTGAGTATAGGCGGTAATCATTTTATACATACATGCAGAAAGAATGTTGATCTTAAAATTTTATTATTCAACAATAGAATTTATGGACTAACAAAAGGGCAGTATTCACCAACATCAGAAAAAGGGAAAATTACCAAGACCTCCCCATACGGAAGTGTTGATTACCCGTTTAATCCAATTTCGCTTGCTCTTGGTTCAGGAGCGACATTTGTGGCGCGATCTCTTGATAGAGATGCTAAACATTTACAGGAAATGATTAAGCGAGCAGCAGCGCATAAAGGAGCAGCTTTTATTGAAATATTTCAGAATTGCAGCATCTTTAATGACGGAGCCTTTGATATTCTAACAGACAAAAAGACTAAAGATGATAATGTTCTTGTACTAGAGCACGGAAAGCCGATGTTATTCGGTGCAAACAAGAACAAGGGTATCATAATGGATGGTGCAAAACCAAAAGTAGTTGAAGTAGGGAATGGTTCACATCGAGAAGAAGACATTTTAGTGCACGATGAATTTGATGAAAGCCCTGTACTTGCCACATTATTAGCTCATCTATCGGATGATCCGGCAATGCCAACTCCAATTGGAATATTCAGACAGATATCCAAAGCTACATACGATGGTGAAGTTGAGGCACAGATACATACTGTTACCGATAAAAAGGGAAAAGGCGACTTAGAGAAAGTACTTTTTGCAGGCAATACCTGGGAGGTAAATTAAGCACACGCTACGAACTATAGTCTATTAATAAAAAGGAATGAGCCAATGAGGCTTGTTCCTTTTTTTATGTAAAACAACTCACATTACTTTATAATAAAAAATGTTTAACTTCCCATTAGTAAAAAGAATTCTTTAAAGAAATCTATTAACTTCAAGATTGCGGATAAATCTTTAGTTAAAATAAATTCTTAAAATAAAGGATAAACAATCTATGAAAGTGGAAAAGGAAATCCTCGAACTTTCGGACGTTACTGTGCGTTTTGCCGGTGATTCTGGTGATGGGATGCAATTAACCGGGATGCAATTTACAAACACGACAGCGCTAGTAGGGAATGATTTAAGCACCCTTCCTGATTATCCTGCAGAAATACGTGCACCAATCGGAACAACATACGGTGTGAGCGGATATCAACTTCACTTTAGCAGCAGCGATATTCAAACACCTGGTGACTCTCCGGATGTTTTAGTAGCGATGAACCCAGCAGCACTGAAAGTCAATATAAAAGACTTAAAACATAACGCTTACATTATAATAAACATTAATGCATTCGATGCAAGAAACCTTAAACTTGCAGGGTATGAAACAAATCCATTAGAAGACGGAAGTTTGGAAGGTTATAATATTATACAGGTACCGTTAAGCAAACAGACTAGCATGGCACTTGAAGACAGCGGTTTATCTGCAAAAGAAATAGCAAGATGTAAGAATTTCTTTGCACTTGGAATGATGTACTGGCTATACAGTCGACCATACGAGCCAACAATGAAATGGATAAAGGATAAATTTAAGGATGCTCCACTTATAGCTTCTGCAAATGAAAAAGCTTTAATGGCTGGATATTATTTTGGAGAGAATACAGAATTATTTACTACTAGATATCAAGTCGAGGCGGCGAAATTACCAAAAGGGGTTTACAGGAATATCTCAGGAAATGAAGCGTTAGCAATTGGTTTTGTGACAGCATCTGTAAAATCCGGATTGCCTTTATTCCTAGGCTCATATCCAATAACACCGGCTTCGGATATCTTACATGAATTAAGCAAGCATAAGAATTTTGGGGTTAGGACATTTCAGGCTGAAGATGAAATTGCTGCAATCACAGCGTCGATTGGAGCTGCATTTACAGGTGCGTTGGCAATTACAACAACCAGCGGACCAGGGGTAGCTTTAAAAACAGAGGCTATCGGATTAGCGGTTATGACTGAACTTCCGATAATTATAATAGATGTTCAGCGCGGAGGTCCAAGTACAGGGTTGCCGACAAAAACCGAGCAATCAGATTTGCAACAAGCAATAAACGGAAGAAACGGAGAAGCTCCAGTCGTAGTCATAGCACCTTCAACACCGGCTGAGTGTTTTAATATGGCATTGGAAGCGGCACGACTTGCAACGAAGTATATGGTCCCTGTATTATACCTATCAGACGGATATATAGCGAATGGTTCTGAGCCATGGCTAATTCCAAATCCGGATGATATACCTGAAATCAAAGTAAAATTTAGAAATGAAAAGGAAGGTTTTGCACCATACTTAAGGGACGAAAATTTAAGCCGTCCATGGGCAATTCCCGGAACAGCCGGATTAGAACATAGATTAGGCGGACTAGAAAAAGCTAATATTACAGGTAATGTCAGCTATGATCCTGAGAATCATGAGTTCATGGTTAGATTACGTGCTCAGAAAGTAAAGAACATAGAGAAAGACATACCTGAACTTGAAGTAACGGGTGATAATGATGCGAATTTATTGGTGATTGGCTGGGGCGGGACTTTCGGATCAATAACTGAGGCAGTAGCCAGGGTAAGAAATAGTGGTAAGAAGGTAGCGCAAGCGCATTTGAGATACTTGAATCCGTTTCCAAGAAATACGGGAGAAGTACTTAAGAGATATAAACACATAATATGCCCTGAACTAAATATGGGACAACTTGCGAGATTCTTAAAAGCTGAATACCTAGTCGATATAGATTCATTCACAAAAATTCAAGGACTTCCATTTAAGTCCTCGGAAATTGAGACGAAAATTGAAAATGCTTTGAAAGGATTATAGAATGATAAACGAAAATAGAAAAGAAAATACAGAAGCAGAAATTAAATATACTGCAAAAGATTTTGCTTCATCACAAGATGTAAGGTGGTGTCCAGGATGTGGCGATTATGCGATTCTGGCTGCTATGCAAAGAATTGCGCCTGAGCTAGGAATAAAGAGAGAAAAAATGGTATGGGTATCGGGTATTGGATGTTCATCAAGATTTCCATATTATATGGAGACTTTTGGTATGCACAGTATACACGGTCGTGCGCCGGCTATAGCTACTGGGGTAAAAATTAATAATCCTGATCTTTCAGTATGGGTTGCAAGCGGAGACGGAGACTTATTAAGCATCGGAGGTAATCATTTTATACATGCATGCAGAAGGAATATAGATATAAAAATTCTTCTCTTTAATAATAAAATTTATGGCTTAACTAAAGGGCAATATTCTCCGACATCCGAGAGAGGGAAAAAAACAAAAAGCACACCTTATGGAAGTGTAGATTTTCCATTCAATCCATTGACATTAGGGATTGGGGCAGGGGCTACATTTGTAGCAAGATCACTGGATAGAGACCCAAAGCATCTACAAAGCATCATAAAAAGAGCAGCAATTCATAAAGGCACTTCACTTATAGAGATATATCAGAACTGCAATATATTTAACGACGGAGCATTTGAACTTTATACAGAAAAAGAAACTAAGGCTGATAATATTATAATTCTTGAACATGGCAAACCAATGGTTTTTGGAAAAAATATGGATAAGGGGATTGTATTAGAAGGATTAACTCCGAAGGTTGTAAGAATTGATGAAGGGAAGTATTCAATAAATGATTTATGGGTTCATGATGAATTTGATAAATCACCTGCGGGAGCTAATTTACTAGCAGAGTTTCAGGAAATTGAAGGATTTCCTCATCCTATAGGAGTAATCAGAGAAATTAACAAAACAACATACAATGAAGAATTTCATTCTCAAATTAATAAGGTTAAAATGCAAAAGGGTGAAGGTGACTTGAAGAAATTATTAAATAGCGGAAATATGTGGACGGTAAATTAATATAGTCTCAATAATTTTTAATATAATAGGAAATTAAAACTAAAATTTATCGTCCAATATTTCAATCAATAATTATAGGTCTAAATAAAATAGACTTATTTATTTAACTTTAGAAAATATATCTTCGATAATATAATCATTAGAAATTCCATATTTAAGGCAGTTAGCTTGTTGGAATCCAGATTGCGGTAATCCATATATTGCTTCAATAGTGCGTAGGATATTTACGTGCGAAATACCTTTGCCTTCGGAATAATTTCCGGGTTTTATATGAGCTCCTGCAATAATAGTCGGTATTCTATTTCGGATATCATGATTTTTACTAGCAGGATCTGTTGCGCCGGAATAATGAGTTGAATCATTATTTTCGTCAAAAGTAAATATCAGCAGAGAATTATGTGATTTTGCCCATTGATAATATTTATTAAGATTAGTATTCAACCAATTGTCCCCGTCCGTAACACTTTGGGGTGGGGTACCGTTATGCATGTCGTGAATAAGGTTTGGAATGACAATGCTAACAGTAGGCAGTTTGTTAAAATCCGTAGGGAATTGGGCAAATTGTAAATTAGAAGAAGTTTTTACTGATTTTGTATTCGGAATATTGGCGAAACTGACCCAAGGAACATGTTTCCTTGCATAAAAGCCTGAGAGTGAAACAGTATCACCGACAGCGGGAAGGCTTTCAGCGTATCCTTTAAAGGAAAAGCCTTTCTTAAGAAGCTGTTGAGCTAGATTGGATGAAGTAAACGGATATTTTGGATTATTTTTTGAATCAGGAATACCATCGTAAAAATTAACCTCCTGATTGCTACCGGAAAGAAGCCAGAAATAATTACCTTCACTGAAATGTTCCTCGGCGAACATGTGTGTAAAGTTTGCGCCTTCTTTTCTAAGAACATTATTTATAAAAGGAGCGGCTTTGTTTCCTATGATTTGTTCGTAACTTTTATTTTCCTCTATGACAATTACGATATGACTATATAACGGAAGTTTATGAACAGTACTCTTTGAATTATTGTGAGATTGTGAAAAAGTATAACCTACTGGTAAAAGTAGAATAGCGAATAACACCAATATTTTTTTCATGTGTCCTCAAATTGAAAAATAAATAATGAACAAACTTAGAAAGGTTCATAATTTAGAACAAATTATCAAATCATTAAATGAGATAATTATTAAAAAATATAATCTCATAATATAAATATTTAATATGAACTAGAATAAGAATTATAGTAATTGCTCTGCAATTAGATTGAGCGGAAGTAATTAACGAAGCATTAACAGTTTAACAAAAAAATGAGAAGTTTAAGTGGACATTAAAATAATTTGTAAAATTTCAGAGGACAAATTTGATTCAACCAAGAATTTGCTTAAGACATTAAAGGGATCATCAAACAATATAGACATAAAGGCAGTAAGGTATGGGACTTTAGGAGAGGACAAACTGATAAGTTTTAATATAGACGATAAAAATGTGAATCTTGTAGTTGATAATTTAATTTCTATGGGAGTTAAAATTCTATTTCCGGAGCAATTTGCAAAGAAAAAAGAAATTAAGATGATTTTGGATAATCAAAGTACATCAAAAGATTCAGTTAATTCAATAGCAGAAAAAAAAGCTACCAGTAAAGAAAGTCCTTCCGCATTATTAGAATTGTCTATAAAAAATGGCGATTATGAAAGTGTTGTTCAGCTCTCAAAAGATGTAAGGCTAAATGTTAATGTCCTGGGTAAAGCAAAGAATAGTATAGATGTGACAATCCAAATAGCTATAGACAAAGCATACAACAGTGGTATGACAAGCATGTTTGAAATTGATAGTGCAGTTGATCAATTGATTAAAATCGCTTCCGATAAAAACCTAAAAGCGTTAAATAGACTTCCTTTACAGAAGATTGCGGGGATAAAAGCTGTAGAATTGTGCGGATCTCACATAGATCAAACTAATAATCTTATTAGAATTTGCAACAATAATCTATTACCTTATATTGTTTGTATAAAAGCTGCTGCTAAATTTATCTCGATATTTGTGAACAATCATGATAATGCCGAAGAGGAAATATTATATGCAACGAAGAACTTAAATATCCGCTGGATAAATATTGCGTTAGATATAATAAAACCTGAACTAACGGATGACGAGTTACGAAAAGTTAACAACTTAATTTCTATGGTACAGCAAAGACAAGCGAAGAAGGTTTTTTAATAATAATAGCGAACTATTGTCCTTAAAAAAAAGAATAGTTTGCAGTCGTTTCAGAATTCTGGCTTTATTTCCCGACAATAACATTTTATACGAATGAATATTTTCATATTTTAACTATTTAAATTCAAACAGTAATTTTGTCAAAGATAATATTCACACACTATGATTGATTTTGACCTTCTGAGAAAAATAATAATTGAGCATGACTCTTTTCTTCTTACTACCCATGTTAACCCAGATGCCGATGCAATAGGATCTGAAGTCGCGTTTTATTTTATTTTGAAAGAGCTTGGGAAGAAAGTATATATAATTAATCACAGCGATACTCCGTACAATCTTGAATTCCTTGATGTGGATAAGAAGATTCAAATTTACAATGCTGAGAGACATGATTCACTATTTAATGAAGTTGAAGTGTTAGTTGCATTAGATTTTAATCGTTCAAACAGAATCGTAAAGATGCAAGAAGGTTTTATTAATTCAACAAAATTGAAGATTTGCATCGATCATCATCAGGACCCTGAGAGTTTCGTTGATTATTTCTTCACGGACCCTGAATACAGTGCGACAGGACATATTCTTTACAATTTTATAGAGAAAACAAATATTATTAGACTTAATCATCAAACTTCATACCCTATATATGCGGCGATAATGACAGATACAGGCTCTTTTAGATTTGAAAGGACAACACCAGAAATTCACAATATAGCAGCTAAATTATTGCAACAAGATGTAAAACCTGAAGAAGTATATGATCGACTTTATGATCAAAGTAAGTTTAGCAAAATAATGCTTCTTGGCAGGACACTTAATTCTTTGCAACTTTGTGGAAATAAAGATCAAATCGCTTATATGGTAATTAAACGAGAAGATTTTGAAATTACTAGAGCGTTTGAGTCAGACACAGAAAATTTTGTTAATTTCGCGTTGTCAATTGAAGGAGTAATAATTGGTCTGCTATTCATTGAATTAAAAGAGGGATTCAAAGTTAGTTTTAGATCAAAAGGTAAAATACCAGTTAATAAATTGGCAGCGGAGTTTGGCGGCGGAGGGCATATTAATGCAGCAGGAGCCCGATTCTTTAACCAAAGTTTAACAGATTTAATACCCAGTATTCTTGGAAAAACAGAAAACTACTTAGAAAAATAGGAAAAGTAAAAAAATGTTCAAGTTAGCTATTTCATCCGGCACAAATAAAATACTGTACAAGCCCTTTTCTATATCATTACGATATTTGATAAATGAAAAAAGAATTGATGTCACCTTAGAGAACCTTGCAAAAGTATTTAATGTGAAATTAACAGATATGCAAAAGAAGACTTTTCTATCGGATAACGGCAATGATATAAGAGTTCAAAAATACGATGGCAAACCAGACGAGGTTCTAATATCAAAAGTAAAGGTAGATGAATCATTTTCACCGGATTATTTTAGAAATTATTTAGCCGGATTTATTCCTACATTAGATAAAGAGTCGGTTAAAAACCTGCATATATTTATACCGAAGTATGAATCATTTAAAAAGTATTTTAGCAGCGAGGAATATTACTATCAATCATTTGTTGAAGGAGTTTATTTAGGAAATTATTCATTTGGAGGATATAAGTCAGACAGAAAATCACCAAAGGTATTGAATGTTAATTTCTATGCTGAAAATACTAAGAAACTAAATAGTTCAATAAGCAGAGCTAAAATTATTTTAGCAGGTTTAAATTTTGCTAAGGATTTACAAAATGAGCCTTCAGATAATTTGACGCCGGTTAAATTTGGGAAAAGGATATCGGATGAATTAAAGAAAGCAGGGGCAAGAGTAAAAGTATTTAATGAGATCGATATTCGTCAAAAAAATATGGGAGGGTTATTAGCAGTAGGAAAAGGGAGTGCGAATCCACCTCGTTTTATTATAATAGAATATTCGGGAATATCAAAAAGTAAAAGTGCTAAAAGGAAAGTCGTACTGGTGGGCAAAGGAATTACTTTTGACTCGGGAGGAATATCTATAAAGCCTGCGGCTAATATGTGGGAGATGAAAGCCGATATGTCCGGAGGCGCGGTAGTAGCGGGAACGATATTAGCTGTGTCCAAAGCAAAACTTAATATTAATTTAGTTGGGATAATTCCAGCGGCAGAAAATATGGTTTCCGGAAATTCAATGAGACCGGGTGATATTGTTGTGACATCGTCCGGAAAAAGTATTGAAGTAGATAATACTGATGCTGAAGGAAGGATGGTATTAGCAGACGGTCTTTTTTATGCATCCAAATTGAAACCAGATTTAATAATTGATTTAGCGACTTTAACTGGTGCATGTGTAGTTGCGCTAGGTGAATTTGTTGCAGGACTTTTTACAAAAGACGATAAATTGGCTAAAGAATTATATCGAGTAGGAATAGACACTCACGAGAGAGTATGGCGATTACCAATGTGGGACGATTATAATATATTGAACAAGAGTGAAGTTGCAGATGTAAAGAATTTAGGTGGTCGATGGGGTGGTGCAATAACGGCAGCTAAGTTTTTAGAAAATTTTGTTGAGAAAAAAATACCTTGGGCACATATAGACATAGCAGGTCCTGCAATTGCAAACAATTATAATAATTATACAAAGAAATATATGACCGGGTTTGGTGTTAGGTTGTTATTCGAGTATTTAAGTAAAATTTAAGAAGTCCTCTTTTTACATTTGCCATCTTTCATTTCAAATACGTCGTCAGCTAATTTTACTAAGTCTGAGTTATGAGTTACGATAATAAAAGTCTTACCTAGTTTATCTCTCAAATCGACGATAATTTGGTTAATTATTTCGCTATTTACCGAGTCAAGATTTCCTGTTGGTTCATCTGCAAAAATAATTGCAGGATCATTCGCTAAGGCTCTAGCTACAGCCACCCTTTGTTGCTCTCCGCCTGAGAGTTCAGCAGGTTTATGGTTTTCCCGGTTAGACAGTCCAACAGAATAAATTAGTTCTTTTGCTCTTTTAATCGCACTATTATAAGAAATTCCGCTTATCATTTGCGGGATAGCAACATTTTCAAGGGCAGTAAATTCAGGGAGCAGGTGATGGAACTGAAAAACAAAACCTACATTTTTATTTCTGAACCTAGCTAGTTTGTCGTCATTGTGATCAAATATATTTTCATTGTCAAAAAGAACTTTCCCGGTATCCGGTCGGTCCAATCCACCAAGCAAATGCAACAAAGTGCTTTTACCCGCGCCTGATGCTCCAATAATGACCGAAATATTCTTTCCCATAATATCCAAGGAAACAGAGTCAAGCACTTTTAATTGTTTTGTTTTAGACGGGTAAGTTTTTATAAGTTTATCCGCATGTAAAATTATTGTTTTATTCATTATTCAGCTTCTATTTTTTAATTATTTATTCCCATTTGATAGCTTCAAGAGTATTAACCTTAGCGGCTCTTTTTGCAGGTATAAGTGATGCAATAAACGAAAGTACCATAGATGCGCCTGATACATAAAGGAAATCGGAGAATTTAACTTTTAAAGGTAGAGAATCAATCTTATATCGAGTCGGATCCAGAGGATAAATATTGTAATGAATTTGTAAATAACAAACCAGATAACCCAATAAGAGTCCAGAAATTGTCCCTATAACACCTATTAGTAAGCCCTCATACATAAATATTTTCATTATAGAATTTTCACTTGATCCCATGGAGCGAAGTATTCCAATATCACGTTTTTTTTCAATAACAGACATAGACAATGAGCCAAGTGTATTGAAGCTTGCCACAGCAATAATTAAACAGAGGAGGATATAAGCGGTCCATCTTTCGATATTCATTACTATGTACAATTCTTTATGAAAATCATACCAAGTGTTAACATTAAAATATTTAGAATTGAGTTTAGAGTTGAGAATGGACTTTACTTTATTAGCTTCGGAAATGTTGTTTAATCTAACATCATACCCCTGCACATGATTATTATAGCCTAAAAGATCTTGACCAGTAGAAAGATTACAAAAAATAAAATTAGCATCGTAATCATTATTATTTGAGCTATAGATACCGCTAACCACAAAAGTTTGCGTAACCGGCATTGAAAGTTGAGTTATTGCTTGCTCTATTCCAACAGGGGATATTACGGTAATTGTATCACCAACGACTGACTCAAGTCTATCAGCCAGGGTTAATCCGAGTATAATGTGGGGTATTCCGTATTGATCAGACAAATCGTATTTACCAAAAAGCATATTCGGTCGAATTTGATAAAGTTCATTTCCATTTCCCTGTTTTATGCCTTTTAGGTTTACGACCTGAGTATTGCCACCATTGTACGCAAGTACCTTTCCACTGACAAAAGGCGCATAATATTTTACATCTGGTATAGACTTTAGAGCAGTAGGGATTTCTTGCTGTTTGGCAAATCCTTGCTGAGAAATTATTTCTACTCGAACATGTGGATCCATATTCATTAAGAAAGACTTAACCAAGCTGCCAAAGCCATTAAACACGGAGAGAACAACAATTAAAGCTGCAACCCCAACTGTAATTCCTAAGATAGAGATTAGTGATATAATAGTTATAAAATTAATTTTATGCTTTGATAGCAGATATCTTTTAGATATGTATGATTCGTAACTCATCAGCTAAACCTTAATGAAGAAATCGGTTGAATCCTTGATGCAATAAAACTTGGAATAAAAGAAGCTGACAAGCAAAGAAATAATGTTAATAATGAAACGCTAAAGAAATTGTATGCTGACATGGAAATTGGAATTGATGACATAAAATAAACTGAAGAAGGAATGCTTATTATTCTAAATCTATATTGCAAATAGGTAAGCGCGAAAGCGATTAAATTACCAAGTAAAATTCCTGTTATTGCAAAATAGACACCTTGCACGATAAATATTGATATAATCTGCTTCTGAGTTGCGCCCAATGATTTTAACACGCCTATAGCATTGGTTCTTTCCAAAACAATCATTAATAAAGTACCAATAATATTAAATACAGCAACCAGAATAATGAGCCCTAATATAATAGGGATTGGTTTTTTTTGAAGCTCAATCCAGGTAAAAATATTTCTATGTATTTGATAAATTGACCTTACCGCATATGGATAGCTAAGGTTATCAGACAAAACAGAAGTTAGACTATCAATCTTCGAAATATTATTAAGCTTTATATCATACCCAGTAATGTTATCTCCAATGTTAAAAAGATTTTGAGCTGAGTTAATATTAACATACGCATTTAAGTCATCGTAGATAGACATACCGCTTTCAAAAATGCCGGTAACTTCATATTTTTTAATATTTGGTAAATTTTCCGGCGAGGGGATTTGGTTCTTATTTAGGGCAAAAACTGTAATCTGGTCACCAACTTTTATAAATAATTTATCGGCAAGTTTCTTCCCAATAATAATAGAAGATACCCCTGTCGAATTTGATAGATTGAAACTACCGCTTACAATATCTCTCTTAATACCATACCAAGAGTCTTCAGGGTTAATTCCTTTTATACTTACCCCTTCCTTAAAATCTTTGCTGCTTATAATAGCAAGTTTTGAAATAAAAGGATTGACCGATTTAGCAAAAGGCGAAAGTATCATCTTTATTTTAGGTAAAGCAGAATGATAATCAGGAAGAGTAGTTGTATAGGATGTAATTTGGATATGAGAGTCAAAGTCGATCAACTTATTAGTGATTGTGGTTTGGAAACCGCCCAGAATGCTTAGGGCTATGATTAGGGTTGCGACTCCAAGTGCAATGCCTGTAATAGAGAAACCAGAAATAAACGAAATGAATCTAGAGTTCTTTTTCGAAAAGATATATTTTTTAGCTATATAAAACGGAAAAACCATTGAGAATAATTTTTTATGAATAAGTAAGTAGAAATTTACTTAAGAAATTATTTACATGGAAATATTATATCAATTATGATAAATTATTGGAACGATAAAAGGAATTAGAAAAAAAATGATGAATTTTTGTATTTATGTTAGCAATAAGATATATTTGAAATCTCAAAAATAAAACTTATTCTTTTTGCTTAACTTTTAGATACATTCTTTAGATTATGTGTTTAATTGTAATTAAGTGATTTTATAAGTTCATATTATTTAGAGATAAAAGCTTCGGGGCGTAGCGTAGCCCGGTTCATCGCGCCTGCTTTGGGAGCAGGAGGTCGTAGGTTCGAATCCTACCGCCCCGACTAAGAAGCCACAAAATATTGATAAATTTTTCTTTGATAATAAATTGATCTGCGCCCGTAGCTCAATTGGATAGAGCAACAGCCTTCTAAGCTGTAGGTCAGTGGTTCGAATCCACTCGGGCGTACGAAGGAAAATGGAAAGTAAGATTTTGATTTTAGAATTTCTTACTTTTAGTTGTTCATGGTGAGCGTAGCTCAGTTGGTTAGAGTATCAGGTTGTGGCCCTGAGGGTCATGGGTTCAATCCCCATCGCTCACCCAGAAATATTTTACTGGCCCCATCGTCTAATGGTTAGGACATCGCCCTTTCACGGCGGTAATATGGGTTCGAATCCCGTTGGGGTCACATAGGTGGCTGCTTACTAATAAATGTCAGCAGCCTTTTGTCTCTTAATAAAATTTTATCATACCAATAATATTCCAAATCCAAATGAAATTCTTATAGTTTGTAGAATCGTGAGAGATAAAGCAACATTTTCTCATTTAGCATTGGAAAATACTCATCTATTTAGCTATATTTTCACATTAAATATCATTTTTTAATTATAATTTCCAGAATAAAGGAAGATATATAAACGTTTACTAAAAGAACATACAACTTGTTTAACTATGGTTCGCTTGCAATTGTAGTTTTGTTTATTATAATTATGTTAACGAGGATTGCCCCTCGACAAGCTAACAATTATTTTCTTGTTATATCAATTGTCCTATTAGTGTTTAGAATTTTTTTAAGGCTAAAATATTTAAAACAGGATAAGACAAGGTAGGAGGTTGACTTCGAACCGGCGAAACGCACAAACGGAAAGTTGAACGCAAAAGTATTGATATTAAATCAAAGCTACGAGCCTTTAACCGTTTGCAACATAAAAAAAGCTATCGTTCTAATTTATCTTGGCAAAGCAGAACTAGTGCTTCAGGATAAAAGAAAAGAATTAAGAAGCGTATCGAAAACATTCCCTTGGCCTAGTATAATTAGGCTCAGTCAATTTATTACTTTGCCCTACAAGCGAGTTGTGCTTACAAGAAAAAATATTTTGCGAAGAGATGAATATAAGTGCTCATATTGCGGAAGAGGTGATTTACCTTTAACAATTGATCACATTATCCCTAAATCAAAAGGCGGTTCAGATTCCTGGGATAATTTAGTATGTGCCTGTACATTCTGCAATAACAAAAAAGGTGATAGAACTCCAGTAGAAGCGAATATGATTTTGTTAAATAGACCATTTAAGCCCAGTCATATTATGTTCATAAAAAATGTTGTAGGTAAGCTGGACGAAAACTGGAAACCATATCTTTATCTTTCATAATGATAGATTTCTACCAATAATTACTCATTATTATAATTTATTTAATATAACATCGAAAAATCAAATTTTAGATTATGAGAAAGAAAAGAATACTTAGCGGAATGCGCCCAACCGGCAAACTTCACATCGGGCATTATGTTGGAGCGTTAGAAAATTGGATTAAGCTTCAGCAAAACTATGAAAGTTTTCATTTAATAGCCGATTATCACGTATTGACAACAAAATTAGACACAAAAGAAATATATCAAGATTCAATTGACATGCTGATTGATTGGTTAGCTTGCGGATTAGATCCAGTGCATAGCCCAATGTTTCGTCAATCGCAAATTAAAGAACATGCAGAACTTAATTTAATTTTCTCAATGCTAATTAGTGTTAATCGACTTGAAAGAAATCCAACATTAAAAGATCAAATCAGAGATTTGAATATCGAAAATGTAATTTATGGTCATCTTGGTTATCCGGTATTACAGGCTGCAGATATTCTCCTTTATAAAGGGGAAGTTGTTCCAGTTGGAGAGGATCAAGTGCCTCATGTAGAAATATCAAGAGAAATCGCGCGAAGGTTTAACTCTAACTATGGTGAAGTATTTCCCGAACCGGAGCCTCTTCTTACAAAATTCGCCCGATTATCCGGATTAGACGGAAATGCAAAAATGAGTAAATCTTTGAATAATACAATACTTCTTTCTGATGATGCGGAAACGGTAAAATCTAAATTACGAAAGGCTGTCACTGACCCGCAGAAAATTAGGAAAGGAGATCCTGGTAATCCAGATATTTGCCTAGTATTTTCTTATCATAGAAAATTTAATCCATCAAAGGTTGAAGAAATAGATAAAAATTGTCGTTCAGGTGCTTTAGGATGTGTTGACTGTAAGCTCAATTGTGCGAGTAAAATATCAACCTTTTTAGAGCCGATTATTGTAAAACGAAAATATTATGAAAATCGAATAGGTGAAGTTACAGACATTCTTCATGACGGCGAAAGCAAAGCCAAAAGAGCTGCAAAGTCAACTATGGAAGAGGTTCATGCAAAAATGATGTTAGGATAGATGTGTACAAAATTAAGTTAGACCAGTTTGAGGGTCCGCTTGATCTTCTCCTTTTTTTTATAAAAAGAGATGAGCTGAATATTTACGACATTCCTATTTCCAAAATAACAAAAGAATTTTTAGATTATGTAAATCTTATACAAATGCTTGATCTTGAGCTTGCAGGTGACTTTATTCTAATGGCTTCTACTTTGATGCATATTAAAGTCAGGCTATTACTTCCTAGAGAAATTGATGAAAAAGGAGAAGAAATTGATCCTAGGTCAGAACTAATCCAAGCATTGTTAGAATATAAAAAATACAAAGAAATGTCGGAAGAACTTTCTTTCTTTGAAACAAGTCAAAGGAAAATTAATTATCGAGGAAATTACTCTGCTGATGAGAAAATAGCTCCACCTGATTATGAAATTCTATTAAAGAATGTTACTATCTTTGACTTGGCGAAAGCAATTAAAAAGGTTTTAGACGGTGTTAAGACAGAAGTATTTCATGAGATAAAGAAAATAAATATTTCTATTGAAGAGCAAATATCCTTTATAATGAGCAATTTAGAGAAGGAAACAGAGCTTCATTTTCTTAGTCTAATTAACGATATGAGGGAAAAAATTAGAATAGTAATTACATTTGTTGCTCTTCTTGAATTAACGAAAATGGGAATGATCGGGATTAAAGAATCGCCTAATTTTAATGATTTTGTCTTATTCAAAATAACCAATGGATAATTTATATTTTTCAATAATTGAAGCTTTAATTTTTTCTTCTGATGATCCTATATCATCGAATGAAATCGTAAAAGCTATTAAAGGCATAGATGGGGAAGATACACATATTTCAATTGACGAAATAGAAAATGTCGTTGATGAGTTAAATAAAAAATATGATGCACAAAATATTGCATTCCAAATAGTGAAAGTTGCGAACGGATTTTTATATGCTACTAAGCCCGAGAATGCAAAATATGTAGGATTTTTATCGTCGGAAAAGAGCAAAAGGAGGCTTAGTCAGGCTGCACTTGAAACACTTGCTATAATTGCATATAAGCAGCCAATAACAAAACCTGAGATAGAAGCAATTAGAGGAGTAAATTCCGATTATATTTTGACTACCTTACTAGAAAAGAGTCTCGTGGCAATTACAGGCAGAGCTGAATCAATAGGCAGACCATTATTATATGGCACAACCGATGAATTTTTAAAATATTTTGGACTAAATAAATTAAGTGATTTGCCTAAGCCTCGAGAAATTGAAGAGATTATGAAAGACGAAGATTTCTTAGAGCAAAAGCAGAAAATATTGATGAATCTTTTGGAAGAAACAGTTGAAAATGAATCAAACAACGAACAAGTTAACAACGACCAGGCTGAATAAATTTATTTCTGATAGCGGAATATGTTCAAGACGAAAAGCCGAAGAGATGATTTTACAAGGAAGAGTCTCTGTCAATAATAAAGTTATAGATAAGCTATTTTATAAAGTTGATTTGGGTAGAGATAAAGTCTTTTTAGATGGAGAAAGAATCTCTCCTAAAAGACATTTATATTATTTGTTAAATAAACCAATGGGGGTAATTACAACAACTGATGATGAAAAGGACCGTAAAACAGTAGTTGAATTAATTAAGACAAAAGAGAAGATATTTCCAGTCGGTAGACTTGACTATAACACAACGGGTGTATTACTATTAACTAATGATGGTGACTTTGCCAATTTGCTTACTCATCCAAAAAATAAAGTCCCTCGAGAATATGAAGTTAAACTTGACCGCCCAATTTTGGATGCTGATATAGATAAGCTACAAACGGGAGTTTTTATTGAGGGAAAGCGTGGAAGATTCAGCAAGGTATACTTCTCAAGTAAAAATTCTAAAAAATTCATAAATGTAATTGCAACAGAAGGAAGAAATCATTTTGTAAAGAAAATATTTGCAGCGTTAGGCTATACTGTTGTTTCATTAAACCGTATAAGTTATGCAGGAATAAAAGCTGATATTCCACAAGGCGCGTATCGACAACTTACAAAGTTCGAAATATCAGGAGTTATAAATAGCTATGGGCGTTAAAAATTCTATTTTTATTTTTTTTGTATTGATAATTGGTTACCCAGTATATGCCCAAGTTGCTGCTAGCGATTCTATCCCAAAATACTCCTATTCCACAATGCAGGAATTTTGGTCGCAGATGAATGATATTTTTAATGATCCAAATTTCAGTAATGCACAATGGGGAGTAGTCATACAATCGCTTGAGACGGGGGAATATTTTTATAAGCGAAACGAAGATAAACTATTTATGCCAGCTTCGAACTTAAAATTATTTACCACAGCAGCAGGGCTAGTTCTTTTAGGGAGTGATTATAAGTTCAAGACTAATATATTTATAAATGGGAAAATAGACGGGTCTGTACTTAAGGGGGATTTGGTAATTCAAGGTAGAGGCGATCCAACTATTTCAGGTAGATTTTATGATGATAACATATACAAAGTTTATGAAGATTGGGCGGATTCATTATCAAAACTAGGC
This sequence comes from Bacteroidota bacterium, assembly GCA_021777835.1. GTDB lineage: Bacteria > Bacteroidota > Ignavibacteria > Ignavibacteriales > Ignavibacteriaceae > FEN-1297. The sequence continues at coordinate 334,993 of JAJYDC010000001.1, read as the reverse complement.
ATTGATGAAATAACGGGAAATATTATAGGAGATGACAATGCGTTTGATGAAGTAGGACTTGGTGCAGGCTGGAGTTGGGACTATGAAAGTGAGTGGTTTGCAGCACCCTCAAGCGCAATTTCTTTTAATGATAATGTTGTTAACGTATATGTTAGTGTTAATAAAGAAAATCATCTTCCTCAAGTATCAATTGAGCCCTCGACAAAATATATAATAATATTAAATAAAGTTAATACAGTTCCTACAGACTCAGTTACTTCGATTAACGTATATCGAGATATGGGGACTAATGTGGTTACTGTTTATGGAACAATTAAACAAAACTCCGATACTGTAAAAACATTTGTAACAGTTAACAACCCGACTCAGTATGCGATGGTAGTACTAAAAGATGTATTAAAAAGAAAAGGCATCTCAATTGACGGTTATCCTATAGATGTTGATGATATTTCACAACCTCTTGACTATTCGAAAATGACAAGGCTTTTTACGCAATATTCCCCACCACTTAAAGAAATAATAAAAGTAATAAATAAAAACAGTGAGAACTTTTTTTCAGAACAATTATTAAAGACAATAGGGCTCGAGACAAAGAATTTTGGATCTTCTGAAAATGGAATAGCTACAGAAAATAGATTATTTAGAGAGATGGGAATTAATCCGGAGGGTATGAACATAGTAGACGGCAGCGGGCTTTCAAGACTCGACCTAGTAACACCAAGGCAGATTGTAACACTGCTTAGTTATATGTATAAAAATAAAGATTTTGTACCATATTATAATTCATTGCCAATTGCAGGAGTTGACGGAACTCTAGGTGACAGAATGCAAAACAGCAAAGCACAAGGTAACATAAGAGCAAAAACAGGATTTTTGGAAGGAGTAAGAAGTCTTTCGGGCTATGCATATACTGGTGACCATGAGCCAGTAGCTTTTTCAATTATTGTAAATAATTTTGATGTACCAGTTAAACTAGCTGAAAATATTCAGGATCTAGTTTGTCTGCGGTTAGCAAATTTCAGAAGAAAATAATCGGAGGTATTTTTTGGATAATAGCAATCAGCAAGATATTAATGTCCTAATAAAAAGACGATTTGAAGAATTAGAAGAACTAAGAAAAATGGGAATAGAACCATTTGCATATTCGTTTGATAATGATTCCGACTCAGAACAAATTAAAACTTCTTTTGCTGACGATGAAAAACGCGTAGTTAGAATTGCAGGCAGAATAATGGCTATTCGCCGCATGGGTAAAGCTTCATTTGCTCACATTCATGATTATAAAGGTAAAGTCCAGATATATTTAAGAAAGGATGACATAGGAGAGAATTACGATTCTTTTAAATTAATGGATATTGGAGATATCGTTGGAGTTGAGGGTTTTATATTCAAAACAAAAACAGGAGAAATTTCTATTCATGTATCAAATTTAACGCTTCTTTCAAAAGCATTGCGACCGATTCCTATTGCTAAAGAAACGATTGATGAGCAAGGTAATAAAATTATACATGATCAATTTGCAGATAAAGAACTTCGATATAGGCAACGTTACTTAGATCTAATAGTTAATCCTGAAATCAAATATATATTCATTAAAAGAAGCAAAATAATTTCTTCATTAAGAAGGTTTGTTGATTCATTTGGCTATCTCGAAGTAGAAACTCCAGTTTTGCAGCCGATATATGGTGGCGCTTCAGCCAGACCATTTATGACACATCATAATGCGCTTGATACAAGACTATATTTGCGAATTGCGGATGAACTATATCTAAAAAGACTAATTGTCGGCGGTTTTAATGGCGTATATGAGATATCGAAAGATTTTAGAAACGAAGGAATGGATAAAACTCATAACCCTGAATTTACGATGATGGAGCTTTATGTTCCATACAAGGATTACGAATGGATGATGAATTTTGTTGAGAAAATGATCAACCACATTTGCATCGAAGTATTTGGAACTTTGGATTTTGAATTTGAAAGCAGCAACATTAATTTCAGTTCACCTTGGAGAAGAGTTTCAATGACTGAGACACTTAAAGAGAAAATTGGCATAGATGTTATTAATGCTTCAAATGAGGAACTTAGAGCTACAGCAAAAAGGCTAAATATTGACTTAGCTCATGTAGAAACAAAAGCGCAGTTGATTGATGAAATGTTTAGTCAATTGGTTCAGCCAGACCTGATACAGCCTACATTTGTTATAGATTATCCGCTTGAACTTTCTCCACTTGCAAAAAAACATCGCTCAAAAGCTGGATTAGTGGAAAGGTTTGAAGGATATGTTGCTGGAAGAGAAATATGTAATGCATTTAGTGAGTTAAATGATCCAATTGACCAAAAATCACGATTTGAGGATCAAGTGAAAATGAAAGAAGCAGGAGACGATGAAGCTCATCAAATTGATGATGATTTCATAAGGGCTCTTGAATATGGTATGCCGCCAACTGCTGGAATGGGCATAGGTATAGACAGACTTGTAATGTTATTGACTAACCAAATTTCCATAAGAGATGTAATATTCTTTCCACAAATGAAGCCAGAAGTTAAAAGCTAAATTAATGTTAATTTTATAATAATATCTAATTAATAAACTTGAAATTCAGCGCTATCATTCCGACTTTAAATGAAGCAAAACTGCTGTCGAATCTTTTAAGTTTGTTGAATGATATTAAACTAAGGGAAGAAATAGACTTTGATATTATAATTTCTGATGACGGAAGTAGAGACAGAATCATAGAAATAGCTTTGGATAAAGCTGAAAAGGTGATTGCACATACTAATCAACAAAAACAAAACATAGCGAGCAGTAGAAATTGTGGAGCAAATTTAGCAAACGGTAGTATTTTTATTTTTATCAACGCAGACGTTCGGATTAATAATTTAAAACTATTCTTTACCAATATAGAGAATATTTTTAATGATAAAGAAATTCTTGCGCTGACTTTTAGAGTTAAAGTCTTTCCTGAAGATGAAACTATATCAGATAAGTTTTTCCATTTTATTTATAACGAATATTTCCATTTTTTAAATTTAATAGGTCTCGGAATGGGCAGGGGAGAATGCCAGGTAGTAAGAAAGGAAATTTATGAAAGGTTAGGTGGTTATGATGAATCATTAGCCGCTGGAGAAGAATTCAATTTATTCCGTAGAATTAGGAAGTTGGGAAAAATATTTTTTAGCACTTATATCAGTGTATATGAATCTCCAAGACGATTTAGAAAGTTTGGTTACTGGAGGGTTACAGTTTCATGGATAAAAAATGGCATCTCAGTTTGGTTAAGAAGGAGATCCATTTCTGCTAACTGGGAGGAAGTCAGATAATTGAAAAATGTCCCAACAATTTTAGGTTAAAACTTCAATTATGACCAACAAATTACTAAAGTGCTTCTTGATGATATTATTCATAATGGCGTTTTGGAAAAATATTAGATAAAACATCATAATCAAAATCTTTGAATAAAATTGATAATTTCAAAAACTACTTTCTAAATAATTATAATACATTATGTTTTTTTACGCAAGTGTTATTATGAGTTGAATGGAAATGGAATCCAATAGAATAAAAATACCTTTTACTATAGTTGTTTTGACAGTCGGAATAGTGATTGGCATTCTGATTCATATAGTGTTCTTTGATAACAAACTCCAGGGTAGTATTCTTAAATTCAAAGATATTTTAACTTACACCGATAAATATTATGTAGAAAAAGTTGACAAGCAAAAACTAGTTGAAGCTGCGATAAATGGGATGCTTAATAAGTTAGACCCGCATACTGTTTACATCCCAGCAAAGCAATTAGAGTCTGTGGAGGAATCTTTTAAGGGTGAATTTGATGGAATTGGGATAGAATTTCAAATTCTTAACGATACATTAACTGTTGTTGCACCTATAAGTGGAGGACCAAGTAAGGCACTCGGGATAATTTCAGGAGATAAAATAATTAAAATAAATGATGTGAGTGCTATATCTATAAATAATGATCAGGTTAGAAATAAGTTGCGAGGACCAATCGGTACAAAAGTAAAACTCACAATTCTAAGAATTGGAACAAGAGATCCAATCAATTATGAAGTTCCAAGGGCTAAAATTCCGTTATACTCAGTGGATGCTCACTTCATGTATAATAATATTACTGGATATGTCAGCATTTCAAGATTTGCAGAGACTACTTATGATGAATTAAATAGTGCATTAATAAACCTAAAACACAAGGGGATGAAACAGCTCATCCTTGATCTTCGCGGTAATCCAGGTGGGTATCTAAATCAAGCTGTAAAAATATCCAATTTATTCCTAGGTGATAATAAAATAATAGTATATACTAAAGGAAGGCGTAAAGAATTTGATGAAGAATACTATGCATCAAAACCGGCACTATATAAAAATTTACCGTTAATAATTTTGGTTAACAGCGGAAGTGCTTCTGCGAGTGAGATTGTCGCAGGTGCAATGCAAGATTGGGATAGAGCACTAATTGTTGGTGAAACTACTTTTGGGAAGGGGTTAGTTCAACGTCAATTTCCCCTGCCGGATAACTCGGCATTAAGGTTGACAGTAGCAAGGTATTACACACCTTCTGGCCGACTTATTCAACGTGACTATAAAAAAATACAGAGCAAAAAGGAATATTATGAAGATGCAGGAAAGAACGATGATATACCGGGTAATAACATCGAGCATACTGCTGAAAAAGACAGTTCTTTGCCTGAGTACAAAACGCATGACGGGAGAATAGTGTATGGCGGTGGGGGAATAACTCCAGATTATATAATTGTGGATAATAATGTAACTGTTTTTACTTCAGAATTATTAAAAAATAGCATTTTCTATCAATACATTTTAAGTTATCTTGGTAAATATAAAAATGATATTTTAAAGAATTATGATGATAATTTGAAAACATTTATGAATTATTACGAGTTATCGAACAAGGATTATGACAATTTCATAGACTTCGCCAGGCAAAAAGGAATTAAGTTCAATAGTGAAGATTTTGAGAAAGATAAGGAGTATATTGGCACTAGATTGAAAGCCGAAATAGCAAGAAGTCTTTGGAATAATGGAGGCTGGTATCAGGTCCTGCTAAACGGTGATCTTCAATTTTTAAATTCTGCTTCTTTATTTCGTGATGCTAAAGAATTGGCAAGATTGAAATGAAAAGGGCATTAATATTATTAATATTACCATTTTTATTTTTGCATCCATTTAGGAATTTATACGAAAATATAAAACCTTACAGTTATAGTTTTTTCTCTGATAAGAGACTACAAGTTGGAGAGGAATTAACCTATGTGGTCAGTTATTCTTTTATAAAGCTAGGCGAAATTAAGATCGTAGTAAAAAGCAAAAAAAATGAAGACGGGGAAGTTTATTATAATGCAATAGGGTATATAGACTCGTATTCAGGAATCCCTTTTGTTAGTTTACACCAGGTCTATATTACGACAATGAACTCAGAGTTTTATTCGATTTTTTTTCGTGGCTTAGTACAGAGTAAGGATTATACAACTTATACAGATTATACTTTTGATTACAATAATTCACTTATACACATTATGAAAGGTAAAATTTATCCTTCACAATTATGGACAGACTCAACGACTACTGCGAAAAAGGAATATCAGGACGGTCTTTCACTTTTATATTATGCTAGAATGAACAGTGGACAAAATAGAACTGAAACTCTTCCTTGTTTCATAAAAGAAAAGAAAGAAAATACTCTGATAAATTTTAATTCACATATAAGTGGAATAACTATTGACGCAGTAAATTATCCTATTGCTTGCACCCACATAGACGGGACAATGAAATTTATAAGTATATTTGGATTGACTGGATACTTTGAAGGTTGGTTTTCGAATGATGAGGCTGCGGTTCCAATACTTGCAAAAATGAAAGTAATAGTAGGTGACGTAAAGATAGAATTAAAATCATGGAAGAGGCCAGGATGGATACCTCCAAAATACGCAAAGAACTAGATAATGAGTTAAAATTTTTCCCCTATATGGGCAAATATCCTAAAATGGGAGAAAATGTGTTTTTAGCCTCCGGTGTTAAAGTCATAGGAGACGTAACGATAGGGGATAATTCAAGTGTTTGGTATAACACAGTTATACGTGGTGATGTTCATTATATTCGAATTGGAAGTTTCACCAATATCCAGGATTGTTCGATGCTACATGTCACAAATGGGAAATATCCACTGAACATTGGCGACAAAGTTACCATAGGACATTCTGTAAAGCTACATGGTTGTACCCTTAAAGATATGTGTTTGATAGGGATAGGATCAGTAGTTTTAGACGGTTCGGTTGTTGAAAGTGAATCGATGGTAGCAGCTGGCTCTGTTATTAAACCAAATTTTATAGTACCATCTGGTAAATTAGTTGCTGGTGTACCCGCAAAAGTCGTGAGGGATTTAAGCGAAGAAGAGATTAGAGATTTTGAAAGATCAGCTATGAGGTATAAAAAATATACCGAAATGACAATCGAGTCATTAAAAGATATTTAGGAAAAAAATGTATCTAAAATTTTGGGGCACTCGTGGATCAATACCCGTGCCTGGGAATAAAACTATAAAATATGGAGGAAACACACCTTGTGTTGAACTTCGAACTGACAATAATAACATCTTTATTTTAGATGCTGGTAGCGGAATCAGGGAATTAGGGAAACACTTAAAGGAAGAAGATTTTAGAAAAGACATTACAATTCTGCTTACCCATTATCATTGGGATCATATTCAAGGGATACCATTTTTTATGCCACTTTATTCAGAACAGAATAAGATCATTTTTATTGGAGAGAGCAATAAAGAGAGAAGTATTGAAACTTTATTAAGTGGTCAAATGGATGAACATTATTTCCCCGTGAAGATTAATCAAGTAAAAAGTCGAATTGAGTTTGAGAATATTTCTTCAGGCAATCTTAGGATATTTGATGATATTGAATTACAAGCAATTAGAGCAAACCATTCTTCACCCGCATTAGCTTTCAAAATACAAGTTTCGGGGAAATCCATTGTTTATATGCCGGATAATGAATTAATTAAGGAAAGCCTTAACTTGTCTCATTCATTTGCTGGATTAAAAAACTTGAATGCTGATTTGATCCAATTTTGCAAAGATTGTGATTATTTAATCCATGATACTTTTTATGATGAAAATAATGCATTCACAAAGAAGGGATGGGGACATACAAGCAATAGCATTCTTGCTTATTTTAGTATTTTGGCAAACGTCAAAAATCTTATATTATTTCATTTTAATCCAGATTATGATGATAATAAGATGGATGAAATTTATAAAGAAACTTCTAAAATAATAAAAAATGAAAAATCTAATGTAATTTGCGTAGCTGCTACTGAAGGTCTAAAGTTAGACATTTAATTGTTACAAAATAGCTAAGAGGAAATTGTGTTAAAAAATTTGGTAGTAAATTCTTCCGCAAAAAAAACAATAAATAAGACTGCAATACATGCAATTGTATCTAAATTAAGGAAAGAATTAGGATTTGAAATATCTAGCTTGGTCATTAATTTTGTCACAAGTAAAGAAATAATTGCGGTAAATGCAAAATTTCTCGAGCATCAATACTCTACAGACATAATCACTTTTAATTACAATAATAATCATGATATATTTGATGCTGAGATTATTATTTCCTTTGAAGATGCTGAGAAAAATGCTAATAGATTTCGGGTAAAAGCTAATCAGGAAATTATTAGACTTGTAATTCATGGAATTTTGCATTTATTAGGATATGATGATCAAAGCAAAAATGATAGACTTGTTATGAAAAAGCTTGAGAATAAGTTGTGCGCCGATTATTGGCTTATTTTCCGAGCATCCAAAATTTATAATCTTTAATTATGTAAAGTAAGCGGAATTATTATGCTCAAAAACCTTGTCCTTGTAGAATCACCTGCGAAAGCTAAAACAATAAATAAATATCTTGGTAAAGACTATATAGTTGAGCCAACAATTGGACATGTTAAAAATTTACCAAAGACAAAACTGGGAGTTGATTTAGATAACGATTTTTTGCCTCAGTTTGTTACAATAAGAGGTAAAGGGGATGTTATAAAGAAGATAAAATCTTTAGCAGGAAAAAGTAAAAGTATATATATTGCTACTGACCCGGATCGTGAAGGTGAAGCTATTGCACAAGATATTGCTGATATCTTAAATGCTGATTCAAAAATTCATAGAGTTTTATTTAATGAAATAACTAAAAGCGGCGTTTTAAAAGCTATGCAAAATCCTAGCATAATCGACACTAATTTGGTAGCATCACAACGAGCAAGAAGGGTAATGGACAGAATAATTGGATACAAAATCTCTCCTTTTCTATGGAAAGCCGTTATCGAAATGTCAGGTAGCACGGCACTTTCTGCCGGAAGAGTGCAATCGGTAGCTTTAAAATTAATCTGTGATAGAGAATTCGAAATCGAGAAATTTATTACTACTGAATATTGGTCAATTTGGGCAATATTTAAAACTGATAAAGGAGACACTTTCAAAGCTAAACTTTTTAGCATAAATGGGAAGGACATAAGAGTTCAACCAAAACCCATTATGGAAGAAAAAGAATGGGAAGACTTTTTGCAGGAGAGTATTAACATTCCGAATGAAGAAAAAGCGTTTGAAGTATTTAACCGGGTATCAGGAAAAGATAATTTTTACATTAGCAATATTGTTAAACGCACTTCCAAAAGAAACCCCCCAGCTCCTTTTATCACAAGTGCATTACAAGCAGAAGCTTCGAAAAGAATCAGGATGCGCCCCAAACAGACTATGGCTATAGCACAAAAGTTATACGAAGGTGTAGAACTTGGGACGGAAGGTTTACAAGGGTTAATCTCGTATATGCGTACTGATTCGACTCGTATAAGTGATGAAAAGATTACAGAAGTCAGGGATTTTATCAAAGATAACTTTGGTAATGAATATTTACCAGCCGTGCCAAATAATTACGAAAAGAAAAACAAATCCAATGTGCAAGATGCACACGAGGCAATAAGGCCAACATCTTTGAAATATTCACCAGATTTTGTTAAAAAGTATTTAGACAAGAATTCGTTTAGGCTATATGAGCTGATCTGGAAAAGATTTATTGCCTCTCAAATGAATCCGGCACTTTTGGAAACAACAGTCGTCGAAATAGGAGCTGATGAATTTATATTTAAGGCTTTTGGAAGTGCTGTTAAGTTCAGGGGGTTTACGCAAATTTATGAAGAAATTTTTGAAGTGAAAGAAAATGCAGAGGAAAAGGAAGAATATCGCAATGATACAATTCCTCTTGGATTAGAAAAGGATCAGCACCTTGGTTTAGAGGATCTTAAAAGAGCTCAGCACTTTACAAAACCTCCAGCTAGGTTTTCGGAAAGTACTTTGATAAAAGAACTTGAAAGTAAAGGTATAGGTAGACCTAGCACATATTCTATGATTGTAGGAACAATACAAGATAGGAAATATGTGGATCAGGTCGAGCGCAAACTATTTCCTACAAAACTAGGTAGAGAAGTAAATAAAATCCTTGTTACTAATTTCCCTGATATTATAAATGAGGATTTTACAGCGAGTATGGAAGCAGAATTAGATCAAATTGCACAAGGTGATAATCAATATAAAAAAGTACTTGACGATTTTTATAGACCATTTTCAAACGCATTAAAAAATGTTGAAAATAAAATTGATAAAATTATTTGTGATTTATGCGGACACGAGATGGAAATTAAAGTAGGTAGATTCGGTAGATATTTAGCATGCTCAAATTATCCTGAATGCAAAAATATAAAATCATTTAAGGATATTTATGCCCAAAACCAAGAGCCCGAATACACTGGTGAAATGTGTGATAAGTGCGGCTCTAGAACAGTGTACCGAAATGGGAAATTTGGTAGATTTATTGGATGCGAGAAATATCCTGAATGTGATTTTATAAAAAATATTTCTCTTGGTGTTGATTGCCCCAAATGCAAAACGGGATATGTAGTTGAAAGGAAATCGAAACGAGGAAGATTATTTTACGGTTGTTCTAGATATCCTGATTGCGATTTTGTAAGTTGGTATAAACCAGTTCCTCAAAGTTGCCCCAATGCTGATTCAGACTATATGGAACATCGTTATTCTGTTAAGAAAGGGATTTATATGCGGTGTCCAATTTGTCATGCAGAAATGATTCAAGAAGAAGCTGAAGAGTTGAAAGAGATTGATGCTGATTGATATACTTATAGAAGAATATTTGGAAAATATTGAAAAAATTCGTCGATATTCGTCCATGACATTAAAATCTTATTCAGAAGATTTGCGTGAATTTAATTATTACTGCAAGGAATATAATAAAAATGATTTGTCAGAAATATATGAAAGATTTTTTCGTTCATATTTAGGTTATTTAACTGACAAGAAGCATGAGAAAACTTCAATCTCAAGGAAACTGTCATCTCTTAGAGGTTTATTTAAATATGCATATCAACACAATTATATAAAAGAAAATCCAATTTTATCAATAACAAACCCAAAGACGAAAAGGAAATTACCTGATATAACTACAAGTGGATCGATTTTAGAAATTTATGATGAAATTGAAAAATCGGATGAAAATCATGAACTTATCATAGGAATTTTTGAAATATTATATGGATGTGCAATTCGTGTATCTGAACTTTGCAATTTAAATTTATCCGACTTAGATTTAGATAGGAAAACTCTTACTGTATTAGGTAAAGGAAATAAAATGAGAGTTGTACCTATTGGAGGAAAATCTGTTCCTGTATTGAACAACTATATATTAACAAGGGACATTTTAGATTTTAAAGCTCCTCTTTTTGTAACCGAAAAGAATCAGAGAATATATCCTCGATATGTTCATAGACTGGTTAGCAAATATCTGGGGAAAGTTTCAGAGATAAAGAAAAAGAGTCCTCATATTTTAAGACATAGCGCGGCTACTCATATGCTTGATAATGGAGCAGATCTTCGTGCAGTAAAGGAAATACTAGGGCATGAAAATCTGTCCACCACGCAAATATACACTCACATTAGTGTTGAAAGATTAAAATCCACTTATAAAAAAGCTCATCCAAAATCATAATTACAGGAGGTTGCAATGAATATTTCAATAACTGCTAGAAAATTTAAAGCACATGATACTTTAAAAGATTTTATAAATGGAGAAGTTTCGTCTTTAGGGAAATTCAACGATAGTATTTTCAATGCGGATGTTATTCTAAGTTTTCAGAATACTCATCCTAGTATTAAGTCGGCTGAAATAGTGCTGCAAGTTCCCGGACAGACTTTGACTGCTAAAGAAGAATCTGATGATTTTATGAAGTCAATAAGTGCTGCGGTTATAAAACTTTCAAGGCAACTTGAAAAATTGAAAACAAAAAAAAATATTAGAATTAAAGAATGAGAATTGATCAAAAAGCTATTTCTAGAAAAGAATTCATTACAATTGAATTTTTGTTTAATAATACGCGGGATAAATTTAAGCTAAAATTATATTCTGATAAATCTGGTTTTTCAAAAAAAATAGTTGACCAAAATTTATTTAGACCAGGCCTAGCATTAGCTGGATTTGTTGGACTCTTTTCTTTTGCACGAGTTCAAGTGTTTGGGAATACCGAAATGAGATATCTAGATCAGTTATCTGATTCTGCAAGAAGAGAGGCTGTCGAAAGAGTATTTAGCTTTGACATTCCGTGTATCGTTTTAACTGATAACAATCAACCTTTCCCATTGTTATTAGAAATAGCTAATGTGCATCATGTCCCAGTATTTGGTTCATCCTACGATACAACTAAACTTGTATATCTCATAAGCGATTTTTTAGACGATCAATTTGCACCGAGAATTTCTATACATGGTTCCTTTGTTGATGTATACGGTGTAGGCATGTTGTTTGTAGGGAAATCAGGCGTTGGGAAAAGCGAAGTCGCACTTGACTTAATTGAAAGAGGACACCGTCTTGTTGCGGATGATATTATAATTCTCACTAAAAAAGGAGAAGGAATCTTGATGGGTTCCGGCACAAACTTAGTTAAGCATTTCATGGAAATTAGAGGATTAGGTCTTCTTGATATTGAAAGAATGTTTGGTATTCGTGCAATTAGATATCAAAAAAGGCTAGAAATAATTGTTGAACTTGAAGTATGGGATGATAAAGTCGAATACACTCGTACCGGGTTAGATGAAAATTTTTTTAATATCCTAAATATAGAAGTTCCTTATGTTAAACTTCCCATTTTGCCTGGGAAAAACCTTACCGTGATTTCGGAGGTAATAAGTCTGAATTATTTACTAAAACACTATGGATATGATGCTGCAAACTATTTTCAAAGCCGTTTAAATAGTAAACTAAAGAATCACAATGATGACAGTCTTAGAGGTGTCGATTATTTCGAACACGATTTTGAATAGAAAAGTGGACAATACCCTTGACAAACTAATCTTATTTTTTTAGTTTGCGGCCTAAGTTATGAAAAAATTATATTTCTTCTCAAAAGCCAAATTACAATTTATAGAGATTAAGAATTATAAAGCTAAGTTAGCTATATATTTTACTCTCTCTGTGGTGATTTTTAGTACAATTATATTTGGCGGCTATTTTATCGTTTCTTCTATCGTTAACTCTCAGAAAAATATGCGAGATTTAAGAAGCGAAAATAGAATTTTGAAAGAGAATTTAGATAAAATTGCTACTAATTATGATTTACTAGATAAACAGTTAGATAGTTTATATAAAACAAATAATAACCTTAGGGCAGCAGCAAATTTGCAGCCAGTTTCTCAAGATGAGATGGATGTTGGAATTGGTGGGGGATCATTTAATAATGTAACAGATTTTTTTAAAAGTCCTTCCGAAGAGAAGCTTAATTCACTACTTAATTTTGTTGATTTAGTCTCGAGAAAAGTTGCATTTGAGAAAAAACAATATAGTGAAATAAGGAATCAGCTTCAACTAAATCAAAAATTGTATCAAGATATACCAGCTATAAAACCATGTGATGGTGAGATTGGTGATGGTTTTGGAATGAGGTTTCATCCAATTCTACATATTGAGAGAATGCATGACGGGATTGATTTTGTTGCCAGTGAAGGCACACCTGTATATGCTACAGGAAATGGTACAATAGAATCAGTGGGATATCGAGGGGGGTTTGGTTTAGCTGTAGAAATAGATCATGGATTTGGATACGAAACTATTTATGCTCATTTATCTGAGGCCGATGTAAAAGAAGGCCAAAAAGTAGTGAGGGGAGAAATGATTGCAAAGATTGGCGATACTGGATTATCCACTGGATCACATCTTCATTATGAAGTTCACCATGATGGCGTAATTCTGAACCCAGCAGAGTTTTTCTTTGGTAATTTAGGTTTTTTTGAATTAACCCATAAAAATTGAACAGGAAGTTATAGAATTTATGATATGGACGATTGAATTAGCTTCATATTTGGACGATGCACCTTGGCCTGCAACTAAGGAAGAGTTAATTGATTATGCTGAAAGAATAGGTGCACCTTATGAGGTTGTTGAGAATTTAATTGAATTGGAGGACTCTGATGAACCTTATGAATCAATTGAAGATATTTGGCCAGATTATCCTTCTGATGAAGACTTCTTTTATAATGAAGATGATTACTAGCAATAATAAGGAAAGTGTTGTAAACTTGATTAGCATTTAATTCTAATGGAATTAACATGGGAGGGATTATACGGCCAGCAAAAAGCGAAAGAATTATTAACTAAGATAATCTTTTCATCAAATATTCCTCATGCATTTCTGTTTAGCGGGATTGAAGGCTGTGGCAAAGATTTAGCTGCGTTCAAATTTGCAGAAATTATAAATTCAAAATTTTTAGATGCTGAAACATTTCTTAAAATAAAAAATCACATATACAAATTTTCAGAACCATATATCAAATATATAATACCACTACCTCGAGGCAAGAATGAAGATGATGATAGTACTGGCATTGAAAAACTAAGTAAAGATGAAATACAAATTTTAAGAGATCAGCTGGAAAAGAAAATCCAAAACCCTTATATTAAAATTTCTATCCCGAAGGCTAATAATATAAAGGTTACGAGTATTCGTGATATAAGAAAATTTATTTCCTTTTCATACGCAGATGTCAAGTATCGCTTTATCATTGTATCTGATGCCCACCTGATGAATGATGAAGCTCAAAATGCCTTGCTCAAGAATTTGGAGGAGCCTCCGCAGGGAATTATTTTCGTTTTAACTACGCCTTTCCCATTTATGCTAAGAGAGACAATCAGATCCAGATGTTGGGTTGTAAATTTTAATCCTCTTAATAATGAAGACTTATCAAAAGTGTTAATCAAATATTTTAATGTAGAAAAGAATCTATCAGAGGAAATTGCTCCATTTTCAGGCGGATCCGTAAGTAATGCAATACAACTATTAGAAAATGATTTTGAAACGTTATTAGCAAGAACGATTTCTTTTTTAAGGTATTCACTAGGTAAAAAATTCAATTCTGCGTTTAACGAAATATCACCTTATTTATCGGAAAATGATTCAGATTCAATAAAGTTGATTATCCAAATGGTAACAATATGGCTAAACGACTTGCAAAAATATCGAATAGGATTTGGAAATTTATATTTTTCCAAGTATGAAGAAACATTTTCTAAGTTTAATAAAAGTTTTCCATCTGTTGAAATAAATGACCTCGTTAGAAGGCTAAATTATCTTTCTTCTATAATACCAAATAATATAAATATTAATGTTTTAGGCTTAAGCATGATTTATGAGATTGCAGCCTTAACTTCAAAGAAATAGAAAAGTCGGAATTTAAAATTTTTACTTTTTAAGAGCTTAGAGTTAAACGAATTATGAAAAGAGAAAAAAAATATTATGGACATAACAAACATTTCTGTAATTGGTGGTGGGACAATGGGCAATGGGATTGCCCATGTTTTTGCATTAAATGACTATAAAGTAAATATAATTGAAACAAGTCAAGAACGTTCTACAAAAGCCATTGAAACAATAATATCAAATTTAGACAGGCAGATTAAAAAGGGAACGATCTCAGAAGAAAAGAAAATTAGAACTTTAAGTAATATAAATCCGATTATCGGACTTAGCGGAATACCTGTCCAAACTGATCTAGTTATCGAGGCAATATTTGAGAATAAAGATGCTAAAATAAAGATATTTGAAGAAATGAATAAGATAGTAAAAGAGAATTCAATTTTTGCAAGTAACACTTCATCCATTTCTATAACCGAGTTATCAAAGAATGTACGTCAGGATAAATTTATTGGTATGCATTTTATGAATCCTGTCCCTGTTATGCAGTTAATAGAGATTATAAGAGGATATTCTACCTCAGACGAGACATTTCATACAATCAAAGAATTATCTATAAAAATTGGGAAAACACCGGTAGAAGTTTATGATTTTCCAGGTTTTATTTCTAACAGAATTCTAATGCCAATGATCAATGAAGCAATTTTTGCTTTAATGGAAGGGGTTGCTTCGACAGAAGCAATTGATACTGTTATGAAATTGGGTATGAATCATCCAATGGGACCACTTTCATTAGCTGACTTTATAGGTCTGGATGTTTGCTTATCAATAATGGAAGTGTTATATAATGGTTTTAATGATCCGAAGTACAGGCCATGTCCGCTACTAAAAAAAATGGTTAATGCAAATAAACTTGGCAGAAAAACGGGTGAAGGATTTTATAAATATAAATAATTACGAATTTACTTCACTTTAGCATTCTTTAATCATTTTTATTTGGAGTGGGATAATGCAACTAGGTGCACGGCTTATATTATTTAATAAAGGAAAGGTAAAGCTAATATATGTGTCCGATAATGTATATTATGTAAACTTATATTCATTAATTTCATATTGGCTTCAGTCTTAATTCCCTATGAGCAAAGTTCTCAATTTTCAAATATGGCTGATACAAATGCTTCGGGATCGAAATCCTGCAGATCATCTATATCTTCACCGACCCCAATATATTTAACGGGAATTTTTTGTTTATCGAATATTTGGAAAATTACGCCACCTTTTGCGGTGCCATCCAACTTAGTAATTACCAAACCGGTTACTTCTGTGACTTTTGAGAACTCATCAGCCTGGACAATAGCATTCTGTCCGATATTCCCATCCAAAACTAACAGCGTTTCTTGTGGAGCATTTGGTATTATTTTAGAAATTACACGCTTTATTTTGCTTAACTCTATCATTAGATTAGTTTTGTTATGTAATCTTCCTGCAGTATCTATAATAACAACATCTGCGTGATCCTTAATAGCCGCTGAGACAGCCTCAAAGGCAACCGATGATGGATCACCACCCGGTTTTTGAATAATCCTGACCTTGGCACGATTTGCCCAAATATTTAATTGTTCGCTGGCAGCTGCTCGGAAAGTATCAGCAGCACCAACAACTACCTCTAATCCGCTTTTATGCATATTATTGGCTAGTTTCCCAATCGTAGTAGTTTTTCCTGCTCCGTTAACTCCAATTACTAAAATAACGTAGGGCGTTAAACTTGAGTTGATATTTTTATCTTCAATCAATTTATCATTATTAAATATTGCAACCATTTCGCTCTTTACTATCCGAATAATATTAGCATTTGTTCGATCTTTTTCATTCTTAAGTTTAATTCTAGTTTTAGTTATAATCTTATCGGCTACATCCATGCCCATGTCGGAAGAAATGAGAATATCCAGTAATTTTTCGAAAAAATCCTCCTCAATTAAGGCCTTTCCGCTAATTGTTTCATTTAGTGAATTTACTAGCTTAGTTCTAGTCTTTACCAAACTATTTTTTAGTTTGTCAAAATTAAAATTCTTAAACAGACTCATTCTTTTCTCGCCTTAAAAATTCGTTTGCTCTAATAATATACCCAACTAGTGAAACTACAATTAAGATAATACTGAGCATATATATTATTTGAAATATAATAGTTTCTTTACTTATGCCAAATAATATTAGCAACAATACAGCAGCAATATTTATGACAGTAATTTTTCCAAGGATATTTGAAGGCAAAACCTTCCCAATTCTGTCTGTTACCATCATCCCCCCAACAAGAATCAACAAATCTCTTCCTATTATCATAAATAAGTAATATCCAGATATTTCACCACTTGCGAATAGCCTAATAACAAGAGTTGCAATAACTATTTTATCTGCCAAAGGGTCAACTATTTTGCCAACCTCAGTAACTTCATTACGCTTCCTAGCAATAAGCCCGTCCAGGATATCAGTTAAAGCTCCAAATAAGCATATAGCAACAATAATTATTCTAATATGGCCCAATTCATTTTTGTCTAATAAAATCCAAATTGGGATGAATAAAAGCAATCTAAGGATACTAAGAGAATTTGATAAAGTATATATTTCTTTCCACTTAATTTTCATGCTATTAACTCAAATTTGCCCATTTCCCATAATATTAGTCACAAATTAAAATTGTGTAACCCAAACACATTTCGATTGGTAAGAATAGTATCTAATAAGCATTCCATCTCTTGAAACTCTCCCTGAAGACTTAACGTATTATCAAATAATCTAAAGTTTACCAAGTTATGCTAGCTTCCCTTTCGGTATTTAAATCAAAAGATGATAAACAAATGGTTTGAGCAATTTTCTGTTTTGCAAATAATTTTATTTTACATCATAGGATAATATTTTATTAGAAAATTTTCTTTATAGGTTTTTAATAATATATTTAATATTCTTAACTGATGTGCTACAGTTAATTCATAAAACTATCCACTATTATACAAATATCCTGTATGATCTTTCCGTTTTATTCATTGAATTATGAACCTACATGTATGAAACATACTATCTAAAATTAATTGATAAAATTCTTTTGCATATAAAATGAAATAATGGTAGAAGTACCTATATTTGAAAATAAATTTATGAAATGAAATAGGCATTGTCTAAACCTCATAAATCTCTTTTGTAAAGTTTACATCTACATTTGTAGGGTAATTTCCAGAAAAACAAGCTGTACAAAAGTTATTTGGGTTTGCTTCTGACACTGCTTCAAGCATTTCGTCAACAGTCAAATACTCTAGGCTATCAACATGAAAATATTTTTCTATTTCTTTTATGTTTCCATTCATCTGATTTGCAACTAATTCATTTCTGCTTGGGAAATCCATACCATAATAACAAGGGTGCATTATTGGAGCAGAAGAAATTCGCAAATGAATGGCTTTAGGATTTGCTTCCCTTATTAAATTAATAAGTTGTCTGGATGTAGTCCCCCTGACTATAGAATCGTCAACAAGTACGATTGTTCTGCCTTCTAACACACCCTTTACCGTATTAAATTTTATCCTAACACTATTTTTCCTCTTCTCTTGTTCAGGCTGAATAAATGTTCTTCCAATGTAATGACTTCGAATTAATCCAATTTCCAGCTTAGAATTGATCCCCATCTTTTCCAATTGTGTTTCGTAGCCAATAGCCGTTGTGTTAGAACTATCCGGGACACTAATTACGATTACTTTCTCACCGTCCTCATCTTTCACGGGGTACTTCCTTGCTAATATTTTTCCTAATCTTCTTCTCATTTTATCCACATTGTGTCCGAATATAAAACTATCAGGGCGAGAGAAATATATATATTCAAAAATGCAATGTTTCTGTGGGAAGTCTGAATTAAATATTCTATAAGATTGTATATCCTCAATATTTTTAGTATTCTCATCAATAACAACTATTTCCCCTGGGTTAACTTCTCTTATAAACTTTGCTGAATTTATATCAAACGCACACGTCTCGGATGCTACCACGAAATTTCCATTTAACTGCCCTATTGATAGGGGCCTAAAACCATAAGGATCTCTTGCTGCTATTAATTTATCATTAGTCAAAATAGTTAAACAATAAGCGCCTTCTAGTCTCGACAAAGCCTCCTTAATTTGTTCAACTTGATTGCTTAATCTACTTCTAGCAATTAGATGTAGAATCACTTCAGTATCACTTGTTGTTTGAAAAATAGCTCCCTCATCAACGAGATCATCTCGAAGCTGTTTAGCATTAGTTAGGTTTCCATTATGAGCAACAGCCAAATTTCCTAACCTATAATTAACAACAAAGGGTTGTATGTTTTTTCTTGATTCTGATGAACCAGTTGTTGAATATCTATTATGTCCAATGGCGGCACTTCCGGTTAAAACAGTTTTAAATATTTTTGAATCCGCAAACACTTCTGAGACTAATCCTTCACCTTTGTGAATATTAAACACTGGTTTCGCTGATGCATTGAAATCTCTTGTTACTATACCACTTGCTTCCTGACCTCTATGCTGTAGTGCATGTAGCCCATAGTAAGTGTTTACTGCAGCGTCGTCAGCGCCGAAAATTCCAAATATTCCGCAATGACATTTAGGTTTGTCTTCGTTGAGTCTTAATTTCATTGATCATTCACAAATATTTATATTTTAAAATTACGGAATAAATTCCTCTTTATAAAATTGGCGTGTTATTTAGCAAGGGAGAGGACACAAGTTTCAATTGCAATTGACTTGTAGATTCTTATTAATAATCATATTGTATAAAAAAAATAGCGGCATATAGAAATCCGCTAAATCGTCGGAACGGTGGGATTTGAACCCACGACCACCTGAACCCCATTCAGGTACGCTACCGGGCTGCGCCACGTTCCGAAAAACTATAATTTAGAAAGCAAAAACTCTAAGACTTCCTTTATCTCTTCTAGATCCTTTTTTTGATAATTTAGTCTATCTTTTTTATTATCAAGCACGACGTGTGGATTTTTTGTAGGCTCAATCTTGTTTTCTTGTGTAATTTTCACAACTTCCGGCTCAAAAATACCTAATATTTTTTTTGCGCCTTCTATAGTGTATTTTCTATCCCGCAATAAAGTCTTAATTTTTAATATAAGCTGAATATCTTTGTTTGTATAGATTCTATTCCCAGCGCGATTTTTCTGGGGACTTAATTCTTCAAATTCAGTTTCCCAATATCTAAGTACGTATTGCTCAACTTCGGTAATTTTACTTACTTCGCTTATTGAGTAGTAAAGTTTCTTTATTGAAAGGTCTTTCATATTTTCTCATTGAGATTTGATATAAAAATAACTAATTCATTTAATAATATCAATATCAGCATATCAAATAAATATAAACTTTAACTACTTCTTATTACTTGCTATTTTCTTTAATGATAATTTTAATTAGCTCGCTAATATCATTAAGTTCATAGTTAGCATTATGCACTTCTGTATGGAAAGTGTCACCATATTTCGCAAACGCAGTCTTCATTCCCACTAATGAAGCACCTAATATATCACGTTCAGCCCAATCACCAAGCATTAAGGCTTGATCAGGAGATACATTTAGTTTTTTCAATATCATTAAAAAAGGTGCAGAATTCGGCTTTCTAACTCCAGTGTCTTCAAATGTAACTACAGCATCGAATATATGGTGAAAATTCAAGTATGCCAGCCTTAGCCATGCTTCCTTGGTTGGAGCATCAGAGACAATCCCCATTTTCATCCCCATTTTCATCAATTGATGCAAGGTCGGGTATACATGAGGATAAGGTATCAGTGCAGCTTCTCTTGCACGCCTATACGCAACGATTCCCGCTGATAAAATCTTGTAGTCAACCTTTTTTAATACTCTTTGTAAGAAAACATCAAATACCTTTTGATACTCAATCCCTTGTTCTTTATAAATTTCATCAATAATTTTATTAGATTCTTGTATAGAAATCTGAAGTCCAGAATCTACCATTGCTCGTATAGCTTCCTCTATAGAAAGACGTTTCATTTTCATGAAATCTACTAATGTATTATCCAAATCAAAGATTACAGCTTTAATCATTTTTGTCACTTTTTTTAAATAGCTTCAAAATTAAGAATACTGCAGCCATATAACTTTTTTCTTTAAATCCGCTAATATATCCATCACAAGAAGATGCTGTTACGAGGTTTTGTCTAAAGTTCTCTCTTTTAGCTAAATGTGATAAATGGACTTCAATTTTAATAATTTTGCAGTCTTCTAAAGCATCCTTTATTGCGACTGAAGTGTGTGCGTAACCGCCAGGATTAATAATTAACCCGATAAATGATGCTCCAGCCTTTTGTATGATATCTATAATTTCTCCTTCACTATTTGATTGGACGAATGTAAAGTGAATATCCTTAAATTCATTAACTAACATATTTTCAATTTTATTTAAGGTTAAATTACCATAATGGTTCTTATCTCTTGTACCAAGTGCATTAAGGTTTGGGCCATTTATTACAAGAATTCTCATTTTACTTCGCTCATCTCTTCTATAATTTCTCTAATCTTTGGAGTTAAATAAATTTGATCGATTCCCAATTCTTTAAGAGCCATTGATAAGATCATAACTTTTCTTTGGAGGTTTGCCATTTTATTAATGACTATTACTTTACTTTCTTTTAAGAGACAATACCCACCTTTAAAGTCCCCCTTTTCAAAACGGACTTCAGCTCCTAACTGCCCTGAGAGTGATTTAAGCTCTTGTAAAATCTCTTCAAATTCTTTTTCTTTAATTTTCATTTTATTTACAATTTGTCCGCTTTTACTAATGGTCGAAATAGTACTAAAAACAGCACTGCAAAATAACTCAATATTTCGATTATAGGAAAGCTACTTAATATTTTAAATCTCATAATATATAGATTCAAAATTGTTATTGGGTCAGAGTGTCCTGAATTGATCATCATGATGCATTTATAGTCTATGCTTATCAAATAAGCCTCAAATGGCAATGTTAGGAAAATTATGAGACTAACAATAAAGAGCCAGCCATTCTGCTTCAAACTTATTTTTGAAGTGACTAAAAATAGACTAAACAATACAATAAATAGTATATATACAATTGTTGTTAAAATTGTGGATGCATCAAGCATTGTAAAGATAGCCGGCAAATTCTGATTATTTAAGTAAGCTCTTAGCGTGAATTCTACACCGTCAAACAACTGATATGATAAGATTAATCTTTCTATATATGAGCCAAGCCATATAATTCCAGCTAAAACCGCCAGATATAAAAAGATTTTCGAAATGATTTTTTGGTTTTCCATAATTATCTTTATTTGTACAAATTAAAAATAAAAAAAAATAATGACTATTGCTTCAATAGATATTGGTACAAATACAATACTTTTGCTAATAGCAGAAATTAAAATAAATGAAAATATCCTTAATCCGATATTAAATGAGTCAAGAATACCTCGAATTGGAAAAGGATTACTCTCTGGGGCTGAAATTCTTCCTTCGCAGAGCAAAATCATGTTTGATGTTTTAGATGATTACTTTAATATAATCACAAATTACCATTGCGAAAGGATTTTAGTAACCGCAACTAACGCTTTTCGTATTGCCTCGAATGGTAAGGCTTTGCTCAATCAAATTAAATTAAAATATAATTGTGAAGCCAAAATTATTCCAGGTAAAGAAGAAGCTAAATATTCCTACCTGGGAGCGACCTTTAATAATAATTCGGAAAATATAAATTTGGTAATTGATATTGGCGGAGGAAGTACTGAACTCGTAATTGGATATAAAAAAAATATTCTGTTCAGCAAGAGTTTTTTAATAGGTGTTGTCAGTGGAACAGAAATGTATTTAAAACATAACCCCCCTTTATCTGCTGAATTAGCGTGCTTTTCAAACGAATTAATAGTTAAATTCGATGAAATATCCAAATATCGATATCAGGTTGACTCAGCAATAGCAATCGCTGGAACTCCAACTGCGCTAGCCTGCATAAAGAAAAACCTGAGTGCATTTAATGAAGAATTGATTGAGGGGAGCATTTTAACAATAAGCGAAATTCGAACTATAGCAGAGAAAATGTCTAAACTTAATTCAAAAGATATTTCTGAAAAATATGGGCCTATTGTCAACGGACGTGAAGATATACTACTTGCAGGAACCCTTATTTTAGAAAAGATAATGGATATTATGAATATTACATCAGTATCTGTAAGCACTCAAGGTATACGCTATGGCGCAATAGTAAGCTTGTTCCCAAATAAAGGAGATTAATACCAAGCAATTTACATGTAATATTGCTATTTGAAAAAGGTAACAGATCCTTCGTACAATAAATAGAAGAGAGTTAAATTAAAAACCAAAGCGAGGCAGATTGAATATATAATATTTTTCGTTTGACTTAACATCCCTGCTACAGTTAAGAAGATGCTCCACAGAACTAGAATAGCTTCAAAAAAAAGCAAAGCATAAGCAAAAAATTCTTTTAGGCTAAATGGTGACGGATTATTTGAAAATATATTACCACCGAACACTGTAACCTCAATTGTGAAAAGAATAATCAGACCAATTATGTATGGAAATAAGGAGTAGGCTAAAATTGCAATTCCGTCTTTTATTCTTGTTGTAATTCCAAAAAAGTTGTTGACAATTTTAAATAGTAACGAGAATAATATAACTAGAACTATTAGTATACCTAATAGAATAAAATATATGAATATTAAGTTATTGAAAGAAGGCTCATCGTTATGAGTGACGAGAGATAGAAACATTAAATTAATTAATAATTTTCCAGTAACTAGTAATATGATAAACGATGTGAAATTTTTATGTTCGGCAAATATTATCAAGGTAAACGCTTCTTTGGGGCTTTCAATTAGAAAACCAATTACCTTCCACAAATCAATGTTATAAACACGTTCACGAAGATATGTTTTGCAATTGCTGCATGTTAATTCATAAAAGGCATTTTCAGAACCGCATTGTTTACAAACACTAGAATTGTTCATCAAAATTTAATCCTTAAACTTAACATTGGTTGACCAGAGTAATTGTCTCCTTTCACTGTAAAATCAAACAACTCAGCATCAACGTAAGCATCTACCAAATTAAGAAAATATGTCAATCCCATATAGATAGAGAATAAGTCTCGCTGATCATGATAAAAATTACGATTTCCTACATATATATTGTTACCGGTCTGGATGTAAAGAGTTTTGTATTGTTGATAATTCTTGTTATTCCAATTCCAATTATAGATAAACCAGGCTCCGAGTCCCCATATAATTGGTATTTTGAGATATGATTCGTTATAAAATTGTCCCCAACCTGGAAGGACAGCACTTCTTAACACAGCGTCCCAAGGAGATTTTTTCATAACAAAAACAGAATCGAGATTGGAGTTGTTTTGAGAAAGTATATGCCTTTGTTGAGCTAATTGCAATGATGAAAATAATAAAATCAACACTAAGGCTTTAATTATATGATTTGCTAATGATTTCAAATAGCTCAAATAATCTTTCTAATTCTTCGTAAGAATAAAATTCAATGGTAATTTCACCGGAGCCATCCTGCTTTTGTTTACACAATACCTTTGTGCCGAATACTTTCCTTAATTTGTCTTCGATATCGCTCATGTTCGCAGAAATGGAATTACTTTTAGGTATTATCGATATAGTCTTTTTAATATTTGACTCAGGAAGACTTAAGAGTTTTTTAACTAATTGCTCGACTTTGCGAACAGACAAATTTCCATCTCTAATTCTGTGAAGAGCGTCCAGCTGTAATTCTGGATTAGGTAGATTTATTAAAGCTCTTGCATGCCCAGATGTAATTTCTTCTTTTATTAAACTATCTTGAATTTCTTGAGGTAATTTTAATAATCTGATAGTATTTGCAACTGTAGTCCTATCTTTACCAACTTTTTCTGCAATCTGTTCTTGTGTAAGATGGCAATCATCCATCAAACGCTTGTAAGCAATACTAATTTCAATTGGATTTAATTTTTCACGCTGTATATTTTCAATAAGAGCCATAGCAAGCATTACTTCTTCTGTATCCACTTTAATTACATATGCCGGAATATCTCTGTACCCTATATCACGGCAGGCTTTTAATCTTCGTTCTCCAGAAATTAGTTCATATTTACTTTCAAATCTTCTTACTGTAATTGGCTGAATTAATCCATGAGAAAGTATAGACCTCTTCAATTCATCTAAGGCCTCCGGGTCGAAGTTCATCCTTGGCTGATAAGGATTTGGGGAAATCATTCCAACAGGAATTTTTACCAGTATATCATAATCCTTCCCATCATCATTTTTTATTTCTTTATAATTTGAAACGGGATTGCTTTCATCAAAATATTGTTGATTGATTAAAGCATCTAATCCTCTACCAAGACTTGATTTCAGTTTGCTCATTTTATTTAACTTCTAATGAATTTCTTTCCAACAATTCTGCGGCTAATGAGATATAATTTTTAGCTCCAGTCGATACCGCATCATAAAGAATCACAGGCTTACCATAACTAGGAGCCTCAGATATTCTCACATTTCTATGAATAACGGTTTTATAAACTTTATCACCAAAATATTTTCTTACTTCGTCGGCTACTTGCTGCGATAGTCGAAGTCTAATATCAAACATTGTTAATAGGACACCTTCTATTGTTAAATTTTTATTAAAATGATTTTTAACAATATTAATTGTATTCAAAAGCTGTCCCAAACCTTCGAGCGCAAAGTATTCACATTGTACTGGAATTAATACTGAATCTGAAGCAGTCAAAGAATTTAGAGTTAATAATCCAAGAGATGGTGGGCAATCTATTACTATATAATCATAGCTGTCTCTTATTTGACTTATAGCCTTTCCCATCAGTTTTTCGCGCTCTGCCATATCAACCATCTCGATCTCAGCACCGACAAGATTAATATTAGAAGGTAAAATATCAAGATAAGGCATAAAGCTATTAATTATTACATCATTAATATTTTCTTGTCCGATTAATACTTCATAAATTGATGGGGAATGATTGGTGACACTCAAGCCTGATGACGAATTAGACTGAGGGTCAATATCAATAAGTAACGTTCTCTTTTCTGCAGCGGCTAGCGATGATGAAAGATTTATCGAAGTTGTAGTTTTCCCTACCCCACCCTTTTGATTAGCTATAGAAATTACTTTTCCCATTAAAACCTAATTTGTTAAACTGAAATTAAAAAACAATTGTAAGATAAGCTTTTAATTTTTTCCTTAAAAACATATTCATATATATAGTTTAGTTTATGACATTGATAATCAAAATTCTATCTCTTCGCCATAATTCATTATCCTGCATTTATTACCGTCTCTTTCTACTTTGTCCTTAAAGTCTTTTGGGTTTACTACTATTACTGGAAACGTATTAAAATGCATAGGTATTGCCAATTTCGGGTTAACTAATTCAACTGCTTTAGCAGCATCGGTTATGCCCATTGTAAAATTATCTCCTATAGGTAAAAGCATTATATCAATATTATTCATTTCACCTATAAGTTTCATATCATAAAATAAACCAGTATCTCCGGTATGATAAATATTAATATTACCAATTGATATTATAACTCCCGCAGGTTCTCCAGCATATTGACCATCTGGGGTGATTGAACCATGATGTGCAATTGTAAATTTGACTCTCCCAAAATCAAAATCAAAGGCACCCCCGATATGCATGTTATGTGCTGAGAAACCTTTAGCTTGGCAATAATTTGCTAGTTCATTAACACAAATAAAAGTAGAGCCACATCTTTCTGCAATCTTGAAAGCGTCTCCAATATGGTCGCCATGAGCATGTGTCAAAATAATGTAATCTGCATTTACATTCTCTGATTTTTCAGGAGATGTCGGATTACCGTCTAGAAACGGATCTATTAATATTATTTTTCCATTATTAGCGGAAATCTGAAACGCAGAATGTGAAAAATATTTAAGTTTCATTTACTCTCCTTCATCTATGAATCATTTTCTTAAATTCTTTTAGGCTTTTGCCGTAAAGGAATTCAGTTAAGCTCGATCTAAGTTCTTCAAATAAAGTCTTTTTCTTAATACTAATTGTTTCTTTTAACAAACTAATTTTGTCGTCATAGCTTCGATCAGTATTCAAAATTATATTTTCCGATAATACATCTAAGTCTCTCAAATTTCCAGTACAATCTTGAAGTGTCTCAACTTGATGATAAAATAATAGTATTTTCTTTTCATCAAAGCAAGAAATAAATATTTCTAGGTTATATCGTAGGCGCCTTAGTGAAATTCTAAGACTGTGTAAATTTTCAGGAGTATTATTAATAAAATATATATTTATTGATTTTACAACATGGTTCAATTTTTGTTGCAGCACAATTCTTGAAGTTTCACTTAAGGGAGTATCATCTCTTAAACCTTTTATTTTCCATTTTTTATTTTTCATATTAAATCATTTCAGCATTACTTTAATAAACCCTTTAATGGCTTCAAATGGCCTCATTTTACTTTTTCCATTATTATAGATTGTCGGTACATAAACAAACGCAATTCGGAAATTATTTTTTGCTGCATTCAAAATAATTTCACTTTCAGCTTCAAATCCAGTAAATGAAGGCAAAATTGAATTTAATACTTTTGTCCTATAAGCTCTAAACCCGCATTGACTATCCAATATTTTCTGCTTGGTTTTTATGCTAAGTAGGAACGAAGTGATCTTATTACTTAGGATTCTTTGGACAGGCATGCGGTTCATTTTATTTAATCTGTTGCCAATTATAACATCATTATCCTCAAGTCCCTTAATAAGGCTTGGTATATATTCAGGTTTGTGTTGAAAGTCTGCATCAATAGTAACCGTAAAATCAAAATTCGCTTCAATGCTTTTTTTAAATCCTTCATTCAACGCAAAACCTTTACCTTTATTAGCTGAGTAGCTAATTAAAGTGACTCTATCGTCTTTCACAACATTTAATAGTGAATCGTCAGTAGAACCATCATTAACTGCAATAACTCTGTCAACAAAAGGTAGTGTATCTCTTATTATTCCACCTATACTTTTACTTTCGTTATAAAACGGAATAACAGCACAAACTTTATTTTTCTTTAATATATTGTTCAATTAACCTTCGCCATCCTTTTGAATTTGGTGCTTTAAATGCTTTTGATAATTTTATTCTTAATGCTTCTTTTGATAATCCTTTATATATCTGACCATCTTCTGCAATCGAAATGCTTCCGGTTTCTTCAGAAACAATTACACTGATTACGTCCGCTTGTTCAGAAATCCCGAGTCCAGCTCGATGTCTCATACCCAGACTATCACCATTCATCCTTGTCGTTAATGAAAGAGGCAGTGTGCATCTTGCGGCCTCGATGATTTCTTTATTAATCACTACTGCACCATCGTGCATTGGAGATCGGGGGAAGAAAATAGATTCAAGAAGTGCCGCACTTAGTTTTGCATTTAATATTTCGCCAGTTTCGACATAACCTCGTATTCCTGTTGATTTAATTACTACCATCAAAGCTCCATGCTGCCGTTGTGAAAGCTCAAATGCCGCTTCTGTAATTATAGAAGCTGCTTGCGTTGTCTCAGATTTAACAAACAGTCGGAAGAAGGGATTTCTTGCTACTATTACAAGCAGCCTTCGGATTTCAGGTTGAAATAGAATTACAAATGCTATTACCCAAACATCAGTAACGAATCTTAATAGCCAACTTAGGACTTTTAGGTTTACGGCCTGAGCAACAAAAGATAAGAATAGGATTATCATTAACCCTACAAATATCTGAGCTGCTATAGTTTTATTTAATAGCACGTAGAGTTTATAAATAATAAACGTTACTATTAAAATGTCAATTATATCCGTAAATGAAACAGTAAGGAAACCAATTTTAAATAGTTCAATCATTGCTAATTAAGATGATTCATAAGTTTACAGACTTGCATTCCGTAATATACATTATGCGTTCTAATGATTCTAGCACCATTCTTTACCGACATTGATTCAGCAATTGTAGTTGCAGTATCGCGTAAATTTATATCTAGGTTAAGTGTTTTACCCAAGAAGGATTTTCTCGATATTCCTATCATTATTGGATATCCTAATCCCCTAAACTCCTCTAGTCTTCTTATAATTTCAAAATTATTATCAATGCTCTTCCCAAATCCAATTCCTGGATCTATAAATAAGCCCTCAACTCCAATCTCTTTTGCATAAAGTAATTTGTCGTATAAGAAGTCATAAATTTCACTTACAACATTATTGTAAGATGGAGCTACTTGCATATCTTTTGGTTTTCCTTTAATGTGCATAATAATTAAAGCTGCATTGTAATGTTTTACAACTCTAGCTATTTCAGGATCGAAAGTTAACCCGCTTATGTCATTTATTATCTTTGCCCCATGTTTGAGAGCTTTTTCAGCAACTACAGATTTGTTTGTATCCACGGAAATTATCGCATTGGGTCTATAGAATAAAAGCCTATCCAATACCGGAATTACTCTTTCAATTTCTTCTTCAACTTGTACCATCTCAGAGCCTGGTCGTGTAGATTCGCCACCAATGTCAACAATATCAGCACCTAAATCAATCATATCTATAGCATGCTTCACAGCTGATTCTTTGTCATAATATAAACCTCCGTCTGAAAAGGAATCAGGAGTTACATTTAGAATCCCCATAACATATGCATTATTAAAATTAAAAACTTTCTTTCCGATTATGTATTCCTTTGAATCATATGCTTCAAAGTTGTTAATCGTCGTTATTATTTTCTTTCCAAGCTCTTCATTTATTTGCCCAAAAGAGATTTTTGCTAATTCTTTTAACTCATTGAAAGTTGCTATTAAAAGAACACTTGCTTCACCTTGCTCGTTGGTTTTTATGAAGCAAGATTTCTTGTCATTACATATTTTGTTTTGGACATCATGTGCAACGCTAATTGGAATATTGCGAATTTCTAAACCAGGAATTCCTTGTTGACGAATGGTTTGGTCTATATTATAAACTTTGCAATACGTGTTGAAGACTACAAACGAGGAAAGATTTAGTATCTGAACGATCAAAAATAATCCTTTTATTATTCTAAGAATGTACTATAAAAATAAGGCATGTATTTGTGATGACTAATAGTACTAGTCAACCAACATCTAACCAATAATATTTATTAGCTCTATTGTAGCCGCAGAAATATTGTTGCTTTTGAATATTGATGTGCCTGCAACTAGTACATCACATCCAGCATCTATTGCTGGCCTTGCTGTAGTAGTATCGATGCCACCATCTATTTCTATTAGAAAATTAGCATTCCTTCTTTTTCTTAATTCCGCAACTTCCGTAACCTTCCGCAAGGAATTACTTATGAAAGACTGACCGCCAAACCCAGGATTCACTGACATAATTAGGACTAGGTCAACATACTCAGCAATATCCTCAAGAGCGCTGACAGGTGTTGATGGATTTATTGCTACTCCAGCCTTCGCTCCTAAGTTTTTTATTTCGCTAATAGTTCTATTTAGATGAATAACTGCTTCCTCATGTACGGTAACTGAGTTAGCTCCAGCTTTAATAAAATCTTCAAGGTAATCATCCGGATTCTCTATCATCAAATGGACATCTAGCGGAAGTTTGGTAACACTTCTTGCAGCTTTTACTATAATTGGACCGAAGGTTATGTTAGGTACAAAATGGCCGTCCATTATATCACAGTGAATCCAATTAGCTCCTGAAAGTTCTACCATTCTAATTTGTTGAGCTAGGTTCGATAAATCTGCAGCTAATATTGAAGGTGCTAAAATTGATTTATGTTTCACTTCTAATTCCCGTTTACAGTGTTTGACGTCTTTGTTACGAATAAATCTATTGTTGATCCGGAGATAACTCTAATACCTGTGCTCGGATATTGGTCCAGAACTGTATTAGGTAATAAGGAAACTGATGGTTGATAATTGATCTTTCCTACTTTCAAAGTACTGTCAGTTAATATTTTCTCGGCTTCTGTAAGCGATTTGCCTATTAGGTTTGGGACAACGATTCCACCTGTACTATTTCCTATACTAAGGGAGACACCTACGTAGTCTCCTTTTTTTAAGGTGGTACCTGAAGCATATTGCTGATCAAATATCATATCAGTTGGGCTGGATGATGTTAGGGAATCTATTTTCCCAAGATTTAGTCCTAGTCGTTCAAGACTGAACTTTGCATCACGGACTGATTTACCTATTAGTGTCGGTACTATGACTGTTGGTTCTCCGCCACTAATAAACAAATATATTCTCCTATTGATCTTGACTATTTCTCCTGCATTAGGCCTTTGGTAGATTACACTACCTTTCGGGTACTTTTCGTCATAAGTAGTGTCTCCAAGAACGGGAGATAAATCAGCACTCTTTAAGATATTAATAGCATCTTCAGCTTTGAGTCCTACCACTTTAGGGACTGGCTTTTCTGGTTCGTATACATACCATGGCATGACTATATAATTCATTATTAGTACGAATATAAAGAAGCCTGCTATATAATATAATATTTTTCTTATACGGGGATTTTTTAGGTAATTTTTCATCTAGTCAAATATATCAAATGAAGGTTTTTTTTACAACTAGTGTTTTTATTCATAATGTACTAAAGCTTAGGTTTATATTAACGATCAGGTTCAAAGATGAAAAAAAGTAATTTATTTGAAATACGAATTAAAAGAATGCTTATTGAAAAATTTTACATTAAAAACTTCCTTTTTCCTTGTCTGTGAAGCCCTAATATATATATTAGATCATGACTATAAATATATATGTAATATAATTAGAAATAAATGGAATGATAGTTAAAGGATTTTCTTTAACTATCATTCCTGAGTTATTCATATATTGGAATCATCTAAATTATAATAAGTCTATTTGGGACTAGGCCCCTCAGTAACTTGTACAAAATCAGCGGGACGTACCCACTTTGCAAACGCTATTTTAACTTCATTTGCATTTAACTTTAGGTATTTCTTAGCTGCTATTGTAGGTTCGTCAAGTGGTAGTCCGCTAACTGAGCGGGATAATAAACCCCCTGCAATGCTGCCTATACTTGCTTCAGAAAGAGGAATTTCCCGCATTAGCATAGCCTTAGCTTGTTCTAGTTCATGAGCCGTTACATCCGTAGTTTGCATCTGTTTTAAATCGCGCTCTATTATATTGCGTGCCTTTGATACATTTGGAGGATCGCAGCCATAACTTATTGAATAATTAGCGCGTGTTTTGCCTACGCTAAATGATGAAGAGACATAATACACTAGACCTGCATTCTCACGCAAATCCTTATAGAACCTAGTAGCATAAAATGCACCTCCTAGAACATGATTACCAAGCTCAAGAGCGTAGTAATCCGGATTGGTGCGTGTTAGTCCAAGAGTCTGAGCTAATTCCACTTTGTCCTGTACCCTGCTCTGATCAGGTACTGAAGCTGTAGCTGGTTTGTTCAAAGGCACTGGAGGCAGCTCAGTCGCCGGTGATTGTCCTTCTGCTTTCCAGCTGCCAAAGTATTTAGTAATGACCTCCTTTGCCTTATCAGGGGTGACATTACCTATTACTACAATTGATGTTAAGTCAGGGCGATAAGTTTTATTATAATAAGAAATAATATTATTTAGTTTAAGTGAATTAATGGTTTCTGGAGTAGTTTCTCTTTGAGTTGGATCATCAGCCGGGTAAATTGCTTTTGTCAATGCACGACCGAAGAGATAATCTGGGCTTTTTAGTTCTCCAGCGACTGTAGCGGCAGACTGCATCTTAATTATATTAAATGCGTTCTCTGGTAGTCTCGGATTCAATTCATTGTCAGCTAGTAGTTCTACTGCTTTATCAAAATGATTGGATAAAGTACGGACGGAAAAAGAAGTTCCTGCCGATTCATATATTCCAATGTCGTCTAGAGCTTTTTGGAAGTTGACTCTATCTAGGCTTTTAGAGCCATAGGAAAATAATTGATCAAGTATACCAGCTACACCGTCTTCTCCTTTGGGTACTTCTAGGTCGGAATTGTTCTTAATTTGCCCATAAACACTGATGGTATTGCTTACAGTTTCAGGTTGAACAATAAGTTTAATTCCATTTGGTAAGGTTGAGACTGTTGGATTAACGTCAGATGGCGGTACTGATAATCTGCCTAACGCTTTTAATGCCCATTTAGGAAGAGTTACTTCTTTTGGGTTTTTAGGAGCAAAGGATTCTGATCCTCCAAATCCTTTTTGAGAGATTGGTTTACCGGATGACTGGGGAGTAAGAATTGTAAAGATTGCATGATTCGAATTCAAATATTCCTTTGCAACCCGGTTTACGTCTGCAACAGTTACTTTTTCTAAAGCGTTCAGGTCGTCCTGAGGTGAATTTCTTCCTTCTACGGCAACTGCTTCAGACCATGCAGATGCTAGTCCTGAGACGGAGTTTTTCTCAAATTCTGCATCTGCTAGCTCATGTCTTTTCTCTGCTTCTACCAGATCTTCGGATAATCCATCCTGGATTTCCTTGTTCAATATTGTTTGTACTTCTTTTATTAGACTTTTTGAATTAGCGCCTTTTGGAAATACAGATAGGGCGAAGCCAAGTCCTGACTTAGGGAGATCATCATATTGAAATCCGGCGTATAGTGCTTTTCCAGTAGGTACTAGTTCTGAGTAGAGACTTCCTCTTTGGTTGCTTAAAACATCTGAGAGAATCTGAACGGCCGCATAATCAGGGCTATCTGAGCCGGGTAATCTGAATGAAATTAAAGCCAAACCGTATGGCAGATCGGTTTTCAAATTCAGTGTATCAGGCTTTACAGGCTCAAGATTTATTGCAGGTCTAGCTGGTATCTTCTTTGATGGAATCGGTTCAAATAATTTTGTAACCTCATCCAGTGCTGATTGGGGGTTTACATCACCGACTACAACAAGGACAGCATTGTTTGGAGCGTACCATGTGTCATGAAATTTCTTCAGCATTGCGCCTGTTGTTTTATCAAATGATGGGCGTGTACCAAGTGCATCGTGATCATATGGAGTACCTTTGAACATTTGCTTCAAGAGTTTTTTGTAAAATACGTACTCAGGATTAGAAAGATCTGAAGCTACTTCTTGTTCAATTGCACCGCGCTCATTCTTCCATAGAGAGTCAGTAGCTAGTAGACTTTTCATTCTTATAGATTCGATGTGAAGTGCAACGTCTAGATCTTCAGAAGGTACAGTAAAGAAAAATTGTGTGACTGTCTGACGTGTATCAGCGTTGAAGTCTCCGCCCATAGAAGCAGTAATATCCGCAAGCTGGTCTGCAGAGAGTTCTTTGCTACCTCTGAACATCATATGCTCGAGTGCATGTGCGGTGCCGGGAAAACCTTTCGGAGCCTCATTAGAGCCAACAAGGTAGTTAATCTCAGTCGTTACCACAGGTGCTAATGGGTTTCTTACAATAACTACACGCAAACCGTTTTTTAATGTTGCGCGTAAAATATTTTCTTGATTATCCTTAGAAAGAGCAGTAGGCGGGGCTATAAAATTGAGTAATAATATTAGAAATATGAATAGATTACGTAACTTAAATCCTTCTGCATAATTTGAATTGTGATCAAATTTACCCATAACAAAGTCCTTTATAATTTTATTAACAGAATAAATTTAATAATAAATTATTAGATTATAGCTGACTTTTTGCACATGGGGCAAATAGGTGTAACACGATAGTCAGAAGTGGGTTGCTGAGTGTTCATTACTGTAGAGTTTAGTATGAAACGCTTAAGAATGGGGATTTGATATTAGGGTTATAGAGTAATATGGAAGTGGAGTAACAGGTGTTAGATGCCTAGCACAACGTATTCAGAACGTTTTCAAGACGTTTTCATAACGTATTCAGGACGTTTTCAAATTATATTAAATAGGTAGTGTTAGGTGTGGTTTTTTCTTTTGATAAAGCTGTAAAAATTAGCTAATATCTTCATTCTCAATACGGATGATGAGAGAAAAGCTTATTTTTTCTTGTTTGTAATGTATAAAAATCCGTTAATTTATGCAATTATGTATATAGGAATATCTTACGCATCCGTATTAGATGTTCCTAAATTTAGTCAAAGCAGTATAAAATCTTATTTATTTTGACGCCTTTTTACAATGAAGTATAGCCTTGGTTAAGGCTAGTTCTGTTCTTGGGTTCCTGGCTTAAAGTGATAAATTGCTGCTGAAACTACTATTTTATTTTTATCAGTAAAATGCATAAAAATAGGAGTCACTAATCCATTGTGTGCGTCTACGCCTGTATAATCACCGAAGAATATTTTCTTGTTACAGTCGAAGGGGTTCATATTCAGTTTGTAATTTACAAAAGACTTTCCGCCATCAATGCTTCTGGCAAGGGTGACGCCTGTTAGATTTCCGAAGGTATCTTTCCTATCGTAGAATACAATATTTACAGAGCCATCAATTGGGTCAACTGCCATCCAGGTGAAGAACTGTGCTTTACCGTTTTTAAGGCTATCATTATTAACACGAATTGAATTTGACCAGGTTTTGCCTTCATCACGTGAGTATTTTAGAAAAATATCAGGATCTCCATGTCTATCGTCAGACCAATTAACGTATATCGTTCCTTTATATTTTCCGCTGCTTAGATCAGTTTTGGTGACAGGCATACCGTTGGCTCTAGTGATACCCGGAATATTCATATCCCATCCATGGTAAATAAAGCCTATTACTTTTTCGGCTTTGAATGTTTTTCCACCGTCTAACGATTCGGTAAAGACAAGACCTTTAGGACCTGCCCAGACGACATAGATTTCACCTTTAGGTCCCACAGTAGTAATTGCGCCTTCAACAGTATTGCTGCTATCCCGACAATCACCGCCAGTAGTTGATATTCTTATAGGAGAAGAAAAAGTTCTACCGCTATCGATTGATCTAGAGAAATATATTTGAGAAGAATCAGAAGGATTATCGCTTCCATAGTTTTGAAAATGAGTCCATGCGACATAGACATTATTCTTAAATTTTGATGAGTCGGAATTATCTACGACAACATAGGGTTTATCTTCCATAGGGGCTGAGGTGTTTATATGATCGACTATAACTGCGCGTACCGGCCAGGTTACTCCCCCATCTTTAGAAGAGCTAATAAATATTCCTGATGATGGTTGTTTTGATTTTTCGTTTTCTATACCATAGAATGACAAATAAGAATGGTATGCAATTCCGTCATTACCAAATGCAACGGCATCATCTCCTTGAATTCTTTTTTGAGGATTGTCTGTTCTAACTTCTGACCATGTTAATCCCCCATCAAATGAAGAATA
Organism: Bacteroidota bacterium; assembly: GCA_021777835.1. Classification (GTDB taxonomy): domain Bacteria; phylum Bacteroidota; class Ignavibacteria; order Ignavibacteriales; family Ignavibacteriaceae; genus FEN-1297. The sequence goes on along the minus strand of JAJYDC010000001.1, from coordinate 298,876 downwards.
AGTATAATCAGTATATCCCGGAAGCTCCTTGTCATAGGAAAGAAAAGCAGCAATAATGTTTTTTGAGTTTTGTGGATTTATTGTTATTGATGTTTCGACCGGATTTTGGTCAGTTTTAGATGACACTTGCACAATTTTGCCGGATTGGCTATAAATTAAACAGGAGGGAAAAAATAAAATGGCTAAAAGTCTGATAGTATATTTCATATTCATTCTGTCTCCAAATAAAAGAAATTTAACAGCATGAATTTACAAATAATTCGGATAAAGCTATAAAACTTTAGAGGAATTTGACAATTTAGCCAAGATTATTTAGGCTAAAGAATATGCTTATGCATGATTAAGAATTTTGTTATTGTTGACATATTCCATTGCACCTAATGCAGCTATAGTGCCATCTGCAACAGCAGTTGTAATTTGTCTGTATCTTTTTTGAATAGAATCACCTGCAGCAAAAACTCCTTGTATACTTGTTTGGAGATTTTCATTAACGACAATTTCATTCCTATCATTCAAAGCCACAATGTCTTTAATGGATTCTGTATTTGGTTGATATCCAATAAAAATGAAAACGCCGTCAATATTCATTTCGGATAATTCATGAGTGCTTTGATTTTCAATAATAACTTTCTCTAGTGAATTATCTCCTATGAATTCGATTATTTTCGATTCCATAATAAAACTAATTTTAGGATTATTTTGTGCTTCTTCTACGGCATGTTCAAAGGCCTGAAAATTCTCAAACTGATGGACAATAGTAACAGAGCTAGCATATTTAGTTAGAGAAACTGCTTCTTCAAGAGCAGAATTACCACCGCCGACTACAATGATGTTTTTGTCTTGAAAGAAATCACCATCGCAAGTTGCACAATAAGAGATACCTTTACCTTTGAATTTATCCTCACCAGGTACATTGAGATTTCTTGATCTTCCTCCGGTGGAAATAATGATAGAGGGGGCAGAATAGACCTCTTTATTATTAATTTCGACAGTTTTGACATCATCCGTTAGATTCATGGCTGTAATTTTAACGTTGGATTTTATCGTGCAGCCAAAGCTCTTAGCCTGGTTTTTCATAACGTTTGCTAACTGGTAACCTGAAATGCTTTCTATTCCGGGATAATTAGCAATTTCATGAGTAAGGATTATTTGTCCACCAGCTGTTCCTTCATTTAGGATAAGGGTTTTCAACTTAGCGCGTGAAAGATAAATGCCGGCAGTTAATCCTGCCGGTCCACCGCCAATAACTATAGTATCAAAATACTCATTGATCATTTATACTTACCGCTATTTATTTTTTAAATGCAGAATCAAGAATTGCTTTAACTTGATCCATAGATTGTATACTACTTGTTGCATTAGCAACTTTTCCATTCTTAAAGTAGACAGTAAAAGGAAGACCAGCAAAGCCACGGCACTCTGGCAAATTTCTAATTGCTTTAGCGTCAGGTGAATCGAATTCCATGTCTCTGAAAGCTACGTGTGTATATTCAGGCTGTAATTCTTCCATTACACCATAAACCGGTACGCACATAGGTCCCATTCTTCCGCAGCATACCATTACATTTTCATTTTCAGTTATCTCTTTTTTCAAGTCTGCTTCAGATAAGATGTGTTTTAAATTTGTCTGTAACATTTGTTCCTCATAAATGGTTAAAAAGTATTTTATATTAACACATAGTGTGATGCTTATTAAATAAAATAGATTCTAAAATATTTACAGTTCCCAATCATATTCATTTATAAAAATATTTCTTTATATTGTGAAGTAATTTCGAAGTTTGGAAGTAATCCAAGAGGGTTTTTGATGTAAAATACGTATGCATAAAAATGCAAGTTGAATCACATCAATTGAATTTTGGATAGAATAATTTACTATTTACAAAAGAGGTTTTTAATATATTTATGAAATCACTATTGAATGGGGCAAAAATAATGAAAGAAAATAGCATCCTTCAAAATGAATATGTATTATTCTTAAACTATTGCAGAGCTAAGTTCCCTATTTTTCATAATTCTAAAGTATTCATTAAAGATTTGCAGTATGCAGTCATGAAATATTTGGAAAAGAGGGGCGAAAAAGTAACACTTCCGGAAGCAGAAGTTATTACTGAAAAACTTACAGCACACCTTGAAGGATTAGGAATATTAGTAAAGATAAATGAATCGGGATGGAAATTGAACTACCCTGAATTTTTAACTCAAAAGATTGGTGATCCGCTTTAGGATTAAGCCAGATTATTTTTAATTATCTATAATAATTAAGGAGTCTAAATATGACTACTACCCAAATAGAATCAGAAATAAAGATTACAGAAAAAGCCGCAAAAGAAATAATGCAAATTATGAAAGAGAACAGTGTTCCCGATAATTATGGATTAAGAGTAGGAGTAAAAGGAGGCGGATGCTCGGGATTAACTTATACATTAGGGTTTGATGCTGAGCAAAAAGAAGGTGATACTGTTATAGAAGTAAACGATGTTAGATTGTATGTCGATGGTAAAAGTTTATTTTATTTAACAGGAACAGAATTAGATTTTACGGATGGATTAGACGGTAAGGGATTTGTTTTTAATAATCCAAATGCAACCAAGACTTGCGGCTGCGGTGAATCCTTCGGCGTATAATAGACTATAATTTAAGCAAGCAATCATCAATAAAACATAAGGAGAATTGAAATGAGTAAATTTGAACTTCCGAAACTTTCATATGGATATGATGCACTTGAGCCATACATTGATAAAATGACCATGGAAATCCATTATACAAAACATCATAATGCATATGTGACAAATTTAAATAATGCAATTACGGGTACAGAATTAGAGAAGCTAACACTTGAAGAATTGCTGGCAACAGCGTCAAAAGTGCCGGCTGCAGTAAGAAACAACGGCGGCGGTCATTATAATCATTCACTATTCTGGACAATAATGAAGCAAGGCGGTGGTGGCAAACCATCCGGTAAACTAGCAGATGCAATTAATTCAGCATTTACAAGCTTTGATGAATTCAAAGCAAAGTTTACAACAGCAGCGGCAACGAGATTTGGTTCTGGCTGGGCATGGCTATTAGTTCAGAACGGAAAGCTATTGGTTTCGTCAACACCAAACCAGGATAATCCAGTAATGGATGTTGCAGAAGTAAAAGGCACACCGATTCTTGGACTAGATGTTTGGGAGCATGCTTATTACTTGAAATATCAAAACCGCAGACCTGAGTACATAGATAATTGGTGGAATGTAATTAACTGGGACGAAGTATCTTCAAGATTTTCCTCAATTAAATAGTACCCGCATTGATTGATAGTAGAGCCGCTATGCTATACGCAGAGCGGCTTTTTTTAAACAAAAAAAGGATAGACTAGTCTATCCTTAAAATACTAAGACAATAAAATTCAACTACTCTTTAGAAGAGCCAATATATTTTTCTACAATTTTCATTCTATTAGCGGCTCTTGCCAAAGCAGCTTGTGCTCTTGCAATATTAACATCCTCGACATGTTTATTTTCCAGTCTATGTTTAGCTCTCTCAAAGGCAAGCTTTGCTCTATTAAAGTCAATAGAATTAAGAGCTTCTATAGTATCAACTAAGACCACTACTTTGTTATTAAGTACCTCAATAGTACCACCGCTTGTAGCATAATATGCAATAGTCTTATCAGGGAGTTCAACCTTAATTACACCGATTTCAATAGTACTAATAATAGGGGCATGGTTTTTAAGTACCTGGAAGCTGCCAATCGTACCCGGAATAGTAATTGCGATTATATTACCTGAGAAAGCGGATTTTGAGGGAGTTACAATATCTAGAAATAAATCAGTCATAATTATTTCATCGCTTTAGCTTTTTCGACTGCTTCTTCAATAGTACCAACATATAAGAATGCTGATTCTGGTAAGTCGTCATACTCACCATTTATAATTCCTTTAAATCCTCTAATAGTGTCTTCAAGTTTAACATATTTTCCTTTGTAACCTGTAAACTGTTCGGCAACATGAAAAGGTTGGCTAAAAAATCTCTGAATTCTTCTGGCACGTCTTACAACAGTTTTGTCTTCATCCGAAAGTTCATCCATACCCAGGATATTAATTATATCCTGAAGATCCTTATACTGCTGAAGAATTTCTTTACAATTTTTAGCAACATCGTAATGTTCATTACCTAAAATTCCAGGTTCAAGAATTCTCGAAGTAGAATCAAGAGGGTCAACTGCAGGGTAAATACCGAGTTCAGAAATTTGTCTACTTAAAACTGTAGTTGCGTCAAGATGGGCAAACACAGCAGCGGGAGCAGGGTCAGTTAAGTCATCAGCCGGTACATAGATTGCCTGAACTGAAGTTATTGAGCCTTTGTCAGTTGAAGTAATTCTTTCTTGAAGAGCACCCATTTCAGTAGCAAGGTTAGGTTGATAACCTACTGCAGAAGGCATTCTACCAAGGAGAGCACTAACTTCAGAGCCAGCTTGGGTAAAACGAAAGATATTATCAATAAAAAGAAGTATATCTCTTCCCTCTTCGTCTCTGAAGTATTCAGAAATAGTTAAGCCAGTAAGGGCAACACGTAATCTTGCTCCAGGCGGTTCATTCATTTGACCGAAGACCAAAGCAGTTTTTGATAAAACTCCAGATTCTTTCATTTCCAGCCAAAGGTCGTTTCCTTCGCGGGTTCTTTCTCCAACGCCAGCAAAAACAGAATAGCCGCCATGTTCCTGAGCAATATTATGAATTAATTCCTGGATAATAACAGTTTTGCCTACACCAGCGCCACCAAAAAGACCTGTTTTACCGCCTTTTGAGTATGGCTCAATTAGATCAATTACTTTAATACCGGTCTCAAATATTTCACTCTTTGTAGACAAATTTTTAAAGAGAGGGGCTTGACGATGGATAGGATATTTCTTTTCAGATTTTATTTCACCTAGGCCATCAATTCCTTCACCGATTACGTTAATTAATCTTCCTAAAGTAGATGGGCCAACCGGTACTAAGATCGGGCTACCGGTATCGAATGCATCCATACCTCTGACCAAACCGTCTGTAGAGTCCATTGCAATAGCACGTATGCGGTCTTCGCCGAGGTGCATTTGAACTTCAGCAACAAGATTTTCCTTAACGCCTTCGGTGCTAACTCTTGGAATTTCTATAGAATTATAAATTTTAGGTAATTTTCCCTCTTCAAACTCAAGATCGATAACAGGACCGATTACTTGAATAATTTTTCCTTTGTTTTCGCTCATTTGAACCCTTATTGGTTAAAATTATAGTCGCCAAATTTAATGATTAACGCAAGACTTTACAAATTTTATCGGCAATAATTTTTATCAGAAAATTGCTCTTGCATGTTTATCAGCATGATATGAACTTCTGACCAAAGGAGAAGATTCAACAATCTTGAATCCCATTTTGATTCCTTCATCGTGGTACATTCTAAACTCTTCAGGAGTTACAAATCTATCAACAGGTAAATGTAATTTAGTTGGCTGTAAATATTGTCCAATAGTTAAAATATCACAGCCATGGTCGACTAAATTCTTCATTAAATCCAAGACTTCTTCATAGCTTTCGCCGATACCGACCATTATTCCGCTCTTTGTCCTAACATTTTTATTCTTAAACCACCTAATTAATGATAAACTTCTTTCATATTTTGCTTGAGGCCGCACCACATGGTATAATCTCGGAACTGTTTCAAGGTTATGGTTAAGAATATCAGGAGGATTTTTCATAATTATTTGAAAAGCGCTTTCATCTCCTTTGAAATCGGGTATAAGAATTTCAACAGTTGTATCAGGCATGTTTAAATTTATTAATTTGACAGTCTCGTTAAAGATTGAAGCACCGCCGTCGATTAGCTCATCTCTATTAACCGAAGTAATTACTACATGTTTTAGACCTAGTTCTTTAACAGAATCTGCAACTCTTGCAGGTTCATTAAGATCAAGTTCAGTAGGCATTCCGGTTTTGATATTGCAAAATCCACAACTTCGAGTACAAGTATCTCCCAGAATCATAAAAGTAGCAGATCTATTATTCCAGCATTCTGCGATATTAGGACATCTGGCTTCTTCACATACAGTATGAAGCTGCTGTTTACGCATTAGGGTTTTAACATCGCTATAATTTTCACCAGTAGGTAATTTTACTTTTAGCCAGTCAGGTCTTTTACCGAGAGGTATTTTAACTTTTTCTATTTCTTCTTTAAATGTTCTTTGATGTTGATTAATAACCATAAGTAAATATCCTTAAATTAAAAGTCATTGCTATTAAAATTCTCTAAAGTATCTTTTAGAAACTTCAAGAATTTTCCGCCTAACATTCCATCAACGAGTCGATGGTCATGAGACAATGTTAAAGCCATAATTGGTCTAATCGAAATGGAATCAGAGCCATCCGACTCAATAACGACAGGTTTTTTAGTTACAGTTCCAACTCCAAGAATTGCAACTTCGGGTTGGTTAATTATCGGAGTACCGAAGATAGTGCCGAATACTCCATAGTTTGTTATTGTAAAAGTGCCACTTGTAATATCGTCAGGAGTAAGTTTTTTAGATCGCGCTCGTACTGCTAAATCATTTATCGATTTCGCAAGCCCAATTATATTTTTTTCATTAGCAGCTTTAATATTAGGGACTATCAATCCGCTTGGTTCAACGGCAACGGCAATTCCAAGGTTAATGTATTTTTTCCTGACTATTGTTGTACCCTCAATAGTAGAATTAATTAAAGGAAATTGTTGAAGACCTTGCACGCAAGCTCTTGCAATGAAAGGCATATAAGTCAACTTTATCCCTTCATCCTTTTGATACTTGTCTCGATTTTGCTGTAAGAACTGATAAATCTTGCTCATGTCAACTTCGAGCATGGCAGACACATGTACTGATGTATCACGACTATTTATCATGTGCTGCATAATTCTTTGGCGAATGTTATCCATTGGAATCAATTCAGTATCGTTTGAATTGTAAGCTGATTTAATAGAATCATAATTGAAGTTCGAATTACTAACGTCTGCAGTCGAATTCTGGGGTTTCTTTTCCTCTTTAAATGCCGGTGTGCTCTTCTGCTGATTTCTATTTTCAACATAGCTTAAAATATCATTCTTAGTAATTCGACCAGATAAGCCTGTACCTTTAATTCTAGCCAGTTCTTCAAACTTTACTTTTTCCTTCTGAGCAATATTGAGCACTAAAGGTGATAAAAATGAGGAGGATTCGCTTTCAATCTTTGAAATATCATCACGCACCATCTTGCTATCTGCAAAATTACCATGCATTGAAGCTGGTATACTAGTCTCTAAGAGGCTAGACTTGCTTTCATTTATTTTATCAGAGGACACTTGGGGTAAAGCTTTTTTAGGAACATTCAGAGATTCATTTGTTGAAAGTTTTGCAACAACAGTTCCGACATCGACTGTTTCCTGCTCTGCTACTAATACTTCAGCTAATACACCATCAGCGGGAGAAGGGACTTCAGTATCAACCTTGTCTGTACTAATTTCAAATATAGTTTCGTCCTTTTTTATATTATCGCCAACCTTTTTGTGCCATTTAATAATCGTCCCTTCCATTACTGATTCACCCATCTTCGGCATAACAATATCGACTAATTCTTCATTGCCAGCAGCAGCAATCACGTGAGTGATTGGTTGAACGTTAGGTTCAGGAGAAACAACTTTTTCCAGGGGCTTATTATTTTCAATGACTTTCTGCTGCGGGGCGGAAATTTTATCTTCGCTTTTATCTGCCAATGTCTTATCGGCAGCCTCAGTAATTACTGCCAAAGTTACGCCAACTGCGACAATATCACCTTCTTTATAATTGATTTCAGAAAGAATACCTTCGGCAGGTGAAGGAATTTCGGTATCAACTTTATCTGTGCTAATTTCAAGAATTATTTCATCACGTTTAATAAAGTCGCCCTTCTTCTTCTGCCATTTAATAATAGTTCCTTCGTTTATGCTCTCTCCCATTTTGGGCATTATAACATCCATCTTTGGCGCTCCTAAATTCAAATTAGTTTATTAATATTCTAATATTTCTTTAATACCCTTGTAAATTTGTTCTCTATTGGGCAAAATCACATATTCAAGGATAGGTGAATAAGGGACAAATGCATCTTTAGCTGCTATTCTTTTAATAGGGCCATCAAGATATTGGAAGCAATTATCAGCAATCCTAGCGGCGACCTCTGCTCCAAAGCCGCCCGTAAGGGTATCTTCATGTATAATAATTGCCTTGTTGGTCTTTTTCACAGAATTAAAAATAGTTTCTTCATCTAAAGGAATTATAGTTCTTAAATCAATTACCTCAACAGAGAAACCTTCATCTTCAAGTCGTCTAGCGGCAAAAAGAGAATCCCAAAGAGAAACGCCGTAAGATATTACTGTTAGGTCATTTCCCTCTTTAACAACCTTGGCTTTTCCAAAAGGAACTAGATAATCTTTATCAGGTGAAGGAGACATAGCAAAACTTTGCCGGTACAATCCTTTATGTTCACAAAACAATACCGGATCATTAAGACGGCAAGCGGTTTTCAGAAGACCTTTAGCATCAGCGGCATTTGACGGATAAGCAATTAAAATCCCAGGCAGGTGGGAAAATATAGATTCAATATTTTGGCTATGATAAAGTCCTCCTCGTATATATCCACCTACAGCGACTCTAGTAACAACTGGTGCAGACCAATTGTTATTAGAACGGAATCTTATAGTAGTCAATTCATCTTTGAATTGCATAAAAGCAGGCCATATATAATCACCAAACTGAATTTCAACTACAGGTCTTAATCCAGCTAATGCCATGCCGGTAGCAACACCTATGATACTAGCTTCAGCAAGCGGTGAATTGAATACTCTATCAAATCCGAACTTTGTAGATAGTCCTTTAGTTGCAGTAAATACTCCCCCTTTGCTATCAGCGACATCTTCTCCAAAGACATAGATATTACTATTATTTTCCATTTCTTCATGTAGAGCATGGTTGATTGCATCAACCATTACTACAGGTTTTCCAGAAGGCATTGACTTCTCATATTCTAGCTTATCCTTAGAACCGCTTTCATCAAAGACGAATTCCTCTGCGCTTTCTGCAGTTGGATCAGGATATTTAATAGCCTCATCAGCGGCAAGATTAATTTCAGAAGCAACGCTAAGTTTTAATTTTTCATATTCTTCGAGCGGAAGCAATCCTTCTTTGATTAACTTTTGGGATAATTTTTCTATAGGACAATTTCTTAAGTCTTCTTCTAATTCCTTTGGGTCTCTATATTTCTTCTGGTCATCGGAAGAAGAATGTGAAAGCAGGCGCACTACATCAGCTTCGATTAAAGCTGGTCCTTTCCCATCTTTAATATATTCAATTGCATCTTGAACAGCTGTGTAGCATTCAATAAAATTAGTCCCGTCAATTCTTTGACGATAGAGGTCGGCATATCCACTCATCATTTCAGCAATCGAGTGTTTTTTCCCAGCAGTTTGGGAATGCACCGGAACAGAAATAGCATATTTATTATTTTCAATAACAAATAGAACAGGAAGCTTCTCACGGCTAGCCCAGTTCACAGCTTCATGGAATTCACCTTGGCTAGTAGTACCTTCGCCGCTACTAACATAGGCAATATTTCTTTCACCACGTTTAACAATTGCCAATGCAGAGCCTACAGCGTTAAGGAACTGGGTTCCGGTTGGGCTAGATTGTGTAGGAAGATTGATTCTTTTTAATCCCCAATGGCAGGGCAGCTGCCTTCCACCGGTCGAAGGGTCGTCAGCTTTAGCAAAGCATTGCAGGAAAAATTCTTGTGGGGTAAGCCCAACAGAGAGAGCAACAGCTAAGTCTCTATAATAAGGGAACAGCCAATCTTTGTTTGCATCTAAAGAAAAACCAACAGCAACTTGAATAGCTTCATGTCCAGCTCCAGCTATATGGAAATAAGTTTTACCTTGTCGCAACAAATTCATAGCTTTAGTGTCAATTCCTCTGGCAATGAGCATAAGTCGAAGTGCTTTTAACAACTCTTCTTTCGATAAGGATTTTTGTCTTGATTGCGAAAACGTTTCGGCAACATCAATTTTATCGTTATTAGACTGAGAACTATTTACTAGATTTAAAGTTGAAACTGGCTTATCAATCGAACCATTCCTTGATGTATTCTTTTTAGCCATGCTAACCTTTCTTAGATTTCTGTTAATAATAATTTTGATTTAAGAGTGTCTTTAGGAAGATTAATACTACCAGTATAGCCGAATATAATCTTAAAATTTTCCACTAGAAGTGCTTTCACTTCAACTATATCAAGCTTTTTGCCTATTTCTTTTTCTAGTGAAGTTACTTGTTTATCGTAAATACCGCAAGGTATAATGCCATTAAAAAGTGACAAATTTGTATTCACATTAAAAGCAAAGCCATGCATAGTAATCCAATGACTTACTTTGATACCGATAGCAGCAATTTTCCTGTTTTCAATCCAAACACCTGTATACTTTTCGTCTCTAATTCCCACTAGATCATAGTAGGAACATGTTTTTATAATTACTTCTTCAAGCGCTCTTAAGTATTTATGTGTGTCTCTTTGCCATTCAGTCAAATCAATTATTGGATATCCAACAATTTGACCGGGTCCATGGTAAGTAATGTCCCCGCCTCTATCAATGTCATAAATAGAAATACTGTTTTGGTTAAGATAGTCGGATGAACCAATCAAATGAGATCTATCGGCAGTTTTTCCTAAAGTATAAGTATTAGGATGTTCCAGAAGAAAAAACACGTCTTCGATTCTATTTTCATGTCTTAGATTTAAAATCTCTTTTTGAAGATCCCAAGCTTCTTTATAATCAATAAAGCCTAGGTCGCAAATATTAATATTTTTATTTTGATTTTGTTCTGGCATCAAATCACTAAAATTAAATATGAATTGCCTCGCCGTAAGCTGCTGCTGCGGCTTCCATAATTGACTCAGATAATGTTGGATGAGCATGGATTGTTCTAAAAATTGATTCGCCAGTGGCTTCGAGAGATTTAGCAATTCCGATTTCAGCAATTAATTCAGTTGCTTCAGGTCCGATAATATGAGCTCCGAGGATTTCACCATACTTAGCGTCAAAGATTAATTTAACGAATCCGTCCCGTTCTCCTACAGCAAAAGCTTTACCGCTCGCCATAAATGGGAACTTACCAATTTTGAGATCATAACCCGCCTCACGAGCTTTAGATTCTGTTAAGCCAATACTAGCCACTTGCGGTTGGCAATATGTACATCCAGGAATGTTATTGTAGTCTATATCAGGGGAATTGAGTCCTTTAATCTTTTCAATGCAATGGATTCCTTCATGAGAGGCAACATGCGCCAGCCATGGAGGTCCAATTACATCACCAATGGCATAAATTCCCTTTACATTAGTCTCATAAGTTGATTTATTTACTTTAATGTGGTTTTTGAAAATCTCTACACCAAGTTCTTCAAGTCCAAAGCCTTCAATGTTTCCGGTTACACCTATTGCGCTTAATACTTTGTCCGCAGATAATTCTTTGGATTCACCGTTCACTTTATAAGTAATATATACTTTATTGTTCTTAACTTCAGCTTTTTCAACAATTGCTTTTGTTAGAATATCGATTCCTTTTTTCTTCATTATTTTGGCTAAAGTATCGGAAACTTCTCTATCTTCAATAGGTAGAATTGAATCCATCATTTCCAAAATTGTAACTTTAGTGCCAAGAACGGAATAAAAATAGGCAAACTCAATCCCAATAGCTCCAGCGCCGATAATAATAAGCTCTTTTGGTTGTTCCGGCAAAATCATAGCTTCAGTACTGGTAATAATATTTTTTCTATCCACTGGAATTGAAGGGAGAGCTCGAGGTCTGGCTCCAGTTGCGATAATAATTTTATCAGAGGTGATGCTATTGACTTTTTTCTCAGACTCATCAAATACTTCAATTTCATTGGCTGATACTAGCTTGCCAAAGCCCTTGAATCTATCGACCTTATTTTTCTTAACAAGCATTTCAACATTCTTAGTAATACGGTCAGAAATATCACGGCTTCGAGCAATAATCCGATTAAAGTCAAAGTCCAACCCAGTAACTTTAATGCCAAAATCAGCAGAATGATTTTTAATATTATCGTATATCTCGGCGTTTCGCAGCAGTGATTTTGTAGGAATACAGCCCCAATTCAAGCAAATCCCGCCCAGTTTATCTTTATCAATTACGACTGTTTTAAAGCCGAGTTGAGCAGCCCTAATAGCAGCGACATACCCACCAGGACCGCCGCCCAATATAGCAATCTCGTATTGATTACTCATTAAAGAATTTCCTATTATTAATTAAAGTGTGTTGAAATATAAATAAGTGTGAACTAATATAGAAATTCTTAAGCCTTACGTGATACGGGCTTAACACACTTTGTGACTTATGAGTCATGTTTGTTTTTTTATTGACATTCCACAATAAAGGAAAAATCAGGTTAAGATTTTCCCAATGCTGGTAAAAGTCCTCCCTATTTTCTTTGTATATAATACATTGCATTGGCAAGAGAATTGATATTTATAAATATCAAATTAGAAAAGGAAGTAAATAGATGTTAAGCGAGGAAAATTTTCATCTTCCACTATTGCCGATAAGAAGTGCCGCAAAACTATTAAACATATCAGTCCATACCTTAAGGATGTATGAAAAAGAGGGGCTAATTTTACCCTATAAGAAGGAATCGAGTCATCGCCTATATTCGAATTCTGACATTGAACGACTGAGATGTATCAGGAGAGCGATTAATGAAAGTAAAATTAGCATAGCCGGGATTAAGACAATATACTCGATGATACCCTGCTATGAAATAGTAAATTGCAGTCAGACAGTAAGAGCAAATTGTCCAGCTTTCAAAAATCATTCAAAACCATGCTGGAATTTCAATCACACCGATAATCCCTGTCAAAGCAAAGACTGCCGGAGCTGTGCAGTCTACCAAAATTATTCCGAGTGCGGAAAGATCAAAGAACTTATTCAAGATATAATCGGGCAGAATTAAACTATATAATTATTAAATCGATAATATAGCAGAAAGTATCCTAACTCTTCTATTGAGATATTCATAAATTATATAGCCCGATATTATGGCTCAATTGATTAACACTGATGAATTAAAAGATGGGCAGGAATTAGCTGCACCAATAAAGAATAAATTTGGGCAAGTCTTATTATCGTCTAATACAATATTATTAGCAAAGCATAAAAAGCTATTGCAAATGTGGGGAGTTTTCTCGGTATATATTAAAGAAGACAATTATTCTGATGACACTATTAACTATGATGGAACAAAATTAGACGAAGCTAAGGAAATTCTTAGAAAGTGTCTTCCCTGGACGCCAAGGAATCAAGCTGAAAAAGAGATTGTTGAGCTTGCACTTTATTCAGTTTTAGATGAATAGATGACAAGAGATACACTTGGATATACTTGAAAAAATATTAGCTGGGATAAACAATTTACCAACATTGCCTACCATATATTCTACACTTTCAGAAGCTATAGAAGATCCAAATACTAACACAGAAAAACTTGCAAAAATAATATCTACAGATCAAGTGTCTTCATTAAAAATCCTAAAAGTAGCAAACTCACCATTTTATGGTTTTAATGGGAGAATTGATAATATCACACAAGCTATATTATATCTTGGTTTTAGAGAAGTAAAAAATATTGTTTTTGCTATAACAGTAATTAATTTTTTTTCTAAGGATAAGGAGCAATCAAGATTTAGACCGGTTGAATATTGGGCGCACTCAATAGGAGTAGGAATAGCGACAAGAATGATAGGAAGTATAGCTAACGAAAATAAATTAGAAAATTATTTCCTAGCTGGTATTTTCCATGATATTGGAAAACTTTTATTTTCAGAATTTGCTCAAAGAGAATACTCAAAAGTTTTAGAGATAGTCGCTAGGAATAATTGCTTAATTAGAGAAGCTGAGTTGGAGGTATTCGGGATAGAACACTCTAAAGTTGGTCAAATTTTATCAGAGAAATGGAAACTACCATTATCAATTCAGAATGCTATTTACCATCACCACGAAGGGATACTTGAACAAACAAAGGATAAGTTAATAGCTTCAGTACATGTAGGAGATATTATTGCTAGAGCAATGAAATTAGGATATCCAGGTGACACTCTAATACCTGAGCCTAATATCAAAGTATGGGAGATTCTAAATGTTCCAGATGGTGCGATTAAGGCTATGAAAAAAAGTCTAAGATCAGATTTTGAACAGACCGTGCGACTAATGCTTGTAGATTAAAACATTTAGCAGGTCTAATATTTAAATAAAATTATGCCAGATATATTATTAAATGAAATAATAAAATTTGCCAATCTTCCCAAATTCGGAAAGACAGAGGAAGATATTATTCATTTAGGCTTGGATGTTTATAGTAGTATTCTAGGTTTCAAAACCGCATCACTTTACTATTTAGGTGAAGAAGGATTAGAATTTCAATTAAAATTAACCATACCGGATAAATCCGAGACTGAGAGTAACAAGATTTTCCAATGCCTAGTTGAGAATGGAGGTATACCTAGCGCATTAAATAGCGGTGAAATAACTAAATGGCAGTTAAATCAAGAGAATACAGAAACGACAAACTTTCTAATAATCCCATTAGTTACTCAAATTGGCATTTTGGGAATCATTGTAATATCTCTATGTTCTGAAATGAATGAGGAAAAACTTCTTGATTTTTGCAGGACTCATTCTAGCTATTATGCATCAGTAATATTTAATTACAATTTAATGCACACGGTGAATAGGTTAAAAGAAATTTCAGAGCAAAAGATTGCTTTAAAGACTAAAGATATTGTTCAAAGTACAAGAGAACTGAAGAAGATACTCGATTCGGTACAAGTAGGTATAGTTATTTATGAAAAAGCCACTTTTCAAATTACTGACTTAAACCTGGCTGGCGCTAAATTAATAGGTAAGTCAAAAGAAGAATTAATTGGCAGCTTAAGGCAAGATCACTTTCTTTTTACGAAAAATAAATCCCTATTAGGGGAATTTCTATCTCAGCAAGAAGGTCTTTTAAAAAGGAATAATGGAAGTCTAATCCCGGTACTTACAACAATAGATAATATTCTTATTGGAGATCAAGATTATTTGATTGAAAGCTTTGTAGATATATCAGAGCGGAAGCGAATGGAAGAGGCGCTTCAAGCTGCACATTATCAATTAGAACTTCGAGTAGAAGAAAGGACATTGCAATTATCTCAATCAAATGAAAAACTACAAGCAGAAATAATTGAAAGAACAAAAGCAGAAGAACAACTTTTGAAATTATATTGGGCAGTAGAACAAAGTCCAAATCCAGTGATTATATTTAATACCAGCGGAATTATTGAATATGTAAATTCTAGTTTTTCAAGGATTACAGGATATAAATTTGGTGAGGCTGTTGGAAGCGGGCCAAAGATTCTTCAAAACAATGAAAGTGATTCTGATATTTATGAAACAATTTGGGATACTATATCAAACGGAAATGAATGGAAGGGTGAATTTATCCACAGGAAGAAGAACGGAGAGTTATATTGGGCATCTACAACAATATCTCCAATAAGGAATGTAAATGATGTAATTATTAATTATTTAAGCGTCCAAGAAGACATCACTGAACGGAAAAGATTTGAAAAAGAAATACTTAGTGCAAAGGAAAAAGCAGAAGAATCTGATAAACTAAAGACTACATTACTTGCAAATATGAGTCATGAATTCAGAACCCCATTAATCGGGATATTAGGTTTCTCACAAATACTAGCTGATATTATAATAGAACCAGATCAAAAGGAAATGATAGAGGATATTGAATTTTCAGGAAAAAGATTATTGACTACATTAGACGGAGTCTTAATATTAACACAGCTTGAGTCTAAGGAGTACAAACTGAATATTTGCAGAACTAACCTTAGTGAACTTATAATTTCTACGCTTCCCTCATTTGTAAAATTGGCTAAGGCAAAAGGATTAGAGTTTAACACTCAAATAAGAGATGAGAATGTCTTTTCTGAAATAGATTTTACATTAATCCAAAAAGCATTAAATAATCTTATTGATAATGCAATTAAATTTACCCGTGTAGGCTGTATTAGTGTAGAACTAGATAATATAGTGAAAGAAGATAAGAAGTGGGCACAAATAATTATAAAGGACACCGGAGCTGGTATTGAATTAAAATATCAGGAAGTTATATTTGAAGCTTTCCGACAAGCAAGTGAAGGATATACCAGGGATTTTGAAGGAATGGGTATTGGGTTAACCATTTCAAAAAAAATAGTAGAAATGTTTGGAGGACAAATTACAGTAAAAAGTAAACCTCAGATTGGAACAGAGTTCATTGTTATTGTCCCAGCATCATATAATTGATCAAGCAACTACATAACAAATATAGTTGCTTGATTTTGTTTACTAAGTTTTAGTTAGCAATATTTTTAAGAATCTCTTTTAAAAGAGTATAAAACTTATCAACAGTTTCAATATTTACTCTCTCATCAGGTGAGTGCGCTCCTTGAATTGTAGGTCCAAAAGAAACCATATCAAGACCATGATATTTCTCGCCCAGAATTCCGCATTCCAAACCGGCGTGAATGGCTTTAACCTCTGGTTCTTTTTTAAAGAGCTTTGTAAAGACATTCTTAGAGACTTTTAAGATTTCTGAATTTAAATTTGGTTTCCAGCCGGAATATCCGTCACCAGAGTTCACAATTGCGCCGGATAGGCTAAATATAGATTCAACACTTTGGGCGATATATGATTGTGCGCTTTCAATTGAGCTTCTTTGACTTGTACCAATTACAATCTCATCTTTTTGAAATGAAATAGTCGCCACATTGGTTGAAGTTTCTACCAGTCCCGAAATATCCTGACTCATGGCAACTACGCCATGCGGAAGAGATAAAAGTACTTTAACTATTTTATCTTTAAAACTATTAGTAAATACTTTTTCCGGTGAAGTATTTAATTTATTAAATTCAATCTTTAATTTATTGTCTGACTTATTGAATTCATTCAAGAAGCAAGACTGCATATAATTTAGAATATCAGAGATATTCTTTTCATCTGTTGGATTAAAGAGAATAGTAGCTTCAGCTTCTCTAGGAATTGCATTCCGCTTACTCCCCCCTTCTATTTTAGCTAGATGATAGTCAATATTTTCAAGGGCTTTAAGAGATCTTACTAATAATTTAATTGCATTAGCACGACCTGCATCTATATCTAAACCGGAATGTCCACCTTTAAGTCCAGTTACTAATAATTCATATGCAACAAAACCAGAAGGCGCATTTTGATAATCGATTTTAAATACCCCAGCAGTATCTACGCCACCAGAGCATCCGACGTAAAAAGCTCCGTCTTCTTCCGAATCCAAATTGAGTAAAGTCTTTCCTGTAATAAATCCCGGCTGCAGATTATTAGCGCCTGTCAATCCAGTTTCTTCATCAATAGTCAAAAGAATTTCCAGCGGTCCATGCTGAACTTCGGGATCTGTTCCTGCTGCAAGTGCGGCAGCTACTCCTATTCCATTGTCACTGCCTAAAGTAGTCCCCTCAGCGGTTATCCAACCGTCTTCTCTAACTAATTTAATCGGATCGTTTTCAAAATCATGCTTAGTGCCTTTATTCTTTTCACACACCATATCAATGTGCCCCTGTAATACAATAGTGGGTGATTTCTCAAATCCTTTTGTAGGGGGGATTGAAATAACGATATTACCAACCTTGTCAATTTTATACTGAAGATTATGATTTACAGCGAAAGTTTTAATATGCTCAATTATTTTAGTCTCTTTCTTTGAAGGACGAGGGACTTGAGAAATATCATAGAAATATTTCCATAATAAAGCGGGTTTCAAACTCAATATTGAATCTTCAGACATATTGACTCCTTATCAAATTATTCAAAATAAATTAACTTTTGGTTAAGAAACGGCTTCAGCTGCATTTTGTTTAGCAGCAAGCCTTGCATTTTTTCTATCCATATCAGTTAGAAAACGTTTACGTACTCGAATGTTTTGAGGGGTAACTTCTACATATTCATCATCAGTAATCCATTCAATTGCTTGTTCTAAGGTCAAAATTGTAGGGGGCTCTAATCTTATCGCCTCATCAGCACCGGATGAACGCATGTTAGTAAGTTGTTTAGTTTTTGTAACATTTACATGCATATCATTATTGCGGGAGTTTTCACCAACAACCATTCCTTCGTAAACACGAGTGCCATGATCAACGAAAAAGACAGATCGTTCTTGAAGTTTAAACATTGCATAAGATGAAGCTGTACCACCTTCCATTGCAACTAAAGCGCCTCTTTGGCGATGGACCATTTCACCTTTGAAAGGTTCATATCCATTAAAATTATGATGAAGAATCCCAGTGCCTTTTGTATCAGTCATAAATTCTGCACGGTATCCTATAAGACCCCGCGAAGGAATAATAAACTCTAAACGAGTGTTGTTATTAAAAGTGAGCATGTTTTTCATCTCAGCTTTTCTTTTGCCTAGTTTTTCTATTACCACGCCAACAAACTCATCAGGCACATCAATAATGACATGTTCCATCGGTTCAGATAATACGTCATGAACTTTTTTATAAATTACTTCAGGTCTACTTAATTGCATTTCATAGCCTTCGCGTCTCATATTTTCAATTAAGATGGCTAAATGCAGTTCTCCTCTTCCGCTGACTTTAAATGTATCCGGAGAATCTGTCATTTCTACTTTAAGGCTTACATTTGATTTTAATTCTCTGGATAATCTTTCGCTAATATTTCGTGTTGTAACATATTTTCCCTCTTGTCCAGCAAAAGGAGAATTGTTTACCATAAAATTCATTGTAATAGTAGGTTCATCTATTGCTACAAACGGAAGTTGCTCGGGTTTGAGCGGGCTTGTAATAGTATCGCCAATATCTACATCTTCAAGACCTGCAATAGCACCGATATCTCCGGCAGATATTTCTTCGGCGTCAACTCTTTTGATATTTTCAAATAAATAAAGTTTTGAAACCTTAGCATTAGTCTTTGTACCATCTTTAGTTATGAGAATAATATTCTCACCGACTTTTGCAGAGCCATTATGAACCCTTCCTATACCAATTCTTCCCAAATAATCATTGTAGTCAATAGCTGAAATAAGCATTTGAAAAGGATTTTCAAGCTCGCATTGCGGTGCAGGTACTTTGCTTATTATTGAATCAAACAATGGACCTAAATCAACATTTTCATCTTCAAGATTAGTTTTAGCAATACCTTCTTTAGCTATAGCATACACGAACGGGAAATCAAGTTGTTCTTCAGTAGCTCCTAATGAAATAAAAAGATCAAAAACTTCATTTAGCACTTCATTTGGGCGTGCGTCCTTTCTATCAATTTTATTTATAACAACAATTGGCTTTAGCTTTAGGTCAAGTGATTTTTTCAAAACAAATTTCGTTTGCGGTAATGGGCCTTCTGCAGCATCGACAAGTAGAAGAACACCGTCTACCATTCTGAGGGTTCTTTCAACTTCTCCTCCAAAGTCTGCGTGTCCAGGAGTATCAATAATATTTATCTTAACTCCTTTATACTTGACGCTTAAATTCTTTGCAAGTATTGTAATTCCTCTCTCCTTTTCCAGAGCGTTGGAATCCATTACTCTTTTGTCAATGTGCTGATTATCTCTCCATGCACCTGTTTGCTTTAGCATATGGTCAACTAAAGTAGTTTTGCCATGATCAACATGAGCTATTATTGCGATGTTTCTAATATCGTCTCTAAAATTATTCACATTTTTCCTTAGATTTATAAATTTGAACCACAAATATAGAAAATACGAGATGGATAAACAATGAATTTAATTGGTCAGGGGCTTAGCCGAATGGTGGAAAAGGCATTGAATTAAGGTTTAATGATGATAAGGGATATATAATTCAATTTTTAATACCGTTTTCTAGTTTAAATATGAAATATTAACTACTAGTATCAAGGGAAATGTTAGACTTATCGAATAAATTGAGTATTTATATCACAATTAAATGCGCAAATATTCACACAGAGTTCAAGTTATAATTTGCGTGTTTAGAGCTATTTCTTCAAGAATAGAAGAAACTCTAAGACAATCTTTCATATCACCTATAAAGACTATGGATTTTCCTTTTACATGGACTTCAAAAGTATGTTCCCTTGCCTTCTCAAAGGAACAGTTAATTGCTTTAATCAACTGGGTAATCACTTCGTCAAAAGAATGCCATTCGTCATTGAATAATACTACTTTGCTAACCGTTCTTATTGAGACATCACTTTCGGAATCAAAATCCAATACAGGTTTATGCACTAATTCATTTCGCACAATATCACTTTTTATTTACTACCATAATTTAAGTAAAATTTCAATAGATATAAATCAAAACTCAAATATCATTGGTTTGATTTTATAGCAGTGTATGTTTATATTTTATTCAAAAATTAAATTAAAAAGGAGGATAGATGAAGGTTGCAGTTTGTATAAGCCATGTACCTGATACAGCTACCAGAGTTAAGATTGGACAAGATGAAAAGCTAATTGATCCTACCGGTGTTGTATATATAATTAATCCTTACGATGAATTTGCTGTTGAAGAAGCTTTAAAGACTAAAGAGAAATTTGGCGGAGAAGTTATAGCAATTAGCGTTGGAAATGAAAATAGTAAAGAATCCATAAGAAAAGCTCTAGCAATGGGAGTGGATAAAGGAATATTATTAAAAACAGAAAAAATATTAGACTCCTTTGGTATTGCAAGAGCATTAGCTGATGAAATAAAAGCTCAACAATGTGAAATTGTATTTATGGGCAAACAGTCTGTGGATTACGATGATTCAATAGTTGGACAGATTACATCTGAGTTATTAGGTTTCTCATGTATTTCAAACGTAGTAGATCTTAAGATTGAAGGTCAAAAACTATTTGCTGAGCGAGAAATAGAAGGAGGAAAAGAAGTCGTAGAGTCCGAAACTCCTGCGGTGATTACGGCACAAAAAGGATTGAATGAGCCTCGATATGCTTCTCTTAAAGGGATAATGGCATCTAAGAAAAAAGAGATACTTGAAAAACTTATTCCTGATACTGAAAATTTAACTGAAGTATTAAGGATGAGGAAACCAGTTGCTAAGCAACCAGGGAGAATAATTGGGACAGATGTTTCTGCAGTACCGGAACTAGTAAGGCTACTCCACGAAGAAGCAAAAGTAATATAATTAAAAGGAGATATTTTATGTCTAATACTGTGTTGGCAATTCTTGAACAGAGAGAAAATAAATTAAAGAAGGTATCTTTTGAAGTCTTAAGTTTTTCAAAAAACATAGCATCAAAAATTAGTGCAGAAGTAATTGGGGTAGTTTTTGGAAGTAATATCGATAATCTAAATGATATTCACAAATATGGAATTTCAAGAGTTATTTACTATAAATGTGAAGACTTAGCGAATTATTCCCCTTCAGCATATACTGATTTAGTCATAGAAGCTGCAACTGAAACCAAAGCAGAATATTTTATTTTTGGTGATACTGCTTTAGGAAAAGATTTAGCGCCAAGAGTTGGAGCCCGACTAAATGCTGGCTGTATTATGGATTGTATGTCGGTTGATCTTACCGGGGATTCAATTGTCTTTACTAGGCCAGTTTATGCAGGAAAAGCTCTTATTGATATTGAGTTCAAATCAGATCAAAAGGTTGTTACAATTCGGCCAAATATATTTAAGGCAAATGTATCTGAGGTTTCCCAGGAGTTAAAAGTTGAGCTTAAGGAAGTCTCAAATCTTAATTTAAAGACAAGGGTTATTGAATATAAGAAATCTGAAGGTAAGCTAGATGTTGCTGAAGCAGATATCATTGTATCAGGCGGAAGAGGCTTAAAGGCACCTGAAAATTTTAGCTTAGTTGAAAATCTCGCAGATGTATTAGGCGCAGCGGTTGGAGCATCAAGAGCTGCAGTTGATGCAGGATGGAGACCTCACAGAGAGCAAGTTGGTCAAACCGGAAAAACAGTTTCCCCAACATTGTATATAGCTTGCGGTATATCCGGAGCAATACAACATTTAGCAGGGATGTCTTCGTCAAAATACATAGTAGCCATAAATAAAGATAAGGATGCACCAATATTTACTGTTGCTGATTATGGCGTTGCCGGAGATGTATTTGAAATATTACCCGCTTTAACAGAAGAAATTAAGAAAGCTAAAGCATAATAGGATTGGAGTTAAATTTGCAAAAGGTTCAATGTGAAATCCTCGGCTTGTCCTCAAGTCCATCAGCTGGAGGAGCATACGCAATACTGCTTAAGGAATCAGACGGAGCAAGAAGATTACCAATTATAATAGGCGCATTTGAAGCACAGGCAATTGCGCTTGAGATTGAAGGGATAAAACCGCCAAGACCACTTACGCATGATTTATTAAAGCAAGTGATTGAAAATCTTGGGGCAACAATAAATGAAGTTGTGATAGATGAATTGAGAGAGAATACTTTTTATGCTAAAATAATTGTAGAAATTTCAGGTTTGACAAATGAAATTGACAGCCGACCTAGTGATGCGATTGCATTAGCTGTAAGAACTCAGTCACCGATTTATGTTATGGAATCAGTTATGGAAACTGCATCATTTATTCCGTCTGATGAGTCTGAAAAAGATTCTTTTGAAGAAAAGGAAGAATTTCAAGATGAAAAAGAATCACAACTGCCTAAAACTAAAGAAGCAATGATAGCTTCTCTTCAAAATAAATTAAGAGAGGCTATTGAATCAGAAGAGTATGAGAGAGCGGCAAAATTAAGAGATGACATCCAAAGACTTTCAGGTAGTAATTAGTATATACATTAGTAATATAATATTGTTATTAACTAAATACTTTCTTTCCTATTTGACATTCAGAGCATTTATCTTTGAGGCAATAATTTCTGAATAATTCAATTAATCCCTGGTAAAGTACGCTTCTTTTCCAAGCTGTATTTAAGGATAATGCCGATGACACTTCATTTACTAAACTATTATTACTTTTTTGATAATAATTAAGATAAAGTGAAATAACCTTTTGCGCCAATTCTTTCTTATTAAAAATGTTGAAGTATACAACGAGAATGGGTAAAATAATATTTATTATTATTTCATCAGATCTGGATATTCCTACAAAATAGTTTATTTTTTCTTTTGATGGTTGGTTGTATACATAATGACTTGACCAATAGCCTTGCCCGTGTACCATTATTAGTACTTGGAGTTGTTTCGGAATATCTTTTATATCTTGATTTTCAATGTTTTCAATTATAATTCCAAATAAGTTTTCCCTAAGAATTCTATGCAAAATATGGACACCTCCGGCTAAGCGAATCGTCGGGAAATTTTGAGGACGCATCTTTAAGAAATGCCATTCTGACAAATGGAATAATCTTCCGTCATAACTCGGTCTTATATCTGACCATAGTTGATAGATATTTCTAAAATAAGTAGAAGTCTCTGTATCAGGCAAATGGTCTATTTCCGGCAATAGTCCGCTAATATTAAATAATGCAGCTTCAATATATTCCACAGAATTACTTTGATTGATATGCTGATTAAAAAAATTTACATCTGCGGCCTTTGTAATGCTTTTCATTATTTCTTTATTTTTTGAATATCCAAGAGCTTCAAAAACAGATTCATAAATTAATTGATGCCAAATAGCTTTGTCATTAAAATCAGATTGAGAAAAGGTCCTATTAAAGAATCTTTCATCGAAATCATATCCAATTACCGGTTCTTTTATCGATAGTTCTTTAAGGTAAGAAATTTCTTTTAGTCTTGATAGTGCTTTATCGCATTTAGATCTAAATCTCAATATTCCAAGGTCATATATAAAATTCAACTTATCCTTTTCGTCGACAACGTTATTCATTTCTATGCATGGCATCTTCTTCATTCGATTATTCCGTTCGGATAATATCGATTTTTGAATATTTTCTCTTAGATCATCGCGTAGAAATGAAGAAATGCAAACAGATGGTATTCTTCTGCCGTTCTGTGAAATGACATATGTACGTTTCATGTTGCTGTTTAAAACTACATGCAGGATTACTTTATTGTACCATTTATTGGTTCTATGTTTATGGCTTTCCCAGTCAGAAGTGAATATATCAATTTCCACATCACCAATATAAGTAATATTATCAATCCTGATTTTAGCGTGGAGAAAATCTGGGCCATCAGTTTCTTTATTTTCCTCACCCGGAGATATGATTTCTATTTGTTTAGCATCCCCTGTTCTTAATCCTTTATGAAAATTTTGGGTTTTCCATATTTCATAAAGAAATTTTTCCCTGATATTCACACGTCTGTTCATATTCAGTTCCCTTTTTAATTTATAATTAGATTTAATGTGGAATATCCAATTATATCTGAACAGCTACTTATTATTATTGTAGTCGCAACTTTGCTTTTGCAAATCTAAAGAAATTATCAATATCCCAAAATAGACTTGGCAATATTATTATATTTTTTTATTTCATTTTGTGCCGAAATCGCAAAATTGTTTGATGATGAATTATAGATAATTCCTCTGCTAATGTTTACAACATAATTTATCCTATTCGCGGAACTTAAGACTCTTAAAATATCATCGAAGCTTCCTCCTTGAGCTCCGACACCCGGAATAAGAAGGGGTAAATCGGCAATGAGGTTAATGTTTTCTTTAAGTTCTTCTATTTTTGTTGCACCGAAAACAAGTCCACAATTATTATATTGGTTCCAATCTTTGACCTTAGCTATTACTCTCTGAAATAAAAATGAGCCATCATTTAGCTGCAATTTTTCAAAATCATCCGCACCTTTATTAGATGTTAACGCGAGGATAAAAATAAGCTTTTCAGAAAACGAAATAAAAGGTTCTACGGAATCTTTTCCCATGTAAGGATTAATAGTTACTGCGTCGAAGTCAAAGTGATCGAATATGGCTTTAGCATACATTTGAGAAGTATTGCCTATATCTCCGCGTTTTGCGTCGGCAATTATTATAGCGTCTTTAGGAATTAGTTCAATTGTTTCAGAAAGGTTTTCTAACCCTTGTTTCCCGTCTTTTTCATAGAATGCAAAGTTTAATTTGTAACCGGCTGCAAAATCGGAAGTGGATTCAATTATTTGTTTATTAAACTCAACCACTGGTTTGTTTAATGTCATTAAGTGACCAGGGATTTTATCAATATCGGTGTCAAGTCCAACACAAATAAATTTTCCTTCTTCATTTTTCTTTTTTAGTTTGTTTAGTGACTTCATTTTTTTACAAAGTTTTTATACATCATTGATTCAACAGGAAACTCCGTCCTTTTATTATACTTTGCATTTTTCTTTTTATTATATGGCGTTCCAACATCACCCGCAATTTGGAAATAAATAATCTGACCAATAGGCATCCCTTTATAAATTTTCACAGGTTGTTTCACTGATATTTCCAATGTCCAAGTATTACAAAAGCCGGCGTCGCCCTTTCCAGCAGTAGAATGAATATCAATACCTAGTCTTCCTATACTTGATTTACCCTCAACAAAAGGAACGTAATTTCTAGTTTCTGTATATTCTTCAGTTACTCCAAGATATAGTTTCGACGGTAGAAGAATGTAGCCTTCATTCGGTATTTCAAATCTAGATATTTTATTATGAGCCTTAGCATCTAAAATATCAGTTTCATAAACAGATAACCATTTACTTAGGTGAACATCATAGCTATTAGTGCCCAAATTCTCAATCCTAAAAGGTTCTATGACAATTGAGCCTTTTTTAATTTCCTCTAAGATTTTCTTATCAGATAAAATCAATTTTTCTCCTAAATGTTAATAGTGAAATAATTTATGTGTAATTTTTCCTTGTTCTAAACACATTGGCAGCTATTCCAAGCATCATCATATCGACCACAAGAGAACTTCCACCATAGCTCAAGAATGGTAGAGGAATACCAATAACTGGCATGACACCAACCACCATGCCTATATTTATTATAAAATGAATAAGATACACTCCAAGAATACCTATTATTGTAAGGCTTAGAAAATCATCTTTAGTTGAAGACGCAATTTTTAATAGCCTGATAAATAGATATAGAAATATTCCTAGTACTATCATTGCGCCAATAAATCCGAACTCTTCTCCAATAACACAAAAAATAAAATCAGTCCATTGTTCCGGAATAAATTGAAGTTGGGTTTGATTACCTGCCAAAAATCCTTTGCCAAGCAGCCCACCAGAACCAACGGCAACCTTTGCTTGAATTGCATTGTAGCCTGCACCCAATGGATCAGCCCATGGATTTATAAAAGATTTTATTCTAGTTTGTTGATGCTGACTTAATATATCGAACACATATTTGGTAAAAAATCCCGACGCTAGATTTAGTGCAAAGATTGAACCACTAAAGAAAATATCCTTTTTAAAAAGGAAGAGACAAACCAGTACCAATACTAAACTTGCGATCAAATAATAAATTCCAAATAGAGAGGATATTGCTATTACGGCAGGTGAGAGCACTATAAAAAGTCCGAATAAGCTAATTCCCTTCCAGAATAATAAGATTAATATTACTCCAAAAAAGACAAAAGACGTTCCTAAATCTGGCTCAATCAAAATTAATAATACTGGAAATAATCCGATTATTAGAGCAATCAGAATATCCTTGAAACTTTCTAAATCCGTATTCTTTCTGCTCAAGAAGAAAGAAAGCGCCATAATTGTGCCCAGTTTAGCAAATTCAGAAGGCTGAAATCCTAGACCTTCAATCCCAAGCCAACTCTTAGCGCCATAAACTCTTTTTCCAATTACCAAAACAATAAGAAGTAACGCTATTGAGCCAATATAAGAAGGTATTGCAAGTGACTTAAATAAATTGGTTGGAAGCGAATAGAAAATAAAGAACATAATTATTGCGCCTAAGCCCCAAATAAATTGTTTGTGAAAATTTCCGCTTGCATGAGGATTATGGAGGGTAGAGCTATAGATTGCAACTAGGCCAATACCAAACAAAATAAGAGAAGGTATAAAAAGACCTAGATCAAGTTTATCATTTAACTTATAGTCAATTCTCAAGTTTTGCGCCCATCAATTTATTATCAAAACTATTTGCGGGGTTTTGCTCTTCATTTTTTAGTTTATCCTTTTCTAAATAAGCCTCAACCATTTTTTTTGCAATAGGAGCAGCATATGTAGCTCCGAAGCCTACATTTTCTACCAAAACTGCAACGGCGATTTTTGGGTTATTATATGGAGCAAAACATATAAACCATGCATGATCTTTCCCATGAGGATTTTGTGCTGTGCCCGTTTTACCAGCAATTTCTATGGTTTTTGATTTTATGCCAGCGGCTGTACCAGAGCCATTAACTACTAAATACATTCCTTCTTTAACAATATTGAATATTTTTTTATCAATGCCTAAGTCAATTCTTTTAAAACTAAATGGCACAAGCTTTTTTGTATCATTCGTTAGGTAGCCTCTAACTAGATGCGGAGTATAAGTAACGCCATCATTAGCGATTAATGCAGCATACTGAGCTAATTGAATCGGCGTGACGTTAACCTCTCCCTGTCCAATTCCTAAACTTGCCATAATACTTTTAGGCCAGTTCTCGCCATAACGTTTTACATAATACTGCGAACTTGGTATTAATCCCTTAACTTCATCGTCTATATCGATATGAGTGTCCTGTCCAAAGCCAAATAATTTTGCATATTCATGCCATTTTTCCATTCCGATTTTGTATATCAAATTATAGAAGAAAACATTGCAGGAATGTTCAATAGCATGAATAACATTTAAAGTCCCGTGTCGTGCATCGCACTTAAAATATCTACCAAAGAATGTCTGCCCGCCTGTACATGTAGTTGTGAAATTAGTATCAATTATATGATTATTAAGGGCACAAATTGCTTCCATAATTTTAAATGTGGAACCGGGAGGATTTGCAGATTGTGTTGCTCTATTAAAAAATGGTTTAGCCGGGTCGGTATATAATTTATTCAGGTATTCTCTTGAAGTAACATAAGAAAATTCACTAAGATCATAATCTGGCGCACTAGCCATAGCCAGGATTTCTCCTGTCTTAGGTTCAATAGCTACTGCGGCGCCGCGGTAGCCTTTTAATGCTTGCTCGGCTACTCTTTGGACATCCGAATCTATTGTAAGGACTAAATCATTCCCTTTGACTGAAGGTACATCATCTTTTCCATCTTTAAATTCTCCTGTTTCTCTTCTATGTGCATTTACCAGCACATACTTGTATCCTTTTTTGCCTTTAAGAATGCTTTCATAAGCTTTCTCGATGCCGGTATAACCTATGAAATCTCCAGGCTCATACAAACCTTTATACTTTTCTAAAAGTTTAGGTGAAATTTCTTTTGTATAACCAAAAATATGCGAACCTCTTATTCCTGCAGGATAATCTCTCTGCATTTCAACAATGTAATCAACCCCCGGAAGATGCTCTGCATTCTCCTCAAGCCATGAAACGACCTTAAAATCGATTCCGCGTTTAATTCTAACGGGGATATATCTTGAATATATTCTATTTTCACTTAATATTTTATTTATATATCCGGGTTTTTCGCCTAAAACTGCTTCCAATGTACTATTCATTTTTCGATTGTATTCGGCTGGGGTAATTCTTAGAGTATAAGCTGGGACATTACTAACAACAACATTCATATTGCGATCGTAAAATACTCCTCGTAAGGGTATTTGTTCGATTGCTTTTATACTGTTATTGGCAGATTTTTCATTATAAAATTGGTATTCTAAAATTTGCATTTGGAATAAACGCAAAACTAGCACTGCAAAAAAAGCTACAATAATAAAATAAATTACAGATTTTCTTCCGAACAGTGAAGACCCTTGTGTCATGATTCAAAGTTCCTCTTAGGATAAAACACTACAACTAACAGACTTATAACGGAAGTATATAACGCCGGGAATATACCTTGGTTAATTAAAAAATGGATTAGATTTGTATTTAGATCCGCAGATGAAAAAAAGGAATTTAGAACGGAATTTATTATTGAGCACATAATAACAATCAAGACAAAAAAGTAATTATTAAAATAATAGTCACGTTTATTTTCATTTGAAAAATAGCCTGCTATAAAACCGGCAATAGTTAGAGAAATCATAGTGCTACCTAATAAACTACCTGTTATCATATCAAAAAGGAATCCATAAAGAAATCCTAGTATAGTACCATAAATTTGTCCCAACCGCATTGAATAAAAAACTAGCAGAATTATTACTAAGTCAGGCACTATTCCGTTGATGGCAATAATTGGAAGAATTGTTGTCTGAATTAACAAAAGCGGGAAAAAAAGTATTATCGACCACAAATATTCTGAACGCATTTATTTTCTATTATAAAAGTTTAATTCTAAATTATCTTCTTCTTTGCTCTCTACCACTTTAATTACAAAAACATTTTCTGTTGTTACAAAGTTTACAAATGGTTTAATTTTCACTTCATTAAAGATACCCGTCTCAATATTATTCAATCCTATAACAACACCTACAGGAACTGGCATTGCAACGATTGAACTTAAATCTGAGGTTATTATTCTATCACCAGGTTCAACATCATAAGTTTTGGGTACGTTAATTATTACTAGGTTTGAGCCGTTCCACTTCATAATTCCATCAACACGACTTCTTTCATCCTTTACCGTTATGCTAACGTCAAGATTTTCTAATGTACGGACAATAGAATAATTGGCAGATGTAGAATATACAATCCCCACCAATCCAAATTCGTTGATCACTGGCATCCCTGGTCTTACACTATCTTTTTTCCCAACGTTTAACGTAAATGTACCTTGCGATCTTGATAGTGATTTTGATATTACGTTCGCGGATAAAATTGGATAGTGCAATGTATCTTTAATACCAAGTAAATCTTTTAATTCTGAGTTTTCAATACCGTACTGTCTTAATTTATTTATTTCTAACATCATTTCAGCGTTTGTTTTCCTAAGCGAGGAATTTTCACTTTTATACTTGGTAATATCCAAAGCATCAGATATTATGGAAGAGAAATTTGCGAAGAAACCATAAAATGAAGAGCTAGCCTTTTTAGCGGCAGGTTTTTGATTTGCAGATAGAATAATTAGACTAATTATAAGAAGTAATAAAAGAATTATATATTCTTTAAATTTTTTCCAGATTGCTAAAAGTAATCCAAACATTAATATCTTCTATTACGTATTAAAACTTTTGTGTAATGATTGAGATTATCAATGACTTTCCCAGCGCCTCTTACAACTGCAGTTAAGGGATCTTCAGCAACATGCACAGGGAGATTTGTTTCCATGCGGATTCTTTCATCCAATCCTTTTAACAATGCACCGCCTCCTGTTATCATTACGCCCCGGTCAAGAATATCAGCTGAAAGTTCCGGCGGAGTCCTCTCTAGAGATTGTCTAACAGCATCAACTATTTGGACAACAGCTTCGTTTAAAGCTTCCCTAATTTCAACTGAGCTTACTTCTGTAGTTTTAGGAATTCCTCCGACTAAGTCTCTACCTTTTACTTGAATTGTGATCTCTTCTTTTAATGGAACGGCTGATCCAACTTCACACTTAATAGCTTCTGCAGTCCTTTCGCCGATAAGTATATTATGATTCTTTTTGAAAAATTGCATTATCGCATAATTCATTTCATCACCGGCTATTCGAATTGATTCTTCGTTAACAATTCCAGACAATGCAATTACTGCTATTTCAGTTGTTCCTCCGCCGATATCTATAATCATGTTTCCAACAGGTGCTTCTACATCAATTCCAATTCCTATAGCTGCGGCCATAGGTTCTGCAATTAAGTGTACTTCTTTTGCGCCAGCATGTTCCGCGCTATCTCGGACGGCTCTTTTTTCCACTTCTGTAACCCCACTAGGTACAGCCACGACTATTCTTCTACTTGTAATAGCTCCTGTTGCCTTTACGCTTTTTATAAACGCGCGAATCATTCCTTCTGCTATTTCAAAATCAGCGATTACTCCGTCACGCATTGGTCGTGTAACTCTAATGTCTTTATGTTCTCTTCCTTGCATTTCTTTCGCTTTATTCCCTAGGGCAATAATTCGCTTAGTATTTTTATCAAATGCAACAATGGAAGGTTCATTGAGTACTATCCCTTTCCCTTTTACATAGATTAAAGTATTTGCTGTACCGAGATCCATCGCAATATCAGCCGAGAAAAAATCAAATAAACCCATAAGTCCTCTTAATGTTTAAAGTGTCTAATTCCTGTAAAAACCATTGATATATTATTCTTATTCGCAGCCTCAATTACTTCGCTATCCCTTACTGAACCGCCAGGCTGAATAACAGATGTTACACCGCAGTTGATAATTTCAAGTAAAGTATCGGCAAATGGGAAAAAAGCATCAGATGCTGCTACGGAACCATTTAGGTCGAGCCCGTGTTCTTTAGCTTTCATATAAGCAATCTTAGCAGAATCTAAGCGTGACATTTGTCCGGCACCAACTCCTAGGGTTGTTTTATCTCTAACAAAGACAATGGCATTCGACTTAGCATGTTTAGCCACTATCCAAGCAAAATATAAATCATCCAGTTCTTTTTGTGCAGGTTTTTTTTCAGTTGCAATATGAATTGATTCCTTATCCAAGATTGCTATATCTGCATCTTGAGCAATAACACCACCCGGGATGTTTCTAAATGTCATTTTCTTCTCAGTAACTTGCCTTATTTGCCTTAATAATCTTCTATCTTTTTTCTTTTTTAATATTTTCATGGCCTCCCCGGTAAAGCTAGGCGCACATACAATTTCTAAAAATATTTCATTTAATTTTAGAGCAAGTATCTCGTCAACTTCCGAAGTAAAAATTACAATTCCTCCGAACGCTGATACCGGATCACATTTTAAAGCTTTAGTATATGCTTCGATTGCAGTATCCCCGATGGCAGCTCCAGCAGGATTCTGATGCTTAATTATAGTGCATGTAATTTCATCTGTCCCACTCAGGCTTTTAGTTAGATCTTCTGCTAACTCTACTCCGGCAATTAAATCTAAAATATTATTATATGAAATTTCCTTACCGTGTAATACTTCAAAATAAAAATTAAAGTTCCCGAACAATGCAGCTTGTTGGTGAGGGTTTTCTCCATACCGCAATACCTTTTCCTTAGGGAGATTTATTCTAAAATGAGTAGAAGGTAACTCAAATTTCTTTTCTAAGAAATTTGAAATAAAGGTATCATAAAATGCCGTATGTGAGAATGCTTCAACTGCAAGTTTTACTCTTGTTTCATTACTAATAATTCCAGTTTTCAATTCGATTAAAAAGGTATCATACTGTGTTGGATTCGTAAGTATTGAAACAAATTTATAATTTTTTGCTGATGCACGGATTAAACTTGGTCCACCTATGTCTATGTTCTCTAAAATTTTATCTAAACTTGCATTCGGATCACTAGACGTTTTGACAAAAGGATAAAGATTAACACATACTATGTCTATAGGTGATATATTATTCTTTTCAGCTTGAGACTTATCTTCCGTATTATCTCTGCGGAAAAGGATTCCTCCGAAAATTTTAGGATGAAGGGTTTTGACTCTCCCATCGAATATTTCAGGGAAACCAGTAAAATTTGAAATCTCAGTAACTTCGACTTTAGCATCTAGCAGAATTTTAGCAGTATTCCCAGTTGCTAAAATATGATAATCCAAATTATTGAGAGACTTTGCAAATTCAACTATTTTTGTTTTATCAGAGACACTCAGTAACGCAAATTTTTTCAAGCGAAATCCTATTTAAAATAATTATTCAATTGACTACAACTCTATTTCCGACATAATCAATTTTCCCTTCTGCAAACTTTCCTACTATAAATGGGAGTAGAGTATGTTCAATTTTTAGAACTCTTTCTGCTATTTCCTCGGGAGAAACGACGTTTGATATATCCACACATTGTTGAGCAATTATTTTCCCTGTATCGTAAGTTTCATCAACAAAATGAATCGTAACTCCTGATACTTTTGCAGACGATTCAAAAACTGCCTTGTGCACATTCATTCCATACATACCTTTTCCGCCAAAAGATGGTAATAAAGCGGGATGTATGTTAATGATTTTACCTTTGTAGAAACTTAGCAATTTATTTGGAATTAATTTGAGATAGCCCGCAAGTACAATAAGTTCTATATCTAAAGACTGTAAATTCTTAATTAGTTCGTCATTATTGATACATCCGTAATTATTCCCTACGCTATAGGTTAAAATTGAAAATTGCTTGGCTACCGTAAAGGCAGGACAATCTATTTTATCGCTGACAACTGCTTTGACTTCAACCTGTGGTTTATTCTCGCGGCTGTCTAAAATAGCTTTTAAATTTGAACCTCGACCGGAAACAAATATGGCAATTTTCAATATAATTCTACCAAAGAAAGTGACAAAAATTACCTAAATGCAAAAATATAGTCAATGAAAGTATACAGTATTTAGGTCCTATCGAAGATTTTTATTTTAAAGTTAGTGCAATGAGAAGATTTTTAAGTTTCTTCTGATAATCATAATCAGAATAACTCTTTGCCTCTTCGATAAAACTATTTACTTCATTATTTTTCTTTAATCTTTTGTAAGCTCTTGCAGCATAATAACAAGCAAAAGGCTTAATCCATCTTTCTTGATCTGCATTTAGTACTTTAGCAGTTAGAGCATAGTTAATGGACTCATCATATTTACCCAAATAATAAGCTGCATCACTTAGATACAGATAAGCTTCAGCCTTCAATCTGTCAGTTTGTATTCTCTCAAGTAATGAAGTTAATGAATCAAATGCAGTTTTATAATTTCCGGCTTCAATCATATTTTCATCTTTAATTGCATCCATTTCAGTATATGCCATTGTCCGTTTAGAAAATATTTCTCCATACCGATTTGCATAAATATCATCCTCTAAATCCATATTCCCCTTACTTGCCAATTCATAATATTTTACTGCTTCAGCGCGGTTTCCTGTTATTTCATAGGAAACAGCTAACCTATAAGCTGCAATACCTTTGTAATCGGCAGTGGGGCTATTTTTCAGGAAATTTTGATAATAGGGCTTTGCGGAATCAAATTTATTTTCTTTGAAAAAGATATCGCCTTTAAGAAATTCTGAAAAAGAAATTAGCTGCTTGAAATCGGAATTCCTATTTTTTAATATTTTGTCTAAGGTATTCTCAGCATCTTTAAGTTCATGTTTCTTTATTTGCAATACAGCAAGAGAATATCTGAATAGTAAATTACCGGGATATGCTATAGATAAGGATGATAAGTATCTATTTGCGGCGCTATAATTATCAAAGTAATCTGAAAGTATTTCTGCAGAATAGTATTCAGCTTCCACTTTAGCTAAGTTTCCTTTTTCTGCTGCTTTATTAATTAAGCTCAATCCTTTTTCAACACTGCCATTTATTCCAGCTAAATTAAGCGCCCAGTTGAATGCAACTGGTATTTGTCCGACTGCGAAATTGTATAAACCCAATCCTAAATAAGCATCATATTTAGTTGAGTCCTTTGCCAGTGTTTCATTTAAATATGACTCTGATTTTTTACTAGCCCAAACAGCGTCAAGAAATTTTTGGGCTTTAATAAAGGCAATTGCTCTGTAACTATAATCAGACCCTAATGTATAAAGAATATCCGTATTATTAGGATTTTTTTCAAGTTTATTAGTTGCTCTTATTATCGCGGTATCCGAGTAGGAAATAAATTTATTGAGATCATCAATATCCTGATTACTAAGGTAAAGCCACAAATAAATACTAGCTTCATAATGATAACCTCTAGGGTCAGAGGGATATTTTTTAATCAATCTTTCAAAAACATTTTTTGCTTTTTCCCATTTAAAATCATAGCTGTATTCGAGACCTTTTTTCACCGAACGGTTTATTAATGTCTGCGGAAAAATATTATTTTGACAAGCTAAAAAGACTAAGGGTACTGTTATAATGCTCTTTATGAAATAATTTGTGAAAATAAGATGGCTTTGAGAAATGCTCTTATATTTTATTCTATTTTTTATAATAAAATGAATTGGTTTACTCATTTTATGCAAAATGTTTTTTTTCTTCAGCATATTTTAATGAAGCTTTAATAAATTCCCGGAATAATGGGTGCGCCTTTGTGGCTCTTGATTTAAGTTCCGGATGAAATTGACAACCAAGGAACCATCTATGTGAAGGTAACTCTATAATTTCAACCAATTCCTTATCGGGTGACACTCCGCTAAATATCATACCATAATCTGCCAGAGTACCTCGGAATTTATTATTGACTTCATATCGATGTCTATGACGTTCCGTTATATAATTGGTTTTATAGGCTTCCATTGCTTTTGTCCCATCCTGTATTGTACAAGGATACGCACCAAGACGCATAGAAGCTCCCATGTTTTTAATATTTTTTTGTTCAGGCATTAAATCTATAACGCTGAATTTATTATTCTTAAATTCAGAACTATGAGCCTTACTTAATCCACACACATTTCTCGCAAATTCAATAACGGCACACTGCAAACCAAGACAAATTCCGAAAAACGGGATGTTATTTTCTCTTGCATATTGAATTGCATTAATTTTTCCTTCAATTCCCCTCTCGCCAAATCCAGGTGCAACCAAGATTCCGCTGACTCCTTTTAATAATTCAGCAGCATCCTCTATTTCTAGTAATTCAGCACTTATAGATCTGACTATTACTTTTGCATTATTTTCAGCACCAGCATGAACAAAAGCCTCCATTATACTTTTGTACGCATCCATGTGATCTACGTATTTTCCACATAAGGCTACTTCGACAGTTTTTAATGGGCTTTTGATATTAGAAACTAAATTTTCCCAATCTTCAAGTTTTGATTTTTTTTCCGGAAGATGAAGTCTTTTTGTTACAATTTGATCAAATTTTTCTTTGAATAAGACAAGTGGTACTTCATAAATTGAAGAACAATCATAAGCTGAAATAACCGACTTTGAATCGACATTGCAGAACAAAGCAATTTTATCTCTAATATCCTTTGGAATTTTTTTCTCAGAACGACAGATTAATATATCCGGCTGGATTCCAAGCTCAAGCAAATTCTTTACACTGTGCTGCGTTGGCTTTGTTTTCACTTCGCCGGCTGAAGCAATATAAGGAACAAGTGTTACATGGATACTCATTGTGTTTTTTCTACCAAATTGCAGCATCAACTGTCTCATAGCTTCAATGAAAGGAAGACTTTCAATGTCACCAACTGTCCCACCAATTTCTGTAATTATAACATCATATTCGCCTAATTCTGCAAGCTTTGTCATTCTATGCTTAATTTCGTCGGTAATATGAGGTATTACTTGTACAGTGGCTCCTAAAAAATCTCCTCTTCTTTCTTTGTTGATAACTTCAAAATAAACTTGCCCTGTTGTAGTGTTGTTGGCCTTAGACATGTTAACATTAAGAAATCGCTCGTAGTGTCCAAGATCTAAATCAGTTTCAGCCCCGTCATCTGTTACGTATACTTCTCCATGCTGAAAAGGATTCATGGTTCCCGGGTCTACATTAATATAAGGATCAAACTTCTGAATAGTAACTTTAAAGCCTCTTTGCTTTAATAGCAGACCTAACGAAGAAGCCGTAATGCCTTTTCCGAGTGAAGATACAACTCCTCCCGTTACAAATATAAATTTAACTTTGTTTTTTGGAATCATTTTTTCATTTTTTATTATTTATAAAACTATGAAACAAATTCTTTTACATATTGAGAAGTTACCGACTTTGGTCTAATAAGTGGTCCATTCATGGCTCTGTTTACTACGGCTTGAGCGGTTAATCCGAGACTTCGGGACACTGCAAAAACCACAGTATAATAAGAGAATTCTTTTATACCATAATGATAAAGCATTGATCCGGAAGCAGCGTCTACGTTTGGCCAGGGATTCTTTATTTTCTCTACCTTTTTCAACTCTTCAGGCACGACATCATATAACCTAGAAACTGTTAAGAAAATTGGGTCCTCGGGAAAATGGCTCTTACCAAATTCTAAAAAGCCTTCAAATCTAGGATCCGTGACCCTTAATACAGCATGACCATATCCTGGGATAACTTTTCCTGAATTTAATGTATTCCAGACAATTTCTTTTAATTGCTCTTTTGAAGGCGCATTACCATATTTTTGCATTATCTCAAGAATCCATTTTAGACATTCTTGGTTTGCTAATCCATGTAGTGGTCCAGCTAAGCCGTCAAATCCTCCGGACAAGGAATAATAAATATCAGACAATGCCGAATTAATCGTAAGATTTGTCAAAGCGCTAACATTGCCGCCTTCATGATCACAATGAGCGACTAAATAAAGTCTCATTAAGTCATTAAATTCTTCTTTATTAATCTCACCAAGACCTAACATGTGGACATAATCTCCAGTTAAATCCATAGCGGGATCGGGCGCTATAATATCACCCTTGTTAAAGCGTATTCTATAAATTCCTGCTGCAATAGCCGGGATTTTAGCTACTAAATTCAGTGCATCCTCTAATGTTGCTTTCCAATAATCTTCCTTTCGCATGCCATCGTCATATTTCTTTGAAAACACTGACTCCTTTTGCAAGACTAGAATTGCAGTATTTAACATTGTCATTGGATGTGAATCCTTTGGCATACTCTTTAATACGTCCCAAACATATTTGGGAACATATTTTCTGCTTCTAATTTCTTCTGAAAAATCGGCAAGTTGATCTTTATTGGGAAGTTCTGCTGTTAAAAGAAGGAAAAATATTTCTTCCGGCGTTTTATCAAGTAATTGCTTTAAAGGAATTTCTCTGATAATTAGTCCTTGTTCCTGAGGTACTCTTGAAGTATCACAGATAATAGAAGCCACGCCACGCATTCCACCATAAGCTTGGGCAACAGTTACTTGTGATAATACTTTTGTGCCTCCTTTTTCAATAATTGCACTTTCTTCTTTTCTCCATTCAACAATTTTTCTAGAGAGAATATCAAAAATCGTAGACATTTAACGTACCTTTTATACTTTATTTAACAGAAGGGATCTAAAATTATTGGGCTCAAAGTTAGTGGATTTTTACTTCTTATTCAATAATTTATTCACCTAAAATTCATTATATTGTTGAATTAATATATCAGTCACATATTTGTTCTTATACTTCGATGCTCTTTGAGCGTCATAGAGAGACTAGAAATGAATTTAATACTTTATTCAAGAAAATCTTTTATTGAATAAAAGATGAGTTTTAACTAAAGGAACAATATAATAATTTTATATCCGGGATTATCTAATGCATTAAACAATTAAATAATATTTTTGTCTAATTCGAAAAATTCGGAAGATTATAATTTGTTAACTAATTTTGTAAATAGAACAATTCATATTTGCCTTTTCTCTTTATTGTTATCTTCAATAATATTTAGCCAGGATACAACTTCAAGCCTAGCGTTTAAGAAGAACCGTCCTCAAAGTTGGCCAATAATGATATATAGACCAGATTTATCATATCAGATATGGCAGCAGTTTAAATTAATTCGAGATGCGAATGCAGGTGATGCGCTTGCTGAGCATGAACTTGGAATTAGATACTTAACAGGCCAGGGATTTCCAAATGATACTACCCTAAGTGCATATTGGATTGGAAAAGCTGCAAAGCAGAAATTAACTGGCGCTTGTTATAATTATGGAATTCTTTTAACAAACGGCTGGGGGATATCATGGAATCCATTTAAGGCATTTAATTATTTTATTGAAGCTGCAAATGATGATATGCCGCAGGCTGAATATATTGTCGGACTTAGTTATACCGACAATCTTGTGGTAAAACGTGATTGGTCAAAAGCCTATTTCTGGTTGAAGAAAGCAGCCAGCAATGGTTTTGTTCCCGCTAAAGAAGCTTTGACGGAATTACTAAAGCGTATTTCTATTTCTTCAATTGATACATCCAGTACTCAAAGTAGGATAGGAGATACCAAGTTCAATAAGGATAATACAAATGATAAATTTATAGCTTCTTCGACGGGACTTGTATTCATTGATTTCGCATCTTTAAAGGACACGACGCATACTATTTCAGATAGAATGATCCTAGACAACGTACTTCACGAAGGCAATGATAGCTTGGCAAAGGCTTTAGATATCAGTTATAAAAACGATTCGACTTTTAAGTTTGATTCTTTAAGTCTAAAATTATTAAAAACATTTGCAGAAAATGGAAGCCCTGAGGCTCTTACGCTTCTCGGTAGACTTTATGATGAAGGAATATACTTCAATAAAGATTTGATTAAATCTTCGGAATATTATATAAGAGCTGCCAGACTAGATTCTCCTCAGGCTCCGGTTTTGCTTTGGAATGAAATAAATTCAAAAGATTATCTTAAATTATTAAAGGGGCGAGTTGATAAGAATGATCCTCGTGCTATGTTCGTTTGGTACGGTCTTTTTACTTTAGAATTTAATAATCAGATTACTGATAAAGAAGCAGCTAATTTTTTAATTAAAGCATCTTCATTAGGTTTCATTCCTGCTATAAATGAACTTGGGTTAAATTATTATACTG
Source organism: Bacteroidota bacterium (assembly GCA_021777835.1). GTDB lineage: Bacteria > Bacteroidota > Ignavibacteria > Ignavibacteriales > Ignavibacteriaceae > FEN-1297. Next base: position 259,300 of record JAJYDC010000001.1, on the reverse strand, counting down.
GAAAACTTTTTCGGATTGATAAACTTAAGGCATTAAAAATATGGAAGGAAGCAGTAAAATTAGGAAGTAAAGAAGCAGAACTTCGTTTGTTAGTTGCTAAGCTGTACGCTGATAATATTGAGGGACAAGATTCGCTTTACATTAAGACATTAAAAGGCTTCATTGATGAAGGATCTGTACTTGCACAAGCAAGTTTAGGATACTGCTATGAAAATGGAGTAGCAGTTAAGAAAAATTTAGGATTAGCTGCTAAGTATTTTCGCTTTGCAGCTCAACGCGGCAGTATGTATGCATATAATGAAATAAAAAAGATGTATGATAATTTAAGACCCAAGGACAAGGAATTTAATCTTAATTAATTAACTATTTGAGAATAGCATTGAGAAACTTTAACCGTATTCAAAGGTTATTTCAGTTCTATACTAGCGACTTGAGTATTAAGGAAATTGAAAAGTTAGTAAAACGTGATATACCTGAGCTTTATGATTTTTATGCAAGCCGGATGAAACAGTCGGAGAAGCCAAGGAATTCAATTTCGGGGATTATACAATTCATCAAAAACCTATTCCTTGAGTTCTTAAATCAGCTGACACAAGTAAGAAGGATTATTTATTCAATTGCACTAGTGTTTTTTATACTTGCAATTATTAATAATAATTGGAATTTAATAATTTATTCTTTCCTTATTCTGAATCTTTTGCTCGCATTTGAATTAGCAGATAAATTGACAGCTAAAAGCGAACTAGCAGTCGCACGCGAGATCCAGAATAGCTTGATGCCTCAAAATCCACCTATAAATGATTATTTCGATATTAGTGCTTGTTATGAACCAGCTAAGGAAGTGGGAGGAGATTATTATGATTTTATCAACTACGACTCAGCACCAGATAAGATATTTATAGCTATCGGAGATATATCAGGCAAAGGGATGGCTGCGGCAATTTATATGGTCCAGGTTCAGGCAATACTACGAAATATTGTTGGAGAATGCAGCTCTCCGAAAGCTATATTATCTAGTTTAAATAAGAGTCTTAAAAACGTATTAAATAAAGGGTCTTTCTTTACAATTAGCTTTGCCTCGCTAAATTCTAACGGTACCATCCATTTATGCCGTGCCGGGCATTTGCCTTTGGTTTACTTCAAGAATAAATCGAACGATTGTATTGATATAATTCCAAGTGGGATTGGGATTGGGTTAACTCAAAGCGATATATTTTCAAATTCTTTGGAACAGTTAGAACTTAAACCAGAAAGCGGAGATATTTTAGTCTTTTTCACCGATGGTGTGGTAGAATCAATGAACGGAAGCTTAAATGAATACGGGATAGAAAGGTTAAAGAGTATCATTAAACTAAATTCGCAAAGAAGTGCAAAAGAAATTCAGCAAGAAATTTTAGATAGTGTTAAATCTTTTCAAGACATTCATCCAGCTAGCGATGATCTTACCATGATTATAATGAAAGCAATATAAATTAAAGACTTATTACTAGGCTGTAATTCCATTACTGCTTGTTATCTTAGGAACCTCAACTTTTTGAAGAATTATCAACCCCGCAAGGAAGAATAATCCGATTGCAAGAACTGCAAATCTCTGATTTGATATGTTAGCCACAATGCCATAAACAAGAGGTCCAATAACTGCGGATGACTTTCCGAATAACCCATCATAGAAACCAAAGAACTCTGCTTCTCTTTCCTTTGGAGTTAGCAATGCCATTAGGCTTCTGCTACATGATTGAGAAGAACCAATAGATAGACCCGCTAGCAAACCGACTATATAAAAACCTACAATTGATTTGTCTATGTATGCACCAGCAATTACAATAAGCCAAATGACTAATGTAATTGAGATAGTTGTTTTAGGTCCAATATGGTCAGAAATTATTCCAAAGATAAATGCTCCAAATATTGATGTACTTTGGACTATAATGAAGAAATATATTATCTGTGCATCAGTCATTTTCAAAAGTCCTGAAGCAAAGATTGAGGCAAAAGCTATTATCGTTATAATTGCATCATTATATAGAAAAAATGCTAACAGAAATCTGGATACCGATGGATATTTTTGGTGGAAGAATATAGCTTTAAAAGTGTCAACACTTTTTTGTATACCGTTTTTGATTAGTCCCTTTCTTAATTTGCTTTTAACATCAGGTTCACTGACAAACAGAAAGAGAGGTATTGAAAATACTAGAAAGAAAATAGCAGCTACTACAAATGACAGACGAATATAAAAATAATAATCGGCTGAATTTTGAGGAGGCAATAAAAGTTTTATTATTAATAGTACTGCAAGAGCTCCTAAATAGCCCATTGCAAAACCATATCCTGATACCCTACCCAAGTTTTTCTTTTCAGTGATGTTGGGGAGAAATGCGTCATAGAATACCACTCCCCCCTCATAGCCAACATTGGCTATGATAAAAAGCACCATGCCTAGAATGATATCACCCTTTTGAACATTAAACATTAAGGCAGTGCATAATATTGTAACTGAAGTGAATATTAATAGAAACCTTTTTCTATTACGAGAGACATCTGCTATAGCACCTAAGGGAGGACTAAGTAATGCCGTGATTATCATAGAAACACTGACTGATAAGCCCCATAGCCATACCTTACCGCCTGTAACATAATTAGAGAAGTATTTAGAATAAATAACTGTAATGATTATTACTGAAAAGGCTGTTCGTGCAAAATCGAACAAAGTCCAGAAAAATATTCTTACCTTATTCTTCATTTATCATTTTTTGGAGTGGATTTTACTACTGTCTCTTCAAGTAATCCCCTGCCTGATTTGTCTAACTTTCCTGATTCTTTTAATTCAGATAGGACTGCGTCTAAAATCCCATTTATAAACTTTCCGCTTCCAGCCGTGCTATAAAGTTTCGCGATTTCAATTTCTTCATTAATTGATACTTTAGGTGGGATATCAGGGAAATACAGCAGTTCACAGATACCCATTTGCAGAAGGATTTTATCTATTAGAGCAATTCTGTTTAGTTCCCAGTTGTCAACTCTAAGCTTTATCATTTTCTCGAGTTCATCTTTATGGATGAGTACACGATTAACTAAATTATTAGCGAACTCTCTATCAGACTTGTCTAAGACATCAGAAAGGACACCGTTTACTAAGCTTTCAAGCGATTCCTTGTTCATTGAGTAGGCATATAATATTTGTAGTACTCTTTCCCTTACTAACCGTCTTTTGAAACTTTGAGACATATCTTAGACTTAATATTTTTAATGAAATCCAGTTAATTGAAATCCGCTATGCAAATTTATAATTAAATCTGCACTATTAAAATCGTATTTACTAATTTATTATAATGCGAATAGCCAGAATACTGTAAGTGCAACACTTTCTCTTAACCTATAATAAAGCTTATGCTCAACACTTAAGTCCAATCCAGAGGCAGAGACATAAGTTTTAATGTGAAAAAATTTGCATATTTCTTTTACACGAGTTAAATGATAACCATCAGACACTATTACTATGTGGTTAACTTTTTTCTTGGCTAACAAACTATCTTTTATAAATTTTACTTGTTCTAATGTAGAGTTTGTTTCCTTTTCTAGCCACAAGTTATTTGGGTTTATACCTTGAGGCTTTACATAATCACGAGCAACCTCTGCTTCGCTTAATTCCCCAGGAGCATTTCCTCCTGTAAATTGAATCTTGTTTACTATCCCTTTCTTATATAACTCTACTGCTTTGTCTACTCTTGATGCTAGGCTTGGGCTTACAGAGTTGTGTGACCAAACTGCTGCTCCAAGTACAACGGCAACGTTAGTTTGATTTTTCTTAAATGGAAATTTCTCTTTAAGGCCTAGATTAAAATGGATATAGAAGAATGAGATTGATAATAAGATAAATGTCAGAGCAAAAGAATTGATAAAAGCCCTAAGAAATATTAGTTCTTTAGCTCCGAATATAAGCTGCCAGATTAGCATTATCTGGAGGAATACAAGGAATTGGTATATTGAGAATAAAATTCCAGTTACTACTTTCCTCAAAGGATGATCTAATATGTATATGTTTGGAAGATGCAGGTCAATCCTTGTGCTAAGTACTGCTAATATTAGAATAATTGATGTTAGTATTGTATAAGTTAATATTACTCCCGGCTTGTAATTTTTTCCCTTTTGGAAAGAATATATTAGTAGAGCTAGAATCAATATTGCAGAGAAAATGAAATCAAGTAGGTTACCAATATACATAAGTCTAAAATCACTTAACGGTAAGTCCTGGTCATGATATTTTATAAAAATAAGAAAGAGTAAATCAGCTAGAGTTAAGATAATAGCGAAGGAAATGGTAAAACTTTTACTTGATATTATTTTCTTTTTTGCGCGCATTCTGTCTGTTTAGATTTTATTCTGTAAGTTCATTTGCGGATATTCAAACAACTGATTTCCTTAAAAATTTAATGGAGTTGGGAATATTTTTAATTATATCACTCGCAGTAAAACTGAACTCTGTAAAGTCTTTTAATAATAAGTCAGCAGAAAGACTGTGCAGGTACACTCCACAGACTAATGCCTTTTCAATAAATTCTTGTTCAGCATGTTTATCTTTATGGGCTTTTTTACTTGATACCCATTGGGCTAATAATCCTGCAAGCATACCAGTTAAGACATCTCCACTTCCGAACTTAGCCATCCCCGGATTACCTGTAGTATTGATCAATGCTTCACCGGAAGGTGTAAAGATAATAGTCGGAGCACCCTTCAAAACAAGGTAGCATCCAGTTTCTGCAACAAATTCTTTCCCGTATCTTAAGATATCTATATCAAGTTCATCGGTAGATATACCTAGTAAATTTGCGAACTCACCATGGTGCGGAGTAAGTATCTTATTATGAAGACTTCCCTGCCGGGCGTTTAGATTTAATTTCTTATATCTATTTTGATTTAGTGCAAAGATAGCATCAGCATCAATTACCATTATTTTATCTTTGTACTTACTAATTATTTGGAATACTGCTTCCTGTGTCTCTTCATTTCTCCCTAGACCGGGTCCTAAAGCGATAGTATCTGCCCATTCGATTCTCTTACTAAATTCAGGAATATTGTTGGCACTTAGGTATCCCTTACCGTCATCTTCGTATTGCTGGACAATAACCTCTAATAATTTTTTGTAAACTAATTTCTTAGCTGAATTAGGGAAGCAAAGTACAGAAGCTCCAGCGCCTGATCTTAGTTGGGAGATTGATGTAAGCACGGCAGCACCAGGTAGAATAGATGAACCAGCAATAGTTAAAACTTTACCGGATAAATATTTATTAATATTCATTGATTTTGAAGGCAAGGATTCTAATGCATCTTCAGGTTCAATTAGATATTCATTGACTAGGTGTTTTTCAAAATGTTCAAAACTTATTCCGATATTGCCTTTAACTACTTCGCCGCTATATATCTTGCCTTTATTAAAGAAAAGACCCTTCTTAAATTCGCCGAGTGTAATTGTAAGGTTAGAATTAAATACTATTTTGCCGTATCCGGTATCTGCATTTAATCCTGTAGGGATATCAATTGCAACCTTAAAACTTTTGAGATCGTTTAAATAAGATACTATTGAATTAATTGGCTCTCGTAATTCGCCGGATGTCCCGCTTCCGAGCATTGCATCAAATATAACGTTACACTTTGAAAGTAAAGATAGGCTTGAAGTCGAATCATATTTCTTCAGGATAATTTTGGAGTTAGATGCGGCAAGTTGTTTCAATATATTAAAATTGGTTAAACTATCGCCTATTAGTTCTTCATCGCTGCTTAGGTAAAGGACAGTTACATAGAATCCGTAGTCCGCAAAGTGCCTTGCGACAGCAAAACCATCCCCTCCATTGTTTCCTTTACCACATACAAAACCTAATGATGATAAGCTTAGATTCAATTCTTGAAACTTTTCTGTGGATATACTAAATATTTGAAGCGCGGCATTCTCCATTAATAAAATGCCCGGAATGCCAAGTTCATTTATAGCAAAGCTATCAGACTCTCTTATTTGCGATGTGGAATAAAGCGGTATCATTTTTATCTTGGTTTATAATTGTAAAATTAAATCAGAATTACTTCATATAAAAATAATGAATCAGCTTTAGCATGAATTTTAATTTTGATATTTAATATGATGAAATTATTAGCTTTTTAAGAGCTGGAATAGCAATGGATATTATTTATATGAGGTGGAGATGAATAGAGATTGAAATAGAACAACTATCGTGCGGAGACATTGGACACTTTATGGACAAAGGTAGTATAGGATAGGCGGGACGTATTTAGAACTTATTCAAATCAATATTTGATTTAGGTTTTAACTTTATTTGATTTAAGTGAGCTCCCTAACGGATTTGAATTAGAAAGTGCAACATCAATAATAATAGAAGAGGCAATAAGCTATATGAATAAGAGAAAAGTTAATTGTCGAATTAAAGGGGAAAAATATTAGAGACATGCATCACATTGAATAATTGTGTTGGAATAGAATATTTATTTATTTTTAACATGTGCTAAAATATTCAAACAAAGGTACATAAAGACCATTCATAATTAAATATTGTAAATTTATTGTATTACCTTCTATCCCCCGTTATGTAAATAATTTTATACTAAAGGATATGTTTAAATTAGAATCACTAATAAAAATTGCTCAACATGTTATATGTATCAGGTAAGTACCAGTTGTCAAAAAACATGAAAAATGGATTAAGGGATTAAATGAAAATATTGAAAAATAATACACCGTATATTCTTATAGTTTTGCTTTTTGTAGCAATAACGTTATTCTTAAATTTAGCACTTGGTATATTCCCAATTATAGATTTTTTAAAATACATGCAGGGGAAAAGACTTTTTTGGGCCGTCCCTTTATTTATGGCATTTCTCTTGGGATTATGGTTTTATAATAGGAATATGAGAAATAAAATTGCAAATGAAAGGATAGAAATATTTAACGCAACTATACGAACGATTCAGGATATACTTCAAAATTCTGCCTCCTCAATGCAATTATTGATTTTAGATATGCGTGAAATCGAGATACATGAAGAAATTATAAATAAAGCAGAAAAAAACATGGACGAATTAAAAGCTGTTATTAAGACATTAGCAGCAGTTGATCCAAAGTCGATACAGTTAAAAGATTTGAACAGTAAATTATCAATAATAAAGATGGACGAGTAAGAGCCCTTTAGAAAGTATGGTACAAGCCAAGATAGTATGAGAAATGTTTGTAGGAAGTAAATCCATTACCCACATCTGATGAAAGCAGTATTTGATAATTATTTACCAATGGAATTCCGCATCCCAAGTGCAATCCAGTGTTGTCATTAGAATAAATTGATGATGAAGTCTGGTGAAACAATTCAGCACCAACAAAGAAATCATCTGTGAAGTTATATTGAACTAGAACTCCCTCAAACTCCCAATTCTTATTTCCAATACCAGGATTTATCCAGTATCCACCGCCGCCGTAGATTGTCCACTTACATATGTCTTTTTGTAGCCATATCGGCAAGTAAATTTGAGGTTTGCCATTACCTAAATTTTCGGAAGCATTTCCGGTGGGGATTTCAACAAGGGGGAAAGTAGCAATATCAGGCATAACATCAGACTGATCAACAATACGGTATTTAACTCCTATTTCAGTATCACCGTATCCAGTGTGGGAGGGTGCATTTTTAGGAATGGAGTAAGCAAAAGGGACGACGATATGAAATTGAGTATTCTGAAAAATACCATAATTAAATTCTAAGGCAGGACCAATACCACTTTTCCCGCTTCCATCAAAAACGCCGGTTGAAAATAAGTATAGTTCTCCATGCATGAAGGATACCGGTATAGGATCATCCGTTCTAAAAGGGGGTCCCGCAAATACTTTTGCGATGAATAAGATATTAATAAATAAGAAAAACCTAAGTGATCTTTTAAATGCCATTAACCAGACACACTCCGAAACCATACATAAAATTCTTACTTGCAAAGTAATAAACTAAATCATTAGAAATTGTAATATTTATTACTTCTTTGAAACCCAGTTGGAAATAATATCAAGCGCCTTAGGTGAAATAGTTTCAGATATTTTAGCATATTCAGAAGGTAATCCAGTAGCTGCTGTCTGAAATAAATGATTTAATCCGTCAATTTCAATTATTTTAAAACTTTTATTACCACCTTTAGTCAAAGCATTTTTAATAGCGGCAAGATTTTCATTAGCCGGGACCTGCACGTCTTTGGAACCGTTTATGGCTAATACCGGGCATTTAAGTTTTTCTAATTCATAAGATGGATTGTATTTTATAAAATATCTAAACCACTTAGTCATTACGGGTTTAAGCTGATTTTCAAAGATTTTAGCATCGCCAATTTCTTTTCTTTTTTGTTCGCTTAGTTTATTATAAAAGTCATCTGCTACTACTTTTATATTATCCCAATCTTTAAGACTATCACTTTCTGTTTTAATAATATTAAATATTTTCTGGTTCAACTGATTTGTTTTACCAAGCATATCTTCATCCTCACCTGAGCCTTTTCCAATCAGGTAAGCTTGCTGTAATAGCAACTTATCGCTTGGAATTCCAGGTGCAGCCATCAATACAATAAATGAAACATTTTTAGATTCATTAGCAACTATGGGAGCAATTATACCGCCTTCGCTATGTCCTATCAGCCCGATTTTCTTTACATCTTTCCTTGTCGACAAATATTTAACCCCAGCAAGTGCATCTGATGCAAGATCCATTGTATTTGCTGATGAAAAATCTCCGGTCGACTTCCCTACTCCTCGATCATCATATCTGAGAACTGCAATACCATGTCGAGTAAGGTAATCTGAAAGGACTAGAAATGGTTTGTGTTCAAACACTTCTTCATCACGATTGTGAGCACCTGAACCAGGGATAAGTAGAACTGCAGTAAAGCTATTCCCAACCCTCGGGTAAGCAAAAGTACCTGAAAGAGTTATGCCGGATTCTTTATTTTCATAAGTAACTTCTTCTTCGTTATATGGATAAGGTTTTACTGGTTCTTGAGGTCTATTAAGTTCAATAGTTTTAGTAGTTCTTTTTATAGATAGAGGTAAACTTTGTCCCCCTTGAATCCAAGTCCCCGAGAAATATGAGCTATCCGGAATATATACTCCAGAATAAGAGCCATGAATTGAAGGTGCATCAATTTTCAGATTATTTCCATTCAATGTTACATTTTCAGTAGGGATATCTTTAGCACCTTGATCCGGGCTGTCTAAAGTAGCAGAGTATCCAGTTGAGGATTTTTTTATATTAAAAACTATGCGCAATTGAACACCTGAAAATTCTAACGTGCCGAGCCAGTTACCTTCAAGATTCAACTTAGTTGAATCAAATTGCGCATAAGAACTTCCGGTTAGAAAGATAAGAGCATAAATCAGAACTAATAAATATTTTATCGTTTTCATATTTCCCTTTCTAATGATGTATCATTCAAATAGATTCAAAAATTAAGACTTAAATTTCCCCAAGGGCACTTAGATTAGCAATTAAGTATCCTTCAAATTGCATTTTTGAGGCAAAGAAACTGCCCAAGTTTGAGTTAAACTTATTGGTTATATGGTCAATTCCTCAATTAGATCCGGGTGTAAAAGCGACAAGCTGGGCTCACCTATCATCTGGTCTTAACATCATAATAATGCTAATAATTATTTTCATAATATTAGATAATCGGAGAGAATTAGTCAAACGAAAAGTATGCTTAGGTTGAATTTTATAACGCGGTTATTTTGGGCACATATTTGTTATTTTTTTTAGTAGAACTAGTACTACTACTACTAAACATTTAACTTAAATGGTTGGTGGTTAATTTATTGCTGATGGAATTATCTTGAAGTGAGGTAAAACTTAGTGTGACATCAAGTTATGATTTATGATACTAACTTCTCTGTTACGTGAATTTATATGATAACATAATATAGAATTTCGAATCGGGCGTCCTTTAGCTTAATGGAATTGATTACTACGCAGCATTTCCAGAAAACATCTTATTAATTACAGGAATTAACTTATCAGTGAATTCAATTTTGTGAATAAATTCATTAGCACCTGAAGAAAGCATCTCGTTCCGATATTCGATACTATCAGATAAAGCTAAAAGAATTATTTTAATGTCTTTATTTGAACCTTTAATAATTCGTGCGGCTTCAATACCATTTATTCCAGGCATTGAGATGTCCATAATAATAAGGTCAATTGCTTTTTCATTTACAGCCTTTATAGCCTCTTCACCAGAAGATACCCAAGTTAACCTTTCAAATCTTAAGTTAGCATTTATATAGCGAATAGCCGAATTTCTAAAATTATTATTATCATCTACTAGCATAATTCTTAACGAATTCACATTTACCTCAGTTATATTTAAGACATGAAACAAGGACTGAACAATTGATTTTAATGAGGCCAAATCTATATTAGGAAATATTTCATATCAATCAGGAAATTACTGATTACTTCTAAGTAAACTACTTAGTAAGTATTCATAAATAGCTGAGGTTGAGATATACCAGATGTCGGATTTTAGTTATTCATAGGCTATTCCCATATAATAATTTATAGAGAGGAAATGATACCAGTTCTAATTGCATATCTAACCAATCCTGGAATATCATGAATTGCGAGGCGTTCCATTATTTTCATCCTATGTGATTCTACGGTTTTAGCGCTTAAGTGCAATTTTATAGCAATAGTCTTTGTAGAGTTTCCTTCAGCTATAAGTTGCAGAATCTCTCTTTGACGCGATGTTAGTTTGATAAAGACATTACTCTCATTCTTTTCTTCAAGAGGTTTTTCATTTATCCTTTTGAGATAGTCAGTCACTAAAGTTTTTGAAACTAAAGGGCTCAGATAGGTATCGCCTTTTACAACTGCTTTTATTGCAATCTCCAATTCATTTGGTGCTGAGTCCTTCAATAGATAGCCATAGGCACCTACTTTCAAAGCCTGCAAGACATATTCTTCGTTAGCGTACATTGAAAGAATTATAACAGACACTAAAGGAAAATCTTTGTGAACTCTTTCTGCAACCTCGAGACCGTTTAATTCAGACATAGCTATATCAAGTAACACAATGTCTGGAGAGCACTCATTAATTTTTTCTAACGCTTCTCTTCCATTCGCAGCTTCGCCGACAACTTCAATTCCATTCATATTTTGAAGGAGTTCTCGAATACCTGCGCGAAGTAAAGCATGATCATCGGCAATTAAGACCTTTATATCGCTCATAATATTATCCCCATTTTTATTTTATTATTACTCTAACTGTTTCAATGGGAAGATTGCTTGAATTTGGGTTCCTATGTCATTACTTGAAAAAATATCCAGCCATCCACCGACAGCTTCCGCTCTTTCCTGCATTCCTAATACTCCAATGCTAGTTCCAATTGAAGCCATTTTACGCGCAGATAGGACGTCATATCCGATGCCGTCATCCGATATGATTAGATATAATTCATTCGCGACAACATTTATTTCTACAGTCATATTTTTAGCCTTCGAATGCTTAATAATATTGGTAACGGCTTCCTGGATAATCCTATAACAAGTAATCTGAATTTCAGCTGGAATTTTTTCATCAAAAGGTTTAGTAATTACTTTAGCATTTATGCCGCTTCTTTCGGATTGGCGAACAAGAAACCATCTGACAGCCGGTATTAAGCCCAAGTCATCTAAAATTGACGGTCGCAATTTAAGAGACATCTCTCTAACGTTGTTTAAAGTTTCCTCAACCATTCTAATACTATCATTAAGGTGTTCTATAGCATTTAACGACTGTATAAATTTTATAGAATTTAGTATGTCGATTTTTATAGCGGTTAATGTTTGTCCAATTTCATCATGTAATTCTCTTGCAATATTTCTTCTTTCCAATTCTTGTGCCTGGATCAATTGTCTAGAGAGGTTCTTTGTTATATTTTGTGCCTCTACCAATTTATCGATTAATTTCTTTTGCAACTCTTCAGAGTCTTTTCTGTCTGAAATATCTTTTATAACGTACATAATCATACCATAATCGAATAATCTAATACTGATTTCAGCCGGGAAATGGCTTTTATCTTTACGTACAAATTCCAGTTCATAGTTAAGCTTATGACTTTCATATTTTGTGTTAAGTAATATTTTTTTGCTTGGGATTATTTCTTTCGGATTTAGGTTAATTATTTCATCCGCGGTATAGCCCAACAGCTCTAATAATTTAGAATTCCACACTATGATTTTTCCGTGCTTATTTATTAAAGCTATACCATCAAAGGCTTGTTCAATAAGAGATCTATACCTTTTCTCGCTTTCAGATATTTCGTTCTCAATTTTCTTCATCGCAGTAATATCGCTATTGATTACAACGGCTGCTATAGTATTTCCGTTTGCTCTTATTGGCGCTCCGGCACTTCTAATAATCTTTTGTTTTTTTGATTTTGGGTCAGTTATAATAATTTCCTTTATAATAGACTCTCCTTTAATTGCTTTATCAAATACATTATCCCTTTTTAGAATAAGTTTATTAGAATCAAATTCGCGCATATTCAATTTTTTGTTAATTTCACAATGGATTGAGTTTAATTCGGCTAAGTCCTTAACATTATATAAATCAAGTAATTTCCTGTTAGCTCTTTTGATTCGAGTTTTATTCCCGACATAAATTGCATCCGGTATGCTTTCAAAAATAGCATCAAACTCCGCCGCATATTCCTTAGTTACTTTTAAGAGATGTTCTCTATCCTCTTCAATTTTTTTTCTTTTAGTTATTTCCTTAGCAACAAACTGTATTGCAGGTTTACCTAAGTATTTATAATACCTAGCATAGGATTCGACGATAATTATGGAACCATCACTTCTAAGAAGCCTTAATTCTATAGGCGGAGTCTTTTTACCATTTAACAACTGCAGGTTACGAGCATGAAACTTCGGATAGTCTTCAGGCAATATAAGATTTTCAATAGGCTTCCCAATTAAGGAATCAATATTTTTAACCCCTAAAGCCTTAACACCCGCATTGTTTATAAAAATTATCTTTTCATCTACAAAGATGCCTGATATATTTGGCGCCATTTCTACAATATCGCGATACCGTTTCTTCTCCAACTTCAAGTCTTCGATTAGTTTTGATTTATATGTAAAATCTTTGTTTAGTATAAAAACGCTTGAAAGTTGGCCGCTTTGATCTAACACAGGAATAATAGTAGTCAGAGTTGTAACAATATTCCCTTTTTTAGCAACATACTCCGATTCTGAATTATAGATTCCTTTACTTTTTATTATTTCTTTTAGAATTTTTATTAATTCATTCTTTTTTGAGGGGGACAATAAAGCTGAGACTGATTTACCTAGGATTTCTTGCTTAGTATAACCAAATAAGTTCTGTGCACCTTTGTTCCAATTTTTAATTATACAGCTTGGTGCTACTTCAATGATAGCATCATACTTTGATTTCCATAAACATGAGAGACATTGAAAATTAGTCAAAACTATTTTCCCTTTATAAATCTACGGTTGCATAAATAATGAATTTATATAGTAAAATCTACAAATAGCCCAAAGGAATTGCCCTATACTAAAAATGTGAAGTCCCCTTGCAACAAACATTGAATTTTTAATCATTATATAAGTGTTTCTTCATCTTTGACGAAGTAAATAATCAGAATTGGTAAATTCTAAAGCACATATAAGGGATTATACTCATCTTTTCAGGGTTCTCCTGATTTCCTATATTTTTTAATTGAAATAGTTTCGCCTCTGAAATAATATGATTTAATAAAACGATAGACAAATCGATAATTTCGGAGGTAGCGAATTGAACTTTATCAAAATAATCAGGTTTTTAACATTCTTCCTCTTAGTATCTGTTCAGTTGACTTTTGCAGCTAACTATTATGTAGATGCGGTCAATGGGAATGACAGCAATTCAGGACTTTCACCAAGTTCAGCATGGCAAACAATAAACAAAGTAAATAACTTTTCTTTTGCGAGCGGAGACGTAATAGCATTTAGTCGAGGAGAAACGTTTACAGGTTACACATTAAGCCCGAATAGAGATAACCTTACTTTTACTTCCTACGGAAATGGAGATTTACCGGTTATAGATGCTCAAAACTATCTGCAATATTGTGTTATATGGAGTCACAAGGACAACATAACATTTAGTTACATTAAATTTTATAATGGTACAGTTGAATGTATGGATGTTAACAATGCAAATTATCTTACAATAGATTCGTGCATTTTCGATGGCAATTTTCACGAAGCTCAAACTGCATACATTGGTTTATCATATTACACACATATTACCAAAAGCGTTTTTCAGAATGCAGCTTCCGGAGGCGTCTACAAAAATCCTCACGGGCTATACCTTGGAGGCGGCGGTTATCAGATTGTTGAATATTCTAAGTTCCTAAATAATGAAGGCGATGGAATTCACATTAATGTTAATGTTAGCCCGGACGGAGGTGTACCTCATCCCATTATAAGGGGCAACTGGTTTGAAGGTAATTCACAAAACTATCAAGATCAAGCTAGCGATTCATTAGAATTTTACGATAATGTAATTGTTGATAATCCTAATGTCCCTTATGCCGTCGGTATATCATTTAGTTATGAGTCTGCATATTCGCAATATTGTGTAAGAAATAGTAATGTATTCAACAATACTATATTGATGAATGATTCCAACACAGGGCATAATGCAATAATGATTTATGGCCTTTCAGCTATCACGAATTTAACATTTAAGAACAATATTATACTCTTTACTAACTCTAATCAAGGAAGCGGATATTTTATATATCAGCAAGCCGGAGGAGGAAATGTTCATTTCAATAATAATTTATTTTATAGAACAGGCGGAAGCCAAACTAATTTTTCTGATCTTCAGAATAATGTCTACAACTCATTATCTTCTTGGCAGTCTACAGGCAATGATGTTAAAAGCGTTTGGGCTAATCCGCTTTTAGCTGATGTAGCTGCAAAAGTATTTACATTACTTCCCGGCTCGCCAGCAATCAATCTTGGTACAAATCTCGGTTTGAATTCTGATTATAATAATAATCCCTTTCCTAATGTTAGGCCTGACGTTGGGGCATTTGAGCATCCTTTTGTTCTATTGAATACAAAAGTTTTTTTAGGTGGACCTTATAATAATGGAAGTATGACAACTTTACTTAATACTCAGAACCTAATTCCACTTTCACAACCTTATTATTTATCTCCCTGGAATTATTCCGGTTCAGAATCAGTATCGTCTATCCCTCCAAATATTGTAGATTGGGTATTAGTAGAAATAAGATCCGGTACAACTAGCAATACAACCATATCTAGAAAAGCAGCATTTTTACGAAGTGACGGCGCTTTAGTTGATTTAGACGGTGTATCACCATTAAGAATGGATTTTGTAAATACCGGAAATTATTATATCGTAATAAGACACCGTAACCATTTAGCAATAATGAGTTCCCTTCCTATATTCCTTTCTCCTTCATCGAATCTATATAACTTCACAACTTCTCAATCTCAAGCATATGGTAGAAATCCTATGTTAGACTTAGGCAACGGGCTTTTTGCAATGTATCCAGGCGACGGTGATAGTAACGGCGGAGTCAGCAGCATAGATAGAAATTATACCTGGAGATTGGAAAATGGTTCATCAGGTTACCTTCAGGGAGATTACAACCTTAATGGAGTTGTTGATATAACAGATTTAAATGTATGCTGGAGAGAAAATAACGGCAACTTAACGCAGGTTCCATAATACCTAATAATAAGAAACGCTTTAACAAGTCAAAATGAATTCGGAGTAATAATGAAATACATAATGAAAATATTTTTCTTCTTGATTTTCGTATTAACAATAAATAGTTACAGTCAAACAGTTGTTAACGGGCAATTTGTTGTAACAAATAAAAGCGGATCAGCTTATACTGTGAAGATACAAATTAATTCTAATACTGGTACTAATGCGCTTGGTACATCTACATTGATTTTCAACTATGATACAGCTGCATTATCTTTTCCAAGAACTCCAGTATCAGGCACAAATTATACTTTTCTAAATTTTAGCGGTGGTAATTATACAGCGGCTACGATAACAAGGCCTGTAAAAAATGAAATATGGTTAAATATAGACTTACAAAACTCCAATAATGGGACATTGGTAACAAAATATCCGGGGTGGATAGACGTCGCGACAATAACTTTTAATATTATTGGCAGCGTAGATTCTGCAAGTTTATCTTGGCAACCTAACAATACTAATTGGGGAATATTTGATGCTGATAATGCAACACTCTGGGCAAATGCTGTATTCACTAATTTAAATACACAAACATTAACCTCATTTACGCCATCAGTTTCACAAATCCCAAATGATTATACATTATACCAAAACTATCCTAATCCATTTAATCCAAGCACACAAATAAAATTTGGTATTCCCAAAAGTTCCTTAGTTAATATTAAAATATTTGATATTACAGGAAAGGTAGTAGCTACGCTAATAAATGATCACAAGGAAGCAGGATTTTATTCAATTAGTTTTAACGCAAGCAACCTTAGCAGCGGCGTGTATTTTTATAAAATCACAGCTAATGATTTTAGTCAAGTGCGCAAAATGGTGCTCCTCAAATAATGAATTTCGATTACTCAGGAAAGCTGAATTAGATAATTACAAGTTAAATGGATTTTATTTAATTAGGACATGAACAACTGCTTTATTTTGCATGGTGAGAGAAAGAGCTATTCGAATAATATTTGCATAAATAAAATTAACTCCTGACGCTAAAAGGCTAATATTTATTTAAGATAATTTATACGATCTTTGGCAATTCGTATAAGCCCATGCATTTCTTGCATATGGGATGCATATATTGACCATACTCGTTTTTTACGAAGCCTTTCCTTAATTTACTGTATACATTAGACCGCCATATTTCCTTAATATCATTTTCAATTGCATTACCCACCATAAAAGACTTTTCATTAGTACAACATGGTCTTACGCTTCCATCCCATCGAATTATGGTTGTATTCCAAAGCCAGAAACAAGGTTTCCTTTTATTAACCAATTTTTTTTTGATATCGCTTTCGATTTTAATTTCAGTATCACTATAATTATCGTAAGCAAATTCGTATCTATCGAAGCCCCATGTACTAAATAAATTCCTGACCATTTCAACTTCATGTTTATTGTGGTTGAAAACAACATATTTCCATACAACTTGCGGGCTTTTTGAGTTTAATTCCTTTTTAGCTTGTGATATTAGTTTTACATTTTCCAATATTAAATTAATATTTCCACCAACCCTGTATTTAGCATAACTCTCTTGAGTAATTCCGTCTAATGCTACTTCTATACAATCTAAACCGGATTTAACCAATTCAATAATTTGGTTATAATTAAATCTAATTGACAAATTTGTAGGGAAGCTAACAGCTACATTAATATTATGTAAATACTCAATTAGAGAAGCTATCTTTCTATTCAGCATTGGCTCTCCGTAAAGACTTAGACTTACCCCGATAAGGGTAGATTTGATTGGATCAACTATCTTTTTCATATCTTCAAGTGATAAAAACATTTTACCATTGTTTAATTTTAATAAATCATGTTTGAAGCTTATATTTCTTTGAGCACAACCTTTACAACGTAGTTGGCATAGAGGAGTTGGTTCAATTTTTATATATGCAGGAAGACTATATGGAGAAGTTATCCTTAACAGCATTTCAGCTTCATTGAGTAAAAGATTAATTACTTTAATTAAAGTCAAGTGCTTGGTAATTATTGATAAATGCCTTTGAAAATATCCAATCCTATTACCATTAATAAGCTTTTCCGTAATGTAAGAAAGCTTATTTGCAAATGGCTCCAATTTATTGGTCATTCATTGTACCTCCCTTTTATTTAATATGAATAATCCCAGGATACTCGGTGTAAAGCTTCAATGGAAAAGTTACAATTCACAAAACATGATATAGATAAAAAGTTTTCATAATTTAAACTGCTAGATTTATAGAGTTCCAATAATCTGCACTTTTCATTTCTGCTTTTCCATATTTTAATTCTCTTTCAACTAACTTTATTTTATTCATTCCCAGAAGATAATCTTCCTATGTAAGATAATTCAGTCCAGCATGAAGTCTTTTTGTTTTATAGAAATTTATTTAATCTTCGATATAGATTTTAAAGTCATCAAAGTTAACCGGTGATTTTATCCTTAAACATTCTTCTATAATAATGTATAGAGTTTTTATATACGCCTGCCAGTTCTTATGTGGATTATCCGGCTCCTTTTATTTTCGTCTTGCTTGTGTTCCGTTTAACAGCTTAGATTTCTTTAGAATACGATAAACACTGGATGGATGAACTGCCGCTATATTTAAGTTCAGCATTTTATAGGCAACTCTACGGTAATCGTCTCTAAGAAAATAATTAAGTTTAGTATAAAGACATTTTGCAAATTCTTCAATTGCGTTTATCTTATCCGGGGTCAGCCAGTGACTCTTTGGTAGCTTTCCGTTATGATGCTTAACTGTACCAGCTCTTTTAAACCACTTGTTGGTTTGCGGGCTAAATTCTGTCTAGTTCGATACATGATAGCAATCTGTTTATCGGAATTCCGCTTTGATCTGAAATCCCAGTTACATATATCACTATAGAATCCCTTATCTCTGGTTCTACCCACATTTTACTTAATTCTCTGCATTCAGTTTTTTTTTAACCGGAGGTTATCTTCCACTTTTTCGCTGATCAACGAATCTTTATCCTTTAGTTTTTCTTCCAGAAAGCTAAGCTTTACTGCTTTGTTTCTTTGACAATGTATCGAGGACTCCAGTAAATAACTCTTTCTTCCAGAGATAAAATAAATTCCGATGGATATTATGATGCTCGCATATTTTCCCAACCTGAACCTGATTCTCCAGATACTCTCCTAGTATCGTACTTTGAATTCTGCTGTAAACTTTCTTTTTTCTGTTTTCATTTCTTTACTCCTGAAGTTTATTATACATAATTTATTCCTTCAAAAGTAACTTCCCTACTTAAGCATTATATTAGCATTCAAGTATTTATCTAAACTGGCTAACAATTCTTGCGATTTAGATTCATCAAATTTTCTTGCAAATAAAAAATCACATTCTTTCAATAATTTCAAATCACTCATATTCATAATTGCTGGATCTTCTCTGTCTCTATCCCAGTTTATATAATGTAAATACGCTTTATTCTCATTTTTCAGAAATAGTTTAGAATCGTTTACATTTTTATTATAGAAACGACATTGTTCAGCAAATGGAGAATTTAGAATAATAGTCTGGAAAAATATTTCGTCTGGATCCCATACATATTTAAAAAATCTAATAAATATTATTGCTTTTTTTGATTCGAGAAATTTTATAATATATTCAATAGTTTGCTTATTTAAGCACCATGATGTTGAGCCTCGATAAGCTATCATTCCTTTAATGAAAGGACGATTATTAATAACTTTCCCTAAAATCCATTGCATTATCCATAATGGTTTATGCAAATACTTTGGTGAATTTATTATAAAATCTAAAAAATAATATTTTTTTATATAAGAAATAAAATCTGCTTTTTCAACTAAAGGGTAGAAACTTATATAATTCGTTGGATAATTATTTTTCAAATAACTATAAATGTAATTGTTATCCTTAATTGGGTAGTCATTACCACTTAAAAATATATAATAATCAAAATCATCAAATGCACTTGCGGTCTGGATTAACTTTATCATAGCCCTCACTTGAGAGAAGCCGCTATGATTAACTACGATTCTTTTATTAATGAAAACAACATTCGCACCATAGTTAAAATTATTAAATAAATAAATATCACATTTTAAATCAACATGTATGAAAAAAGAGACATGTGTTGAATTTAAAGCATTTATCAATCTAATCATTTGTTTAGGTTGATGATGTGCAAGAATAAGATAAGCAATTTTCATTATTTCAGGTATAATAAAACTTTTGAATTCATTTATTATAAAGATTGCATAATTCTTTGGATGTTGTAGCGTTACTCTTCTCAAGATTGAATAATATATTTTCTTTATTTATAAACAAAATATGTATTCATTATTTATATAAATGCAAAGGGAATTTAATATTCATCTACTGTAGTTGACCACTTATCATTTCCTATTTGAATCGGATCAACATTATGCACTCCATATTTAATTCAACCTGCTCCGTTTGCTTTAATAATTAATTGATTAGAAACTATTATTTCTTCATAAGAAGTTGTATCTATTTTTGTAATTTAAAATGCAAATACTATAAGTGAGAAACCAGTCTTCTATGCATCTGAATGATCTATGGTTATATTCTAATATGGCTCTACCGCCTCTTGTTATATTTTGATTATTTTAGAAAACGGAACTTTCGGTATGCTGTTTCCATGCACCCATTGAATTTTGTGAATGTTAAATATTCAGAATATCATTTCCACGTGTGAAAACAAATAGCCATAATAAATTGAAATATCTAATTATTTGTGGATCAGCAAAATGATACCCCTTCACCAAGTCCCCATTATTTTCCAATTTTTTAGGAAAGTCAGTTGATTAAAATTAACTTACTGATAAATCCTGGCCACTGAAATGCTTCATATTATTCTTTTGTCTCCTTTGAAGAATTCTTTGTAATAATTTATGAAATATCCAATCAAAATAAATATTGGACTTCTAAAGTATCATGTCAGAATATTAACAAATAATAAATTGTCATCATCACTAGACTATTAAATATTTTTGAGTGTTTACAATCTATTAAATATACATTGCCACAACTGTTCGCTTTTTGTATATTATAATCAATTCATAAATGATTTTATTCATTGATAGATATTTAAAGTAAAACCATCCACTGTTTGTTTGTCATATATAATAGACAACAGCTTTTAGAAGTTTAATTCTATGTTGCTTAGTTGACTAGTTATTTTATAGGGAATAAACTTCTAAGGTTTTGCTAAAAACGGGAGGCGACTAAATGGAACTGACTAATCTCCTTAAGCATACTGCATTATTATTTTTAATGTCAATTCAAATGACCTTTGCAGCTAAATACTATGTAAATGCCGTAAAAGGCAATGATAATAACACTGGTCTATCCCCTAAGTCAGCTTGGCAAACAATTAATAAAGTCAATACTTTCAAGTATGCCAGCGGAGATGTAATAGCATTTAATAGGGGGCAAACATTTACAGGATACACATTAATGCCAAATGCAAACAACCTGACGTTTGCTGCTTATGGTAGCGGGAATTTGCCAGTTATTGATGCTCAAAATAATTTGCAATATTGTGTTAAGTTAAATCATAAAATTAGAATAACATTTAGTTATCTTAAATTCTATAATGGTGCAGTTGAATGTATGGATGTCAACAATGCAAATTATCTTACTTTAGATTCATGCATTTTTGATGGGAATTTTCATGAAGCTCAGACAGTGTATATCGGTTTGTCATATTATACTCACATTACAAGATGTACATTTAAGAATGCAGCATCAGGTGGAATTTATAAACATCCTCACGGACTTTATCTTGGAGGAGGAGGATATCAGATTGTTGAATATTGCAAGTTCCTAAATAATCAAAGTTGCGGTATTCATATAAATGTAAATGTTAATCCGGATGGTCGTGTACTTCATCCAATTATAAGGTATAATTGGTTTGAAGGCAATTCACAAAACTTTCAAGATCAAGCTAGCGATTCTTTAGATTTTTATAATAATATTATTGTTGATAATCCTAATATTGAATTTTCTAATGGAGTAACATTTAGTTATGAAGGAGCATACTCTCAATATGCTCCTAAAAATGCTCTAGTCCATAATAATCTTATTATAACTAACGATTCACTCCATGGTCATATAGGCATATTTGTATATGGTGCTAAAGCCATAAATGGTTTAACCTTTAAGAATAACATTTTACTTTTTATGAATGCCCGCCCGGGGAAAGGGAATTTTATTTATCAACAGGCCGGAAGCGGGGCCATTAAATTCGATAATAATTTATTTTATAGAAATGGAGGGAATAAGAATAATTTTGCAAATCTTCAAGGTGTTTTATATAAGTCATTTAACGAATGGAAAGCCTCAGGACAAAATCCTAACTGTGTTTGGACAAATCCTATATATAATTACCCAAAATACATGAATTCTGAATTCCTAAAAGTTCTACGCTCGATAAATAAATTGTCTAACTAATTATAAATTCGGATTTAACTTTAGATTTATTTTTTAGTTTTTGCTGCATTCCTGTTTTAAATAATCTATTTATTGGATGCCATACGCTTCAACAAGTTTAATTACTTGTTTATTCATATCCCATTTTTCTTTAACCATTTGATAAGATTTAGTCCCCATTTCCATCCTTAATTTCTCATTAGAAATTAGTTTACTCAATGCTTCAGCTAATTGTTGTTCATTCTCTGGCTCAATAAGCAATCCATTTACATCGTCCTTAATAATTTCAGGTATTCCACCGACATTGCTCCCCAAGATAGGCAAAAAAGCAGAACATGCTTCCATAATTGCTACCGATATTCCTTCCATTCTAGAAGGATGGATATAAATATCACAAGCTGATAATATGTTATGAATATCGTTTCTCTTTCCAAGCCAGTTGAAACAATCTGAATCGCCCAAAAGTTCTGACTTTAATCTTTTTAATTCATCTGCATATTTTAAATTTGCTTCAACATTAGAACGTAAGCCGCCAACATGGATTATTTTAAAATTATTTAGTTTATATTTTTCACTCAACAACATTGCAGCTTTTATTATAATGTCAATCCCTTTTACATAGTCTATTGCCGATACATTTACAATCAGCACTTTATTTAATGGTAACATTAGCTCTCGTCTAAGCATTTCTTTTTTTTGTCTTTCAAGACTTGTATTCACGCCTATGTACAATATTTGCAATTTCTTTGAATTTATTCCTGAAAAGTCTATATATTCTTTCATAATAGCTTCAGAGATACAAAAAGATTTGTCACAAAGGAATAATAATAGACTGAAATAGATCCTCCATCTAAGTGCTTTAAGAAAACCTTTTTCCTTTCTAAAATCTAAAGCGCTCTGCTTAAATTTTAAAGAATGATTTGAAAAATAAAAATGAATGCGATAGAAAAAACACATAATAGCTAAGATATTCTTAATATATGGTTTGAAATGTGAATGGACAATTTTAGGGCGATATTTTTTTAACAGAAAATGAATATTCTTGCATGTTTCCAGCATGCCTTTTTTCGTATTTAGTAATTCAATCCTAGCCCCCGCAGTTAGAATGTCTTGCTCTAATTCCGTATCACCTATCTCATCGTCAAAAACAAATACTGACTGATAACCTTTTTTCTTTAACTCGACGGACAAAGCTATTGTAAAGCGATCTAGACCGGAATAAACCTGAGGAGAATAAGATAAGAAATGCAATATAGTCTTTTGTTTTTGAATCATTATATTATCAATTCAACTGTTGTACTTTCTTATATTACAATATTGGTTGACGTACCATTATATAAATTTGCAATAATTATGATAATTCAATTTGTGCTAATTACGATAAAACTTCAATATCCATCAACGGAAGAAATCCATTTACCATTTCCAATATATACCGGGTCTATAGTATGCATTCCGTTACTATTCCACCCCGATCCGCTGGCTCTGATAATTGATTTATTTCCGACCATCTTTTCTTCAAAAGAGACTGTATCTAGTTTTGTTATTTCAAATGCGTAATCTTGACTTCCATATTTTGGAGAGCAATCCTGAGCATATCTGAATAATTTGTTATTATACTCAAATATTCTTCCCCCTCCCCTAGCTACATGCATATTATTTTTAACAACCGGGTTAAGCAGATGCTGAGTCCAAGGTCCGTTAAGATGGTCAGCATAATAAATATTTAGATTATCATTTTCATTTGTACATACAAAAAGCCACCATTTATTATTAAAGTGTATTACAGATGGATCTGCAAAATGATATCCTTTTAAAATATCACCGAGAAAAGTCCACTTTGTAGGATAATCAACTGCTTTATACAACCGGACAGATAAATCTTGATGACTTTCCGGTATTAAATAATAATTGCCCTTCCAAAAGAACACATATGGATAAGATAAATGAAAAGGTTCATCAATAATAATTTTCTTATAGCTCCAATTAAATCCATCCTTGCTTTCAGCCAAGCCAATATCGCCTTGATTATTCTGTTTATTCAATACTTCAAAAAACATATAATATAAAGAATCGGATTTTATGAGAAATGGATCTGCAATAAATTTCGCATTTACATCAGTAATGTTTTTTGCGGTTAATACTGGGTTAATTATATTGTTAGGATTTGCTAGATCAAACGGGGATCTTCCGGTATAAATCCCAATTGACCAGTTCCAGTTTGTACTGTAGTTAGAATTTGATGGATAATATTTTTTGATAATCGAATAAGGGAATATATGATTCTTTACAACATACATTCCGTAAAAGCCACTGAAAAGGATAATTAAGATTAGACCCAATGAAACAATTATTTTCTTTTTCATAATAAATAAAAAGACCCTAAATAAATTTTAAGGAAAGGCAATTAAGCAATGATTATCTTCTACATAATATACAGAATAAGTGACAAATAACTTTTTCCATACTTAAAATTGGAAGTAAATGAATTGTGATTTATTAAACACCCCGAATAATATTATATAAATAATGATAGCATAATATGCAGACCATCTTACCCATATTGGTTTAGCTGAAATATAGTCCCTTACCCTTATTTTCCTTTGTTTTAGTTGAAGGATTTCAAGAATAGCAATTGAAAAAAGAGCGATACTAAATTCATACAAAGTCAAGTCGAGTTCTTTCAATAAATACACTATATTACTTGCACTATGAATTTGATTGAACCCTGAAAAGACATGAGTAATTATATAAAGAGCATCTGACATATTCTGCGCACGAAAAAATATCCAAGCAAAATCAGTAAGAATGAATACTATTATCACTTGTAATATTTTTACTAAGCTAGGATATTTGTACAATCCAATTATATCAGAAATTATTTTTCTAGACTTAGCTGAGACTATAGAAAATATTAGATAAAATCCATGTAATGCACCCCAAATGACAAATGTCCAATTTGCCCCATGCCAAAGACCGCTTACTAAAAACACAAAAAATAGATTAAAATACCAACGCGGAATTTTAACCCTATTACCTCCTAAAGAAATGTACAGGTAGTCTCTAAACCAAGTAGATAAGGATATATGCCATCTTTTCCAAAATTCAGAAATTGATTTAGAATAGTATGGCATGTTAAAATTATTCATTAATTTAAAACCCATAACTTGAGCGGCACCAATTGCGATATCTGAGTAACCAGAAAAATCACAGTATATTTGAAATGCAAAAAATATAGTTGCAAGATCTAGTTGAAGTCCGACATAATTTGATGGTGAATTGTAAACCTGGTTTACAACCAATGCAAGTCTATCAGCAATAACAACCTTCTTAAATAGCCCCCAAGCCATTAGTTTCAATCCGTCTGTTACTCTTTTGTAGTCAAAATAATGTTTTTCGTAGAATTGATGTAATAGGTTCTGTGGTCTTTCAATAGGTCCCGCAACTAATTGAGGATAGAACATTACATATAGTGCGTATATACCTAAATTATGTTCGGCTTGCTGACGACCACGATATACTTCTATTGTATAACTCATTGCCTGGAATGTATGGAAAGATAATCCGATTGGCAAAATTATATTTATAAAAGGAATTGAGGTGTTAATTCCGAAGGAATGAAATAGGAAATTTATATTACTATCAATAAAGTTGTAATATTTAAAAACTGCTAGAACCCCTATATTTGCAATTATACTTAATACTAGAAACCATTTCCTATTATTATCTTTTAGTTTTTCTAAAAAAATTCCAGCAAAGTAGTCTATAAGTATAGTAAATGCCAAAATAAGTATGTAAATAGGTATTAATGCCATGTAGAAATAGATACTACTACCTAACAATAGCACCCAGCGCATTTTATGCGGTGTTACAAAATATAGTGTAGTTACTATAATAAAAAAATAACCAAACTGTAATGAATTAAAGAGCATTTTGTTAAAATTGTTTAATTTATAATACTTCTTTAACTACTAAAACCTTCTTATTTATTTTGATAACAATGCAATTTATTATCAACAATTAACGAAAAATCTTTTGCACCTAAACGATTCAGATGTTCACTATCAGCATAACACGAGTCCGGCATATTTTCTCCGGAATAATCTAATAAAACATTATCGGTTAAATATTTGTTATAATATTCATAATATAATACTTTCAAATTCTTTGAACTCTTTAATATGTTTTTATATATAGGTGTAGCTATTAGTATTAATTTAATTTTATTATTTTTACAATAATTTGATATCATTAGTAAATACTTTTCTTGACTAGGTGAAGAATTAAAACTTGCCTCATCATGATCTTTTTTTCTACTGAGCCTTTGGATATCTTCTTTTAATTTATTGTAAGTCAAACGTCTAAAGCCGCCAAAGCCGGCCTGATTATAATTTTGACCAAAAATTGACTTAACAGATAATTTAAAGGCAGATCTGTAAATATCTAATATTAGAGAAGGCGCCAATTGAGGATTATATTTTATTACATTTTGAATTTCTGAATTTTTCATGAAACAGGCATATGTCGGAACTTTATTTAGGATAAATTTATCACCATAAACCCACTCCTCAAGACTAGGGCTTAAATTATGATATCCATATCCTAGCAAAATAGTATCAATTTGAGGATTATTATTAATGAGTTTTTTCATTTTCAAATAGCTGTAGATATATGCATCAGCGCTAGCTGAAATATTTACCGAGTGAGGTAAATGTGTATCGTTAAGAGCACATTCTGTGTGCGAATCGCCTAAGATTAGAATATTACAAGATTTATCAATTGCATATATGGATTTACTCTGATAAATGATTACTGAAAAGGAGAATAATGTTAATATAAATATTATTAGAAATAGAAAACAAAATGTAACTAATTTAATTGCGAAATGTCTTATTTGATAATTCATTTTATTATTGCAATAATAAAATTTATTGGCTTAATGTTTGATTTGGATTAATCATTTATAAATTGTTAGAAATTTATATCCACTTTTTACAATACCTTGTTTATAATAAATTAATAGATTACGGTAATATTATTAGATGGTTCTCACATTATTCATTCTTTGAACGTAAAGGTATCTATTTTCTATTATTATTCATCCTTTTTTTGAATTGGATTACAAAATCATTTTACAATAATTAACTTTTTAGTTTGCACATAATTCCCAGCTTTAATTTTATAAAAGTAAATTCCGCTTGCTAAGTTTGCAGCGACAAAATTAACGGAATAGTTCCCTGCTGGTTTTACTTCATTTACTATTGTGACAACCTGATTTCCAAGTACATCATATACTACAAGGCTCACATGAGATGATTGAGGAATTTGATATTCGATTGTAGTAGAAGGGTTAAATGGATTTGGATAATTCTGCTTCATATCAAATATTAGAGAAGCCTGAGAGTTGTTATTATATATCGAAGTTGCATTACCTGAAAAAGAAAGATCATCAATATAAAATCCTGAGCCCGCATGAGGACTTAGTGTGGGACCAATCATTATACTTATTCCTGCTGAATCAGGCAACTCTGATGCAGTTTGGACATAAATAATGGGTATGGTAAATTGCGTAAAAGAATTAACGCTAGCTGCAGTGTGAAAAAAACCGCCGCCGATTGGCTTGCTATTATTATACAATGCAACTGCTATAATTAATGTATCAGAACTAATTGAAGTAAATTCATAAAAGCCAGTAAAGTTTGCTGGTCTATCGGTATACGGAAATGCAGTCGCGAGTACTGGAGCAAAAGAAAATCCACTGAACGAAGCAACATCACCTTTTACAGAGTATGAACCTGAATGTGAGATAGTGGACTGTGATATTGTGGGAAATTGATCTGTATTATTGGTTATCCAGTCTAAAGGAATTCCGGTTGACCAGTTTTCAAATCCAGGATTTGGAATCTGAGAAAACACAATTGTCGGAATCAGGATTGCAAGACTCAATGCATTAACGAATAATTTAAATATATAATTATTACACATATGTTTTGCCCTTTAATTTTTATTTAGTTTTCAAATTATAACTTTTTATTAGTAACGCTATTTCAATAGAATAAGTTTTTTAAAATTATTATACTTCAAAGTCTCCATTTTATAAAAATAGACACCGCTTGGTAAGCCTTTCATGTTTAACTGAATTTTATATTGTCCGGAAGTCTTAAAACCGTTAACAATTTGTCTAATTTTGTTCCCTAAAATGTCATATAAGTAAATCTTAACGAGAGCATTCTCGGGTATTGAATATTCAATTAAGGTTGACGGGTTAAATGGGTTTGGATAATTTTGTTGCAATGAATAGTTAAGCTGAGAACTTACACTTTTTGACCCATCTGAGAAGGATATTTTATATTGCAGTGCTGCATCTAAAATCTCTTTAGCAAACTGAGGGGCTACAAACTCTGTAGCTGCTGAGTTAGGATGACTATCAGTAGTGTCTGCAGAGTATTTTAAGGGCAGTTTGCCGTCTGTTCCGGCTAATTTATGAAAGAAATCAAATACATAGACATTTTTAGGAAATGCGCCATAGGCTGAATCTAATCCTGCTGCTAAGGTATCCTTAGCCCATCTTGAAAAATGATCTGATAGGAAGGACTCGTTATCATCAGTACTCTTAATGGCTAATGGTGCGTTTGTCCAAACTACAAAAAATATTTCTTTATGAGCTTCCATTTTTCGAATAAAGCTACGCCAGTGCCATTTATAGTTGTATATAGATTTACGCTCGGGGTCCAATGTATCAGCAGGAGTACCCCAAGTACTTATTCCGGAACTCGGGAAACAAGATTTAATAATGATCAATCCGTAATTATTTAAATAAGGTTGGATATCTGCAGTAGAGTCTTTGCTGTAAAATATTTGATGCCATCTTGCCCATTCATTTGTCCATGGATTTGTTGGCCAGTCTTCTTTTATAATATTAAATTGATCTGTGCCTATTAAGTTATGCGAAGTATTATACTTAATAATCTCTTCAGGCACACTTGTAGTACTTCCATTAGGTCCCCAAATATTTGTTCCAGTAGAATGTGCTAAAAAAACCCCCTTTCTTATGCTGATTATTTGTGCGAATGAAATAGATACAAAACAAAGAATACAAACAATGCTGAACTTAAAAAGCATTTTATTCTCCTTATTTATTAATCTAATTAGTATAATTACATTTTATTCTTTGATAATAAGATTTAGGACTTTGCGATTGAGGTATTTTAGAGATACAATGGAAGCTTATTATTTTATAGTCTAATTAAAAATCTATCTATTAAATTGAATAATTTTAGCCTAGGTTAGCTATATTAATTCTATAGCAGGTTCTAAATCAATTGGGAATTTTCTTAAATACTCGGTATTATTAATTTTTCTTTTAATATCTGCTATAACATTTTCAACTTGTTCAATTGTAAGTTTCAGCTCAGATGCTATTTTGTCAGTTGAGATATTATTTTCTAATCCGAACCATATTCTATCTAACAAGTCAAATGATATTCTAAAGAAAAAATCCTCCTGAGTCTGAATTGCACTGTAAGTATCAGTGGTAGGAATTCGCTTCTTTATTTCAGCAGGAATTCCCAAATAATCTGCTATCTGATAAACTTGAGTTTTAAATAGATGCTTGATAGGAGTTATATCAGAGCCGCCGTCTCCATACTTCACAAAAAAACCCAATTCATGTTCGTTTTTGTTAGGTGTACCTATGACTGCATAATTTTTTAATTCTGCATGATAATATAACATGCTCATTCTGCTTCGCTGTTTAAAATTAGATGCAGCAACGATCTGCAAATATTCTTTAACCGGGAGTCTAGTTTTTTTTCTTTCACCTTCAGGCGATATTATTTCAAGGTAAAATAGATTTAAGTTATTACCTTCAAGCAGATTATGAGGAAGGATTATTCTCATTTTATAGGAAGAGTCATATTCCGGAAATATTCTTTTTACCGCTTCATCTCTTCTCCGATAGCAGCCGAACCCGGTTAAAGTATCAGTTATATTTTCAGAAACAGTTTCAATTATATCTCCGGCGCCTACTTTATATATTAATTGATTGACGAGTTTAATATTGTCGCCACTTGATTCTTTCTCGGGAAGCATAACGGCTACTACTTTGTCGCTGCCCAAAGCCTTTACGGTTAGAGCCAAAACCACGGAAGAATCAATTCCTCCGCTTACTCCAACAACACCGCCTCTCTTTTTGAGTGTATTGAAAACGTTACTTCTAATATTTTCAATTATCTTGACAACTTCCGTCTTCGGATCAATTAGGATAGAGTCTTTTGTAAATTGCATCGTCTTACCTCATTTTCAATTATCATGGATAAAAATTTATCTACTTACTTATTTTCTTTCTGTATATAATAATTCTTCAGACATTGAGATACTTCTCCTGTCATATATTCTATCAAATGTTATGGGTTTATTTAACCTGTATTGAAAGTTATCACCAAACATATCACTTAGAATTTGAGTAGTTAGAATCCCTACTAAAGCCATACTGTCAATTTCACTAGCAGAATTGGATTTTGTCAATTTTTCTTTTAGCTTTGTCACCATCGAAGAATTAAAAAGTCTATATTTATTAATACTTTCCTCGGACAAATATTCGTCTACATAATCCAAATTATTGTTAAGTAGACTGTTTTTTATTGGGGCTCTATACGGATGTTTTACTCTTTGCCTTATTGTGTCAGGGAGTATATCCTTAAATACTTTTTTTAATATTGATTTTTCATTCAAGCCCCTTATCTTCAAGTATGAAGGAACTAGGCTCATAAATTCAATTATCCTATAATCGAGATAAGGCATCCTAATTTCTACAGAATGCGCCATTGCAACTCTATCCCCCTGAGAAGAAAGTAAATAATTTGAGAGAAATATTTTCATTTCCAAATATTGAGCTTTCGATAATGCATCCCACTTGGAATATTTTTCCGGAAGAATTTCCTTTAGATCTGAATACGGTTCATAATCTTTATTTTCATTTGCTAAATCATCACTGAAAAACCTTTTGATTCTTGAAGTATTTTGCCATCTCACCATGTGAGAAAATAACAAATCATTTGGATTATCAATGCCTAATTTGAAAAATGATTTTAGATTTGCTTTGCTTGTTGCGTCCTTGAAAATATAGGGATAAAGTCTTTCTAATAATCGAGGTCGCAATTCAGAATCCGGGTACTTAGCCCAAAATGATCTTATTAGTGTTTCTTTGAAAATATTGTATCCGCCAAATACCTCGTCTGCCCCTTCCCCGGTTAATACTACACGGAATCCATTCTGGTTTACTAATTTTGAAAGCATGAAAAGCGGTACAGGTGATAATCTTAATAATGGAATTTCACAGTGCCACATTACGTCCGGCAGTAATTCACCTATTTTTTTATTTGACGCAAATATTTCAGTATGATCAACATTTAAATTAGAAACCATTGCCGACTGATATTCACCTTCATCAAAGGACTCCTCTTCAAACCTAATTCCGAAAGTGCTTAATTCGTTATTAAAGTTTTTTTTAATTAAAGCTGTTATTCCTGAAGAGTCCAGCCCGCCGCTCAAATAGGAACCGACTTGCACATCTGCTCTTAAACGTATCCTTACTGCATCTATAAGTAATTCTTTTAATTTGCTTACAATATCGTCAGTCGAATAATTAATAAGGTTATCCGGAAGTGCAAAATCATAATCCCAGTACTTAGTTATGGTTAGCTTGCTATTTTTATATTTAAGATAAGAACCGGCTGGAAGTTCTTTTATGTCCTTGAATATTGTCCTTCCCGGTAAGGTTGTCCAAAACGTAAATATCTGATTTAGAGAAATATAATCTATTTCGCGGTCTATTTGATCATTTGAAAATAATGCTTTTATCTCAGAAGAAAAGAAAAATTGGTTACCGTTGATAGTATAGTATAATGGCTTCTTACCAACACGGTCTCTACATATAAAAAGTTCTTTATTTGTTGAGTCCCATACTGCAAATGCAAATTGACCGTTAAGTTTGCTTAGACAATTTTCCTTTTCATCTTCATAAAGATGGAGTATAACTTCAGTATCAGAAAGAGTATAGAACTTATGTCCTGCTTCAACTAAGCTTCTCCTCAATTCGAGATAATTATAGATCTCACCGTTAAAGACTATCCATAGTGATTTATCTTCATTGTGAATAGGCTGCGACCCTCCCAGTAAGTCTATTATACTTAGTCTTGTTTGCGCAAAGCCAAGCCAATCATCAATATATATACCAGATTCATTTGGTCCTCGATGCCTTAAGGAGCTTGCCATCATTCCCACGGAATTAATTAATATAGACCCCGGCTCCGTTAAATTGGCTATGCCCGCTATACCGCACATTTTTGAACCACTTTTTGAAGTTTACCAAGTTTAAGATTTATGTAATTATTCAGTTTAGTCAATGAAGAAAAATTATTATGCAATATTTCATCGTCAAGCACTTTGAAATTAAATGTTTCTTCAACAAAACAAACTAATTCAAGTATCCCTATTGAATCAATAATCCCTTTCTCAAGAAAATCCGTATCATATTCTAGTATTGTACTCTTCCCAAAAAGGAAATTACTAATTACAAATTCTTTTAGAATTTCAATCTGTTCCATTCGCGCCTCCAGTATATTAATTATTAAGGGAATTTTTATATAACGTTGCATTATTTAGTCTCAAGTAATTGTCCATGGAAATTTTCCTGTGTAACCTTTCACATAGATAAAATCATTTTCAACCAGATTTCTTATTTTTTCCTTAAAGTCATTATCGGGTGATTCAAATTCTTTGTACTCGAATGAGAGATCTTTTTTTAACGCCTCTTTGTGCTGTTCTATATACTCATCAAATCTTTGATATATTCTGGCAGGAACTCCCGCAACGCATGAGTTAGGAGGGATATTCTTATTTATAAGCGAACCTGCTGCGATTAGCACATTTGGACCAATAGTAACACCCGGAAGTATTATGGCATTAGTACCGAAAAAACAATTATCCTTAATCTCTACCTTCCCTACTCTTGTATATCCATTTGTGAATTTATATGTCGAAGCATCATGCGCAAGAATAGTTACGCCATTACTCAAAGAGCAATTGTCTCCAATACTAATTAAATACGGATATTTAGCGTCAATATAAGCACCAGGCATAATTGTAACATTCTTGCCTAACTTTAATCCATTATTAAGATAATTTTGCAACAGGCTATTAAAATGTCGCAATCTTATATAAGCGTTTATTCTTGCTAATATTTTAAATAGGATTCTCATTCTTAAACTGTTTCAATAATGAATTTATTAGCTTGTTTGTTTTTTATCAATACTAATTGCTTTTGCTTTGTTTGCTGATGACCTTATCAGCTATAAAAGAAATTAAATTTTTGGCTATTATTTGTCTTCCCTTTTCATTAAGATGCCCCCCGTCGTCAGTGTAGTCGAGTACTAAAGAATTATAATGCTTCCCATTATAGATAAATTGTTCGCGTGTTCCATCGGGAAATGTTGACTCTAATTTTGCTAGATCAAAGATTAAATCATTGGGATATTTTGAAAATATAAGTTTATTATAATTATTTCTGATAACGTTATCTAACATAGACTTATTAGACCTCCTTTTAAGAAAATCTTTCACCCTAGAAAACATGGTCCTTTTTGACGTTAGTGGTACTGTAAAATGAATTATAATAAGATCAGGATATATGATTCTTAAGGAATCAATTTTTGCCGAATAATAATTGAAAATATCATCAATATTGGAATTCTCATTTAGATCAACGAAACATAACTTCATCATTGCAATTGTTAGTCCATTTTGAGCCATTTGATTAATTAGTTTGGCAAACTCATCTATTTTGCCTTTTGGATTTCCATTGTCGCCAATATTTGCCTCAAGTAAATAAGTATTAGGCAATTCACTTGCATCGTTTATATTCAGGATTGCTATCCTTTCATTATTATTTTTAATACTTATCTCGCTTATTCCTTGAAGAATATTGCTCCCAACCGATTTATGCCCAAAGAAGATTCTTTCATTTCTAAATGTTTTAATTTCATTAGCTATATCGTAATTCATGCAGTTTTCATTTCTTTTAAGTTGAGGGTAAAAAATAATCACGCAAATAATTAATAATGATACGATGATATAATTTTTCTTTCTTACCAAAACGCACCTTTAACTCGGCATGCTATAATCGTAGTTTCGGGATATTTTTTCTTCATCAATAATGCTTCTTTGCCTCCACCACTGCGTCATTTCACCCGGAAGACAATACCATGCATTTTCAATTTCATTTAAGTACTCAAGCAATTCTTCATAATATTTCATGTGATTATTCTCGATTAAATAATCAGGATGAGTAAGTACTAAGATCATCCCATTGTTCTTAACCAGCCACTCAATTTTCTTCCTCCAAATTTCAATGCTTCTCTCTTTTAATTCATAGAACAATGTGTGATCTTGAGGTATTGTATATGGGAGTTCAACGAATTTGCCTGCAATAAATGGCCAGATATATCCCACTCCTCCGGGAAATGGTTGATAAGGGTCGTAATCAAACGTTGATGAATCATAGAAAATATCAAGTTCTTGCTGCCACTTTAAGTTTCTGTGCATCATAGGCGACCTGAATCCTATAGCATTATATTTCTTAATTGCTAAATTGATTTTTAATGCTCGTCTATGAAATTCGTTATATGATGAAAATAATCTTCCATCATGGTTGTACCCATGAATTCCAATCTCGTTCTTTGTAATATTAATATATTTAATTATCCCTTCATCAATTTTGTATTTATAAGGGACAATATTCCAGGATGATGTAAATCCGTATTTTTGTTCTAATTCAATAATTTTTGGTACAGATTTCAGTCCTATTTCGTCTTCAATATCATGAGTTAATAATATTGCCGTTTTTTTATCGTTAGGATAGAGTTTGTCAAAAGACTCTTTCAATAATGGGCTCGAATGAATGAAATTTATAAATTCCTCATTTATAAAGTATTTTCGACAATTTATCGAAGAGCACAATTGACGCTGTATCCTTTGCCGAAGTTTTAACGGAATGATAGGTCTTATAAGGTTATAATAAATCTTTTGTTTAGTGTTAAATTCAGTATTTATATTCCTATCCATTAAATATTTTTCAATTGAGAAATACTTTTCAATTTCAAATAGATTTATTCTTGAAAATGGCGATAAGACTATCAATTTATTACCTCAATATTAAAGATATTGCTTATGTAAATAATTATATTTATTATAGTGCAGGAAATATTTTACCAATAGAATATACTTGTATATTTTTATGTATCTTATTATTATACATATACTTATAACTGTTGTTGCATTTATATTCTATTATATATTATTATCCTAAAATCTTCGTTCCTATAATTTGTGATTTAAGCAATAAAGCTTGAGTTACCTTCATTAAAATTCATTCTGTAACTCGCCAATGAACAATGAGTTTAAGATAATATGTAATTTAGTTGGTGTTAAATGGGGATTTCTTTTGATTTTTGGATCTGCCATTTTGGCAGAATGTAATATATACGGACATTAAATTGTTGGTTTTTACACGATTTTTGAATAATCCTTCTTACTCATATTTTGCACCTATCTTGCTTTATTCATCTAATTTGACATCTTTGACAATTAGCTGCTTAAGGTAGATGATTTCTACACTTCTTAAGGCTAAATTTTCTTACAACATTTGATCTGTGCTTGGGGTTATAAGTGAAAGTACAATGCACTTATTTCTTTGATACTCGAAAGTCATATAATTTTGATCCTATTAGAAAAACTGGTTTGTTAATGACATATCTATATCGACCATATTCAACTAACTCGCCCTTGAATTTTTCCTTAAATTTTGCCGGTCCATATTCCTGACCTTTAATAGCTCCCCCTCCAAAATCATATATCTCATAATTATTTGAACATCCCCATTTAATCGAATTCCACTCGGAAACATCATTAGGCAAATACGAATTATACCTAAAATCTGAAGCCGCATACCAATCGAATATCGTTCTATTATAATTTAGAGTTATTCTTGCAGCAATGATTTGAGAGTTCAATTCAATCACTAATACTCTTATGTAATTTTTAGGCTTTAATATTGAATATGCATTAAAGAAAATAGATTTATCAATAAACGGGATATTTTTACGCAGATATAAACTCTCTAGTAAGGAAACTACCGAATTCAATTCATTATCATAAATCTCTCTAGCTATTAGCTCTCGTTTTTCGATTTGTCTTAATCCATTCCTGGTTCTAGGTCCAAAAGATTTCCATATATTGTCCTCTCCTTTTTTCAAATCAAGAATATAATTTTGATAAGGTACATATTTAAATCCTTTAACTAAGTCCAAACAATCTTCAACGGGAAAAGATTCGGAATTACGAATTTCAACGAATAAAGCTTTTCTTTTGGCAATTCTTTTAATTTCATTAAAAAGCATTTGTAAGCCGAGAATGCCCAACTGGTTTCTTAAATATACCGGTGAGGAATAAAGTATCATCCTATTAGTAAACCTATTTGGAAAAGGAGTTTTAATTTTCACAAGTACCGGAAAAACAGCAGCAACTATTTCTTCTTTCTCAATAGCAAATAATGGGAAAACTTCTGAGCCATTTGAAATATTAAAAGCTTGATTCATTTCAGGTGATGAAAATATATTACTCTTTGCATCATTTAGTATAAAGTTTGTCCAATCAATACTTTCAAAACTCAATTGCTCTATTCTCATTTTAAATACCTTATAATTTATAATTGCATTATTAATTTAGTCCAACAATTTTTAGATAATCATTAGCTTGTTTATCCCATGGATATTTTTGAAGAAACTTCTTACTCTTAAAGGCAATCAAATCACGTTGTTCTTTATCGGACATTTTTCTTATTGCGTTACTTAGATCATTTATGTCATCCGGGTTAAAATACATTACCAT
Source organism: Bacteroidota bacterium (assembly GCA_021777835.1). Lineage (GTDB taxonomy): Bacteria > Bacteroidota > Ignavibacteria > Ignavibacteriales > Ignavibacteriaceae > FEN-1297. The sequence continues at coordinate 222,128 of JAJYDC010000001.1, read as the reverse complement.
TTCATTATCAAAATACCTTTGAATAACCTTTAATCTCGGAGCAATAGAAGGAATTCCAACTGCAGTGTACTCCATAAGTTTTACAGGTAGCATGCAATATTCGGATAAAACACTTTTACGATTTGCTATAAGCCCAACGTCATATTTTTCTAATTCACTCTGCAGTTTTTCAACAGGCAATGGGTCCTTAAATATAATTATGCTGTTTAGTATCCCTTTACTTTTGCATTTCTCAATCAAAGCCTCTCTTTGCTCTCCCATAGCACCTATTATAGTAAAGGTTACATTAATATCCTTGCTAACTTTCTCAATTGCATCAATAGCTAGATCCAGGCCCAGACGGTAGCTTGCTGTGCCGTGATAAACAAATCTTAAATGGGAATTTGACGGGCTGCTATTTCTTTCATAGAACTTACTTTTGTCGGGCAGATTAAGGAAAACAGAAATGTCATTCTTTTTGATGCCGTTAGACAATAAGAATTCTTTTTGGGAATCATCAGCGCAAAAAAGATAATCACAGACCTTAAGAGATAATTTGGTCTGCAGCTTTGTTAACTTATATAAAAATGAATCACTTGCAGAATTAAATTTAGTAACAACTGCTGCTATCATAATATCATGCATATCTAAAATTATTTTCGCTCCCAATATTTTAGGCAATATTGTGCAAAAGACGAGAAAATCAGGTTGGTTGTTTACATGAATAAAGGAATATTGCTTATAAAGGTATTTATAACTAACAATTATCGTCGCTTTAATAAAAAACAGCAAATAATTGATAATATATAGTACGATGCTGTTACCTTGGTATTTTTTTTGAACAAATGATATGTTTAGACTTGAATTATCCTTTAAATCCTTTTTTGAGAATTCATCCTCTAAACAAATTATGTCAACTTTTATGTTGTTCTCCAAAAGAATATCTACATAGCCTTTAATCCTGGCATCGTCATAGTACTGCGCATAAGCAAGCATGAGTATGGATTTATTTTTCATAATATATAACAATAGATTTCTACTTAAATAATAATTTTGATTTGCATTATTTATTATAGTTTAAACACTCCATATCAGAATATATTCTTTCGACAACATTCCCCCATGAATGATTTTCCAGTATTTTCTTATACTTCTTTATTAGTTCTGTTTTATCAATACACAAAGCTTCATCTATTTTCTCAAGAAATGAGTATTTATCTTTAGCAATTAGTACAACATCACCAAATGCTTTTCTAACCTCGGGTATATCGACACTGACGACCGGTTTTCCTAAAGCAATATATTCCAAAAGCTTTAGCGGACTTGAATGCAATATCCAGTCTCTTAGTAACCAAAACATTATTGCAACATCAAAGCAAGCACCATATGATGGCACATCTTTATATGGGATCTTATCAATAAACAGAACATTTGGACGCTTTTCAATTTCTGGCAAGGCTAAATATTTCTTACCAATAAATACAAAATTGAAGCTAGGTCTCTTTGAGGTTATATAGTCAATTATTTCCCAATTGCTTGCATCAGTCATACTGCCATAAAATCCTATTATAGGAGTTTTTAGTTTGGATAGTATCGCTGGGGCAACAATATTGTTTCTAAAATGATCAACATCAACACTGTGAGGCAGATATCTTGGCACTTTACCGTTTCCACCTATAGTATTGCAAATTTTTTCTGAGCAGCAATATACTAGCTTTGATATCTTGTAAAGTTTCCGATCCAGCATTTCCATTTCTTCTTTGTATTTAATTTCTCTATCAGAAGTGTATAGATCAGAATAGTAATAAATACAAAAATATTTTGAAATCTTTGTAGCAATTATTCCGAAGGATGGGGATGAGATGAAATAACTGGGATTCTTAAGCCCCAAGATTGTTCCAACTATCTTAATCTGAAGCCATAATAGTTCAGCATTTATTCTTTTTACAAAACTTCCATAAAACACAGGTATTGTAAGAGGTGATAATACATAAAGGTTTGGCTCCGGGGTTCTATAATATATCAAATAACTCTTTATTTTTCTTATTATAAGACTAATGCCCTTTTTCTTCTTAATTGATGGAAATCTCGTCCCAATTGAGTTTACCCAAAGAACTTTAGAAATTTTAGTAAACTCTTTAGCAATATGATAACGCGAATGGGGATTACTATTCCAATAATCATCTGCTGTAAGACAAATCCAATCCATTTTATGAGAAATTTGCATATATTTTATTTAAACTCCAAAATTCATTATTTTGATTTGATTTACACCATTTCAAATAGTCATCTACCAATTTAAGTTTAGCGTCATTATTATGATATCTATGATGGAGCAATACTCCGACAGTTCTATATTTTGAATGTTGAATTGTTTCATTTATTATTTCCTTTAAAGTCATCATATCACAGTCAGTTAATTCATTATAATATCTTTTTATAAAACTTGTATTAACATCAATTTCAAATAATTTTGTTTTTGGGTAATATTTTAAGTTCCATGAAACATGATGATTAAGTAAATAACCTCTTCTCATTATGTGACCAACTTTGTAGAAAATCCTTCTGCTGATTCTTCCACTAAAGTGTGAGTTAAGTACCTTATAACCGCAATCATTTAGTGCTTCAATTGCTTCAGGATTATATGGTGAATAAGGAAAGGAAAAGGCAGGAAACCACAAACTGCCAAATAACGAATCCATTATTTCCTTTCCTTTCTTAATATCCATAAGTTGTTCTTTATATGTTCTTTGCCCTCCGAACTCACCTTTTATCAACTTGTTTTTTATAGTGTGATCATATCCGTGCTGGATAATATTAATTAATTGCGGGTGTTGCATTTTAACGTTTGTTAGCCAAATAACAACTTCACTAGAAATATTAGCAGGTTCAACAGCATGAGTAATTGGAATTCCGTGGCTTATAAACAAATTCGTAATTTTAATTAATGAGTCATCAAGATTATGTCTTACATCATCGTTCCGGAAATACATTATATTTTTCATATATAACTTCTGATTACTATTAAGAATTTTATAAGATTTAATGATTTGACTGAAAGGACTGTTTTGTTTTCTAATTAGTTTGCGAAGCTGATTCAATTTTTAGAAATAGAGGCTAATATCTTATTTTCTTTCAAATAACTGCAATGCTTTTCTAGTATTTGAGTAGCCCAATTATTCCAACTATAACGATTTTCTACCCACTCAGAGATAGCATTTTTCTTCCAATCAATTTTGGAAGCCAATGTTAACTTCTCAGCCAGGTCTTCAGGTGATTCGCATTTGAATAGTAGCCCGTTAAATCCATCAATAATAATTTCATCCATATCCCCGACATTTGAAGAAACAACAGGTAAGCCACATCCCATAGCCTCAAGCGGTGCTGCCGGAAATCCTTCTGATCTGCTAGGTAAGCAAAATATATCGTGCCTAACAAGTTCTTCAGGTAAGGCATTGTGTTGTAGGTTTCCTATAAAATGAACGACCTTGTCTAATTTATAGTTATGTACAAAACTTTGGCATGCCTCTAATTCAGGTCCGCTTCCCACAATCGTAAGTTCAAAAGGAATTTTTAACTGCATTATTGCTTTAAGTAAAATGTCCTGTCCTTTCACATGATGAAAACTCCCAACGGAAACTATTCTTATAGGGTTATGTTGAGTAATTCTAGTATAATCATGCAATTGAAAAAGTTCTTCATCATAACCATTTCTAATCACTTCAATATTATTAAATTTTGTTTTTTGCTCCATATGCTTTTTCATACGATTTGAAACAGCTAGAATTAGCTCGCAGTTTGTATTAATCTTTCTTTGAATCTTCTCCCAACCTGCATAATGATATGGATGTATTAGAAGATCAGATCCTTCAGCCAATGCAAATGTCATTACATGTAATTCTTTCTTAAAGTATTCGGAATAAGAAGCGAACGGATTCAACCAAGTGCTTATAATTAAATCAGGTTTAAACGTCTTAATTATTTCCTGAACTTTTCTACCTATATAAAAGTGCATTATTTCCGAATGGTATTTCCAGAACATTTTATTTGGCAGTTGCATCCATTTCGGGTGATAAACCTTGATTCCTTCTATATATTCAATAGTAGGTATAGAGTTCAGTTTCTTAAATAACCTAATATTCTCACCTAATCTAAATTTTGGAAATATATTTCTAAAATATGGATTAAGACTTATAGGCGCTATTACAATTACCTCACAATTTTGTTTATCAAGTGCTTTTGCCCTAGATAAATTAAATATTCCATCATAAGGAAAGTTTTTATTCGGAAATAAATGACTAAATATTATAATCTTCATAATATTAAACTTTTATCTTTGTAAATGGGATTTTATTAGAGTTGAATTATGATTTGCTCGAACGATTCTATAAATAAACTTTGAACTATTTTAGCTTTATTTTTCATTATTCTAGTAATTGTTATTTTGCACAATTATTTTCTATTTATAAATTCTTCAATAACTTTGGCTTGGATTTCCCATGTGAATTTACTGGCAGCAATTTTTCGTCCTTCTGCTGCATTACTTTTTAGTTTAGCAAGACTAGATATCGTTTCTAACAATTTGTCGCTTAAATCATCTCTATTATCCGGGTTAAAATAAACCGCAAACTCTGAATTTAGTGGTACGACTTCCAGGTGAGCTTTTATATCACTCAATATTATAGGTTTTTCCATTGCCAAATATTCCATTAACTTCAAAGGACTTGATATTTCCCACCAGAGCATTCTCGGTAATGGCACTACGCAAATATCTGCCAAGTTAATATAGCCGGTTAACTTTTCATGCTGAACCACATCAAGTAGTAGCATGTAATTAGCTAAATCATAGTTTTTAGAATCACAATAATCCAGAATATATTGGTTATTATCACTTATGCTTATAAATAATATATTTGAATATTTATCTTTTAACTTATTTACCGCATCAATGACAAGATCAAGGCCTCTATTAGGGCTAATAGATCCATGGTAAAAGATGTTAATTCTCTTTTTTGCCTTCTCCTTTACGTATAAAGGGATACTATTAGTAATAGCCGGATGGAATATTGCAAGATTTACTGCTGACGGGAACAAAGCCGTCTTCTTAAATTTTGATTTTATTAACTTCTCAACATAGTCTTTTGTACCTTCAGTAATAAATGTAGCTCCGTCAAAGAAACGATTAGCAAATTTACATGAAGCTTTATAATCCCAAGGTAAGTCTGTTTCGACCGGTATTGACCTAACATCTAATATTATTTTAATCGCGAATATTTTTTTTATTATTAGTAAAAGGATACTTGCAGGTATTATATGCTGATCTAATATTACAGCATCAATTTTCTTGCTGACACAATAATAAGGCAAGTAGAAAAGTAGTATAAGAAGGAAATATTTTCTCTTTCCGAACGGACTTCTCAATAATATTAGCTCTTTGCCAATATCGGTTTTATCTCCTATTCCTATTAGTTTGGCATCGTGACCTAGCTTATTTAAAGCTTTTACCAATTGTATTTCACAATTAACGTGAGGAGTATTTTTAATAAATACATCACGAACAAATATTATATTCATTACATGTCTTTAAGTTGTTTTTTAATGAATTAGTAACGCCGCTCTCCATTGATAATGACCTCCAAAGCTTTCCCAATAAAGTTGCCGGGTGTTTTTCGCACCATTCTATATCAATGTTAGTACTATTAAGTTTATTCATCATAAAGAAATATTTGTCATAATATGTTTTGGGATTGCGCAATTGGTTCTCTAAAACATTGGAATAAAAATGAATGCTAAAAGCTTCCATTGGAATAGTTGTTCTCTTGAAGAGCTTTTTATATTCGTTCCATTTATAGGGATAGAAAAGTTCATTTTTATGAGTAGGGTTTGCATTTCCAAAATATTGTTTATAAACCTGAGAAAACACTAATACATTTCCCCAATAATTCTTTATTAAAGAAATACAGTCTAAAAACATAGGATGGTTAGGAGGAGCCTTTAATACTCCAATCGAAAGAGTTCCGGGGATTGTTTCTGCTGAGCATACAATCCACTCGGTTTCTGGAAATGCTTTAAGCGCAAATGCATCTGTATCACAGTATAGCCCTCCGTTTTGGTACAAATAATTAAAGCGCCATAAATCGGATGCAGTTCTTAAAGTCCCTCCTTTAGATATAAAATCACTAGTATTAAAAATTACATCGGCATCTTTTATAGTTACATTAGGTTCTAACATTTTCCAGTACTCGTTGTTAGGCCTATCCCCATGAAGCCATATTGATACTTCATGGCCAACGCTTATATGACTTTTTATTACTATATATTCCAAGAACCTAAAGTTCTGCCCACTCCAAAAAAAGTTTGCATTATTCATAATTTTCAATCAATTGTAAGGTTATTTTAAATAGGGATTCGATTTGAGAAATATTTTTAGTTGATTTGCTCAGAAGTAAGGATATGGTAACCAATTATTCTAAGTACTTGGAATCTGTCAAAGATTTTAACAACTCATTCCCTCTTTGTATAATTGAGAAGCGATGGAATATTATTGCTAAAATTATCCAATAAGAAAATGCAATTTGAGAATTCCATGTTGAAGTGTAAAATAGTGCAATTACAATATTGATAGTTACTGGAATTAACGATAATGAAATAACTTGTAAATTTTTAGAAGTCTCCACATGCAAATATTTTTTCAATGTGGGAAGGCTTATCATTATAATAGTTATTATTAGCAAAAGTCCAAGTATGCCATTACTTGCAAGAATAATTAATGAATCGGGCATATAATTTATAAAATCAAGGTAAGCTGTATGTACACTTACAGTATTCGATTTAGTAATTGATTGATTCCCCATTCCTAAAATGATATTGAGATTATTTCTAAATACCCCTTTAAATAATAATCCATATCCCTGAAGCCTACTATAACGTCCAGCTCCATTCTCATATTCTTCATATTTTTGAGTTGCGTTAAATTGATCAACACTTAAATATTCGGAATCTCTAATATTTGGTATGATCACAAGAAATACAATCATCACAATAGTAAATGCGATACCTATCATGGCAAACGTTTGGATAGATTTCTTTATCTTATCTTTTTTATAAAATAAAACAAAACTAATTATTGTAATTATAATGGTTAATGGGAAAAGGACAAGGCTAACTCTTGCCCCGCCCAGAAGCGAAGGTACAAATGCCAATGCAACAATTAGTAATCTTAATAGGCTAAAGCCTTTTATTAAGATTTGCGAAACACCATATGCCATTAAAAAGGACATCAGGACAGCTATAACCCCTGTTCCTCCTACTAACGTGGACGAGATTGTCCCCGATATACTATCTGGATCTCTATATCCTAAAACGTAATACTGATAAATAGTCGTTGGTATTTGTAAAAACAATAATGCATAAATGAATGTTAATATTTGTTCTTGATGTTTCTCACTTAAATCAATCTCCATAACTGTAAGGAAAAGAAGCAATCCAATTAATCCAAACTCGAGCAATGACTTTACGACAAGTATTATATTATTGTAATTAATTACTGATGTTAAAAACACTATCATTAAAAACAGGCCTACGTAAACTAAATACTTTCTAAATATTCGGTCTGCTGACACGATATTCTTGTTTTTAATAAAAGAAGTTAGATAAGTCCCTATAAAAAACAGGAGTATAATCATTTGAGTAGTCAGTGGAGGAAGTTCAGGGAATCCTAAGTATTTGATGCAGAAAGGATATAAGTAGATACTACAAATGATTATATAAATAATACTAATAGATAACATAAATTATTGGAATAATTATGTGTGGTTAAACGCTAGGATTTTAGCTATGATATTTGATTTAGGTAATATCTTTTCAATAAATCTAGACAGCATTATTTCTTCGCTTGCATGGAATGGTCTAATTATCCTATAGAGTATAAGGAATGTAATAGAACCGAATAATACAGGTAAAACAATTTGCATAGTAAGATTATTAACAAAACTAAGTGAATACATAATAATACCTACAATTGCTAATAAAGACAACACTTTCATAAACTCCGGGATTATTATTTTTGTATTACTAATACTTTTTATGCGATAGTATACATAAATGAATCGAAGAGATGTCGACACTCCTGTTGCAAGAGCTACACCTATCAAATTCCAGTTTGTATACTTTAGAACAAAGATGACAGCAAGAACATTAAAAACAGCAAACACCTTCGCGTATAATGTATATTCAATATGCTCCTTTATTTCAATAATTATATGAGTAGGATAGCCTAAAGCTTTATTAAGATAAAATATTAGAATAATTATGACTAATACTTGTGTTTCTAAATATTTAGAATCAAAAACAAATATTTGAATTAATTTCTGATAGGACAATAATGTAACGACTATTATGCCATAAAAAAGAAAATATATTTTGAATAAGAAATTAAACATACTAGTCAAATATTCATTGCTCTCGTTTTTTTCATAATATTTATTTATAAAGTATAACTTAAACATTTCATTCATACGATCTACCGGGATCCAGCTAAATATTGAACTGATTAGCTTATATGGAAAGGCATACAACCCCATAGCATGTGTTCCTAGGTAAGCAGAAATGAAATAATAATCAGAAACCTGACTGAAGCCCCCCTCACCGACTTCATTAGCTGTTGATAATAAAGTGTATCTAGTTATTCTTGTCCTTAATTTTTTCTTTTCATTTAGTCCGATTTCGCAATTATTATCTTTGGCAAGATCCGAAATTCTTTTATATGCGTAACCGATAAAAATAATCGCCTTAAACCCAATAGTAGTTGCTTCAATTATAAAAATCAGATCAATTGTGAGAGTAGGTGCGAAGACTGCATATAATAAACCTCTGAGGATAATACTAATTGCACTATAAATTTGAACTACCTTTTGCTCATAAAGTGAATTAAGTACATCTTGAGAAATGGAAGTTTGCAGATATAAAAATATATTGATGATGAATACTGAAAAATATAACTCAAATTTATCTATGTTTAATAGAATTCCTATTTCTTTTTTATTGAGAAAAACAATTACTACAAGAATAAACATGAGTAACAAAGAAACCGAATACAGTTTTACAATTAAAGATTTATGATATGAATAATTTCTTTTTTGAATTAATTCAGGAATAAACCTTCTAAGTGATAATAATATTCCGTTAATTGAAAATATTGATAGGATTGATAAGCTCCCCATAAAAAGACTATATATACCAAAGTCAGATATGGAAAGTTTTCTAATAATAAATATGCTGATAAATATTGAGATTACATTTGAGACTAAAGTCCCAATTACCAGCCATCCAATATTTTCTGTAAATCTTTTTAATGTGTGCATTTAATAATTAGGGAGATATTATCTTCTCAAACTTACTTTTGATGTTTTCTTATACTGTTGCAGCTATGTTTCTTATCTTTTTACTTTTCTTATTCTTGGTTGGTTCATAAGCATACTTATAGCTATATCCATAACCGTATTTATGCCTAAATGATGATTTCCTAACATCGCAGGCATTAGCAACAACACCTAAAATGTTCGTTTTTTCATTATTTAATTCTTCGATTCCCCAAATTATGCTTTCTCTAAGCGTATAATTATAACGTACAACCAATAATACATTTTTAATTAATTCACTTAGAATAAGTGGATCTACTACACGGGTTATAGGCGGGGTGTCAAATATTACATAATCATAAGTACTTGTTTTTAACGCGGCTATTAATTCCTGAGTCTTCGTTGACTGCAAGATATTGCTTGATTCTTCATTAACATCACCGGCGGGAAGAAAACTTAATAGCTTTTCATTAGGCGATTTTCCAAAGATATTATTCATATTTATTATAGGCGGTTTATTTTGTTCACCTTTTAGATAAGAATTCAACCCCGGAATTTTTCTTGATATATTGAACATATCAGATAAAGTACATCTTTTCAAATCAGCATCTATAATGAGTACCTTTTTATCTATAGAGATTAGCGAAAGCGCTAAATTTGCTACAATGGTTGATTTACCAGAATGCTCTTCACAGCTGCTAACCATAATAATTTTTGTCTCTTCCTTTGAGCGTAATAATATTTTTGTTCTTAAAACTTTAAAAGATTCGCTTATCCCATGTGAATCATCGGTCATAACTGCAAATTTTTCTTCTAGTTCCTTTGATGTTCGTATTTTCTTAGTTAGCTCTTTTGAATAAGCAGGAATTATAGACAGTATTGGAATTTTTAACTTTGATTCAATTTCATCAAGTTTCAAATATTTTTTTTCTCGATATTCGGCTAAAAACAAGTATATTATTACTAAACCTCCCCAAATAAATAAGCAAGCTACTCCTGTAAATGAACGACTTGGGGAAATAGGAGATATTGGTAATGTCGCATTATCAACTACTACAATGTCCTGAAGTTGAGTTATTTCCTTTACTCTCGACTCTTCACGTTTGTCCAAAAGCAAATTAAATACCTTTTCATATACATCTTTATCTCTTATTAATCCAGCTAATATGGTTTCCTTACGCGGCTGGTTCTGAACTCTATTCCTATATTCATTGATTAAGTTTTCAAGTTTTGATTTTTTTTCTTTCAGTGAATTAGTAATTATGTTAAATGCTGTAAGCGTATTCTGATTGTACGAGCTTAATTGATTTTTAGTTTTTTCTATTTGGTTATTAATATTTATAACATCCGGATGTGTTTCTGTTTCTTTTTGCAATAATTCAATTTTTTTAACTTCTAAATCAGATAATTGTCTTAACAGGGATGCAAATGGGCTGGATGATTGATCATTTGAATTTGGAGACAAATAAGTTTGATCAAAGTATCCCTTATTCTTGTACTCTTTAGACATCTGAGCCTGCTTTTCTTCATACTCACTTAAATTGAGGTCTGTATTTACTTTTTCTGATTCAAGATTACCTAAGAACCTTATGATTTCGTCCGAACTTCTGTCTAGTCTCGTTATACCATTTCTAGATTGATAAGCACTCAAATTATCTTCAGCAATTTTTAATTTTTTAGATATTTCACTTAGCTGAGTATCAATAAGGGCATAAGATGTCTGAACATTTTCTCTTTGTTGTTCGGTTCTTGTTTCGTTAAACTTACGCACTAGGGTTTTGGCTATTAGTTGAGCAGTTTTAGGATTTGCGTCTTTTACAGATATTTCAATTAGATTGGTAGCTTCTTTTTGCGATACGGATATTTTTTGTCTCAATATATTGATTGAATTTAGTCTATCATAAACTGTAAAATATAATTCAGTGCCAGGCAATATGCTATTCCAGTTGATGCTCATTTGAAAACTCGGTGTTTTCAAGACGGTGATTGGTAATGATTGAAATGAATCAATGAAAACATTTCTTTTCTCATCGATTTTATACAAATCAAATTGCCGATTGCCTTTATACTTAATTAAATAGTTTGTCGTTTTAGGAAGTGAATCTACAACAACACTTAGTATTGTTGGGTAGCTTGGTTTATAAACATTAGATGTAGAAAGCCAAAAATTATATGAGGGCAGTGTCTTTTCAATATTGTCAATTGTCCCATCGGGTGTTATTATTTTATCAATTCTAAAATTCATTTCTATATTATTTACGACTTTCTGCAAAACATTTCCGGTTGTGACTAATAAAATATCGGTTGTTATGTCGTCTTGTGACTGCAAAGAGACAAATTGTCTATATGGATCATCTCTATAGGTATTCGTCTTAGCGTCTTCCTTCTTAAGAAGAACTGTTGATTCATAAGTTGGTGGTGTTTGCCTTAAATAGATAAATCCAGCCATAAATATTACTATAAAAGAAATTATTATAAATATTTTTCTTTTATTTATAATATGCAGAAGGTCATCATAGTTCATTTTATTTGACGCAGACTGAGATTTTAACAATTCATTTAGTTGATCGTATTGCATATTTTTTGCCTTATTATTATCGTCTTGTAGTATAAATGATTGCAGCAACAATAGTAGTTAAAGCAGCTATCGATGAGATTAGAATTGTTGATGTATTCCCGCTGAACCACCCTCTTGAAATATAAATTCCATCCCCTGATTGCAATCCAATATCGTCAATCTTGCTGCCGTTCTCTATTACCTTCTGACCATTTATTTCAATTTTTTGATCATTCCGTGTAATATATATATTGTCAACATCGGCGTCAGGTGTCATCCCCCCTGCTTTTGCAATTAGATCAGATACCTTTTCTATACCTGTAACATAATAGAAGCCCGGAGTTCTAACCTCTCCTAATATATTTACTTTTAATAACGGTAAAATTGATATTTCCGGATTTCTATATAATGAACTGTATTTTAGAACGACTTCTTGTTTAATGTTATCAAAATTTCTATTTAACATACTTATTTTACCAAGATAGGGTAACAACAAGCTTCCATCTTTTTGGACATAATAATCACCGGAAATTGGATCAGCTATGTTGTAAAAAAGAATTCTGATACCATCTCCTGGAGATAAGGTTTGTGCATAATAAATGTTGCTGGCTGCTATTAAAAAGAATATAATTATAAGATTTCTGACTTTCATATTAGACCTCAACCTAAGTTTAATTTATACATTCGCAATATTTCTATGATGTGATCTATTCGGTTAGTGTTGGCAGGATATACATTAGCTGATTATTATCATTTGTCTGCAAGGTCTGTCTTAAACAAGCGTGCAGGGACTCCGGCAACAATTGTTCCAGGCGCTACGTCCTTTGTTACTACAGCGCCAGCACCAATTATAGCATCTTCCCCTATTGTTACACCGCACAATATTGTTGATGAAGAACCTACAGAAGCACCTTTTTTAATAAAAGTCTCAACAACATCCCAATCGGTTTCAGTTTGAAGTCTTCCGCTTTTTGAAGTTGAACGAGGATATTTGTCATTTATAAACGTTACGTTATGCCCAATAAATACATTATCCTCAATGTGCACACCTTCACAAATGAATGTATGGGAGGAGATTTTACAATTTTTTCCTATAGTCGCATTTTTTTGAATTTCTACAAAAGATCCGATTTTAGAATTATCCCCAATTGAACATCCGTAAAGATTTACAAAATTAAAAATCTTTACATTTTTTCCCATTTCCACATTAGAAATAAGTTGCGTTTCCAATTCTACTCTCCATTTCTATATTTCTTATAGCCAAGTATTCTGATATTTGAAAATTTCACTTAGCGTATTGATGAATATCTTCCACTTGATTAAATATTCTAAATTCAAAATCATCATAAAGATTTACAAGCATTCCTTTATTCTTTATAGACCTATCAGACGCTTCAAGTATCCGAACAACTTCTAAACCATCTTTTCCGCTTGTCAGCGGCTCTCTATTTTCAATGATGCAGTTTATAAATTCTTTTGCAGCGGAATTCAATGCTTCAGTTTGTTCTATTTTCGGTGAATACATATCTCCAGTCCTATACTGAACAAGTGCATTATGTAGTATTTCTGTCGAAGTTATATCTATCCCACAATCATAGATTTTTATTTTTTCTAAATTTTCTAAATCATCAAACACAAGCATTTTCTTCTTACCAGCTATTATAATCTTTCGAATTTTTACAGGTGAAGTCCAATTAACATGAAAATGAGCAAAACAAGAATTATCTTTAAAATGAATTGATAATTGAGCCAAATTCTCCACCTCAGAATAATTGGAAACGCCGCAAGCAGTCACTCCAATTGCCTTTTTATCTTTTAGAATATATTGCATAATAGCTAAGTCGTGAGGTGCTAAGTCCCATATTACATTTACATCATGTTGGAATAATCCAAGGTTTATCCTAACCGAATCAAAATAAATAATTTCTCCTAATTCACCCTTGTCAATTAGTTCCTTTATTTTCTTTACTGCTCCTGTATATAAATAAGAATGGTCTACAAATATTTTGAGATTTTTTGCGCTTGCTATTCCAATCAATTCTTCAGCTTGCGAAGAAGAACTGGTAAAAGGTTTTTCTACCCACACATGTTTTCCCTTTTCCAAAACTTCTTTGGCAAGATTATAGTGGGTGTCTACCGGAGTGGCAATTGCTATAGCATCTAAATCCGATTCTAATAATTTTTTATAGTTGGTTTCAAATTGAACGCCTGGATATTTAGATCTTAATAATTCTATTCTGTCTTCCCGTGAATCACATGCAACTACTTTATCAACTGTTTTCTGTGCCTGGAAATTCCTAACTAAATTTGGTCCCCAATAACCAAGTCCGATTACTCCTACTTTCATTTTATTCACCATATTATTTTAATAATCATTCAATATAATTGCTTAAACTCCGCCTTTGCCAAATATCATAACTGGAATAGTTTTTATTATTAGTTGTATATCTAACCAAGGCGACATATTATTTATGTAATAAAGGTCCAAAACTATTGAGTCCTTAAAAGAGACCGTACTTCTTCCGGCGACCTGCCACATTCCTGTGCATCCGGGAGTAACACTTAATCTTCTTTTTTGCCATACATCATAATTCTCGAATTCGTATAATAAACATGGCCTTGGACCAACTATACTCATATCACCTTTAATTACATTAATAAGTTGAGGAAGTTCATCCAACGAGGTCTTTCTCAATATTTTTCCTATTTTAGTTACTCTAGAGTCAGAAATTATTTTTTGCGAAGTTCCTTTGGGTAATTCCTCTTTCATAAACTTTAACATTTTTTCTTTTCTTTCTGAATCTTCTGTGTTTTGGACAAACATTGACCTGAATTTATAAAATTTGAATTGCTTGCCGTTTTTGCCAATCCTAATTTGACTTATTAAAACTGGACCTTTCGAAGTAATCTTTATTAATAACATAATTATCAATAAAAGTGGCGAAAGGAGAAGTATACCTAATATTGAAATTATTAAATCAAATATTCGTTTTATTGTCAATGAAGACCAATTGTTGTAAGAATGTGATAAATCTATAATGGGTATATTCGCATATTTTTCCGTATAAACTTTCTGTGGAATAATTTCGAAAAGGTCAGTAGTTATTTTCACACTGATCCTAGTTTCCTCGCAATAGTCAATTATCTTCATAAGTTGTTCATAATCTTGAGTATCATTAGCAATTAATATTTCTTCGATATCGTATTCCTTAATTACATTTTGAATATCATTGTACTTGCCTAGAACTCTTTTCCCATTAATTATCTCTTCTCCAATTTGTTTTTGTTCATCAATGAAGCCTATTATATTAATGCCTATAGGGTTTTCGAAAGCTAATTTAGCAGCTAACATTTTGCCCGGCTTACCGTCTCCGACAATAATTACTCTTCTTCTAAACCCTTTTCCCTTAAGGATAGAATAGATTCTGCTTAGTAATTCTACTCTTATTAAATATGATAGGAATATATATGTAACTGCAAAGCTTAAAATTATTATTGATATTTTCATTACTTCTATTTCAAAAAGAACAAATGTGGACGGAATTGTTATAAGAATTATATAGAATAAGGATTTAATAACTGCGGTAATATGTGCTGATCGGACAAGGATTAACGATATTTTATATAAATTATTTGAGCTAAATATCAATAATGATATTACTAATAGGATTGGAGTTAATAAGATAGAACCAATGTTACCTCTTATATTTTGCACTTCAATATTTAGTATTTTATCTACAATAAATGAAGTTGCAATAAGAATAAATGACATGGTTACTATGTCTGACATAACGAAAAAGTATTTGTATTTTGAAATCTTGATCATAAGATTGTTGATATTTGCTATTTAATTAAAGCTAAATCTGATATTAACAATTTAGTTTAAACGGGTTACTTAAATAGATTATTATGAAACGTATTTATAATCAGTTAAATATCTTCTTACATTAAACTTATTTTCTTTAAGTATAATTGGTTTAACATTAGTTAAATCAATCAAAGCGGAGCTAGTATGGTATGTTTCCTTTTTAGTATAAAATATTGCATCAACTAATTCTGAATATTCTTCATTAAATATTTCATACTCTTTATAAGTCGAATGATTATAATTAAGTTGTATACAAAGCAAAGGCTTCTTAATCTCGGAAAGTAATTTTAAGCAAAACCTATTATTGGGAATTTTGAAGGTCGCTTTATCTATACCGAACAATTCTTTAGACTGTTTATTTAAATTTAATATTGCACTAATTGGGTTAGGCCAAATTGAAAGTAAAAAGTCTAAATGTTTTTCTGAGCTAATATCTATGTAATTTATTAGTGTGAACAAACTATCAACTAATAATGTCGATTCTGCAATAAAATTGGGCTTGGTTATTTTTTGCAGCCTATTAAAGCCTAAAATATTATAAGGATTTGCCCCTATACAATGCACAGTGTCGGTAGGATAAATGAATACATCACCTGATAAATACATTTTGTGCGCTTTATTTATTGCAAGTTCAAAATCATCATCTACGTCATACAATTCAATTTTTTTCTTTTTTATCATAACTCATTCATTCGTTATATATAATATGCACTTGTTTTAGTATCACAATAGTGCAATTTCATGCAACATGATTAAAGAAATTATTAATATTTGAGCAAACGAATTCGATTTGATTGTTCTCTAATTCTGGGTAAATTGGAAGTGAAAGACAAGAATTAGCTAATAATTCAGTATTGACGAAATCGCCTTTTTTATATCCAAGATATTGAAAACATTTTTGTAAATGCAGCGGAATCGGATAGTGATACCCTGTGGCAATTCCCTTATCTTTCAAATAACCGGCTAATTTGTCGCGTAATTCACTGTTCTCATTTCTTCCATTCCCAGTTACTTGTACTACAAACAAATGATAGACATGTTTTGCGTAAGGCATTTCTTTAGGCAATTTTATATTTGAGTTTGTCGAAAGCAGTTCTTTATACTTTACGGCCACTTTTCGTCGTTCAAACGTCCAATTACTTAGGTATTTAAGCTTCACACCCAGGACAGCACCTTGAATTCCTTCCATTCTATAGTTATGCCCGAATATTTCATGTTGATACTTTTCAAGTGTACCGTGATCACGAATCATCTTTGCTTTTTTAGCAATCTCAGAATCATTGGTAACAAGAGCTCCGCCTTCACCATAAGCACCAAGATTTTTCCCAGGATAAAAGCTAAAGGAAGTTGCAACGCCAAATCCTCCTATCTTTTTACCCTTATATTCTGCTATATGTGATTGCGCTGAATCTTCTACCAAATTTATTTTGTATTCATCTGCTATCTTTTTTAGAGGATCCATATCAGCCGGTTGTCCGTAAAGATGAACTGCAACAATTGCCTTTGTTTTTGAAGTAATTGCTTTTTCAACTTTTAAAGGATCCAAATTGTAACTATCCGGATCACAGTCAACAAATATTGGTTTTGCTCCACACAGTATTGCGCCCCAAGCTGTTGCAATAAACGTATTCGCCGGAATTATTACCTCATCACCCGGCTTAATTCCGAGAGACCATAATGCAACATGATTACCTGCTGTTCCGGAATTCAAAGCAACACAGTATTTCATATCATGTACCTTAGCAAATTCAGATTCAAAGTCATTGACTGCTTTTCCTAATACAAAAGCCGAATTATCAAGAACATCCTGAATTGCTGAATTTATTTCAGTCTTAATTGACAAGTATTGTGATTTTAAATCTAAGAAAGGGATTTGCATTTTAACTCTCCAAGTAGATTTTGTTTATTATATAATTCTATAAATTTAAATACTGCTTCGCTTCGTAAGTCACATTAAATACTTTAATGAATATTTAGAAACACTAGAATCAAGATTCCACTAATTGAAGTCATTATACGTCCGTTTAGATTATTCAAGCGAATTACTATTTCCTTCTTAAAATAATCTTATATAACTAAACCATCTTAGTAATAGCACTTTCTTATACTGTTTGTGTCAATCATAATTTTCATAACTCTGACAACAATATTCAGTATTTAATGTCAGGCTATTTCACTTTTTCGGAGACTACACTTAAAAAGTCCATGAAAAACATGTCTTTATTTCTAAATTTCAATATCCCTGCAAGATGAATTAGAGCTTGACGTGATATAAACTCAATCTCATTTTTCAATTCATTATCTAAACTGTAAATATTACTAATCTTTTCTACAAGGAAACCAAAGAATTTACTTTCAATTTCTATTACAATTATTCTATCATCTTTACTTCGAGGTCTTGGATTCATATCAAACATTTTATACAAGTCAATCATTGGAATTTTTATAACTCCTAGATTCACATGGGGATTCTCAGAGTTAATATTCGCTTCTTGGTCTAATTCCAGCGGATTTATAATTTCCACAACATTTGCCATATCTGTGCAAAAGTCTTGTTCAGCAATTTTGAAAGTTAAAAGCCCGCTGCAATTATCTATCGGAGATTGTTTTTTATCATCCATTGTAATTCTATATTTTTTTTTCATTGATCAAAAAGCAGACCAGATATTTGTTGGTAAATTAGATGTAATTATAAATGGTATCAGAATGCGGTGGTATAATAATTATGTACGCTATATATAAATATTATACTCTTTCTACTGGAGATTTGTGTTTATTATAATGCCCGCGAAGAATATTAACTTGCGTTTAACAGACTTTATAAAATAAATGATGAGTTGATCAATAATAATATTTCTAAATGGTGAGTATTTCTTATGATTTAATTTCTAGACAAATATGAATGGTCATGATTTAACTTTTAGACATATTAGATTAAAGCTACGTAAATAAGACTTCTATTCTTTAACAAGTTTCAAATCATATTGAGCGATTTTGTTGTATAAGGTAGTTTTTGTTATTCCTAATATTTTACTTGCCTGACTTTTGTTCCAGTGAACGTGATCTAAAATAAACGCTATATGTTTTTTTTCAACATCAGCAAGCGTCTCAATATTTTGCGATTGGGATTGAGGGTTATTGCTTCGAATAAAATTAAAATATTCCTTCTCTAAAACATTGTCTTTTGCTAAGAGTACAGCGTTCATCAGAGTATTTTCCAATTCTCTTATGTTTCCTAGCCATTCATGATTTTTTAGCATCTCCATTACATCAAAAGGTATTGTGTTTACTTTTTTATGTACTTCTAAATTAATTTTTCCCAGTAGGTGAATTACTAATTTCGGAATATCCTCTTTCCTTTCTCTTAAGGGCGGAACATTAATTGTGAATATATTAAGGCGATAAAAAAGATCTTCTCTAAACAATCCCTTTTCTGCTAGTTCAATTAGATTCTTATTTGTTGCGGCTACAATTCTTGCTTCCATTTGAATAGTTTCTTCCCCTCCAACACGTTCAAATTCCTTTTCTTGAATAATTCTTAATAGTTTGACTTGCAGACTAGGTGAGAATTCTGAAATTTCATCTAAAAATATTGTGCCTTTTCCGGCTAATTCAAATTTTCCCTTTTTATTTTTAGTTGCACCTGTAAATGCACCTTGAACGTGCCCAAATAATTCACTTTCAAGTAGTGTTTCAGGCAAGGCTGAACAATTTACTGCTATAAAAGGTTCATTCTTTGTAATTCCGCTATAATGAATCAACCTAGTAATTAATTCTTTACCTGTGCCGCTTTCTCCTTGGATTAAAACATTAACTCTAGTCCCGGATATCTTACCAATCTTTTTAAATATGTCTTTCATTTGTTCAGTAAGACCACCTATCATAAAGTGCTTCAAAGAAAACTTTTCACTTTCATCAGGCAAAGGAATTATTAGTTGATCAATTTTCTTTTTGTTTTCTAAGGTTTTTTTTACAATAAGCTTGATCCTTTTTAAATCTAGAGATTTTTCAAAGAAATCAAAGGCTCCTAATTGCATTGCTTTAATAATTGAATCCGATTCATCAAAAGCTGTAATAATAATTACTGCAATACTACTGTCAAATTCTTTAATTTGCCTTAGCACTTCCAAGCCATCCATATTTGGCATCCTCAAATCGGTAAGGACTACGTCCGGAACTTCCTTTTTTACATATTCAATTCCTTCTTTGCCATTTGATACGAAATGTATTTGAGGAAATATATCCGAAAGATAAATTTTTAGTGTTTGAGCAAAAGCTTTATCGTCGTCAATTATAAGTATTTTTTCCATCTATATCTTTTCCCTGAAATGTTACTTCAAATATTGTTGAACCCGGCTTCGATGATATTAAATTTATAGATCCGCTATGGTAATCAAGTATTTTTTTTACTATACAAAGTCCTAATCCAGTACCCGTAGCCTTCGTAGTAAAAAAAGGATTAAATATTTTTTCCCGTTTTGGTATTCCACAGCCGGTATCCTTAATAAATACCGAAAAATAATCCTTATTTGTTTTTGATGATATTACGATTTCTCCAAAGTCCGAACTTGCTTCAATAGAATTCTCTATTAGGTTTGTGAATACTGATATTAGACTTATATAGTCTCCTAACAATATTGTGTCCTCTACTTTGTTCTCAAACTTAATTTTTCGCAATTCCAATTTCTTTTTTAATAATTCAAAAACTTTATCAATCAAAGATTTAATATCTATTTTTATTTTAATTAATTCTTTATTTCTTGAAAACAACAGTACATCGGTTAAGAGCTTATTAAGATGATTATTTGCATCGTAAAGAAGCTCAAGAATATTTCGCATATCAGCTGGTAGTTTACAATCATCCAACAACATTCCGACATAATTGTTTATTGCAGATACAGGATTTTTTATTTCATGTGATAAATAGGCTGACATTGTACCTATAGCAGCAAGTCTTTCTGAATTATGTAATTCTGTTTCAATTTTCTTGTATTTCGTATCATCTCTAAAAATTGATAGTAGTAGAGACTCTTTATCCTTAAATTCAAGAAACGAGAAGCTTATATCCAGGAACAGTGATTGCCCTGTTTGGATTACTGAATGTCCCCAGTGATTACTACCAAACTTCTTCTCCGCAAAATATTTCTGATAATTTAATAAACTCGCTAATCGTTCTTTTTCATCTTGTTTATAAATGATATAAAATGGTTTGCCTCTTAACTCGCTTTTATTCATCCCTACTAATTTACAGAATGCTCTATTTACGGAAATTATGATACCGTTTGCATCAGTTAATCTCATTCCATCATTAGACTTTTCCCAAATTGATCGGAATAATAGTTCTGAATTTCTAATTGCGTCTTCAGATATCTTTCGTTCAGTTATATCTCTTTGTACCGCTAAGAATCCTATTATCTCACCCTTTTCGTCTAACATTGAATCAGTAGTACCTTCAATATGAATTTCTTGCCCATCCTTTCTTCGGTTTATTAGCTCACTCTTAATACTATTTTTGGCAAGTAGGTTTCCCCAAAAATCTTTATAATGCTCTTCTGATATCTTTCCACTTTTAAGTATTCTTGGTGTAACCTTTCCGACTACTTCATCCTTTCTGTATCCATAAATATCTGTAAATGCTGGATTAATGTAGTTTATTGTTCCATCTTTATCAGTCAAAAAGATTACTTCTCCCGAAGATTCAACGGCTTTCTTTAGGATTAAAATATTTTCCTCTGATTTTTTTCGCTCTGTTATATCTCTGAATATTGATAATAGGAATACGTCTTTTTCAAAAAGCGGATTAGTGGATTGTGATTCTATTATAGTGCTCGCTATATCAAAATATTTATGCTTTTCACATTTAAGATTTAACTCCCCTTCAAAATGAGATTTGAAATTTTTATTGTTGAATGAGTTTTTAATTTTATCAATAGCATCAGCATAATTATCATAACTTGAATCTGGATATATTGTATAAAATGGATTCCCTATTAATTCTTTGGATTGCATTTCAACCAGTTTACAAAATGCTGGGTTAACAGCAATTATTATTCCCGACTTATCTAAAAGACGCATCCCGTCTAAACTATAATTCCAAATGGCAGAAAATCTCGAAACAGTTTTTCTTATAGCATTTTCGGTGTTTTTTAACTTTGTAATATCATGCAGTGTTAATAAGTAAATTTTATCTGATATTTTGGATATAGAAGCTTCAAATATCTTTCTTAAGTCTTGAATAAATAAAGGGATTTCAAATGATATTGTTTCATCTAAGATTTGCAATTTTCTAAATGACTTAAATATATTCTTGATAATATATGCATCAAATATTAAGCTTATATTTCCGGTGAGTGCAATTGTTCTTGTGAAATTTTCATTCTTCAAGTCGAAATATCTGAAATCATTTATGTTTCCCTGAGTATCAATTTTAATAAAAATATCCGGGAATTTGTTAAATGAATCATCTAACTCAGCAAAAAGCCTAAGAAATATTTCTTCAAATGATTTATTATCTTCATCAACAGTTGCAGTGTTTTCATATCCGCATATTTCTCCCTTTTCATCAAATATGGGAAATACTTTAAGATATGTTTCAATTATCGAGTTATCTTTCTTTATACTTATAACCTTTTTGGAAAGGAGATATTGATTTTGGGTTATTGTATTTTTTAAATTATGCTGAGGATATTTATAGCCAATAAAAATATAATTAAATTTTATATTTATTAGTTCAGCAATGGTATATTGATATTTATTAAGAAATTCATTGTTGGCGTACAGGAAGTTATTCCTAATATCTGTAACAGAGACAAGGTCAAAAGAAGTGCTTTTTGTGGACTCAATTATTCTGATCTTCTCAACCAATGCAGTATAATTTGTATTACCTATCAATGGGTACCCACCTTTTGAAAATACATCCTCATTCAGCATCATAATTTGCTCCAAATTGGCTATTTCTCACATAGAATTACTTATGTTATGTTACTGGATGTTTCTGCACCATATAAATATATAAAAATATTATTAAAATACAACATATTAGTATATTATATTATTACTTATTACAAATTATTGCACTTTTTCTGCAAAAACAATCAGAATTTAGTCATAGTATAAAACATTAACTATTTATGCTTTATAGATTTTGGAAAGTTTTATTTTGAATAGTTTTTGAACTAGGGCAGCGCGTATACCGCTATATCGCTGATTAATATGCTTGTTATTAGTAACCCGAATGTTATTACTCCTAAAATAGAATGTAAGCAAAAAGTCATTTACCGCTTAGATAGTTTACTGCTTGGTCAACAGACTTATGCGTTCCTGTTATGACAATAGTGTCATGAGGCATTATTTTTTCTTCACTAAGAGGGTTTGTAATAGTAGTTTCACCGCGGACTATAGCTATAATAGTTGCACCGGTCTTAGCCCTTAAATCAATTTGCTTCATCGTATCTCCTTTATGAATATTATCTTCAGTTATATAAAATGTCTCAGTTAGTCCTGCAGCTAAAAGCTCATCAATATTTGTAAGGGAGTTACTAACGGTGCTTTCCATTCTCATCATGCTATATGATTCACCTCTCAAGATGGATACTTGCTTCATTATAATATTAAGTGGGATATGAAGCCTCTCCAAAACTTTGCTAAAAATTTGCAATGAAGTCTCAAACTCTTCAGGTATAACTATATCTGCGCCTAAGTGTCTTAATTCATCAACTTCAAATATGTACCTTGTTCTAATTATAGCGTATACGTTTGGGTTTATTCTCTTTGCAATTTGCAGGCTTCTTTTAGAGGCTACCGGATCTGAAATTGCGTATACAATTATCAAGGCATTCTTAAGACCCGCGACAAGAAGTATTTCCTCCCTAATAACATCTCCAAAGATGATTCTTTCTCCCCTTTCTTTCTCTTCCTTATAGATTTGAGGATTCATTTCTATAACTATATAGCTTATACCGGTTTCTCTAAGCACTCTTGCAAGATTCTTTCCGTTTATGCCAAAACCTACAATTATAACTTGTCCGTTTATACTACTGCCGTCATTCTTTTTAGATGACGAAGCGACAGAACCAATTTTATATCCTAGTACAGGAGCAAGTTTAATAAAGAAAGGTGTTAATATCATTGTAAATATTGATGAAGCGAGGAAAGCATTATAAAAATCAGGGTTTATTAAATTAAGCTTTAATCCTGCCTGAGACAAAACAAATGAGAACTCTCCTACTTGAGAAAGTACTAAACCTGTCATTACTGCTATCCGAATAGGGTACTTCATAATCTTTACAAGTAAAGTAATAATCGATGCTTTTAGAATTATAATGCCTACAGTTACACATAAAAGGAGAATTAGGTAATTAAAAACGAATTGCAAATTCAAAAGAAGACCTACTGAAACAAAGAATATACTATTGAAGACGTCTTTAAGGGATAAAATTTCTGCAGTTATCTGGTGGCTATAATCTGATTCGGACAATATTAAACCAGCAATAAATGCACCTATTGCAAAGGATAAACCCATTGTATGGGTGAGATAAGCAGTACCTAATAAGAGAAGTATTGTCCCAACTGTTAATGCTTCGCGGACTCGGAGCTTTACTAGTTGATGCAGGATTTTAGGCATTAGTAATTTTGCGACAATTACAATAACGGCAACTGAAGCAAATGCATAAGTCATTTGCAATAATATTTTACTTAACGTTATTGTTGAGCTTCCTGATATTATTGGTAATAAAATAAGCATTGGTACAATTGTAAGGTCTTGGAATATTAATATAACGAGTGAGATTTTACCATAGGGAGTTTCGAGTTCATTCCTATCAGCTAGTAGCTTTAACACTATTGCTGTGCTAGAAAGGCTTATCAACATCCCATAAAATACGGCTTGGTTTAATTGAATTTTGAATAGATATAGAATTGCTGAAATAATAGATATAGTAATAAGTATTTGTAAGCCGCCAGCATAAAATAGCATCCGCTTCATTTTTACCAGTTGGGCTAATGATACTTCTAACCCAATTGAGAACAGCAATAGCATTACACCAACTTCAGCCATTGATTTGATGTTTTGGATATTAGATATTAGCTTTAAGCCAAAGGGGCCTATTATTACTCCTGCCACTAGAAAACCAAGGATACTTGGGATGTTAATTTTCTTAAAAAGATAAATAATAGGAAGCGAAACTAATAGAATAATTACGATGTCTTTTATGAATGTATATTGCTGCATTGTAAATTAGTTCTTAATCCTGTTGTCAAAAGTTAATTTATGAACGATTCAAAAATTAAATTATGTACATTGTAAAATAATAATATATTTTGGAATTCCGTAAGGACGATACTTTTGATGATTAGTCTTTAAGATAAAGTACTAGCTTATTGCTAAAGAATTATTTTATTTACTATTTTGATAATGTAAAACAGTTTTAGTATTTGAATTTAATAAAAACAAACTTTGAGTGAAAGATTTTTTATGATAAAAGAAAAATGGGATGCAAGTAATATAGCTGATCAATCCGGGAGGGTTGTTATTGTAACAGGATCAAGCAGCGGTATTGGTTTTGAGGCTGCAAAAGTATTAGCCGGCAAGAATGCTAATATTATAATTGCGGTAAGGAACCTTGGCAAAGGTAATCTTGCTGCAGATAGGATAAAATTGCAGTATAAAAATGCAGTAGTTTCTGTTATGGAGGTTGATCTTGCTAACTTAAAGTCAATTAGGACATTTGCTGATAATTTTAGGAAACAATATTCTCATCTTGATTTGCTAATCAACAACGCAGGAGTAATGATTCCCCCCTATTCAAATACTGAAGATGGCTTTGAATTACAATTCGGGACTAATCATCTTGGACACTTCGCATTAACCGCATTATTAATTGATTTTATTAGGGAAACTAAAAATAGTCGTATAATAAATGTATCTAGTGCAGCGCATAAGTCAGGTGACATAAACTTTGATGACTTAAATTGGGCGAAAAGAAAATATAGCGCATGGCGCGCCTACGGAGACAGCAAAATTGCCAATCTATACTTTACATATGAATTACAAAGAAGATTAGACATTGCAGGTTCAAAAGTAATAGCTGCCGCAGCTCATCCGGGTTGGACTGCTACAGAGCTTCAAAGACATAGCGGAATTTTTATAGCACTTAACGGAATCTTCGCTCAAAAGGTACATATGGGTGCACTTCCAACTTTATACGCTGCAACAGCCAATAATGTAAACGGAGGAGATTATTTTGGTCCATCCGGTTGGCAAGAATGGCGGGGATATCCCAAAAAAGTTGCATCTAATGCCCTGTCACATGATAAAATAATAGCTGCTCATCTTTGGGAAGTATCAGAGGCGCTTACTAATATTAATTTCAAGTTGTAATAATTAGTTATAAATCTATTGACTATTTTGTCCATGCATTTATATTAATCCCTTGAGTTGAATTTCCCTTGTTGAAAACATTATTCATATCTCTTCGTAATTTATCAATGATGAACCTCTAGAAATAATTCGGTAGATACTTTCATTTAAGGGACATTTATCTTGACATTGTGACATAATGTAATATTTTTGTATCAAATAAAAGTAAATGTAATTATCTATGCATTTAGAAATTAAGAAATATTATTTTCTTCTTATACTTTTATCTCTCTCCACAATCGGTACAAAAGTAAATACGCTTTTTTCAAAAGCCGATCAAACAGCATTATCTAAAGATTTGATTCATTTTAATGAAACTAATTCGGTTTATATTTCATCTTCATATAGCCCTGACACTGTCGTTTTAAAAAATAATAATTTATTAGTTCATCAAAGGAAAACCGATAACCGGCCAATACTTCTATTGGAAGATGTTTGCATATTGCACCCAAGAGTAATTATCAATGCCTACCTTAGAGACCATATCATTTCTATGTTTAATGATCAATCCAACCATTGTTGTTTCCTTATTTGAGATACACTTATTCTTCGAGTAGTTAATAGCTACTAAGAGGCACTACTTAACTGTAGCTACTACTTCGTTGGAAGAATTTCTTGATTTAGGGATTAATTACTTTAATCCATAAAAGCGTGAGTTATGTGTGAAATATAACAATCATTCGGAAACATTAAATAGGGAATTAAAATGAAAAGATATATAATTCTTTGTGGTCTACTTCTTATGATTACAATATCCATAATGCAGGCGCAGAATAAAATATATTCAGCTAAGAAAATTGCCGGTGCACCCCAGGATATAATACTAAAGTCAGCTAAAGCAATGCCTAATGGTTTTGTTTCTCCTAAGAAAATATCAGCGTCACAATACTCAACCACAGTATTTACATTCAGCGACATAACTATTTTCTCATATTTTGATAATACTGAAGTAACAGTTACATATCAGGACGGAACAAGCATAGGAAACGCTTTAATTAAAGCTGATACTTTATTTTCATTCTCTCCTGGACAGGGCATATATAACATAAGCGGAAATAAGCCTTACTCAATTCTAATTGGAGATGCAATTACAAACTATGTTAATGGGTATTTTGCATTAGATCAAAGCGGTCGAGGAAAGAGTACTAAATTGAACACCTGGATGATGTCGGGCAATGACTATGATCCTCATTTTATAATATTTGCTTATGAAGACGGAACTGAATATACGATTAAGGAATTAAGTACGGGCGCTTTTGTATATGCAGGAACATTAAACAATGGAAAATATTTGGACTTTCCGAATGTTTATTCAATTCAAGAAAAGGCATTGCAGGTTGTAAGCAACAAACCAGTATCCGTACTCTCTTATACCGATCAAGATTATTATGTCCCCTCAGCTAACGGTACTTTTGCGGGTACATTATTTTATGGATTCTCAGGTAATGCCGGTGGGTGGGAAAATTCAATTACTATTTCTTCATATTCAAATAATAATCAGGTCCTTGTTACAGATCTTGATACTCAGGATACTTTAGGATTATTTACTCTAGGACAATGGCAGGTACGTACTATCCCAATATACCAAGATACCTTCTGGAAGATACAATCCACAGGTACTGTAACCGCAGCTAATATTCCTTATGCAGGTTATCCAGGCAGTTATTATTATATGGCTCGTACAGCCGATTCTACGGGACTTAATTTCGGTACATCATTTATTGTACCTACAAACGAAAGTCAAATAAGCATATTCTCATATGATGATAATAATAGAGTAAGCATAACATATTTAGGAGACACGACTTACCCTTACATATCTTCCTCTGGAATTGTAGATACACTGCTTCAAAAAGGTGAAGGTTATATTTTCGATACACCTTATGGTAATAACGTATATCATGTATCGGCACAAAAAAACGTTTCTGTAGTACAGAGCAGCGGTGGTTATGGTGCAGACTTCATGCCGTTGGGATATGTTTTTGATTTACCTGATATAGCATTAACGAATACTGATATACAATTCGATCCGGCAAGTAATTCTTATGCAACCGGAGATCAAATTGATATTAATATTTCAGTAAGTAATTATGGGACAGCAAACTCATCGAATATATTGGTTGAAGCATTTGATGGCGATCCTGATGCCGGCTATGCTCCTGTAATCGGTAAAATATACATTCCGAATATAAATGCGGGGAGTAAAAGTACTGTTACATTTAAATACGTTATTCCGAAGGATGCCAAATATCATTATATATATGTAAAAGTTGATCCAATAAACTTAATAGCTGAGTCTAATGAGTCTAACAATAAAGCCTATAGAGCGTTAATACCAAATTCAGATTTACTTCCGCCTTTGGCTATCACTATAACCGCACCGGGAGCACTAGCACGTGATTCCGTAAACGAAACGTTAACTCCTAATCCTTTTACTGTAACTGCAAATATTTTTAACACAGGTAATGTCTCTGCAACTAATGTTCACACTGTGTTATCATTATTTAACGGACTTACTCTCATTTCGGGACCGGCAGATACCGTAATGGGCGATATACTTGCTTCAGGTACTAAGCAAATTGTTTGGAAGATTAGTGCAAACCAAGATTCTTCGTCATTGAATTTTTACTCATTAAACGTAGGCGGCGATAATGCAACTACAAAGTATATTTACCGGGCTATTAATGTTCCTGATGTAACAGCACCGGGAAAACCTGTAAATTTAATTGCTAGCGCTTTAGCTGAAAATAATGCAGTAATGTTAAAATGGGATCAAAATATTGAAGCTGACCTAGGCGGCTATAATATATACTATGGAACTGATTCAACTAACTTTAATGGTACAGGTGCCAATGAAGGAGATTCACCTATAGCTGTTTCGCAATTGAAGGAATACACTATCACGGGTCTAACTCCGGCGGTAAAATATTGGTTTGCAATAAGAGCTATTGATTTTTCCGGAAATATGAGTGAATATTCTGATAATCATTCTGCAACTCCTTTAGTTACAGGTATTCTAAAAGCAACTTTGGGAATACCTAAGGACTATGCCTTAAGTCAGAATTTCCCCAATCCTTTTAATCCAACGACACTGATGAGGTTTGATATGCCAAAAGCAGGTTTTGTTCGTATTGAGATATATAATACAATTGGGCAAAAGGTAGCCTCACTGTTATCTGCCGAAAAGCCTGCTGGTCGATATGAAATTACTTTTGACGCTAGTAAACTATCGAGCGGGACTTATTTCTATAGAATGGATGCTGGCGGAAATACATTAATCAAAAAGATGTTGTTAATGAAATAGAGAGAATTGTTTTATTTCGAATATCTCAATTACAATAAGATATCCGATAAAATCAATTTACAAAAACTGAATAGTATAACATTTCTATAGGAGAGTTCTTGTGAGAATTGAATACTCAAGGGGCTCTCCTTTTTATTCCTCAAGTTGGATTCACCTTAAAAACAGTTTATTGCAAAGCAAAATGTCTATATTTGTACTTTTAGGGAGATTGCTTTGTATGGGAAAAGTATATGCGCTAGGTCGTTTTCAAAAGCTTAGAGGGTTGTTTCTTTGATCCTTTCGCCAGCAGGAAGTTTTCAGAAAATTAGTTAATCTTAACATATATATCGCTTGTTTAGAGATAGAAAACTACTATTATTCTTTACTTAAGATAGAAAATATACTAAGTTATCCAAGGAAAGATATGAAGAATATAATTCAGGTAAGAAAGTTATTATTAATAAGTGACTATTAGTTAAATCCTATTTATCGCTACACTTAGCTACTCAAAAGAAGATCATAAGTCCCGAGAGGAGTTTAGACTTGTATTTCGGCTAAACTATTATAAAATATTTTCGAATATATAGCGAGACACGAATATGCTTGAATAGTGCATATACACGTCAAAGGGAAAAGAAAGACAGTTTTAGATAAAATGAAAAAGATTAATAAAACTAAAGGTGAGTTATTAAAGGAAATTTCCGATCTAAAACAGGAAATTATAACTCTTAAGGAGCAGCATAAAGAGAAATTACCATTATCTCACACAACAGAAAGCCGCGACAGAACGACGGAAGGAGAATTCCAGAAAGACTCATCATTTGAAAATACCGGGGAAATTTATTCAGAACCCAATGACAAAAATAAAGTCATGCAATTGTTTAATGACTATTTGAGAATGTATGCTACACGCGATGATTTGCTAACTAATCATTTCAGTGATGACTTTTCCGGATTTACAGGCGGCGGAGATTTCCTTGTAAAAGACAAAGAAGAATGGGTTGCTATAACGCGCCAGGACTTTGCTCAGGTAAGAGAAAATATACGAATAGATTTGAAAGATGTTTCGGTTCAGCCGCTTGATGATAAAATATCTGTAGCAACCGGTTTTTTCAATATTCACTTGCCCATAAAAGATCATGTACTTTCCAGGGAAATGGCACGTCTCGTTCTAATTTTCCGAAAGGAATCCGAAGATTGGAAGATATGCCATAGCAGTATATCAATTCCCTACTATCTTGTCCGCGAAGGCGAAGTATATCCAATGCAGGAACTTGTAAAGAAAAATGAGTTATTAGAAGAGTTGATAGCCGAACGCACAACCCAGCTTTCCGAGTTAAATGACGATCTTCAAAGGAAAAATGAAGAATTGGCAAATGAAATTTCAGAGAGAAAGAAAGCTGAAGATGATCTTAGGGCTAGTGAGGAGAAATATCATTTGCTTGTAGATAAAGCTGACGAGGCTATTGTAGTCGTGCAGGACGACATGCTTAAGTTGACCAACCCTATGGCAACAAAAATGATAGGCTATTCTGAAGAAGATTTTAGGAGGACACCTTTCCAATATTTTATTCATCCTGAAGATCGCTACATGGTTGTAAATAATTACCAACAGAGATTGAGCGGTACTAATGTTCCCGGTTACTATATATTCCGGTTACTCCATAAAGATGGAAGTATCCGCTGGGTACACATGAATGCTGTTTTAATAGACTGGGAAGGTAGACCAGCGATATTGGATTTCATGACAGACATAACTGACTTAAAACTTGCGCAGGAGTCGCTAAAAGAAAGCAACCAAAAACTAGAAGCGATAATCTCTGCTTCTCCCGATGGGATAGGAATGATTTCTTTAGACTGGATTATGCAAATTATGTCTGATAAGCTTCCTAAGATGTATGGTTATACGGAAGAGCAGAAGGATGAATTTATTGGAAGAAGTGCATTAGATTTTATTGATCCTTCAAATCACAAAAAATTATTAGAGAATATGCAAAAGCTGCTTTTAGGCAAATCAGATAATAAGCTCAATGAATACGTGGCAATTAGAAAAGATGGCAGCCGATTCTATGTAGAATTAAAGGCTTCTCTAATGCTAGATTCTAAAGGGAAACCTGCAGGTGTATTATTTGTTGAAAGAGACATAACCGAGAGGAAAAAAGCTGAATCAATCATTCAAAAACAATACCGCCAATTGGAGGAGTTAAACGCTACTAAAGATAAATTCTTTTCAATTGTAGCTCATGACTTAAGAAGTCCTTTTCAAGCATTGTTAAGTTCTTCGGAATTGTTATATGCTGATATCGATGATCTATCGAAGGACGAAATAAAATTCTTCAGCAAAGAGTTGCACGATAATTTGAGAAACCTTTATGCGTTTATGGAAAATTTACTTAAATGGTCTATGATGCAAAGGAACATGTTTAAGTATCAGCCTGAAGATTTAAACCTAAGTGAAGAAGTTAATAAAATAATTGTAATATCAAATCAAATAGCTAATAAAAAGAATATTATTTTGTCAGAAGATATAGATAAATCGTTTTATGTAAATGCAGATGCTGATATGCTTCGTTCTGTACTCCAGAACCTTATAACCAATGCAATCAAATTTACCCCAATAGATGGAAAAATATTTATTTCATCTGCAGAGAATGACGGTTTTGTAGAATTGTCGGTAAATGACAATGGGATAGGGATGGCACCCGATATAATTTCAGAGTTATTCAACATAAGTAAGCTATCTACTACCAAAGGGACTGCCGGAGAAAGAGGAACCGGTCTTGGGCTTCAACTTTGCAAAGAATTCGTTCAAATAAACGGCGGAGATATCCGCTGTGAAAGCGAATCTGGTAAAGGATCAACGTTTACTTTTACATTACGCAAAGCGAAATAAATATTGATATTATTATGACTGTTTGTTCCCATTATAGAATTCACAATTAAAATTGCAGTCTGTTTTTGACAACTATACCATTAGAATTTAGATATATTAAATTATTTTCTAATAATTATAGAACAGCATTTTATTATATTCTGACATCAACGAAAGAATCATATTCAAGCAGCAATTGCTTTTATTAGCGGCAGAGAATACTTACTTACAAATCAACAAAGTTGGTAAAAGAATACCTATTAAATTCAATTTTAATAATATTTATTTTTTTAATGTACGAGTCAACTTCTTCACATGAATAAGCCAATAGGCAGAAACTCTAGTAGGAATATCAGAAATATTCCAATTAACATTTTGCTTATTTATATCATTTTGACAATTTGGCCAGGGATCTCTTACTATAATTTTTTTATATACAGTTCCATAATATGATGGCATTATTCCCACACCAGTGCACAGAACCGCATGCATTAAATTAGTAGAATCAGAATCAGCCATAATAACCGGGTAATTATTTTTTGATTCATGCATCAATGCTTCGGGTGAAGGTGTATGATTAAAGAATTCCACGGATACAAAGTACTTTTCCCGGTTATACCAGATTACCCAATGTTTTAGATTGTCTGAAATTCTCTTAAAACTTTTAGACCATAAAGGTAATTTACCGTAAGGATTACGCACTGAAAACGATTTCTTAATAATATCTTCCTGCGAAATCTTTGCACCTGAATAAGCGAGGGCAAGTTGAACACTTGCAGCCCAACACCACTGCGGATTCAAGCGCTCCGAGTATATTGGTTCTACATTTAGCTTTTCAACGCCAGTATAGACTAATTGACTTAATCCTTTTGATTGAAATATCAAAAGGAATATTCCACTGAATATAAAAAGTCTGATGTAAAAGAATTTCATCTTAACCTCTTGTTTTTAAAACTTAAGTTAAGAAAAAACAATTTAAGTCGATATAAATCATATTAAGAATGCACTTTGTGATGTGTACAAATCACAAATAATATTTTATACTTGGAGATTATTGACAATTCTTCTTATTATAGCAAAAATAATTTCTATCCATTGCGGACAGTCCATTAATTTTAATATCTTATTAAATTAGTCTTAAGTAAAGCTGACAAACGAACACAAATAGCTGCAATTATATCATTAGTTAGAATTAGATTAGAGTTCGGGAGATTGTTGCAATTTTACCTTCATACTTAAAAATGCAATAATTAATTAGGAATATACTCTTTATAAACAATATTATTAAACCAATTAGAAAGGAAAAACATGAAAAAAGTTGTACTTCTGTTCATTATATTTTCAGTTTTAAGCTTCACATATTTCAAGAGACATTCACATACTACAATCCTGCACAAATCAGGTACTGAACTCCTTGAGCCTACACAAGGAGACAAGGATAATCCGTATGCTGCAAGTGAATTCAGATATAAGATGATTGTAGGAAAAAAGAATTATTTAGATCCGTTGTCCCGTCAAAGAGCAATTAGATACACACAAAAGAATATGTTAGAAAAACGAGGAATGGACAAGACAGAATTAATCTCAAGTTGGTATCCAATCGGACCCGGAAATATCGGTGGAAGGATAAGATCAATATTACTAAGACCAGGTCATTCAAATGAAATTTTAATTGGAGCTGTATCGGGAGGAATATGGAAGTCGACTGACGGAGGTTCAAGTTGGACAGCAAAAACGGATCAGGGTAATCCGCTTGCGATAGGCAGTATGGCTAGCAATGGAGATACGGTTTATGCGGGTACCGGTGAAGGCTGGGGAAATGGTGATGCTGTATATGGAGGCGGAATATATAAATCAACGGATTTTGGAGATACATGGACTTTGCTTCCTTCGACAATAGGAGCCAATGTTTGGAATTTTAAGAATGTTATGAAAATTTCTATTGATCCTAGCAACAACATTTATGCTGCGACATATAGTTATAATTATAAAGACGGAGTAGGAGGCTATTATTCAAACGGTGGGCTATATGAATCAGGTGACGGGGGTGGATCCTGGATAAAAATAAGTCCAACTGCAAGTTCAACTCATTATTATACTCCATCCGATGTAATTGCAATCAACTCATCAACAATTTTGCTCTCTACTAGAGGAGCAGGCGGAATATTTAAGACAACAGATGGTGGAGCCACCTGGTTTCAACAAACTATCGGTCTTCCTTCCAGTGGATATAATAACATAGCAATGACTCAAGATCCATCAACCCCAGGGAAAGTATATGCCGTATTTGAATCAACAGATGCATCAAAAACAGGCGACGGAGGTTTAAAAGGAATATATAAATCCATAGATTCTGGTTCGACATGGGCGGCATTAACTAGACCACAAGGAATTCCATCTGAGGAAGGTAAGACCTATTTAGGCAGCCAAGGATGGTACGGAAATGTTATTTCAATTGATCCAAACAACACAAATAATATATATGTCGGCGGGGTTGATATGATGAAATCAACCGATGGAGGAACAACGTGGAATCAATTAACATACTGGGACTCTTACTTTGGAACTCCAGTAGTTCACGCAGATCATCATGCGATTACCTTTGACCCTTCGACTCCTAATACTGTATTTAGCGGTAATGATGGAGGTATATATAAATCAACTGACGGTGGAGCAACATGGGTAGCCTTGAATAATGGATTGGGAATTACGCAATTTTTCAGCGGCGCTATATCTTCGACGGGTTCAGTTTATTATGGCGGCGCCCAGGATAATGGGCACTTAAAATTTAATAACAATGGAACAAATTGGACTGAGGTAGTCGGAGGAGACGGAGGTTATTCGGGTATTGATCAGATGAATTCAAGTATAGCTTATGAAGAGTATGTCAATCTTCAAATTTCTAAGACCACGGGAGGGAATTGGTTTTCTTCCACTAATGGTTTAACTGATGCAGGTAATAGCAGCACAACTTTATTTATTTCACCTTTCTCTCTAAACCCAGAAAATTCAGATGTAATAATTGCTGGGTCGAATAGGGTATGGCTTACTTTTGACGGAGCCAACAATTGGGTAGATTCAAGCGGAGTTATAGATCAAACAGGTCTTATAAGTGCAGTCGCTGTAGTAAATAGTACTGTTCCCTATCTTGCATTTGTTGGAACAACAGACGGAACTATATTCAAAGCTAATATTGCCGGGAATAATGATACAACCTGGACTGATATTACTCCGTTAAATAATAACGGGGCTTACGTTAGAAGAATAGTTGTTGATCAGTCTAATAAACAAAATATATATGCATGTTATTCAGGATATAATAACGACGGTGTCATGCCTACGAAACATATTTTTTATTCAAGCGATCAAGGCATGAATTGGACAGATATTTCAGGTGATCTTCCGGATGTACCAGTCCACTCTTTGGTAATTGATCCTAATAATTCTCAAGTTTTATATATAGGTACCGAAACAGGAGTTTATCAGACAACAGACCATGGCACTAATTGGACAAACGTTGGAAGCGGAATGCCTGCTTATGTGCCGGTAGATGAATTGGTTTTACAAGCAAGTACAAACAAATTATTTGCATTTACGCACGGCAGAAGTGTATTTGAAACTGATATACCTACCGGAGTTGTGAAGCAAAATGTTGTTCCGGCTCAGTATATTCTTTCACAGAACTACCCTAATCCTTTTAATCCTACTACAATTATTAATTATTCTGTCGCTAAAGCAGGATTAGTAACAATTAAAGTGTATGATGTACTGGGTAAAGAAATCGAGACTTTGGTAGATGGAGAAAAAACAGCAGGGAAATATAGCGTACAGCTATCTGCGGGCAGCGGACAATTTGCAAGTGGAGTTTATTTTTACAGGATGAAAGCAGGCAACTTTGTCGATACTAAGAAGTTTATTTTGTTGAAATAACAATTTAGAACGAGTAAACGGGAAGTGACAAATAAAATATTCGTTTTCACTTCCCTTTTACCAATTATATAAGGAACTAAAATTATCTAAGAAATTTGAATTAGCATTATAATTTTAAGAACACAGATCTTTTATAAGAATCAATAGCTCATTTAAATTGTAAGCCCTTCATTTATTTAGATTTTCAATTATATATATCATGATTCAGGAGCACGTGAACTAGAATTACTCCCGGATAAATTATTACCGCGCCTTTAGATTCTTATATGGCTTACCAAAAATATTTTCAAACATTTAACATTTCAAAAAATAATGTATTAGTAGAATAATCTAAATTTAACAGGAAAGACATTACAATCATATAAATATTTGCATAATATATTAATTTAGTTATATTAGGATTATATATATATGACATATACTACATATTTATTACTTATTATTTCATAGATAGCAATTAATTGAATAAATAAGTTACCATAACCAAACATAGGAGCATAAAATGAAAAAATTATTTTTTATCCTATTCCTTCTAATAGCTTTCTCTTCTACTCAGACAATCAACGCACAATTCTTTGAAAAACTTAAGAAGAAAACAGAAGAGAAGATTAAAAAAGAAGGTGAGAAAAGAACTGAAGATAAGATGAATAAAGGGGTAGTAAAAGGCTATGACGAAGTAGAAAAACAATTAACAGGTGACAAAACTGATGGGAAGAAGGCAGATGATAAATCGAAGGATATTGCTACAAAAAAGAATAATGAATCAGTTACAGAAGGAAGTGATAAATCTTCAAAAGTTTTAGTTTCATCAAAGTACGATTTTATACCCGGTGAAAAGGTAATCTTCTTTGATGATTTTACTTCCGAAAATATAGGAGATTTCCCAATTCAATGGAACACAACTGGCTCTGGTGAAGTAGTTACAACAAATGTTTATGATGGAAGATGGTTTCACATAACAAATAGTCGCGGGATTACAACACTTGATGCCCCAATTGTATTACCCGAAAATTATACTATTGAATATGATGTTGTGCCATTAAAAGATGTCAGCAATAATAACAATACGGAATTTCGTTTTTTCATTTTGAGTACATCAAAGGTTAAAGATTTGAATTATGGATTAGCTCGACCGGGCGAGGCTGCAATAGCTTTTACTTTTGGATATTCAAACGCTTATTTTACTTATTTTCGAGACGGCACTCCGAGCCAAGAAGGTAGAGAAACTGCTTTGCGAATGCTTGCCGATAAAAAATATAGAGTTTCAATTTGGGTGCAGAAACAAAGGATTCGATTATATATCGGTCAAGAAAAACTTTTTGATGCTCCAAGAGCGATTTCAATGAACTATAAATATAATATGATTCGGTTTGATAGAGGTACTCCAATGATAAGCAATTTAAGAATTGCAACCGGACTTCCTGATATGAGAAGCAAACTTCTGACTGAAGGTAAGCTAATAAGTTATGGAATTTATTTTGATGTTAATAAGGATATAGTTAAGCCCGAGTCATACCCGTCAATAAAAGAAATAGCAGCAATATTGAAAGATAACCCAGCTGTTAAAATAAGAATTGTGGGGCACACTGATTCAGACGGAGAGGACAAATCTAATCTTGATCTGTCAAAGCGACGAGCAGCTTCTGTCAAAGATGCATTAGTTAAAGATTTTAGTATCGATATGGGACGAATTGAAATCGATGGTAAAGGTGAAAGCGAGCCTATTGCACAAAACGACAGTGCAGTTAATAAAGCTCTTAACAGAAGAGTAGAATTTATTAAGATTTAGACTTTAATTACTAGATAATAATAAGCCTTGACTCAAAGAGTGCAGGATTGTTAAACAGTATTGCACATCCCTTCTTTGAGCCAAGGCTTTTATTAATTGTT
Source organism: Bacteroidota bacterium (assembly GCA_021777835.1). Lineage (GTDB taxonomy): Bacteria > Bacteroidota > Ignavibacteria > Ignavibacteriales > Ignavibacteriaceae > FEN-1297. The sequence goes on along the minus strand of JAJYDC010000001.1, from coordinate 183,973 downwards.
AGATTCTTTATAAAGTATTTCAATAAGCATTCTGCTTGTAAATATAATTCCAGCCAATAAGCATACTGCGAAAGTAATGCATTCCCCTATATCTTATATTCTAACAATGGAAGATTCATAATATAAGTTTGCTAAAAGAGCGCAAGCTAAAAATAAGCAAACACACACTATAAACGTTCATTAATAAGGCTTATGTGATTTATACCTTATTATATTAGATGATCTTGACATTTTTCCTTATTTATTTTATGTTCGTTTAGATAATTATGAGAAATAAATGAAAATATTCTGGAAGATTGCTTTAGCAATACTTTTGTTGGTATCACTTATAGGAGCTTTCCTGCCGGTTGGTACTCAAAGTATTACCGGTGGACCCGTGAATACAGCAGATGTAGCGTGGATGCTTACAGCGACAGCACTCGTGCTATTGATGACACCCGGTCTTTCCTTCTTTTATGGAGGAATGGTCAGTTCAAAGAATATAATTTCAACTATGCTGCAAAGTTTCGTTGCCATGGGAGTAATAAGCATTTTATGGGTAGTAGTTGGATTTAGCCTAGCATTCGGAAACGATATAGGTGGAATTATTGGCAACCCCATGACATATTTCATGTTCAGAAACGTTGGCCTTAATACTGATCCGCAATTGGCTCCAACAATTCCTTTGATGTTATTTGCATTGTTCCAGATGAAATTTGCCATAATTACACCTGCATTAATTACAGGCTCATTTGCAGGAAGAATTAAGTTCTCTTCTTATTTAATATTTATGATTTTATTTAGCTTATTCATTTATGCTCCACTCGCACATATGACATGGCATCCTGATGGTTTTCTGAGAAGACTTGGAGTACTGGATTTTGCCGGTGGAACGGTTGTACATATCTCGGCAGGTCTGGCAGCTTTAGCGGGAGCAATTACGTTAGGAAGAAGGAAATCCCATATAGATGGAGAATCGCACGAACCTGCAAATATACCCTATGTGTTATTGGGTACTGGACTACTTTGGTTTGGCTGGTTTGGATTCAACTCAGGATCCGCTTTAGCAGCAAATGGGATTGCTGTATTAGCATTTGCAAACACAAATACTGCATCGGCCGCCGCAGCAATGGCATGGATTATACTTGACGTTATTAGAGGGAAAAAACCCTCTGCTTTGGGAGCTTGTGTCGGAGCCGTTGTTGGTCTGGTAGCAATAACCCCGGCAGCAGGATATGTTGATGTAGGCGCAAGTATTTTTATAGGAACTGTGGCAAGTATGGTTAGCAATTTTGCAGTGTCCTGGAAGTCAAAATCAACTCTTGATGATACCCTAGATGTATTCCCGTGCCATGGGCTGGGTGGGATTGTTGGAATGATATTAACAGCAGTATTTGCACAAAAAGTAGGGCTGATTTTTGGTCATCCTGAACTATTATATATTCACTTAATAGGTCTTCTAATTGTTACTACATATACATTCGGCGGATCGTTTTTATTATATAAGATTACAAATATTATATCGCCATTACGTGTTGATGAAGAACATGAAGATGTTGGTTTAGATATCAGCCAACACGGAGAATCATTCGGTAACGTTTATATTACAAACACAACTGCTTTGGAGAAGAAGATTCAGGAAATTCTTGTTGAGAATAACTAAAGGGAGTAGCCACAAGAAAGAAGATGAGGATAAACCATATGCTGCTGAATTTGCACGAAGTCCCACAAGGAAGAAACTAACCTAATACCTCTTATATTTGCTATTGCTTTTACAATTAACTTAATAAATTCTATATGATGTCTAAGAAAAAAATATTGTTCGTCTGTCTTGGAAATATTTGCCGCTCCCCTGCTGCTGAAGGTATTATGCATAAAATGATAAAATCAGAAGGACTTGAGAATCAAATTGAAGTTGATTCGGCAGGAACTATGGGATATCATACAGGTGAAAAGGCTGATCCGAGAATGAGAAAACATGCTAGTCAACGCGGATATGATTTAACAAGTCTTGCTAGACGATTTAGTCCCAATAAGGATTTTAAGGAATTTAATTATATAGTCACTATGGATAATCAGAATTATGAAGATATTATTAGTATGGATTATAAGAATGAATATTCGACTAAAGTTCTAAAGATGTCTAATTTCTACAAGGTTCATAAAATAGATGAAGTCCCGGACCCTTATTATTCGGGATCTGAGGGATTTGAAAAGGTCTTAGATATTTTAGAAGACGGTTGTAAGAATCTCTTAGTCAGAATAAAAAATGAGCTTAACTGATCAAATAAAAAAGCGTGTAGAAGTTAAAACCGGCGAAGTTATAATTTCTGCGCATCAGGTTGGAGGAGGAAGTATAAGTGAAGCTTATAAGATAAGCACGGAATCAGGTAAAAATTTATTCTTAAAAGTAAATACCTCTGTCCCTGATGATATGTTTACTAAGGAAAAAAACGGATTAGATGAGTTGAAAAATTCAGGTTCTATTAAAACTCCGGAAGTATTAAGCGTCGATAGTTCATTTATATTATTAGAGCTTATTTCTCCTGCCGTGACTTCAAAGAATTTCTTTGAAGATTTCGGTAAGAAGTTTGCTATGCTTCATAAGTATTTAGGAAACAGCTTTGGTTTTTATGAAGACAACTATATTGGCTCTACAGTTCAAATAAATATTGCTGAAGCTGATGAAATGAAGGATTGGAAGAAATTCTACTTCAACAAAAGGATTCTCTTTCAATATAGACTTGCAAAAAAAAATGGATTTGCATCGAAGGAATTAACCGATGCAATAATTAAAATAGAGAATAAAATAGACTATATTCTTTCAGGATCAGATGAAATGCCGTCTTTGCTTCATGGGGATCTTTGGAGCGGTAACTTCATTGTTGACGAATACGGGCATGCATGCTTAATCGATCCAGCTGTATATTATGGAAATAGAGAGGCAGACCTTGCTATGACTAAATTATTCGGAGGATTTCCCTCCCGGTTTTATGAGTCTTATAAAGAAGTTTATCCCCTAAAAGAAGGTTACGAATACAGGGAGAATTTATACAAGTTATACCACGTAATGAATCATCTTAATCTTTTCGGAATGTCGTATTACTCCCAGGCTGTCTCATTACTAAACTATTATTTGAAATAATAAAGTAATTATTTTTTAAGATAATTTAGTATGTCTAATTCCATCTTTTCTTCGCAATAAAATGGCTCACCATAATGTTTACCGATTTGGAAGCCATAAAATTGTGAACGAGACTGGACATAATCAAGGAATTCCGGACGTGAAATAAAAGTCTCCGGCTCCACACTTCGGGGATTATGGAATTGAGTCTCATATGCTTTGACGGCCTTCATCTTTTGATTAAAATTATCGGTTATATCAACAATGAAGGACGGCTCAAAAGTGAAAGTCTGCATATAATAATACAGTTTGGAAGGTCTGTATGGCTCTTGAATCATTTCTTTTTCAAAAGTTTTAACTTTTGCTAATCCCGTTGAGAACATTGCCTCCTTAACCAGGACACTGGCATCAATATGGTCAGGATGTCGATCATTAAAATAAGGAGCAAACACGATTTTGGGGCGATACTTCCTAATCGCCATTATAACCTTCATCAAGTTTTCTTTGTTCCTTCTGATATCTCCATCCGGTATGTCTAGGTTTTCACGGACAGCAGCTTTTAGTACAATTGCCGCCTGAAAGGCTTCTTTTTGTCTAGTTTCTGCACTGCCCCTAGTGCCTAATTCGCCCTTTGTAAAATCAATTATTCCAACTTTAAAGTTATGGGATGTCAATTTGCAAATAGTACCCCCCATTGATAATTCTGCATCATCCGGGTGAGCTGCAAATACAATTGCGTCTAGGTTCATTACTAATAATCTTTTTTTTGTTATTCCAACTTAAATAGATTTTTGCATGAATTCCAGATTTCACACAATATTTATTAATTCTTTTTTATTATTAAGTTAACATTAATTTTATTTATTACTTGCGAGCTCACAATGAAATTTCAAGAAAGAAAAGCATTTATAAACGGAAAGATATACACTGTAAATGAACAACAGCCTTTTGCTGAAGCTGTTATAACTCAAGGGAATAAAATCTTGTTTACTGGTTCAAACGAAGATTCGAAATATTTTATTGATAATTCAACTGAAGTAATAAATCTTAATGGGAGATTAATGCTACCCGGCCTTATCGATAGCCATGTTCATTTTATACCCGGAGGATTTTCTTTGACAGGACTTGATTTAGGCAAAGCCAAATCCATCAGTGAGTTCAAATCAATTCTTAAAGATTATGTTATAGCCAACAAGGGGAAATGGGTTACCGGCGGTAACTGGAATCATCAGAATTGGGATTCCAAATCCCTCCCTTCCAAAGGTATGATTGATGAATTTTCAGATACTACACCAATACTTACATACCGTATGGATGGACATCTTGCTCTTGCAAATAGTCTTGCTCTAAAAATAGCAGGTATAACAAAAGATACTCCCGATCCTGATGGCGGTATTATAGATAAAGATCCTTCAACCGGAGAACTCACGGGAATTCTAAAAGATAATGCTATTCTCTTAATATCTTCAATAATTCCTTTCCCATCTCACTCTGAATATTATAATGCCGGACTTGCAGCTTTGGGAGAAGCTAAAAGATTCGGAGTTACTAGTGTTCATGATATTACTAATAAAAATGATTTAGTGACTTATCAGCATTTAGAAAAGGATAATAAGCTGACTTGCCGAATTTATACACGTCATCCTATAGCTGAATTTAAAGATTTAATTGATTTAGGGATATCAGTTAATTTCGGTAATGATAAAATTAGGATAGGTTCTCTTAAAGCATTCTCCGACGGCTCACTAGGTGCAGGCACTGCGTGGTTTTTTGATCATTACATTGATAATGAAGAAAATTATGGACTACCGATGGAAATTGTTTCAAATGGGAAATTAGATGAGTGGGCACTTGAATCCGATAGAAATCAACTTCAGATTTCAATCCACGCTATTGGTAATAGAGCCAATTCATATGTCCTAGATCTACTTGAAATTATAATTAAAAATAATTCTTCCTGGGACAGACGATTTAGAATCGAGCATGCACAGCATGTAAGAAAGGAAGACATAAAACGAATTGCCAAATTAAAAGCTATTGTGTCAGCTCAACCTTATCACAGTTTTGATGATGGAGCATGGGCAGACAAGAAAATCAACAACACTCAAATTCAGGAAGCTTACTCATTTAATTCTTTTTTGAAGCAAGGAATTAAATTATGTTTTGGTAGTGATTGGATGGTAACCTCGCTCAATCCCCTTCTTGGAATTTATTCAGCAGTTACAAGAGAAACGGCAGATGGAAGATATCCAAATGGCTGGATCCCTGAAGAAAAAATTTCAGTTGAAGAAGCTATTAAGTGCTATACTATCAATGGGGCTTATGCATCTTACGAAGAGAGCATTAAAGGAAGTATCGAAGCCGGCAAACTTGCGGATATGGTTATTCTTAGTGATGATATTCTAACAATTGAATCTGAGAAAATAAAAGATGCTGAAGTTACAATGACTATTTTTGATGGTGAAATCATTTATAGAAGATAAAAGACATTTCTCATAATGAGATAGTTCTCTTCACAAAGACTCCGCGTTAGCCATGACATTTCGCAATGACGGAATAAGGTAGTACAATGCCCAATATTTAGTTCCTATTACACTTTTATCAATACAAGTGAAATCCATTCATCCATTTGCTTTTTCTCAAGCAGCTCAAAGCCTATGCTATTGTATACTTTCATAATTTCGGGCTCGTCATTCATTAGTAAGCCGGAGAGAATAAGCAAACCTTTTTTAACTAATCTAAATTTCATTTCATCGGCAATCATAATTAAAATATTCTTCTGAATATTTGCCGTAATTAAATCAAAATTATCTTCTTTGATATCTTTAATTTCACCCAGGATAACTTTTACTTTATCTTCAACACCATTCAGGACACAATTTTCATTACCATTTTCAAAACACCACTCATCGTTATCCACTGCTACTGCCGACTTAGCTCCAAGCTTTACAGCAACTATTGAAAGGATACTTGTTCCTGACCCAACATCAAGCAGAAGCACTCCCGGCTTTAAGTATTTCTCTAAGAGTTGAATAACGAGCTTGGTAGTTTGGTGCTCTCCGGTGCCAAATGACATTTTCGGAACTATATTTATTACTATTTCACCTTCAGTCTTTTCATAATCGCGAAATGTAGGTTTTATTACTATCTTATCAGAAACTTTTATAATGTTGAGACTTTTTTCCCATTCTTCGTTCCAATTTTTATCTTCAAACAGATTTTCTTCAACGATAAAATTCAATAATACTTTTTCTTCTACCAATCGTTTTAGTTTATCCGAAATCTCTTCGGTTGATATGTTGCTGTTCCCATCTGCAAATACTTTAATGCAGTTTACTTCCTCGGAAACTCCGGTAATTTCCAATTGCCATAGCACACTGCTAATTATTTCAGGGATAAAAGGTTCTGCAGAAACGATAAATTCTTTATAGTATTTCAATTTCAGTAATTTATAAAGTTTATGAATAATAATATTTGATCGATCAAATTTATCCAATTCCAAGTACTTATGAAAACATTAAGTATTGTAGATAATTAAAATCGTTATTGCATTGATGCAAGGATGTTACATATTTCATCTTCAATTTGACGTGCGTGTTTTGAGCTTCCTACATAATCGTTTACTATTATGCTGAATAATAATAGATGATCATTTGAGGATTTTACAAAACCTGTTAGGCTGGAGACGCCGCTAAGTGAACCGGTCTTTGCACGCACGTTATTTAGGACCGGGAAATTCTGCATCCTGTTTTGCAAAGTTCCATCAACACCCGCTATCGGAAATGATTTATATAGAATCTTAAAGAGATTTGGATGATTAATGTATATATATTTTAACACAGACACTAATGTTTCGGTAGTAATTAAATTATAGTGAGATACACCCGATCCGTCTACAATACGATAATCTGAAGGATTTAAGCCGCTCAAAGAAATCAGACTATCAACTATTTTAATTCCATTAATAGCGTGTGCAGGATCGCCGAAGAATTTATCAGAAACGGCATATAAAACCATCTCCGCACCCAGATTATAACTAATTTTATTTGTATGGATTACAACATCAGGTAAGCTTCTTTTCATGTCAGCAACTTTGATCGCGTAGTTTGGAGTTTCCGCATAACCGATTTTGCCGCTGACTAAAATACCCCTACTTTGTATATGCTCCTTTAGCAATGTCAAAAAATAACCTGCAGGGTTATAAACATTTAACCATGTTGTATCTTGTAGAGAATCGGCTGCTGATATTTTTACACCGCCATTTATTAAAATAATATTTTTCCTATCTATCCAATCTCTTGATACCGTAAACGTAGAAGGGCTGTCTGCAGGAACAGTTATAGAGTTGTTTTGTATTTTTAGGAAATCCGTTTCTGGTATTAATTTAACTGAAGCTTGTCTGCCTAGCTCTGTACCGCTGATAGTAACGCCGATAGCGTTCTCATTTATGTCAAGCGGTGTTAGGTACGGTGCATCAGTAGAGGGATCATCGTCCCACATCCAGCCATGTCCCCAGAACAAAGAGTCCATCATAGAGACATCACCAAAAATATTTCCGGTAATCTCTTTTATACCCATCGACTTTATTACCGAGGCAATACTATCAATATTCGTTGTATAGAAGTCAGGGTCACATCCGCCTTTAACATACAAGCTGCCGTATAGAGTGCCATTTATAATTTTACCGGTATAAGTGACTTTAGTTTTGAATTGATAATCGGGAGTTAAGAATAATAACCCTGTCGTAGTAGTTAATATCTTCAGATTTGATGCTGGTCTTACTAGTAATTTCTCATTCCTTTGGTAAAGATATTTGTTGGAGGTCAAATCAAAAACGTCGACAGACATAATCGATTTTTGGAAGAACGGACTTGCATAGATCGAGTCTATCTGCTGCTTTAATTCTGACCGTTGACTCTGAGAATATACATTAACCGCAGCAACGAGGAAAATAAAAATAAATATTGTTTTCATTGATTATTTTCTAAGATTAGAAGAAATGTCTTATCCTGAATTCTGCACCTATTTTCTCTTCAACAACTTTCCTTGCTCGTTCTGTATCAACTTCTTGAATGGATACAATTGACATAACAACTTTATTTGAGTAATTCTTTGCACTCTTTGCAAAAGCAACCATTTCATTAAAATGGCTGATATCTAGACCCATCATTTCAGAGTACTGCCGTGGGTCTCCGCTATTTAGACTTATCGATACGGTATCTACTAAACCTTTTAACTCAGGTGTAATATCTCTTTTATTAATGAGATTTCCATGACCATTGGTATTTAGCCTAGTAGCTCCGCCCGCGTTTTTAACGTACTTTGCTATTTCTTTGACAACATTCCAACGTATAGTAGGTTCTCCATATCCGCAAAATATAATTTCATTATACTTTGTAGGATCACCAATCTGCTCTATATATGCTTCAGATGAAGGTTCTTCCTCTTTGCTCATCTTAAGATTATAGCCGCTTACTTCTGCTTCGCCTAGCCTGTCGCAGAAGGTGCAGTGAGCATTGCACCTATTCGTTATGTTGAGATATAAATTGTTCCCTATTTGATATGTAAGACTCTTTTTAGGTTTGTCCCCTATTCCATAGAACTTAAATACATTATAGGATGTTGCGCGTGCTATATCTTCAATATTAAGATTATGAAGTTTAGCTATTGTTTCAGCTACATACTTTACGTTAGCAGGCTCATTCCTTCTCCCTCTGTTTGGTTCCGGTGTAAGGTATGGTGAATCTGTCTCAAGCAGAATATGTTCAATACTAATTCCGGATACAATATTTCTTAGGTCATCAGCTTTCTTAAAAGTAATATTCCCTGTGAATGACAGGAAGTGATTCATTCTTACAAGTAATTTAGCATCTTCCATTTTGCCATTGAAGCAGTGAAATTGAGCTCTTAATGATGTATCCTTATAATATTGTATAATTTCCATCATGTCTTCATCCGAGTCCCGGTTATGTATAATTACCGGTTTATTGATTTTAAGGGCTAAATCTAATTGAGCTTTGAATGCTTCGATTTGTTTTTCTTTCGGCGAGAAATCATAGTAGTAATCAAGACCAATTTCTCCTATCGCCACAACTTTTTCGTGTTTTGCCAGTTCTTCTATTCGTTCAATTAGTGAAGACTCCCAATTTTTTGATTCATGCGGATGTATTCCAACTGCGCCGTATATGAAGCTGTATTTTTCAATTAGCTCTAATACCTTTTCGGATGTAGGAATATCAGTTGCAGGAACAATTATCTTGTCAACGCCTGCATCTGTAGCTCGCTTTAGTACGTCGTCTAAATCAAGATCGTAATTTGAATCGAATAAATGTGCGTGTGTATCTATAAACATATAATTTGTATCTTTTAACAAAGTTAATAATAGGTAAGCTAAAAGAAAAATTCTAATCCTACAGAGTAATTTCTAATAGGTGCCAAGTTTCCAATCAACTCAACATAATTATAATTAAGAATATTATTTGCGTTAATAGAAATTTTTCCAGGAATACCGAAAATATTTAACGAAGAGTTTGCTCTTAAGTCTAATACATATACAGGAACGCGCATCCTTCCGTCTATAAGAAGTCCTAAGTCAACAAGCTCAAAGTCCATCTCCTCTACTCTGCTCCAGTACCTGAAGTCTGCGCCGAAGTCATAATTATTAAATGTGTAATCTAGACTTGCAGTAACTGAATTTCTCGGTCTATATTTAAGAGCTTGATTTAATTGCAGATCTCTAGCCCAAAGATAGATATAATTTAATGACATGTTTAGTTTATCGTCAAAAAAACTGTCGTTCAAGTTAATCTCTAGTCCTTGAATTCTGGCCCGGGTAACATTATTAAAGAATATTAAACCGTCTGTTGGATCAACTGCTGGCTCAATAAAGTCATAGAATTCATTTTGGAATATTGCTGCATCAATATCAGAAGATTTAGTAATCTGGTAATTTGCGCCTAGTTCGATATTCCAATTAGTTTCAGGTTTTATTGATGGATTAGGCTTTATTGTAATACCGCCGGCTGATGTTGTGGTAAATGCTTCTGATAACGAAGGTGCCCTGAAGCCGGTTCCGAATGAGGAACGAATAGACACCCTATTAGATATTTTATAGTTAATACCTAACTTGGGAGAAACAGCATTGGATACATTTAAGGTATCAAGTTTATTCAAATCGTAGCGCAATCCGGCTGAGATTGTAATCGGTACAGCAAATTTAATATCTGCTTGAGAGTAGACACCAAAGCTGAATGCCGATGGGTTACCAAAAATATTTGAAGTTACATTTGATGCGGTAGTTTCAATACCTGATACAAGTATAGTATTGTCACTGAGGTTTGCGTTAGTCTGCAGTTCAAGGTGATATTGATTTGATTTGGATGAATTCATAGATGATGTATTATCATTCCATTGTGTTTTATAATAACTTCCTCTTACGTTAAGGAAAAGACTATTTGAAATAACTTCTTTATAGTCTAATCCTAGCATATAGCGGTTAGACAAAACGCTTTGTCCTTCATCTGCAACCGGAGGAATAAGCACATTACGGGAATCACGCCAGTATAAGAAACTGCCGTCATCTTGATTAAGACTATTAGCGAAGAACATCAGAGATGAAACTGGAGAGAAATTATAGTTACCTTTTATAAATCCTATGTACCTTGTATAGAATCCGCTTTGTTTATAGCTCATATCGGCTAGGCGCGTTAACGTAAATGAAAGACCTAGATTCCCTATCCGCTGCGAATGTGAAAGTGTTAAACCCGTAAAGGTTCTTAATTCTTTTGACCAGTCCCAAATTCTATAGGATGGTTTATCATAGAAGCCAAAGCTAGTTTTAACATAATTTGATGGTGTAGCCGGTATATTTTTTGTTATAACATTGACAACACCGCCTATAGCTGATGAGCCATAAAGCGAACTAGCCGCTCCTTTGATAATTTCCACATGATCTATTGCTATTGTGGGAATAGCTTCCCATACTATATCACCTGTATCACCGGTGTAATAAGGTATTCCGTCAATCTCAACGAGTACTCTGGTTCCTGCACCCCTGCTGTATCCACTGGAGCCGCGTATGCTTATTTGATCGTCCACCATATTTACTCCTGGTGCATAACGCATTGCATCTGCTAAATCCGTAATATCTTTCCGGGAGATAAAGTCGGATTTAATAATTTCTGCACTTACGGGTAAATCTGATATTCTTTGTTTGTACTTGCTTGCAGTAATTACTACCTGTTCTGATTGTATTGCAATCTCATGTAGTATCACTTTAATACTGATCGATTTATTTTTTATAGCTATGTTCGGAATATACAGAGTTGAATATCCAATACTTGAGATCTTAAGCGAATACTCCCCTTGTTTCAAGCCTTTAATATTAAATAATCCTTTGAAGTTACTGGCTGCTCCTAGATTTGATCCCATTATTACAACATTGGCGCCGGTAAGAGGATTACCGGCAGTATCAGACACTACTCCGCTTATCTCGAATGTTTGGGCATTAAGTAAGGCTGCTTCGATTAGGAATATCATTATTGATACAAATATTTTCATCTTATTAAAGCCAAATGTTTAATTACCTCCGGGAGGCTGTGGAGGAAGATGGTTAAAATCGCAAGTGATATTTATGTTTTTCACTAATGTGTTAGGTGGTATAATTAATTTGCCCGGTGCCGTGGTATCGCCATTAGCATAATAAACTCCTACTACATACCAATCAGCGCGGTTTAAAGATAGCGTCGGTGTTTTAGACTGAGCCACTATAACATATGAATATTCTCCTGAGCTAATTGGAATGTATGATGAATCCAATGAGCTATAGTATACACTTGTCGATCCATTTGGTATTGAAAGGCTTATATAGTTTAAGTTAAGTATGCTAAAATCTCCTGGCGATTTAAGAGGGTTCTTGAATACTACAATGTGGGTTCTTTGTACACTATCAGGCCACGCACCTGTAAAAGTAATGGTTCCGCTAAATCCTGCCTTTTGTGCGACTTCAACAGAAGCGGGAGAAATTCCTTTGCCGCACCCTGCAAGAAATAAGGCAATGCTTAATATTATTATGCCGGAGTAATATTTAGTCATCTTCTTAATAAGTATTTATTAAGCAATACTTTTTACATTGCCTATAATTATTGCCTCATCGCCAAATTCCTTAGAGAGTTTGACTATTTTACTTTCATCTTCCTTTGAAATTACAGCTATTAAACCAATACCAAGGTTAAAAGCTAATCTCATTTCATCGTCATTGATTTTGCCTGTGTCTTGAATTAGTTTGAATATTTCTGGGATATTCCACGATTGCCAATTTATATCTAATTTCAGACCCTTAGGCAAGATTCTATTTGTATTGCCCACAATACCACCGCCGGTAATGTGAGAAAATCCTTTTATCGCAACGTTTTCTTTAAGATGGTTAATGAGTTTGAAATATGATTTATGAATTTTTAATAACTCAGATCCTAAGTCTTGTTGTAAATTTTCAACTTTAGAATAAACGGAATACTTTTCGAATAATACTTTTCTTGCTAATGAATATCCATTAGTATGCAAGCCGTTTGAAGAATAACCGACAAGTATATCGCCCTCTTGAATCTTGCTGCCGTTGATAATTTGAGATTTATCTACTATTCCTACAATTGTACCTGACATATCATATTCATCACCGGTATATAGTCCGGGCATTTCTGCTGTCTCTCCGCCAATAAGTGCGCACCCGTTTTCTCTGCATGCTTTAGCAAAGCCTTCAACAATTTTTTCAGCTACTATAGGATTTAATTTACCGAAGGCTAGATAATCTAAAAAGTATAGCGGTTTAGCACCGCATACAGCTATGTCGTTTACACAGTGATTAACTAAATCCTGCCCAACTGTTTCGTGCAGGTTCATTGCAAAGGCAACTTTTAGTTTTGTACCGACGCCGTCAACACTTGAAACCAGAACAGGATTTTTATATTCAGATGTGTTTAATTCATAGAAACCGCCGAATAAGCCAATATCAGAAAGGACATGCTTATTAAATGTAGTGCGGGCATGAGTTTTAATCTTCTTTACAGTCTCATCTCCTGCTTCAATGTTTACCCCTGCAGACTTATAAGTATTGTCCAATAATCTTCTCCTAAATAAAAATATATAAGTTCATCAGAAAATTTAATAACTGAAATTTACCATATAAAGAAGCAAAGTTCAAAAATTATGTACTGCTTGAAGTAAAATTATTAGCATGCTAACTAGTATCTGAAATAGAATTATAATACAGTATTTAATAGATTAAGGTAAAATAATTTTAAATGATTTTTGATAGAAATATTTTTCATTTAAAATATAGTTTGAGGCTAAATGTATATAAAAATAGATATTCTTATACTGGTTGAATACACGTTGTATAATTGGAGAGCAACACTTTCAAAATGTGTTCAAGACTTATTGAGGAGGCGGAGTTGGAGTATTTAACTTTACAGGTAGCAATAATGTCACATTTGTCAAGATTTAATCACTTTCAAGCAGTTGGTCTATAAAACTAAAGATATCTATCGAAAAAATATAAAATTATTTAACTTTTCACAAGAGATCATAGTATTTGACTACCTTAAGTTGCGTAAGTTATTAACATTAAATATGATACAAGATAAATAACACTGTTTAACGTGGAATTGTAAAAACTCTTATAACTGAATTGTTAACATTTGACACCAGAAGTGACAATAAGAAATCTCAAACTTCCCTCTGTTACGAAAAAATGCTAAATAATCTTATCAGTGCTTAAAAATTCAACTATCTGCTGGCATAAATATGCTGATTTCTCCCATAATTGGAAAATTTACTTAATTAATTCTTAATAAATGGAAATTATATTTATAATTACCAACAATTTTTGTAGTAATTTAGATTAATATTAAGTAATTTTATGGTATGGTAATTGTAATTTATAGTCATGTTAACATAATCAACAACAATATATCGGGGATCATCTATGATCAGACTAAAGTTACTAATTTCAATCTTTTTCCTGGCTTTATTCGTATTTGGGCCTGTCGTTAATACGTCGGCTCAAACTGCAAATATTAAAACCAGGCAAATATACCCCCGTACAATGGGCACGGTGCCTGCCGGAACAAATCCGGTATATAGCGGCATTAAAGTCGTTGCACGCGGTATGCTTGTTTATTTAACTGCAGATACTACCGGAGGAGTAAATACCTTTACCTGGACATTGTCCGGACCAACGGGAACAGCAACAACCTTGAGCAGTACAAATGCTCAGAATGTTACCTTTGTTCCTGACTCTGTTGGAAATTACATCATCGGTTTAACGGTAAACGGCGGAAGTGTTGATGCAGATACCTTCTATGTTAGCACCTATAGAGGTGTAACAGGAACATCTATTAACTGCTCTGTTTGTCACGCTTCAACCTACACAAGCTGGCAGTTAACTCCACACGCAAATATTTTTAAAGAGGGAGTCACTGGAGAATTAGAAGTTGCACCTGTAAATGGTCAACAAATGGGCGTATATTCCATAGCTCGTTGCGCCAAATGCCACACAACAGGATACGATCAATCTGCCAATAATGGCAATTTTGGTTATTTATCTCATCAAAGTGGATATGATACAGCATGGGCAGCTACTTACACGCTTGAAAGCGGTGAATATTTAATTCCACAAGGAGATCAAACTGCGTGGAATTTGTTAACCACAAATGCAACCTATTCAAATGCGGCTCCGGTTGCTAATATTGGCTGCGAAACTTGTCATGGACCTGGCGACGGACACGCTGCTTCATTTGGAAATGTAAATAAGATAAGCAAAACTTTAGATGCTGGCGTTTGCTTGCAGTGCCATGATGCACCAACGCATCATACAATTGGTACCTATTATGAAGCATCAAACCACGCAACTATGCCTCTAGCTGGAAGTCATGCAACTTCTACTTCATGCTTCCCTTGCCACAGCGGTAGCGCTTATTTCAAATATGCTGCTAATCAGTCAACACCGGGTTATACCGCTGCAGACGGTTCACAGAACATTACTTGCGCAGTTTGTCATGATCCTCATACAGCAGCAAATTTTGGATTGCGTTTAGTTCCAATTACTTTGAAGAATGGCTATTCTGTTCCTTCAACAGTTGGCGGAAACGGACAACTTTGTATGACTTGCCATCAATCACGCAAGAACATTGCAACAACTATTACTAACGCAGGTCCTTATTATGGATACTCTGATCGATTTGGACCTCATCACGGACCTCAAGCAGATATGTTCTTAGGACAGAATGCTTACCAATACGGAGATTCTTCTTTAACAGGATTAATGACTCACTCATCTGTAAAAGATGCTTGCGTTACTTGCCACATGGCTAATATTGGCGGTGGAAACAGTCCAAGTCACCAATGGAATATGACTGACACTACAGGCGGTACTGCAAAAGACTTAGTTGGTGGATGCGTAAACTGCCATGGACCAATCACTTCATTTGATGATATTATCGCTGGTGCTGATTGGGACGGAAACGGAAAAATAGAGGGTGTCCAAACTGAAGTTAGAGGCTTGTTAACTAGCTTAGCTGCATTATTGCCAAAAGATACAACAGGTGCAGTAGTAACAATGATGTCAGATTCATTGAAAGTTAAAGGACAACCAAGCATAGTTAAGGGCATTTATACATACTACTTTGTAACTGAAGATAAGAGTATGGGAGTGCATAATGCAAAATACACAGTTGCGATTCTCCAAGCAGCATTAAAGGATCTTGGCAAACCGCTAGGTGTATCCGTAACAAAATCAAATCCGACAGGGTTTATGTTATCCCAGAATTATCCTAATCCATTCAACCCTTCGACCTCAATTAGATATACATTACCAAAAGAAAGTAATGTAAAGGTTGTAATATACAATGTAACGGGTGCAGTAATTAAAACTCTAGTAAATGGAGTACAATCATCCGGATATCATGAGACTGTATTCAACACAAATAATTCAGGCCGTGCAATTTCATCGGGAATATATTTCTATTCAATCGAAGCCGTTGCACTTGACGGATCTAAGATATTTAGAGATACTAAGAAAATGGTTTTGATGAAGTAACCGACCCTTATTTCATCATTCTGACCCCGAATAAGGTGGGAAGCAATTCCCACCTTTTTTATTTTATATTCAATTATTTCATAAGTATTAATTTTTTAGTAGCCGTAAAGTTGCCCGCCTGAAGTCTGTAGAAATATACTCCGCTAGATAAATTACTACCGTCAAATTTAACATGGTAAATTCCTGCAGTTTCATTTCCGTCAACAAGAGTTTTCACTTTCTCTCCTAATAAATTGTAAACTACAAGCTTTATATTTTCCATCTTTGGAATTTGATAAGTGATATTTGTTGTAGGATTAAACGGATTAGGATAATTCTGTAAAAGTGAAAAAGTCTGCGGAACACTTTTCGATTCTTGTACTCCGGTTACACTAAATTGAGTACTAAAAACGCCGCTTCCAAATGTTCCAACTGCAACTGTTCCGTCAATATCTCTTGTATCGATTGCTTCCGCATCGATCATACCAATATTGTTAGTACCCTGCTGAACCCATGTTGTTGACATTCCATTCAGTGAGGTAGCTGCATAAAGTCCAGTGCTTGTACCGGCGTAATAGATATCACTTCCATTTAAATTCAAAATTCTTACTGCACGAACTGAAGGACCATTACCGCTGCCATCTGGGTTTTGTTCTAGATTACCCGAAACTGCATTCCATGATACTCCGCCATCAGTAGTTGAAAAAATACTTAATATACTGTAATTCGAAAAGGCAACTAAAACATTATTTGCATTTTGAGGATCAACAGCTATGCTGCTTACAAAACCGGACGGAAAAGAATTTGAAGTAACATTTACTGCAGTTGGATTACCCTGATCTGAATTCACAATCTTAAATACTGTACCACCGTCTGTACCATAATATAGAACATGAGCTGGTTGGGTGGAAACGGCTAAAGCAGTTACATTATTGGTAGTATCTGCGTTGGTAAAATCTGTCCAATTTATTGAAGTAGCAGAATCTCCTCCAATAGGGATGCTTAATAAATCAGAGTTCCTCCAAATATTTGTACCGGCAGCTAGATACATAATATTCGTATTGGTCGGATCTAGTATATATGGGGTAACAAACAGATATCCGCTGGCACCAACAGGTTGAATTAACGATCCCTGCTGATCGGATAATCTTCCCTCCATAATATTTCCATTTTGAGTTGCGAAGTATATATACTTTCCACTATCGGCAACTGCAGAGATACACCCGTCCCCTCCGTAAGGAAGAATAATCCAACTTGAATTAGCAATTGTGGTTGTATCCATCATATTTCCATTATCCTGCATACCACCGACAATTAAAGGAGAATTCATAGTAGCATGATCCAATGCAACCGAATAAAATTGTGTTGTAGAGAATCCATTATCCATGCTTGTCCAACTTACCGGATTAGCAGTAATATCAGTAGTATAACTAAGACCGCCGTCATTAGCGGAATAAACCGTTTTTGGATCTGATGGTAAATAGAAAAGATCGTGTTCGTCAGGATGTTGATTCGTATACGACGAAACATCATTATTTGTCGAATAGCCGCCAACCCAATTCGTGGAATCTAATTTAGTAGCAAAGCCATCTGTAGTTCTATATAAATTTGTTCCTCCGATAATTACGAAATTAGAATCTGATGGACTAACTTTAATAACCATATCATAACCACCTTGCGAAGAATAACCTCCAACGTTTCCTGACCACGCTGGAAGGCTGTTTGTTAAGTCAGTCCACTGATTTGAAGATGCATCATACTTAAAAAGGCTTTGATAATCATTAGTACCGTTACTCGGGTCGCCAGAATTCCCGCTGCCTGGAGTATTAGCAAGTACGTATAATATGTTTGCATTCGTTGGTGCGCTAGCAATTACAATTCTTCCGTATGCAGCCGGAAAAGTAGGTGGGGTAATATTTGTCCAGTTAACTCCATCATTTGAGTGCCAGATACCTTGAGTCTTGCCGTTGCTCAATGCGGCATATACGTCACCTTGGCTTGTCACGGCGACATTAGAATAAATAGATAAATTAGTTTGCGAAGTATCTTTATCACTTAATACCAAGGTCCAGGATGAACCGCCATCTGTTGATTTGTAAATTCCGTCCAGAACAGCCGCATAAACAATATCCTGCGATGCATTAGTTGTATCTAAAGAAATATTCCAAACAACTTGGAAGCGGTTGGTAAGGGTTGGAGAATAGCTAGGAGAAGTTTACGATAACCGTGACCATGTTAAACCATCATCAGTTGATTTATAGATTCCGCCTCCTAAGAAAGTAGTAAATCCGGCACCGTTGTCAGGTAATTCTAAATTAGATGCATATTCGCCGGTGCCATAGTACCAGTTATTTGTTTTTCCATTCCTTGTATCTTGTACAATACAAGTAACTGTTTGGATTGTATCCTGAACAGGAGTCACCTTAGTCCAGCTTTGCCCATTATCAGTTGAGCGCCACATACCGCCGGTAGCGCCTCCTGCCAAGACAACGTTAGGGTTGTTAACATCAACCGCAATAGCTCGTGATCTTCCGCCTTGATTAAAAGGACCTCTATAAGTCCATGGACTTGAATTAAATATCTGACTTCCCTTCCGAAGCTTCATCATTCTGTCATTAGGTAAATTTTTAGCATACAAGCGTTCTAAAGTGGAAATATTTTCAGGAATTTTATTAGTATATGGATTTCTTAATCTCATAAATTCCCAATTCCGGCGAGAGTTCAAATTTTCCCGTGTCAAAGGGATACGATTAAATCCATAAAAAGAATTATTTGAATTTGTTTGTACAAGACTTTGAGAAAATATTATTGATGTGCTCAATACTAGATAGAAAACCATTATAAGGTAAAATATGTTTCTTTTCATGATCATCCTTTAATTATTATTAATATTATATTTTAATTCGTTATTTTGTAGCTATACACCAGGTATAGCTTTTCTTTTTTTGCACCAGATAGCATATTAGGAAGCAATTGAATATCTGCGACAAATAAAGAGCCTACCGCTAAGCCAGGAAGCTGCTCCTTTAATGATGGAAATGATTCTTTAGTAGTTGGACTTAAAGTGAAAGCGAATTTTGTTTTTAAGGTGTCGTTATTCTTCACAGTAGCTGATCCAGCACCGTAGCCGATAATATTCTTAACTTTAATCCATGCAATACAGGGCGCTTTAGAGCATGGATCGTTTTTTGTGCCGCCTAATAAAGTTGAGTCAATTTTTACAACTTCAGCCTTTATCCTGCATACGCCTGGCGGAATTACCGTCTTTTCGTTTATTATTTTTTTATTTGAAGAGCATCCTGATATTCCTATATAAAGAATAACAGCTAAGAATAGAAGCATTGCCTTCATAATACAACTCCATATGATTAATAATTTTGTCTAATGATCTGTTCGCTAAGGTGAATTTCTATAATCGAAAAAATAATATTATTGCTTCCAATATTGAAGCAAATATTACTCGATTATTAATATTGTAAATTCTTTGTGAAGATTATCACTATTAGTAAGCTTATCGCTCTAACCTTGACGGAATTAACATATTCTTAAGAGGATGTTAATAGAATATTATTAAATTATAGATAGGTAAAAACTATTCTCACCTATTTAAATAACTCAAATTGAATGTCTTTGATGTTAAGCAATTGTATTATTTGATTATTATTGTCTCAAATAAATGGCAAGCTGCTTACAGAAGTTAGTCGCTCAATTAACCATATCAATTGATTGTAATACCTTAATATAGACTAGTGAAGAGCTTGAGTAAATTAAAATGTATTTCGTAATTTAATTAATTCCAATATTAATGATTCATAGATGAGAAAAGTGATTCTCTTTTTTGCCGCATGTTTTCAGACATTCCAACGGCTGATTCATAAATATCATTTTCTATTGCCTTCATAGCTTCGCTAATAAATTCATCTACATGAATCCCTCCATGCGTTTGAGTTTTATCTTCCCTTCTCTCATGACCTAACTCAGTATCAACTGAGGGTGGTGCGATTTCGAACACTTTTACTTTTGTATCTTTCAACTGATGCCTTAAAGATAAAGTAACGGAATGGAGAGCGGCTTTTGTGGCGCAATAAACGGGCATGAAAGAAAGCGGCACAAATGCGAGCCCGGAGGAAATATTTATTATGGCTGATTCTTTCTTCTGAATTAAATGTTGTACAAGTAATGAACTAAGATGAATCGGAGCTATAAGATTCGTTTCAACTTCATTATAAACTTTATCTAAATTTATCTGATGTGTTAAATCAGCAAGAAGTTGAATTCCAGCATTATTTATTAATACATTAACTTCAGGATTGTTTTCAATTACCCAGGTTGCCAGAGATGCTCTTTCCGCACTGTCATTGACATCGCATCGCTTAGTAGTTATTCCGGGATGTTTTTTCTTAATATCATTCAACCGATCCTCTCTTCTGCCGCAGATTACTACTTTGCTTCCAAGCTCTAAGTATTTTTCAGCAAAAGCCAGTCCGATTCCTGAAGTGCCGCCAGTGATTAAAACTGTATTACCGGATAGTTTCATCTTTCATATCCTTCTTTATTGTGGATTAGTATTTAGTTCTTAATTGATATCCCTTTACAATAAACTTTACCTAATATAATACTGTACTCAGATAAACGTAAAAAAGTTTATTGTTTTATGTTTTATGTTTGATATTAGATAAATTTACATAAAAGAAATACAAAGGTCTTAATATGAAGTCATTATATTTTGCTATTATAACATTAATTATAATTTCAATAAATATTACCGCGCAAGAGCAATCCAATAATAATAAATTTAAACTTGAGGATTTGCAAAAACTAGTTAATATATCTGATCCTACAATTTCCCCCAACGGTAAGCAAATTGCTATCATTGTTTCAAAGCCTGATTGGAAAAATGATAAAAGCAGCCAAAGAATTGACCTTGTTAATATAGCGGATGACTTAATAAGAACAATTACATACAAGCGGGAGGAATTATCCAAATTAAGTTGGTCTCCTGATGGAATGAGTTTGGCTTTCATTGCTAGTGATTCTGAATCAAAGAAGACTCAGATTTTTGTAATGCCGATGGATGGCGGCGATCCAATTTGTATTACTGATTCAAAAACCGGTATAACTGAATATACATGGAGCCCCGACGGGAAAAAAATTGCCTACGTAGCTCAAGATACGATTCCTAATCCAGTTGAAATTAAACATCATGAAGATGCCTTTCAGGTAACTGATAATAATTATATGGTTAGAGCTGCACTTCAACCATGGCATCTATGGATTGTCTCTGCTAAAGGTGGAAAAGCTAAGCAACTAACAAAAGGAGTACAAAGTCTTTGTACTGACCAAGAAACTATCTCGCCTCTTGTATGGACTCATGACGGAAGCAAAATTGTCTTCCAGCTTTTTCCAAACGTGTGGGAAGGAAACGCTTGGCACTGTACAATTGCGCAAATAGATACAGACGGTACAAATCTTCAGACTGTTATAAGTGAAGAAGGTTCAGGCAAATTTCAATATAACCCTATCTCGAAAAATTATGCATTTATGCGACCCAGAAATGGTGATCAGAATAACGGGAATGCTGTATATATCAATACTGATAATAAAATCTCAGATGTTACTAAAGTACTTGACCGTAACATAAACAGCTTTGTTTGGCTCCCCAATGGGAAAAGTCTATTGCTAACAGGCGAAAAGGGCACAAGGTCAGTTATATGGGAACAACCTTTGGATGGACAGCCAAAATTGCTTAACCTGGGCAATATAAATATCGGAAGTGATATATCAGTGTCTAAGAATGGAGTATTAGCATTTACCGGTGCTAGTTCTACCCACCCAACAGAATTATTTGTTATGACTTCACTAAATACAACCCCTAAACAACTAACTAAACTTAATGCTTTTGCAGACAGTCTATCTTTAAGTAAGACTGAAAATGTTTCTTGGAAAGGACCGGACGGATTTAATGAGGATGGTGTATTAAACTACCCAATTAATTATAAGCCAGGTACAAAATATCCTTTGGTATTAGTTATTCATGGTGGACCGGAAGGTGCTTCTACAGAAGCGTTCTCTGCGCTTCCTCAGCTTATTACTGCTGAAGGTTTCTTTGTCTTTCAGCCAAATTACAGAGGAAGCACTAATCTTGGTGATGAATACCAACATGCAATTTATAGAAATACAGGTGAAGGTCCGGGCAAAGATATAATGGCGGGTCTTAAGAAGGTCGAACAGATGGGAGTAATAGATACAAACCGGATAGGCATTTCTGGCTGGTCCTACGGTGGGTATATGACTTCATGGTTAAACGGTTATTATCCATCTAAATGGAAAGCCGCTGTTGAAGGCGCCGCTCTAAATGATTGGGTTATGGATTACACAATCGCATATTACCAAACCGGAGATCTTTACTTTTTCGGCGGCTCACCATGGAGTAAGGAATATTGGGATATTTGGAGAGATCAATCCCCAATTGTCTATGCGAAATTTGTTAAAGCACCAACCCTTATTATGGGAGATGCAGGTGACCCCAACGTTCCCATTGTCAATAGCTATGAAATGTACCACGCCTTAAAAGATAACGGAGTTTATACTGAATTTTATACTTATCCGGCTGATACACATTTCCCGCATGACATTGTTAGAACAACTGATGTCTTCAAGCGCTGGATCAATTGGATGGTAAAATACTTAAAATAAGACAGCTAATATTTTAGTCAAAAAAAAGGAGCCTCCGGGATTTCTCTAAATCTTGGAGGCTTTACTTTTTACTTTCATTATGCTTGAATTAATCTGCTCTGGTAATGTCACTAATTTAATTGATGCACAATTACACTATCCGGAGAAGTTTTATGATTATTATTAACTTCATTCATCACGTCCTTAATAACACCAAGAGAACGTTGGCTTAATAAATCAATTTTAATCAAACCGATATCTTCTACTGAATACATATCTGGCTGGGTAATTATTAATCCAATTCCTTTATTCTTTGCAAATTCCAGTGCAACATAGTCAGTTATCTTAGATTGGGTTATTATGATTCCGCTTGGATGAATGCTTAGATGTCTTGGATAGCCTGATAGCCTAGCGGCTAAAGATATTATTGTTTTCCACGGCTCTACTTGGAAGTTAAGTGATTTTGCTTCAGGGAATTTTTCAGCAATAGATGTTAAATCTTTGGCACTCGTCCAGGGAATGAATTTGCTGTACTTGGAGATTTCCCCCTCGGAAATGCCAAACACTTTTGCTACTTCCCGAAAAGCAGATCGCGCTCTGAATGTAACTGTTGTCGAAATCATCGCAACCCTATCATAACCGTATTTATCAAAGACATATTTAATTATTTCGTCTCTTTCTTTCCAGCTAAAATCCAGGTCAATATCCGGTGGTGAGGTCCTCCCGCGATTCAAAAAACGTTCAAAGTATAGGTTATATTTAAGTGGATCAACCTCCGTAAAGCCAAGACAAAATGAAACTAGGCTGTTTGCTGCAGAACCTCTCCCTATATGCATCATTCCTCTCCTTTTCGCTTCATTAACAATGTCCCAAACTATTAAAAAGTAGTCTGAAAATCCTAATTCATCGATCACTTCAAGTTCATATTGAAGCCGTTTTACTGCCTGTTCTGTTATAGGTTTATACCTTTCTTCCAGCCCGCGGAAAGAGATTTTCCATAAGAAAGAAAATGCAGTCTCCCCCGGAGGCAGTGTGAATGTTGGGAATTTATATCCGCCGATATGAAGATCTATATTGCAAGCTTGCGCAATTCTTTCAACATTCCAAATAGCTTCCGGTAATGCTCGCCAATCATTTCTTAATTCATCCGGAGTCTTAAGGAAATATTCTTCATCAACAACTTCCCCGGGCGGAATATTATCTAGTGTAGTATTTAGCCTTATAGACGCTACAACTTTGTGTAGAAGAAAGTCTTCCCGCTTGATAAAGTAAGCCGGGTGAGAAGCAGCTATTTGAAGATTATTAGTTCGGGCATAATCGTAAAGCTCACGGGTTTTCTTTCTTTGCTTACCGGTAATAACCAGCTCGATGAATAGGTTTTGCCTTAATGAAGAATCAATCTTTAATCTTTCAAGAAGCTCAATTGATGAAGTAAGGACAAACACATTATCAAGTGACTGAGAAAAAATATCGACCAGGGAAAAATCTTCTTTCAGTTTCCTGGAAGTGATTATTTTACAGATGAGTGAGTACCCTTCATTATTTTTTGCAATGAAGATAGCATTAAGATTCTTATCGTCGGGATCATCAATCCAAACTCCTAGCAAAGGCTTTATGTTCTGTTCCTTCGCTAATTTGGCAAATTGAATTAATCCGTGCATCGAATTTGTATCCGTAAGTGCAACATACCGGCTCCCGGATATCTTTGCAAATGAGACTAGCTCTTCCACCGGAATTGTCCCTTCTAAAAGAGAATGATTCGAATGGACATGTAAAGAGAACATAATAATTCCTAAGTCTTTCCAATATGAATTGCCTGGTAACCGTATTTGTCGCGTATCTTCATTACAGCACGCAACATTCGCTTGCGAATTATATTCTCATCTTCAAATAAAACTTCCTGCTCGCCGAAATAACTCAACTTACTAAGATGAATTCCAATGAGCCTAATGCCTACCCGGCGCGTGAATGCTTTGCGAAAGAGATCAACAGCAATATTAAAAATAGCTTTGTCGTCATCGGTAGGTATAATTGTTCTGGCCCTTGTTACTGTTACGAAATCAGAATAACGCAGTTTGATCGATACGGTTGATACCTGTAAATTTTCATTCCGTAAAAGCTGAGATGCTTTGCCTGTAAGCTCAAAAAGTTTTATCTCGATTGCAACCTTATCCACAATATCTGTTCCGAATGTTGTTTCTTTAGAGATACTTTTTCTCTCACGCTCAATTGTAAGAATCTCACTCCCATTTCCGTTAGCTTTCTCCCAAAGTTCATTACCGAACTTGCCAAGAAGAACTGAAAGATAATCCGGCGATGAGTTTGCAATATCACCCACAGTCTTAAAGCCGCGTGCGCGAAGTAACGGAAAGGTTTTTTTACCTATACCCGGTATCTTTTCGATAGGAAGAGGAGCCAAAAATTCTTTTTCTTTGCCTTGAGCTACTAAGGTTATGCCTTTAGGCTTTTTATAATCTGATGCGATTTTAGCTATGGTTTTATTAGATGCTATTCCGATTGAGCATGGTAAAGCAAACTGCTGCCAAATGTCAAATTGTATCTTTTGGGCTAATGAAAGAGCTGTCCCATATATTATCTCACAGCCCGTAAAATCAAGATAAAACTCATCTATTGACGCTTGCTGCACTGTAGGGGAATAACTTTCTAAGATTTCTTTTACAATATTTGAGTAGCGCTCATATTCCTTTCCATGCCCATGAAGATAAATCCCTTGCGGGCATAAACGGAATGCTGTTCTAATCGGCATACCGGATTGCAAACCAAACTTACGGGCTTCATAACTACATGCCGCCACCACTCCTCTGCCATAAGGATCGCCGCCGACAATTACCGGCTTACCTTCCAATGAAGAATCAAGAACTCGCTCTACTGAAACGAAGAAAGCATCCATATCAAGGTGGAAAATCGTTTTCATCTTAAAAACTGTCAATTTCTATTGATTTAGCTATTGAAAATGGTTTTTTTATTTTATAATATAGTGAACAAATGTTTACCTAAATATGAAGAAAATTATAAATATAAGCAAGACTATTTCGGCGGATATACCGGCTTACGAACTGTCTCAAACTGCTAGTATTTCCCATATATTTGATGCTATTCCTAAAATAATCAGGAAATCCGGATTTAATATATTTGAGTATGACAGAGTTTTCTCTGATGATGCTACAAAGAAACTGATACGGGAAGGCAATACTATAGGCTGTTTCTACATCGAAAGCCCCGGAATGAGGTCGCTTCTTAAAAGAACACACTGTGATAATTTTGAATTACTAACAGCAGTATCTTCTGTAATCCGCCCGGGTGTTGCAGAAAGCGGTATGATGAAGGAATTTATTGAACGTCATAAGGAGCCGAAACGAAGAAAATATCTACTGCCGGAAATGGAAAAATATCTTGGCGAAACTTATGGGGTTATGATTTACCAGGAAGATGTTATAAAAGTCGCACATCATATTGTCGGCCTAACTCTTGAAGAGGCCGATCTGCTTCGAAGGGCAATGAGCGGAAAGATGCGCTCCCATAAAGCCATGGAACTGATCGTCGATAGGTTCTTTACCTGCTGCAAAAACAAAGGCTATTCAGATGAGGTGTCACAGAAACTTTGGAAACAGATCGAATCATTTGCCGGTTATGCATTTTGCAAAGCACATAGCGCATCATTCGCCGTTCTTTCATTTCAGGTGGCATATCTTAAAGCTCATTATCCAGCCGAGTTTCTCGCAGGTGTTTTATCTAACGGCGGCGGCTATTATTCTTCTGCAGTTTACATAAGTGAGTGCCGGAGACTAGGAATTAAAGTTCTCCTGCCTTCCGTTAACCAAAGTGACTATGAGTATCGAGGGGAAAATAATACGGTGCGAATCGGCTTTGTAGCTATTAAAAATTTTGAACAAGATTCTTCAGATATAATTATAAATGAAAGAATAAAGAATGGCATATTCCTGTCGCTTAAAGATTTTCTTCAAAGAACAAATTTAAGTTTTATACAATCTGAGATACTTATTAAATGCGGCGCCATGGATTGCTTTAAGAAAACTAGACCAAATTTACTTAGATATTTAGATATCTATTTCAACAACAAAAAACTAAACGATAGCATAAACGGAAATCTTTTCGCTAATGAGCAGTCAAAGCTTGAGCAAGAGGCAATCACAGACAGACAGTTCAGCCTTGAAGAAATATGTATCTACGAATATGAATCATTTGGGTATATGGTTACAAAACACCCGCTTCAATTATTTAAAGACGAAATTAAGACAATCAATGTTGTCGACTCATCAGATATGCAAAATTACCATAACCGCAAAGTAAAAATGATAGGCTGGTATATGGCATCAAAGAGAATTCTAACAAGCAAAGGAGAGGTAATGAAATTCCTTTCGCTCGAAGATCTTACCGGGACTTTCGAAGCTGTGTTGTTTCCAAAAACATATCAAGTGTATGCTGAACAAACTTTATCAATGGGACCATACCTAGTTGAAGGCAAGGTGGATGCAGAAAATGGCGCTAATATTATTGTAGAGAGGCTTTCTGTATTTTCAGTCGAAAAAGCAAAATCAATTACACAAAAAGATAGAACAAGTACAGACTTCTTTGGTGATTCTGAAAAACCTGCTAATTATGACGAGGCTCTACTAGTAAGTTCACTCGACAATGAAAAGCTACTGAAAGCCTACCTTGCTTAGAACGCTTAGCCCCGATCGTTTCATCTTATTGCTTAATGCAAAGTTCCGTCGTTTCAACGTAATTAGATAATTCTCTCAAGCGGTACCTGGAAGAGCCTAATCTTATCGTCGTTTCGAACAGCCTCGTTATTCATTAAGGTGATCTTATCCGTCAACTGCAAGAGAATATCCTCATTCTGAAGCGCAATCATCCTTACTACATTATAGCCCGGGAATGTCCTGGTTCCAAGATGTGCTTCCGTTTGATGCCCTCTTCCTTTTACATTTTCCCATTCGGTATAATAATCTATCTTTAATTCGCTAAATAAATTATCGATTCTATCATCAAGTATATCATGATAAACTATAAATATGACTTTCATCTCACTCACCTTTGATTTAAAAGTTACAACATCACTTCTGTTTTCTCAATATTATTTTACCCGCCCATATCTTTATGTTTGCAAATGAAAGATCATCAAGTATCGTATAGACTACTGGCACGACAACCAATGTTAGCAATGTTGATGTAATTAAACCTCCAATTACGGCTTGACCCATCGGCGCTCGAAACTCTGCCCCTTCTCCTAATCCTAAAGCTACTGGCATCATCCCAAATATCATTGCAAATGTGGTCATCAATATAGGTCTTAATCTAGTTGGCCCTGCTTTTAATAACGCTTCCCTCCTTGATAAACCTCTTCCTCGCAAAACATTTGTAAAATCAACTAGCAATATTCCATTTTTAGTAACCAATCCCATTAACATAATTATCCCAATTAATGAAATTACCGAAATTGAATTCCCAAAAATCAACAACATTAAAACGGCACCGATTATTGACATTGGTAAAGCTAGCATGATTGAGAAAGGATGAACAAAACTATCGAATTGAGCAGCAAGAACTATATAAACAAACACAATTGCTAACGCAAGCGAAAGTAATATGTTTCCAAATGCTTCCTCCTGCTGTTGTCCCTCTCCTACCGTGCTTACTGTGTAGCCGGGCTCAAAGGTTATTTTCTTGATTTCCTTTTGAATATCATTCAGCGCATCTCCTAAAAACCTTCCCGTCAGATTCGCATCAACGCGGATTTCCTTCTGCCTTGCATAACGGTTTATTTGCGAGGGTCCTACACCTTCTATAATACTTGCGACATCTGAAACAGGAACTATTATCGGACTTCCGTCAGGATGATTCTTTGTGCTCTTAATTGTTAGGTTATATAAATTATTCGCATTTAACCTATCACCTTTTTTCAACCTAACCCTTACATCGTACTGCTCGTCCCCTTCTTGAAATTGAGTTGCCACATAACCATCCACCATTGCTCTTACTGAGGATGCTATCAGCATAGGATTCACTCCAAGATCTGATGACTTTTGCCTATCAATTACTAGACGTATTTCCGGCTTAGAAATTTCTAGACTGTTTTCTACATCAACCGTTCCCCGTGTAGATTTTATAATTGCCTCTATCCTATCTGCATATTTCGCAATCTTATCTAAATTTTCACCTCTTACACTAAGTGTAATTGGTTTTTCATTTCCCCCTGGCCCGCCTTGCAATAGAAAACTAATATTTGCTCCTGGGATAAGCTGTAATTTCTTCCTTAAACTACCAATTATATCTTTGTCACTTCTTTCTCTTTCGCTTTTCTTCACTAACTTAACTAATATATTTGCTTGTGTTACTGGGTTATTACTGGAACCAATCGTTGTTAATACTGTTGTAACTTCTGGATATTTAGTAAGAGATTTTTCAATTTCATTGCACACATTACTCGTTTCCTCTAGTGAACTTCCTGGAGCCGCTTTTACAACAATATTGAATTCACTTTGATCGCTGTCAGGGAAAAATTGACTACCTAAACTTCCCATTAACATAAAACTAAAAATAAAAACTATGATTGACCCAAAAACTACTGTCTTCCTATGCGACAGTGCCCATGCAAGCCCTGCTTTATATCTTACACTTAATAGCTCAAAGAAATGATTGAAGTAGAATAATATTTTGTTCTTGATATTACCTGTTTTTGAAAGAGCCTCATCTTCCCTCTTTAACCATCTGGATGATAACATAGGGGTTAGTGTAAATGCAACAAATAAAGAAACTAGTACTGCTGCTGATATTGTAATACCAAATTGATAGAAAAATCTTCCTACTATTCCTGGCATAAAGGCTACTGGGATAAAAACTGCTACTATCGTAAATGTTGTTGCCATGACTGCTAGACCAATTTCTTGAGATGCTGACTTGGCTGCTTCCAATGGCGTCTCCCCTTGATCCATGTGTCTATAAATATTTTCAATTACAACTATTGCATCATCTATTAATAATCCAACAGCAAGCGAAAGAGCTAGCAGAGACATCATGTTCAATGTAAAGTTCAGCGCGTACATTATTATAAAACTTGCTATAATTGAAGACGGTAAAGCCAATGCGCTTATTATTGTCGCTCTAATATTTGCTAGAAAAAGATAAATTACTATTACTGCGAGTAAACCGCCATAAATTATATCAAAAAGAACATCGTTTATTGAGTCCTTTATAAATACGCTGTTGTCCTGAGCAAGTGAAATACTTACTCCGGCGGGAAGCTCACGCTTAATCTTCTCCAATTGTTTTTTTACTTCAGTAGCAACCTTTACTGTGTTGCTCCCTGACTGCTTTATAATGTTCAATCCTGCCGCAAGTTTCCCGTTTACACGAGTTAAACTTGTTTGCTCTTTTATACCGTCAGTTACTGTCGAAATGTCAGATAGATAAACTGGCTTCCCTTTTTTGACTGCAACTATTACGCTGTTAAAGTCACTTACATTTCTAAATTTCCCCATCGTTCGCAATAACAACTGCCTAGAACCTTCGATTAGATTCCCTCCCGGTATCTCTACATTTGATGCCCCCACACTTTGAATTACATCCTGAATTGATATACTGTAAGCCTTCAACTTTTCAGCATCCACTGCAATCTGCACTTCTCTTTCAGCACCTCCGACTAAATCTACTGAACCAACACCGGGAATATTTTCCAATCTCTTTTTAACAATATTCTTCGTTATCGTAGTGATTTCTTTGTCAGATTCATTTCCTGAAACAGTTAAGGACATAATTGGTAAACTTGCCGGATCATATCGCTGAATTACAGGATCTTCTATATCAGTAGGCAAATCTGACTTAATTGCCGATAACTTTTCGCGAACATCCTGAGCAGCTATTTTCCCGTCAACTTCAAGCTTAAACGCAATAACAACTATCGATACCCCCTCTCTCGAATATGATTGTATCCAATCTACTCCTGAAATTGGATTGACTGCATCTTCTATCTTTTTGGTTACGTCTGTTTCAACTTGATTTGGCCCGGCTCCGGGCAGCACTGTTGTGATTATTACATATGGAATATCTACATCAGGATATAAATCGACATTCAATTTTACATAAGAAAATAACCCAAGTACTATCAATGCAAGAATCATCATTGTAGCAAATACAGGTCGCTGAATTGAAACATCAGCTAATTTCATAGACTTCCTCTTTATATAAAATTATTTCTCTTAAATCCCGGATACCGAAACTTTACTGCCTTCCTTTAGGTTATTCATTCCAATTGTTGCAATAGTTTCACCCTCTTTTAATCCGTTTAATATTTCGGTTAATGCACCGTTCGTACTTCCCGTTTCTATCGCCCTGAATGTCGCCCTGCTATTTTCAATTACATAAACTCCTTTTCGATTCTCCTGAATTACTATCGCATTATTCGGAATTACTAATGCTCCCTTTTTAGAATTCATTTGAATATTAACTCTGCAGAACATCCCGGGCTTAAACCACCTATCATTTGTGTTTGAAAATATTGCTTTTACCTCAAAACTTCTTGATTGAATATCAGCTGATTTTGAAACTTGAGATATTTTGCCTTTCTGTACCAAATCTTGTCTTAACTCAGAGAAAATTTCTGCCGACTGACCAACTGCAAAATTAGGTTGCTCAATTTCATTAACGCTAAACACAATTTTCATTTTCTCTATACTGGCGACTGTTGCAATAACTCTTCCCGGCAAAGTCAAATCACCAAGGTTACCGTCAATTGAAGTCACTATTCCCGAGATCGGAGATTCTAATTCAACCACGCTTTTAGCCGCATAGAAATTTGCTTTGCTAATATCATATGCTGTCTGAGCTCCATCTAACATCTGCTTGGCTATTGCACCTTCACCATATAGCGCTTTCATCCTATCTAGATTTTGAGTAGCATTATCTAAGCTTGCTTTTGCTTGATAATATTGAGAAGATGCGCCGGCTTTATCTAAGGTTAGTATAATATCGCCTGGTTTTACTCTTTCTCCCACTCTAACTCTTATAGCTGTAATTTTCTCCTGAATCTTTGCAACTATATTTGCTTGTTCTTCTCCCTCTAGCGTACCTGTGAAATCTCTCTTTATCTGAAAGTCTTTTTTCTTTATCGTCTCGACTTTTATAGGTATAGCATTTACAGAATTTACTTTATTTGTGTTGTTTCCCTTATTAGCACACCCCTCTATATAAAATCCAAATATTATTATGATCAACAAAATAATTTCAGATCTGAAATTTATTGTCTTGTTCATAGTTAAATATTTCTCCTTTGCTTTTTACTCAGTCAATGTCATTTGTTAATAAATGCTTACGGCGTATTCCCACTCTGATTTCGAAATTAGAAAATCATAAATAGCCTGCGAATAATTGGTCTGTGCCATCGTTAACGCCGTCTCTGTATCAATAATTTCTAATTGCGTACCTACTCCGCTTTTGTATCTTGTTAAAGCAATCTTCAATGCCTTATCTGCTTGAGAAAGACTTTTTTCTTGTGCAAGTATTCTTTTCTTAGAGTCTTCCATCTTTAACTGCGCTTGCTGTACCTGGACTTTAATTCCCTCTTCCAATTTTTGTCTCCCAAGCCCCACTTTTTCTTTATCAATAATAGCCTGCTGAATCCTTGCCCCGCGCCCAAATCCGTCAAATAACGTATACGTTAATTGAAGTCCTAACATGAAACTCTTTGCCCAATTATAATTATTTATTTTCCATGTATTATCTTGCGTCTGATATTGATATTGCCCGAAAAATGCCAGCGTCGGAAAATAATCCGCTCGCTCAACCGTCACGTTTTTATCTAGTAATGACTCTTGTACTTTTAATTGCTGGGCTAACGGACTGTTATTTATTGCATTATTCCCGGCTTCATTAAGTTCCTCTGCCGGAACTTCTTGATAGTCAAAATTTCCTACTACTCTTATCGGCGTTTTAATATCAACAGTTATTAAATTCTTCAATATGCTTTTTGCTAGCTCAAGATTATTTTCTGCCTGTAACAATCCTGGTTTTACATTTGCTACTTGTACTTCTGATCTTAACAAATCGAACTCCGATGCAACCCCTTGCTTATACAATGCGGCAACATTTTTATAATTTGCTTCTGCTGACTCGTAACTTCGGCGGCTCACTCTTACAATTTCCTCTGCCATTAGTATTGTATAGAATGCTTTTTTAACAGATAATATAACCGATTGCTTTACAGCCTTTTCACCTATTATTGAATATTCTGCATACTCTCCTGCGATCTTTATTGCTGTATTTACTTTTTGACTATATAACACTTGCGTTAAACCTAAAGTAGCCGCAAAGCTATTCTTCGAACCAAGTTCTATTGTTTGTGTGTTAGGTGTCGGATTAAAAGGATTGTTAGGTGGAATAAACAATACCGGAAGCATTATATTTCTAGTATAATTTCCTGTAAAGTCTATTCTCGGAAATGCATTTGAGTATGCTTCACTGATTTGCTCTTGAGATTTATCAATATCTTTCTTCGCTAATTGAATATCCCAATTACTTTCTAACGCTTGAGTAATTGCCTTCTCTAGAGTAAATGTAAGCGTGTCTTGCTGCGCGGATACTACCGTAGACCCGAAAAATATGAATACACTTATCGAGATAAAAACAAACAGTAAACGCTCTTTCATAAAGAGCCCCTATTATTTTTTAGGAATAAGTTAGTTAAACAGTTCACATAAAACGATGAGATTGAGATCTTATCTTTTTATGTAGTCAATTTCAATTGGAACTATTAAGAAACTCATTTATAGCCGCTGCTGCTTTTCTACCCGCACCCATAGCAAGTATAACTGTAGCACCGCCTGTTACTATGTCTCCTCCGGCGAATACCCCTTTCTTCGGAGTTCTCATAGTATTTTCATCCACAACAATGTTTCCCCATTTTGTGTATTGCAGATCAGGAGTTGTTTTCTGTATTATCGGATTCGACCCGTTACCGATAGCTATAACTGCCATGTCAATATCTAAAATGTATTCTGAACCTTGAATCGGAATAGGCTTTCTTCTACCGGATGTATCAGGCTCTCCTAATTCCATCTTTTGAAGTCTGACGCTTGTAAGCCAACCATCAGAATCGCCTAAAAATTCTAATGGATTTGCTAAAAATAAAAATTCTATCCCTTCATCTTTTGCATGATGCACTTCCTCTTTCCTTGCTGGCATCTCTGCATCCGAACGACGATATATTATATATGCATTCTTTGCACCTAGTCTTTTTGCTGTTCTAACAGCATCCATTGCTGTGTTGCCTCCGCCAAAGACTGCTACATTCTTTCCCTTCACATGAAATACCGGGGTGTCGTAATCTGGAAACTTATACGCTTTCATTAAATTAACACGAGTTAAAAATTCATTTGCTGAATATACTCCGTTATAATTTTCACCTTTGATATTTAGAAAATATGGTAACCCCGCACCTACTGCAATAAATACTGCATCATATCCGTCTGACATTAGCTCATCAACTGTATCAGTTAAGCCAATTACCGCATTTGTCTGAAAATCAACTCCAAGTTTCTTGAGCGACTCTACTTCTGCTTTAACTATATCTTTTGGTAACCTAAATTCAGGAATTCCATAGATCAATACCCCGCCTAAATCATGAAGCGCTTCAAAAACTGTTACATCATGCCCCATCTGTATTAAATCTCCGGCACAACCTAATCCCGCTGGACCGCTTCCTACAATTGCTACCTTTTTACCGCTCTTTGGCTTTAACGTAGCTTCCCTTATTCCAACTGTTTGACGCTCAAAGTCTGCTACAAATCTTTCTAATCTCCCTATTGCTACTGATTCCCCTTTTTTACCAACAACACATTTTGCTTCGCATTGTTCTTCTTGCGGACATACTCTGCCGCATATTGCCGGAAGCATATTGTCTTCTTTTATTTTGTCTGCCGCTTTCAAATACTCGCCTTCTGCCACTAGAGCAATGAAGTCTTTTATCTTTACGCCAACTGGACATCCTTCAATACATGTAGGCTTTGGACATTGTATGCAACGCTCTGCTTCCATTCTTGCAAGTTCTTCTGTAAATCCAAGATTCACTTCTGAAAAATTATTTCTTCTTACAGCACTTTCTTGCTCTGGCATTGCTTGTCGTTGGATCTTCATTCTTTCCTTATTTGATAACTTAGGCATCAATTTCTCCGGTAGTTTTTGGTTTCACATTTTAACATCAATTCATCCCTCATTAACAGCTTTAAGAATCGCTTCTTCGCTTTTACATGAGTGCCTTTGTAATGCATCCTTTTCATCTTCACGATACGTTCTGTTCCGACGTTCTAATGTAGCAAAGTCTACTTTGTGTGCATCGAATTCTGGTCCGTCGACACATACAAAAACAGTTTTGTCATCTACTGTTGCGCGGCATCCACCGCACATCCCCGTTCCGTCAACCATAATTGGATTTAAACTTACAACTGTCTTTATTTTATACTTCCTTGTTACTTCGGCAATCGCCTTCATCATTGGAATAGGTCCTATAGCTAGAACAAAATCGATTTTCCTCTTTGCATCTATCAGTTCTTGAAGTTTGGTCGTTACAAACCCTGGATATCCATAGCTTCCGTCATCCGTTGTTACAAATACTTCATCGCATACCTTATTCATTTCATTTTCAAGTATTACATATTCCTTTGAACGCCCGCCAATAATCGATATCGTATAATTACCGGCTTGCTTCAATGCAACTGCTGTCGGATATGCTATTGCTGTACCTACTCCGCCGCCGATACTCACAGCAGTACCAAATTTTTCAATGTGCGATGCCTTACCTAATGGTCCTACAACATCCAAAATGAAATCTCCGGCAACTAAACTATTTAGCTCTTGCGTCGTCCAACCAATACCTTGCACTATAAGAGTTATTGTACCTTCTTCAAGATTGGAATCTGATATAGTAAGCGGAATCCTTTCTCCGTGATCATTTACCCTAACTATAACAAACTGACCCGCTTTTCTTTTCTTTGCAATTTTAGGCGCCTCAATAATAATTTTCCTTACATTGGGCGCAATAAATTCTGCATCAATAATTTTATACATTTTTCTTCCGATTATACCTTTAATTTTCTGTTAGCTTCTAGTACAGCAATTGCTGTCATATTAATTATATCATCTACCGTGGCACCTCTTTGCAGAACGTGCACAGGCTTCTTCATTCCCATTAATACCGGGCCTATTACTGTTGCTTCTCCTATTCTTGCCATCAATTTGTAAGCGATGTTTCCTGAATTCAAATCCGGAAATATTAAAATGTTCGCCTTGCTCTTTAGCACGCTGAACGGATAATCATTTTCTAGTATTTGCGTCATCACTGCTGTATCCGCCTGCATTTCTCCGTCAACAATTAAATCTGGTCTTAATGTATGTACTATTTTAACTGCATCCTTAACTTTTGTGGTCTCGGGATATTTTGCCGAACCAAAGTTACTGAATGATAGCATCGCTACTTTTGGCTCAACATCAAAAGCTCTAGCTGTGTCCGCAGCAGATATTGCTATTTCAGCAAGCTCACTTGAAGTCGGATTAACATTTACTGTTGTATCAGCAAAAAAGAAAACATCTTTTTTCGTTACAACTATATATAATCCTGAAACGACTTTTAAGCCCTCCTTTATTCCGATGCATTGCAATGCTGGCTTTATTGTATTAGGATAATTTGAAGTTAGTCCGCAAATCATTGCATCTGCATCATTTTTCTCTACCATCATTGACCCGTAGTAAACTGAATTTTTCATCAATTCGCTTGCTTCTTTCAGAGTAGCTCCTTTGCGATAGCGCTTTGCGTAAAACTCTGAAGCATATTTTGGTCCTCTCTCGCAGTTCTCCGGATCATAAACTTCAAACTCTTTTTGATCGTACCCAAGGTTTTCGATGTTCTTCTTAATTATTGCCTTATTGCCTAAGAGTATCGGCTTTGCAATATTATCACTGAAAGAAACATGTGCCGCTCTAATAATTTTTTCTTCCTCGCCTTCAGGATAAACAACTCGTCGAGGATTCTTTTGTGCTTTATGAATGGCTACTCGAATTATTTCCTTTGACAAGCCAAGTCTTTCTTTTAATTGCTCTTCATAAGCGTCCCAATCATCTATCTGTATTCTTGCTACTCCTGTTGCTATTGCAGCTTTCGCAACTGCTGGCGCCACAAACCATAATACGCGAGGGTCAAATGGCTTTGGTATTATATATTCCTTACCAAATTTAAAGTCAGATCCTCCGTATGCATTAATAACCATTTCAGGAACTTTCTTCTTAGCCAATTCCGCCAACGCTCGCACTGCAGCCATTTTCATCTCTTCGTTTATAGCTGATGCTCTTACGTCTAACGCCCCTCTAAATATAAATGGAAATCCTAATACGTTGTTTACTTGATTAGGAAAATCACTTCTACCTGTAGCCATAATAATATCGTCTCTTACACTTACGGCTTCGTCATACATTATTTCTGGATCAGGATTTGCCATAGCAAACACAATTGGATTCGGTGCCATTACTTTTATCATGTCTTTTTTAACAATTCCGCCTATTGAAAGCCCTACAAATACATCTGCACCTGTCATCG
The DNA here is from genome assembly GCA_021777835.1 of Bacteroidota bacterium. Classification (GTDB taxonomy): domain Bacteria; phylum Bacteroidota; class Ignavibacteria; order Ignavibacteriales; family Ignavibacteriaceae; genus FEN-1297. The sequence goes on along the minus strand of JAJYDC010000001.1, from coordinate 146,500 downwards.
CTTCTTTTAATGATGAATATTCTTTGTCCGTTGCAAAACCTTGTTTGTATTTATTCAGGTCTGTCCTTTTTTTAGTCAAACAGCCTTTTGTATCAAACATTACTATATTTTCAAGCGATGCGCCTGCACGTACATATAATTTGCAGCATGAAATTGCTGCAGCGCCTGCACCGTTTACTACTATCTTTAAATCTGCTAACTTTTTCCCTGCTACTTCCGCTGCATTTATTAAAGCCGCACACGAAATAATTGCCGTCCCATGTTGATCATCATGAAATACAGGTATGTTCATCGTCTCTTTTAATGTCTCTTCAATCTCAAAACACTCCGGAGCTTTTATATCTTCTAAATTTATTCCGCCGAACGTTGGTTCTAGAAGCTGAACTGCTCTAATAATTTCCTTTGGGTCCTTACTTTTAAGCTCTAAATCGAAAACATCTATATCTGCAAATCTTTTGAATAAAACTCCTTTACCTTCCATAACTGGTTTACCTGCGGCTGGTCCTATATCTCCTAAACCCAATACTGCTGTTCCGTTTGACACTACAGCTACCAAGTTTCCTTTTGCCGTGTATTTGTATACGTCGTCTGGATTCTTTTCAATTTCCCTGCATGGTTCCGCTACGCCTGGAGTGTATGCTAATGATAGATCCCTTGAAGTTAGACAGGGCTTTGTAGAAACAACTTCAATTTTGCCTTTCCTACCTTGACTGTGGTAATCAAGTGCATCTTCAACTCGAATTTTCATTTTTGTTCCCTCTATGTTTACTTTCTATCATATAAAAGTAATTGAAAGTTTTAAACCTTTCAATTCTTGTCAAAGAATTATTTTTGTAATTCTTTATTATGTAATAAAACTGATTTATATGACAACCATAAAGCGTGCCATTTTGTTCTCTTATATATCGCTGTAAGTCATTTATTTATCTACAAAAATCCTTGCCTACTATACATTTGCCTTTAACATTTCCCAATTTTGAAAAATTTTTTCTAATGATAAGAAGTAATTGATAAATGTAGAACGATATAACCTACTTTTATCTGAAATTTCCCCCAACTGTACCTGCGAATTTTATTCGTTTGATACGAATCTTTTTATCAATCATTTTTCAACTAACCCTAATCATTTCTCAAAAAACATTTGTTTTTGTTCAAAAATGAAGCCCTTGACACACTTTTACTCAAGATAAAAGTGCGGCATATCATTTGGTTATCCCGATGTGTAAAAAATAATCAACTAATTAAGGAATCTAAAAATGAAAAAACTTACACAATCCTTTTTTTATCTTTCATTAATCTTTTTCCTCTTTGCTGCTAAGCAGTATCCTCAAATGATGATGCAAGATACTCTGAGAGGCCATGTTTACGTTGCCAATAGCAATGATGAATCACCTCGTGTTCCAATTGCAAATGCAACCGTTTCTCTGCACAGTTTTACAATGTTGGGAGACTCTACCTTTTATAGCGCTACTACCGATTCAACCGGAGCATTTGTAATTGGCGGAATTAAAAATGCAAATTATGTTATCTTTTGCTCTGCATCAGGTTATACTACTTTAGTAAGACAAGGACTTGATTTTGAAGACATGAATTCATCTATAAATCTTTATCTTCATGATACTCTTTCCGCTTCAGGCGAAACTTTATCAGGTAGGGTTAAGTTTGATGAATCCGATACACCTATTTCTCAAGCTATTATTGAATTCATTAGTTTGAGCAATACTACTCCTAATGTTTTTGCTACTACTGATTCTATGGGCTTTTACAGCGCTAAAGTTCCCGCCGGTCAATATTATGTATCATGTACAGTTTCTATGAATGACTCTGCGGCTTTCTTCCACGAGTATTATGAAAATGCACCATCAATTTCTCAAGCAAAAATAATTAATGTTAATGGAATGGAACCTATGGATAACATTAGTTTTGAAATTCCGCAGCATATTGGAATGAAACATACAATCACCTTTAGCGGAAATGTTCAATCTACCACTTCTACCCCGATTGACTCTGCTAGAATTGATATTTTAACTGCAGCAGGAGAAGATCATGGCGATAGAGCCCTTTTAGCTTCAACAAGAACAGATGCCAATGGAAATTTTTCAATTACTCTTGACAGCCTTTCTCAAACTATTAGCTCTTTCATGATCGCTGCTCATAAGGAAGGTTACAAATTACAATTTTATAATAACCAAGATGCTTTCTTTGATGCTACCGTCCTAAGAGCTTTTAATGATACAACTTTTTCTAATCTAAACTTTAGTCTTGTACAGGCTGATACTAATAATAAATTCTCTATTAGTGGTACCGTAACCGATTCTGCCGGTATGGGAATTAAAAACGCTTTCGTTACTGCATTTGATTCAGCTTCAGGACAATCTCGTGTCGCTATATCTGATTCCAATGGTAATTATTCGATTAGAGAATTGGCTCAAGGTACATACTACCTTATGTTCTATGCAAAAGGATATGAACCCCAATTTTATCTTAATGCTGATAAATGGGAAAGTGCTACCTCTGTAGTGGTCAATGATACAGTTAATAATTTGAATGCTGTTTTAATCACGAATAATAATTCAGTCTTTGGCGGCGATGTTATTGGTGATATACATTCTGATAAAGGCACACCTTTAGCAGGCGTACTAGTAACATTAAAAGATTCAACAGGTGAAACTGTCGGCTCGGCTGTTACAGACGCTAATGGATCATACACTATTTCTGGTCTTGCTCAAGGAAACTATACCGTTGTTGCAAGTATTTCTACCTACAGTAGCCAGAACCAAACAACTACTTATGACCCTAATTCTGGTTCAACCACAGTATCTAATTTCACCATGACTCAATCTGTAACTGCGGTAAAATCTCATGTTAGCAATACACCATCAAATTTTGTCTTGGAAAACAATTATCCTAATCCATTTAATCCAAGCACAATAATTGGTTTCTCTGTCCCTTATTCAACTCATGTTACTTTGGATATATTTAATGTTTTGGGACAAAAAGTCGCTACTTTGGTAAATAAAAACTTAAGCGCAGGGCAATATAACTACTCATTCGACGCTAGCAGATTTGCTTCAGGAGTATATCTCTATCGTCTTCAAACAGATAACTTTGTTTCCGTTAAGAAAATGATATTGTCTAAATAGGATTATATTCCACACTCTGTATAATTAGGGGCTATTTAAAATAAAACTCCCGCTTTATAAGCGGGAGTTTTATTTATTATTACATTGTTAATATTTGATTATTCGTCTCTGTTTACTGTATCCGGTGAAAAAGCAGGAAGGCATACTGCAATGTATTCTGCACCGCTTTCATCCGGAGTACTATATTGAACCCACTCTCCTTTTGAAATTAAGATACCTTCGCCCTCTTTTACATCAACAAATCCATCTTTCGAATTCACACGCAGTGTTCCCCTTAGTACTACGGTATATTCATCGAATTCGGGCGTTTGACCTGGTTCTATCCATCCACCTGGGCTTTTCATTCTTGCTATACTTACCGACGAAGTTTTTGAATTAACTCGACCGAAATATTCCTCTATGATCTTTGGCTTGTTGCCTGCTGACTTTATTATGGATGGGCTATTTATTACTTTCGGCAATATTCTCTTCCTTATATTATGATTCTTATATTGTAGTGTGCATTAAATAACTAACCCCATAGTTTTTTAATAGTTCTATTACTGAAGGCACTTGGTCTTCACGTACCATTAATATATTTGGATTTAAAATGTCTCCGCTTTCAAGGAAATAATACTGAATCCACCTCTCTTCAAGTATTTGCTTTACTACAGGAATATTCTGAACTTTATGTATCATTAGCACAGGTACAAAAGCTATATTTTCTTGAGACCTTTCCTTATCTTTATGAATTTTTGTTATATCCTCTAATGATTCAACAAGATCGACTTCGCAATCGATACACATAGTGTATCCTTCCCTATATTCTGATCTGCATTTCGGACAAAACATTTTTCCCTCCTAGTTCTGTTTTCAAATGAATTTACTTGGTTTTCGTTTCCTTCATTAAAAAATCCAAATACATATTTTGTATATTCTGACAATTTCTTACCGCAAATTCCAATCAATAAATAAATCTTATTCAACAACCTTCTTTGTATTAGCATCTCTTAAATATCTCCTCGAGACTTCGTAACCGATTCCAATTCCTAACCCCATTGACGTGCCCATATTAAATGCAATGATCAAGAACTGATTTATCATCGCAGAATCATAAAACTTAAACGCATATGTGTTAATTAAAGTCATTACTAGATAAATTACTGCAAAGTTTATCATCCAAACAGCAATGCCGAGAAATCTTCTAGTTTTGTATTTTTCCTGCGTAAGAAATTTTGAAGAGTAATAAATTGAAAAGCCAATAAATAAAAACCACAATAAGTTTCTAACTGAATATAGAGGCACGTAATTATTGTAATATGCTATTATAAAAATTATTGCAAAAACAATCGCCGTGATTACGAAGTTCCTAAATGAAATATATTCAAAGATATTAATTAAAAGAATTGAAGCTATTCCAAATATTATATAGGTGAAAGTACTTGAATGAATATCAAAAATAAATTTACCGGCAAACAGCATTCCAATAGACAAAAAAGTAATTGCTTCTATTATTATTGAAGTAAACATCCGGTTATATTTAGTAGCCATGTAAATCCCTCATTTTTTCCCGAATATATTTTTGAATATCATTTTCGGATAGCCGGTTTTTCACTACCTTCGGATCGCTAGCTCACCATCACTAAAAATTACTTCTTAAATATAATAGATTTTCCTTTTAAATATCCAAATAATTCTATAATTATAGGAAATCGATAATTACTCAAAACGCCATTCACACAATAAGTATTCAGACTCGTTGATTTCTAAATGAACATTTATCCGGCTTAGGCGAAATCATTTTGCCTCTACGAATAATTCCTTTCCTCTGCACTTTATAATCCAAAGTTTACTGTACTTTTCCGAAAGTACCTCTCTCTTTTTTGCTTCAAGAATAAGTGTTTAGTATATTTGTTATAAGAGCCCATTTACTTCAATTTCCACGTTATTCATCTAAAGCAGTGGAAATAAAGACAAATGACTTCCAACCCTATAAACTATCCAATAAATCTGAAAACGTCCTCAAAACGTTCTGAAAACGTCTTGAAAACGTTCTGAAAACGTACTGCTACCTATCTGACAAGTCTCTGACAGCTATCCTAACCACTCCCAACACCTTCTTTTCCCACTATTCACACCTAAATGCCAACCTCTTCCCCCTACCCCCCATATTTAATCAACCCAGACCATCCCCCTATTCAAATTTTACTTAATATTAAAATAGTCACACCCTATTCGATGATATATCCTCTAGAATTGCTATTTTTGAAAGACATTTTTCCCAGATATATAAAGTATTCATGAAACGAATTCTCCTCGTAAGAACTGACAGAGTTGGCGATGTAGTTTTTATTACACCAATGATTAGAGAATTGCGCAAGGCTTTCCCTGATGCCTTTATAGCAACTCTAACTCAGCCGCATACCAAGAATATAATAATTAACAACCCCTATGTAGATGAAACATTAACAGATGATTTGAGCAAAAAAACTTTTTGGAAGGTTGTTAGAGAGTTGCGAAGTTATAATTTTACGCATGGTCTACTAATGATGCCTACAGAACGAGCAGCATTCCAAATGTTCTGGGCAGGTATCAATACCCGCATCGGCGTTGGGCATAAGCTATATGAAGTCATTACCGGAATGAAAAGCGTTTCAAGAAATAACTACCAACCCCTACGCCACGAAGCTGATTACTGCATGGATCTTGCCCGCAAAATAGGCGTTGATACGACTGATATAACTCTGCAAATATTCATTACTGAAAAGGAAAAAACCGAAGCACTAACCATTCTAAATCAGAACGGAATTAAGAAGGAAGACTTCAAAATATACGTCCATTCTGGCTCCTTAGGCTCAGCTCCCAATTGGTCAGAGGATAAGTATCTTAAACTAATAGCCGCAATCCTTGAAAGATTCCCTGGGAACAGGACAAAAATTATCCTTACAGCACAAGAAATGAGCAAGGAGTTCTTATCAAACATACAGGACATAAAGTCTACTCGAATAATCAATCTCTCTGAGAAATTGTTCGATCTTAGAGATCTAATTAAGGTAATCGGACAGGCTGATATTTTCATTAGCCCGTCTACTGGCCCCTTACATATAGCTGATTCCTTGAAAATAAAATGTATTGGCATCCATTGCCATAGACCAATGAGCTGCGCAATCCATCAAGGCCTAATTAACAAACAATCAATCAATTTAGAAGTTTCGGACGAGAACTGTAAGCAATACTGCAGTGCAGATCAGGAAACTTGCGGGATAGAAAAAGGTCTAACTATCGAAGAAGTAATCGATAGTATAATTAAATTAAAAGAGTAATGTTTGCTTTCACCATATTATAAAGTCATAAATTAAATAACTATTACTGGATTAAGGATGAACCTTTCAGAATTAAATATACCAAAGTGCAAGAATTTTAGCGGATATAAACCGTGCTACTCTTACGAGAATTGTTTACAGAACGGCTGCCAGCATGAAAATGACCAGACCCAAATGGGAATAAAAATCCTAATTATCTCACTAGATGCACTCGGAAATGTTTTGGACAATACCCCAATCCTTCATGCAATAAAAAGGAAATATCCAGTTAGCACTATTTATTGGATAACTATGCCGGGAGCAGACAAGATACTCCTCAATAATCCTCTCATAGACAAAACCTTTACTTGGACTGACGAACAACGAATGATCTTAAAACAAATTGAATTCGACTACGTAATGAACGCGGATAAATCTGATTACGCCTGTGCATTTGCAAACGAAGTAAAGGCAAAGAAGAAACTCGGCTTCTTATTAAACAATGATGGTAAAATTATCCCTGCAAATGAAGGAGCTATGTACAGCTATATGCTGGGCAACGATGACCAGAAAAAGTTTAGAGAGAATACACGCAGCGGAGTAGATATAATCCACGAGGTATTTGATCTCGAATACGAAAAAGACCCATACGTTTTCAATCTTTCAGCCGAAGAAAAGGAATTTATAAGTACATACAAAAAGGATATTAAGTACGACGATACAAAAACTTATGTAGGCTTCAATACTGGATGCTCCAATCTTTTCCCTAACAAGAAGATGACAATTGAACAACACGTTAAGCTGATAAACATTCTAGTTAAGGAGAGTAACCTTACACTTGTTCTTCTTGGTGGAAAAGAAGACACTGATAGGAATGAGACTATATTGGGGATGCTAAATGACAAGGTACGCTCAAAAGTTATTTCAACCCCCACTACCTTAGGTCTTCGGCGAGGTGCATGCTTTATGGACATATGCGACATAGTCATTACAGGTGATTCTTTTGGAATGCACATGGCAATAGGACTAAAGAAATATGTAATTGCATGGTTCGGCTTATCCTGTGCAGCAGAGATAGAATTATACGGTAAAGGAGAAAAACTAGTTCCCTTAGGACTAGAATGCTCCCCCTGTTGGAAGAAGGTATGCCCGTATAACCTAGAGTGTATTCAAATGATTGACCTTGATAAAATAATACAGCTGACTAAAGAATTCGCCGGCAAAAAGTAATCACCCAAATTTGAAAGAGTACTGCTATGAATAAAAATATCCCAATTTACCAACCTTCTCTGGACGGCAACGAAAAGAAATATGTTAACGAATGCCTAGATACATCCTGGATATCATCACGTGGAGAGTTTATACCAAGGTTTGAAAATGAATTCAGAAAGTTCATTGGAATTGAACATGCTACCGCAGTATGCAACGGTACAGTAGCCTTACATTTAGCCATTGTTACCCTCGGCATAGGACTCGGCGATGAGGTAATCGTACCCTCATTCACTTACATAGCTTCGGTCAGTACCATTGCAATTACAGGAGCAACCCCCGTATTTGTTGATTCTTTAGAAGACACATGGCAAATGGATCCTCAAGATGTCAAAAGAAAAATAACTCCCAAAACTAAAGCTATAATGGCTGTGCATCTCTATGGTCATCCATGCGAAATGGATGAACTGGCACAGATTGCCAAGGAAAATAGTCTATTCTTAATTGAAGACTGCGCAGAGGCATTTGGTTCAATCTATAAGAAAAAGCACGTAGGCACTTTTGGTGACTTAGCTACCTTTAGTTTCTACGGGAATAAAACAATTACTACAGGTGAAGGTGGTATGCTTGTAACAAATGATGAGACTTTATATGATAGAGCCTATCACTTAAAAATGCACGGCCTTGCTAAGTATAGGCAATACTGGCACGACGTACTAGGCTTCAATTACAGAATGACTAATATTTGTGCTGCCATCGGATTAGCTCAATTAGAAAAGGCAAATGAGAAGATCTTAAAGAAGCAGCTTATAGCTAAATGGTACAACGAATCACTTCAGAATCTGCCCATAAAACATCACGGTGAGTTTGGAGAAGTATTTCATTCTTATTGGATGTATTCTATTCTAGTAGAATCGCCACAAATTAGAGAAGATTTAAGAAAGTACCTAAGTGAAAAAGGAGTAGAGACACGTCCTACATTTTTCCCTGTACATACTATGCCAATGTTCTCACAAAAATTTCAGAAGCTGCCTATTGCAGAGTATCTCGGATGGCATGGTATAAATATGCCAAGCTGGCCGGGCTTAACTCAGGATAATATTAAATATATAGCAAACGAAATTTCCAATTTCTTTAAAGAGAATAAATAAAAAAACGGCGTCGAATAAAAATCCAACGCCGTCTAAGAGGAGTTATAATTTAATTACCGATGCCTTCGGTTATCACTATTACCCCTATTAACATTGCCTGCATTCCCTTTATTTCTATTTTCATTACTCCTTTGAATTTGCGGTGCACTTCTTTGCGGTGCTTCTCTTCTTATCTGCTGTTGTGCCCTTGGCTCATTTCTATTAGGACTATTATAATTACTCTGATTATTTCTTGGTCTATCATTTTGAATAGGTTGACGAATATAATTATTCCTGTCATTTCTATTAGGAGCCACATAGTTATTGGGTCTATTATTATTAGGTCTACTGTTTATATTTCCTTGAGGTCTACTGTTATTCCAGTCATTTATCCTACTATTAGGGTTAGCATTTAAATAATATGGATTCTCTACAGTTGGGCCCCCGTTTCTCTCACCTCTGTTTCCAACAGCAATTCTTGACACATCTAGCGAAGCGGCTCTGCTTGCTTTCTGAATCCTAACATTTCTTCCTGTACCTCGATCAATCTGATCTTTTGGTAATATCAATGCTCTAACTGTATTACTAGAACTTCTTACTCCAGCAAGATTACGTGGATTTGAAATACCCTCCACTCTTCTTTCAATTATTCTATCTCCGCTTCTTTGCCTTATATAATCTACATCAACGCCTCGGTTTACCACTCTTCCATTCGAGTAGCCATAATTAGTTCTATACTTAGTTGATGAATAAACCCTGTACTTTATATTATTATCTAAGTAATAATTATAGACATGCGGGTTGCACATATATCTGTAGCTAACAAAGGAATAATATTGGTAAGGAGTATAATATGAAGAAGTAAATCTAATACCGAAATCAATAGAGAAAGAAGCGTAAGGGGGAAGTGGTGCCCATCCTATGTAATCATTGTCATACCGCCATTCGACCCAGGCAGGTGCCCATTGGTAGTCAGGAACCCATATCCAACCATAATAATCATCATAATACCATCTACCGTAATGATAAACGATATTCCCAAAGGGCTCATTTGAGTCCCAATACCATCCATCGTTTGTCCATATCCAATGTCCATAATGATAGGGCGACCAACCATAGCCAACATTGTCTGGATGCCAAACATTTACCCCTCCATTTATCTGAATCCAGGTACCATATGGAGCTAATGATGAATAGAAAAACCCAAATCCACCTTCAAATGAGAAACCAACATCAGCCTTCATTTGAGTCGATAGTCCTATAACTAATATAAACGATGCTATTATTATCTTTTTCATTTCACACCTCCTGAGTTAACTAAATTAGATTAGTCAACAGTTGTGCCACCAAAAACAAACTATTTTCATTGTTTTACAAGGAGATGTATAAGACATTTGTATAGTAAATTGCACAGGTTGAATCCAAATTTAGACAAGATCTAAGGAGATGTATTACACTACCGTTTTACCCTACGTTCCTTCCAAATATAATTACCAAAGGTTCCAGTAATACCGGCAATAATTATATACGGAATTTGGAATAGCTCTGCAAGAAGAAGGTATCTCAAAATTGCCCTATTAAGCACAAAATTCAATCCCCTTCTAAGTATTAAGTATTCTAGGATACTTTTAATCAAGAGGCTAATGATAAAAGATAAAAGAAAAAGAGGAGACATTAAGACTGATAATACTGGCTGGACAATTAAACCAAGATAGAACATAAAAATCAATATAAGCTTTAGTATTAGAATCTTATCTGCATAAAATAAACCCTTACTTGCCCATCTCTTTCGTTGATAATAAAACTTACTTAGAGACTCGTTACCTTTAGTATAAGCAACGGCTTCCCTATTCCAGCAGAATTTAACGCCTGATCTATTCGCTGCCCACATTTTTTGCATTAATAACTCATCATCACCTGAAGATAAATTCATTTGATCGTTAAATCCGTTTACCTTATCATACGCCTCTTTTCTATATGCAATATTAGCAGCATTACAAATGACAGGTTTGTTAATTCCAATTAATCCTGCGCCGGTCAGCACTAAACCCGAGAATTCAAGCTTCTGTAATTTCTCAAAAATGCTCCGTTCTTCAATAAACTCAACCGGACCTGACACAAATAAGGTACTACTGTCAAAACAGTCCATCATTTTCTTAAGCCAACTCTTACCATGTATACAATCAGCATCAGTTGTAATAATAATGTCGCCGTTTGAGTGAAGAATTCCGAATCTTATTGCTCTTTTTTTGTGTGCATTCACTGAAAAATCTTCTGGGACAGACATTACTCTAATATTTGAAGACTTCTTTATTGACATTATCTTCTGAAATGAATCATCTTCAGAAGAATCATTCACGTAAATGACCTCGAATTTATCTTTAGGATAATTTTGACTTTCAAGGCTATCCAAACTTTCAAGTATATTCTCAGACTCATTTCTAAAAGGTATAATGATAGAAATAAATTCCTTTGCTAAAGTTCCATCATTTTCAGTAGTTAAATTGAAAAGGCCTGACAATACTTTAAGTAAAAAAGATGAATAGTAAATTAGAAGGCTAAGAAAGATTAGTTCCAGTATAATATTAAGCATTGTTCTTCTTTATAAGCAAAATCATCCCTATTATTGCTGGCAATAATACATTTATACCAAACAAAGAAATACCCGAATCGAAGCCCGTTGAACTTGTCTGCCCCATTTTAGTTAGAAAGAAAACCGAAGCTCCTTCCCTAACACCTAAATCACCAAATGAAATTTGTGGAATGATTGTCTTAGCAAACATTACCATATTTCCTGCCCAAATGAAGTCAATAAAGTTTCCATGTTGAGAAAACCCTATCGCAAGTATAGCATATTGAATTATAAAGCAAGAGTAAAAAACAATAGAAATTAAGAACATTTTAACAAAAAACTTTCCGTCTAGCTCTCTAAGCAACAGTATCTCCGAATAGAACTTGTGAAGTCTTTTTGAGTTATTCATCCTTTTAAGCATAAAATTATGCCAAATACTTGGGCTTATCATTAACATAATCAGAATATAGAAAAGAATGAAAATTACAACAAATAATGAGACTGTTATATAAGAGCTTACATGATAATAATCCTTAAGAAATAAGATACTTCCTATTGAACCAAAGAAAGTAATTGGTATAAGAAGAAAAAACTTATCAACTAACGTTGCTACTGTTATGCTTACCATAGACTTGTTCTTAAACTCAAGCGCCCTCCCGAAATATTCTCCTACACGCGCAGGTGTAAACGGACCTGCCGCAAATCCATAGAATAAGGAATAAAAGATTTTCTTTCGATCAGTTTCCTTAAGAATTGCAGAGCAGGAAATCTTCCATTTGAAATATTGCAGTGTAATATTAATAAATGTAAGCAACATTGCTAAAGTAATGAATCTATAATCTGCTTTAGCAAATACATCTGCTATATCCTTTAGGTTAACATAATAGATCAAATAATAAATTAGACCACTCGCAATTAAGAGTTTAACAATTACAATAATAGCAGACTTTTTAAGTTTGATAGTATCATAAAAAGTTTTTACATAACTAATCATTGAGCTCATTAAGGAATTAATCATTGTTAAACTAAGCTTTTAAATATATTACAAGCACCAATTAGTAGATATATTAGCCTTTACTATAAAGGGTTTCTGGAAAATGTATAACTATGTTTACTAAATCCATTTATAAGTCTAGTCTTACCTTAAAATCATATAATAAGGAAATAATATACTTGCTCACACCTGGACTATTTAATCATTAATACAAATATTAAATATATAAAGTATAAATATATTTTAATTTTGTAATATAAAAAATTAGATGCTTTTAAGTTTAGTCTTTTCTGCAACGATCGTTACTCGAACTGTGATAAGAATTACTAAATAATATCTTACAAAATATTCATTTTTGCTTACATTTGTAGTTGTTATGAAAATAACTTTTATTTAGCTTGTTAAAAAGAATATAATTTTTTGGAGAAATAATGTTTATTAACTTCGGCGATATACCCGGAAGCGAAAATCTTTTCTTAGACTACCTTTATGAATTTGATAATGTTACTGAGTTTTACAGGACAAACTTCCAAAATAAAGAAGAATACATAGCAAGGTTTAAGAATATTTCTGAACAGCAGAAAGAATTCAAAATAGACCTCCCGAATATCCTTACAGAACAATATTTCGGACTTACCCCTTCTTCTAAAACACAAAAGAATATTAATTTGCTTTCTAATAAGAAAACTCTAGCTATTGTGACTGGTCAGCAATTAGGTATTTTAGGGGGTCCCCTATATACCTTCTATAAAATAATTACTGCAATTAAACTAAGTAACTTCCTTTCAGAACGTTATAACGATTTCCATTTTGTCCCTATTTTTTGGCTTGAAGGAGATGATCATGATATAGAGGAAGTTAGATCAATATACTTAGTAAATGATGCAAATGAAATTAAAAAGGTGTCTTATAATTTAGAATCAGAAGAAATAGCAGAGGATGAAAATAAGGGAAGTGTAGGGAATCAGGTTTTTAAGGATACACTAAATAAGTTTTTCGAAGATCTTAAAGGAGATCTACGGAATACAGAATTTACTCAGCCTTTGTTAGACAGGCTACAATCATTTTACTCTACTGGGAAGTCATTCAAACAATCGTTTAAAGAATTAATGTTTTGGTTATTTGATAAACATGGTCTAGTACTTTTTGATCCCCAAGATACAAAGATAAAATCTTTATTAAAGCCTATATTCAAAAAGGAGATAAGTGAATTTCATCAGCACGCCGAGAGAATTGTTAATATTAGTGCAAAACTTGAAGAGACGTTTCACGCACAGGTAAAGGTGCAGGCAATTAATTTGTTCTACGGCAATGAAGAAGGTAGATATTTAATTGAACCAATTGACAATGACTTCCGGTTGAAGAGAAAAAGGAAAAAGTTTACTTATGAAGAATTAGTTGATACAATAGAAAAGGAGCCCTGGAATTTCAGTCCTAATGTACTACTTCGCCCTATTTGTCAGGACTATTTGTTATCGACCGCATTCTACGTAGGAGGACCAAGTGAAATTGCTTATTTTGCTCAGGTGATGCCGCTTTATGATTTTTTTAATGTTGAGGCCCCCTTTGTGTATCCTCGCTCCTCGATTACAATTCTGGAGAAGAACATTATTTCATTAATGGAAAAGTATAACTTAAATATCCAGGATATCTTTCGTAATCCCGAAGAATTAAAGCAAAAGGTAATTAACTCAATTTCCGAGACTACACTCGATGATATATTCACCGAAGCTTCAAATAATATAGAAGTAGTATTCGATCGACTTAAAGAGAAATTATTCGACTTTGATAGGACATTAAGTGATGCTAGTTCAAAGTACAAACAAAAGGTTGAACAGTATATAACCGAATTTAAGTCTAAGTCGATTGAAGCACAAAAGAGGAAACACGAAACTACGTTGAGACAAATTGATAAAATAATTAATATTGCTTACCCTAACTCGGCTTTGCAGGAAAGAGAAATAAACTTTGTTTATTTTATGAATAAGTACGGGGAAGAATTCTTAGACACCATATTTGAAGAATTAGCCATCAATAAATTTGAGCATCAGATCATAAATTTATAGCGATGGTCTGTTTATTATGAAAGTGGATTGATTTTGGTCAATATCTTCATCGTTATTAAAAGATAAGAATTATTGTGACTTTTATTTTATTTAATGATGCTATTTAACTGTCTCAGAAAGTTTGGGTTGGATATATTTACACAATTGAAATTGTCTACTCTACCCCCGTCTTTTAGAAGCAATGATAATATGCCAAAGGCCATTGCTATCCTATGGTCGCCAAAACTATTAAAGGTAGGGTTCATATTAAGCGCCTTGCCGGATAAAGAGTATCCATCTTCATATTCATCCACATTCACGCCAAGTAACTTTAAATTGTGACACATTGATTTTATTCTATCAGTCTCTTTTCCCTTTAACTCAGATGCATTTCTAACTTCGAATTTACCTTCTGCGAATATTCCGGCTATGGAAAGAATAGGGATTTCGTCAATAATGTTTGGTATTATGTTACTATCGATTATAATATTTTTAAGATGACTGCTTGTTATTATTATATCTCCGTATTCTTCACCTGAGCTTTGTTTAATATCCTCTATTTCTATTTTACCGCCCATAGACTTTAGTACTTTTATTACCCCCGTTCTAGTTTCATTTAAAGAAACATTCTTTACTTTTAGTTTTGAATTCTTAGAAAGCAAGGTTAGTACTATAAAGAAGGATGCAGTCGAAATATCAGAAGGGACGAAATATTCTTTAGTTACAGGATAATTTTCTTTGGAAACAAAAACAGTATTGCCGGATTGACTTGCAGTGCTTTTTAGACCAAGCATTATTTCAGTATGATTTCTAGATGGTATATTTTCGTTAACAGTTGTTATATCGTTGCAGTGAAGCCCAGCTAGTAATATAGCGCTTTTAACTTGAGCACTTGCAACAGGCATGTCATAGTTTATTGAGTGTATTCCTTCTACAGCATGAATCATCAATGGCAAAGTATAATTGATTGAACTTTGAAGATTCGCGCCCATTAGTGTAAGCGGTGTAATGATTCTCTTCATAGGGCGTATTGATAATGATTCATCTCCTATAATCTTTGAATCAAAGTCTTGTGCAACTAGGATTCCACTTATTAATCTAGTTGTTGTACCCGAATTACCTGCATCGAGATCTTTAGCTGCCTTTCGCAAACCTTTGTACCCATTGCCGAGAATTTCAATAGAATTGCTTCGTTTTTGTATGGTAATTCCTAAAGCTTCAAAGCATTGCAATGTAGATTTAACGTCTTCGCCATTTGATAGATTATATATCCTGGACTTCCCTTTTGCAAGAGATGCAAACATCACCGCTCTGTGAGAGATTGATTTATCGCCTGGTAATTCAAGAGTACCATTTATTTTGTTAATCTGATTAAATTCTTGAGTCATTTAAGTACTTTTATTATTTCTTGCACCATACTTCGATTAGTTGGTTAAGTTCTTCTTCTGCGTATTCACTTTTCAGATATAAATTCTTTTTATCTCTTTGTCTAAGTGCTTCATAAAGTATGACAGCAGTAGCCACTGAGACATTTAAACTTTGGACCATACCAAACATTGGAATTGTAAATGTAACATCTGCAAGGTTTGCAGCTTCTTCCGATACGCCTCGATGTTCATTCCCTAATACGATTGCCGTTTTTTCTGTAAAGTCAAGATCATAGATATTCTTTGTATTCTCAGAAAGCGAGGAAGCATATATCTTAAATCCTTCATTACGAAGCTGAGTGTAACACTCTTTGATGCTAGTAAATTTATCTCTTTCGACCCACTTGAATGCAGAACCTGAGGTCTTTCTGCCAATCTTAGGGAATTTTTCTTTTGTATAGATCAAAGATACTTTCGGTACGCCGACTGCGTCGCATGTTCTGAATATTGCGCTCACATTGTGGGGATCATGAATGTTTTCCAGAACCACCCTTAGATATTTCTGGCGGGTATTTGCAACTGAAATAATTTTCTTTTCTCTACGGTCTGTCCTAAATGAT
The DNA here is from genome assembly GCA_021777835.1 of Bacteroidota bacterium. Lineage (GTDB taxonomy): Bacteria > Bacteroidota > Ignavibacteria > Ignavibacteriales > Ignavibacteriaceae > FEN-1297. Next base: position 130,139 of record JAJYDC010000001.1, on the reverse strand, counting down.
TTCACGATATAACTTTGTCAAATACTAATTTGTAAATCGTTTGCATATTGTTTCTCCTTGCCCTGTCAAGCTTAAATTTCTTTAGGTCCACTTTAAGATAATACGACGCGAGCTCTATTATTTTCTCAAGAGCAGTGTCTTCATCATGTGCCCAACATTCGCAGCCATTTATACTGGGTATCTCTGCAGTATAGCCATCATCGGTTTTATTTAGCACAACGTCTAAAATCATCTTCTTATTCCAGGATAAGATATCAGAGAATATTTCTTATTTAACAATCAGTAAATATGATATAGGAGCTGAGGTTATCTTAGTATACCAAGGATATAGGATTTACAAAACAATAACCTAAGGATTATTGATTATTCTTATTCCTGAACTTGCGCCTATTCTAGAAGCGCCATTCATTAACATTGAAATAGCATCTTCGCGGGTTTTAACACCTCCGGATGCTTTTACTCCTAGCAGATCTCCTACAATATATTTCATCAAAGCAACGTCTTGCACAGTTGCTCCTCCTTTGCTAAAACCTGTTGAAGTCTTAACGAAATCCGCACCAGCTTTCATTGATATAAAACAAGCCTTTATCTTCTCATCATCCGAAAGTAAAGCTGTTTCTATGATAACTTTGCTTAATACATTTTTTGATTTGGCTGCGCTGACTACTTCAGATATATCATTAAAGACATAGTCATAATTTTTACTTTTAAGACTGCCGATATTTATTACCATATCGACTTCCTGAGCGCCAGATTCAATTGCGTTTTCAGATTCTTTTCTCTTTATATAGGTTGTATTAGCGCCAAGTGGGAAACCAATTACTGTACAGACTTTAACACCAGATCCAGCTAATTCACGAGAACATAATTCGACATGACATGGGTTTATACAAACCGAAGCGAATTGATATTGAATTGCTTCTGAACATAGTGATTTAATTTCGATAGGGGTTGCATCTTGCCTGAGCAAGGTATGATCAATTGTCTTTGCCAGAACAGTATTTGTTAATGGCTCATACTTAGTTTTGTGGATAGTTAATACTTGCTCTATGTTCTTGTCAATAATGAAAGTAGTATTATTTGCTGACAGCCATTTTAGGAATATTTCATCAGAGCTTAGAAATTCCTGGTAAATTTTTTCTACATCCGAGAGCGAAGCTGATATATAATTTAATTGCGTTTGCATTTACTCTCCATATTTCAGATATGCGGTTAATGTGTTTTTTAGAAGCATGGCAATTGTCATTGGCCCGACGCCACCCGGAACTGGTGTTATAAACGATGCTTTTGGGGCAACTGAGTTAAAGTCAACATCGCCAACGACTTTGTATCCTTTGGAAGCGCTTTTATCTTCTATGCGATTTATTCCTACATCAATAATTACAACTTCTTCTTTAACCATATCTGCCTTAACAAAATTTGGGCTTCCTATGGCAGCTATTAAAATATCGGCTTGTTGTGTAAAGTCAGAGATATTTTTAGTAGCAGAGTGGCATATAGTAACTATTGAATTTGCTCCTTCTTTCTTTTGCAGCATGATATTAGCAATGGGTTTACCTACAATGTTACTTCTGCCTAAAACAACTACATGTTTGCCTTTTGTTTCAATGTTATAACGCTTTAAAAGCTCATGAATACCTGCTGGAGTACACGATACGAAGGTATCTTTCCCGATTACTAAATTACCTATACTTATTGGATGAAAGCCGTCAACATCCTTCTTAGGTGAGATTGTTTCAATTACCTTTTCTTCGCTTATATGGTACGGAAGAGGAAGCTGTACTAATATTCCGTGATAGTTATTGTCATTGTTATATTTTTTCACCAGTTCAAGAAGCTCGTCCTCTTTAGTTGATTCGCTAAGTAATTCAACTTTGCTTCGCATACCAATCTCTTCACAAGCCTTAGCTTTGCTCCGGACATATATTTCTGAAGCAGGATTTGCACCTACTAATATAGCTACTAAGCCAGGGACATTTTTGCCCTGTTGGACTAGCTTTGATATTTCTGTTTTCAGTTCACTTCTTATTTCAGAAGCAGTTTTCTTACCATCGATTAGGATCATTATTTTTATTCACTAATATATTTTCAATTGTAAATTTACTGATTATTTGAATTTAAGTCTAAGATACTATTCAAATATTTCTTCAATTTTTTATCAGTCAGGATTTCTTCAGCAAAGGGATTTGAATTTTGCCAGCCAGTCTTACCTAAGTTCCTATAATTTTCGAGACGTCGGAGAGAAATTTCACAGAATACAGGACTAAGATCAGTAGTGAAACATCTCCTATTATTTATTTCCGAGGATAATAATGTTGTGCCCGAATGGGCAAAGAAGTCTATTACAATATCCTGGCGATTACTACTTGCATTTATTATTCTTTCTATAGCTTTCAAAGGTTTTTGAGCGTAGCAGCCATTAACATTTTCTTCCATCCTATAAAATACTTGTTGAATATCTACCCACACATTTCCAGCTCGAATAAATTCTGACTTACCTCTTTCAGTATTCTCTGTTTCTTTGCCACCAACAAATTTGTAATAGCCTTTTAATATTTTAGGAATATCGGTGTATTCGGCATCGACATTAAATGCAGGATTATCTTTTGTATAATACAAAAGCTCTTGTCTCACAGACATCCAGTTCTTTTGAGTACCATAACCACGTTGGTTTCTCATTGTAATAAAACTTCGGGAGTTAAAATCACTGGTTTTCATCATTAACATAAAATCAGGAAGCGGTTGAAAATGATTTTTCTGATCGGCGCCAAGCCAAATGTAAAGAGATGAGTTTTGCATAAGAGAGTTATACGAGTTATTAACCCATAGTTTACTCCATTCGACGAATTTTTTCTCGTCCATCTCTTCAAAGGCTACGAAGTTATAAGGAGGGTCATGCACAGCTAGGGAGGCTAATTCGCTACCCATTAGATATGATATTTCAGAAGAGTCTCCCGCATCAAGGCAGCCTATTTTATGCTTGCCTGTAGGATCAGTCCAAACGTCACCTTTCCTAAATCTACAATAAGGAATTAAAAGCTTTTGTAATTCTTCATCTGAGTCAATTCTCGGCAACGGAAAGTTTTGCATGAAAGTTTAGACTTTTTTTACGAATTCGGGAAAAGTAATTCTTTCAATCTCAATTGTTTTTCCTGTTTGTGTGTCAATTTTCAGGAACAGTGCACTTAAGTGTACATCGTTTTCTGCTGTTTCGTATTTTTGGGGAGTTTGATATATAAAACGATTTATAGCTGCCTGACTTTTCATACCAATAACTGACTCGTAAGGACCGGTCATTCCGACATCGGAAATATATCCTGTTCCATTAGGTAAGATTCTTTCGTCGGCAGTTTGAATGTGGGTGTGGGTACCAATTACAGCAGTTATTTTGCCATCAAGGTAAATTCCCATAGCCATTTTCTCAGCAGTAGCTTCTGCATGAAAATCCATGAAGATTATATTAGTTTCATTTTTCAATTTAGAAAGAACCCATTCAGCAATCCTAAATGGGCAGTCGATTGAAGCCATGAAAGTTCTTCCCTGCAGGTTCATTACGGCTACTTTTCCCTTTTTGGTTTCGGATACAATGTATCCATTACCATAGGCGCCTTTGGGATAATTTAAGGGTCTAAGTGCTCTGGGTTCTGCGCGAAGGTAATCTTGAGATTGGTGTTTATCCCATGTATGGTTTCCGCCAGTAATGACATTAACTCCCAAGTTAAAGAGGACAGAGCCTTCTTTCTCAGTACAACCTTTGCCATCAGCGGCATTTTCCCCATTCGCAATTACAAAATCAGCTTTATATTTTTGGATCAGACCCGGTAGCCAGGTTTGGACAATGTTTAGACCTGGCTTGCCGATAATATCACCGACAAAAAGGACGTTAAGTGGGATCATATTTTCCTAATATTATGTTACGAATATATTCAAATTTATGATTAATTGAAAGAAAGGTTACGCGTTTGAGTGGCAAATATTTATGCGCTTTATATTTGTTAAGAGGTAATTTATGATAGAGTAGCCTTGGTGGGGTGGGTATGGTGTTAGGTAGGTAGTACAGTGCATTCAGAGTGCATTCATAGTGTATTCAGAGTGAATTCAGAACGTTTTCAAGTGATGGTATTTTGCTTTTGGAAGATATTTTTGAAATATAATAAGGCTATTATCAGATTCAATATGAACGGGGGAAAAACTGATAATTGTCATTGGCAAATATATAAAATCATCGCTTATAATTCAAATAATTAGGTGGAATTGCAAAGGTATAAGCGTGCAATGCGAGCCTAAAAAAATCATTAATAATAAGAATGATCTTCTTTTAGTTATTACTATTCGAATAATTTTGATATAATGCCGTTATATTGTTGAATAACCATGGGTTAGATAATATTACATGAATGATAATATACGCTGAATTAGGATGAGTTAAATTTAAATAATTGCTTTAATTTTTAACAGAGAAGCCTGATTTTTCAATAAGCGATTGGGCTTTTTTTGAGGATATTTCTGAGTCAAAGGAGATTCTGAAAGTACCTCCTGTCCCCTCTCGAATCTTAAGTAATTCTATGTCTTTAATATTTATTCCGTCATTAAACAGCAGAGTTGTCAGTTTACTTAATACACCCGGTTGGTCATTGACAAAGACATAGATGTCATACAGGGGGTTAATGAAGCCTTTGTTGTTTTTAGGGATTTCGTTACGCTTCAAACGAGCATTTTCAAATAGGGTTTCTAGTCTAGTCCAATCTTCTTTTCTTATGAATTTTTCTAAACCGGTAAGTTCTTTTTGGATCACTTTTATTGACGAGATAATGTTCTCCTTGTTTAGGTCAATAACTGGTTGCCATATATCGAAGTTACTTGAGGCTATCCGGGTCATATCTCTAAAGCCACCGGCTGCAAAATCGAGGTAGTTGATATCCTTTGTTTGATCCGGTAGAGAATTAACTAAATTAACGGCTAAAAGTTGAGGTAAGTGGCTTACTCGTGCAACTATTTTATCGTGAAGCTTTGGGTTAAGAAATTTTATTCGTGCGCCGAGAATTTTCAAAAGTTCAACCAATGGTTGTGAATCATCTTTATAGGTATCTGATAATATATAAGTTGAATTCTCAAACAATAACGGATCAGAATTCGCAAAACCTCCCTGCTCTTTCCCGGTCATTGGATGTCCGCCAATATATGTCCCTTTGCTTTTGAGTTTTTTCCATTTCTTCTCGAATACGCCTTTTACTCCGGCAACGTCTGTTATTATTGTATTTTCTTTGACAAGAGGAGCCAACTCAGTTAGAGCCTTCAGGGAAAGGTCAGTCGGGAGGCAAAGGAATATAATGTCCGCGCTTTTAGAATCTTTTAAGTTCTGCAGTCCTTCATCAATTATATTAAGGTTCTTGGCGGAAGTTATGACTTCTTTTATGTCATAGGCGCTTATATTGAGTGCCGGATCATTATTCTTTAATGACTTTGCTATGGAGCCGCCTATTAAGCCTAAGCCGATAATTGATATTTTGCTTGTTGACAAATCAGACCTTTATGTTATTGTCTTGCATGCTTCAACGGAGGACGCTAAGGATTAGCGGAACTGCGCGAAGAAGTCAAGAAGTAGGAATTACATTTTTCTACCGATTACTTCTGCAATCATTTTTACTTGTTTCATAAGATCAGTGTATTGTTCAGGCAATAATGCTTGAGGTCCATCAGACAAGGCTTTTTCTGGATCATTATGAACTTCCACCATAAGACCATCTGCGCCTGCAGCAACAGCGGCACGCGCCATAGGCAATACCTTGTCGCGAAGTCCAGTAGCATGTGATGGATCAGCGATAACGGGTAAATGACTTCTTTTATGAACTACAGGAATTGCCGAAAGATCAAATGTGTTGCGGGTAAAAGTTTCAAATGTACGTATACCTCTTTCACATAGCATTACATCTTTATTTCCATTAGCCAAGATATATTCAGCGGACATTAGCCAATCTTCTACAGTTGCTGACAAGCCTCGTTTTAGCATTATAGGAGTAGATGTTTTTCCTAAGTCCCGGAGCAAGGAAAAGTTTTGCATATTACGAGCACCTACCTGGAAGATATCTGTATACTCTTCGATCAATTTAATTTGGGCAGATTCCATTACTTCAGTTATAACCAAGAGGTTATATTTATCTGCAGCCTTTCTTAATAGTTTTAGTCCTTCTTCGCCGAGGCCCTGGAATGAATAAGGAGAAGTTCTAGGTTTGAATGCCCCGCCTCTTAATATTTTGGCGCCTGATTTGGCGACTATCTCTGCAATTGCAAATATTTGATCTTCATTTTCAACAGAACAAGGACCAGCCATCATTACAACTTCATTACCGCCTACTACGACATCTTTAATTTTAATCAGAGTATCGTCATTTTTAAAAGTTCTACTTGCAAGCTTAAAGGGCTCGGTAATACGATAAACCTCAGCTACTCCATCAAGGACTTTTATATTACGTGTATCGAAATCAGGTTTAACACCAATAGCGCCCAGGATAATTTGTTCAACGCCAGTTGATTTATGGACAGCAAATCCGAAGTCTTCAAGGTGTTTAATTACATTTTCTATTTGTTTATCGGATACATTTTTTTCGAGTACTACTACCACATTAGCTCCTTCTATTTAATGAAATTTCTTTTCTCCGGCTTCAATTGCCGCATCAATATGATCCTCTTTCCGAGGGATAGCGCAGGAATACATCGGGGTGTATGCGCAGTAGGGATTGTAAGCCATATTAAAATCTATTGTATAAATATAATTTGTATCAGGGCTCAAATCAAAATCAAGATAGCGCCCTACGCCATAGGTTTCGACATTTGTTGTTTTATCAGTAAACCATATTGTATAATAAATTGATCCGCTGCTTGATATACCTTTATAAACGTTTAATTTATAACTTGTATTATTCAGATTAAAAGTAACATATCCATACCTAACAATTTTTCTTTCTTCTCCTTTTGTACCGAAAATACTTACTGTATCCTGGTTTTTGTATAAATATAGTTTACTATGGAAAACATAATTGGGGTCAACCGGAAAATAATTAAGATTATGAAACGGAACATTCTTATCGCGCTGGAAAGGAGAATCGGGATCATTTTTCATATCATTATCCTTTTCCTTCCTTAATTTTTCAATACCGTTGATATAAGCTAGTTGTTCAGGAGAATACTTTTTACCGCATGAGTTGAAGCTAAATTGGAGTAAAAACAAAAAAATGAATAAGGAATGTTCAATTACTCTATACTTAACGGCAGTACTATGTTTTGGCATCATCTTTTACCCTTTTCTTAAGATCGTTCAGCATATTAAGTGCATCAATAGGTGTAATATTATTTAGCTGAATATCATCAATTTCTTTTCTAATCTTGTCATCTCTAAACTCGAACATACTAATTTGAGAATCATTTTCATCTTTAATTTTTTTAAGTTTTTCCTTTTTGATTTCATAAGGGGTTAATTCTTTACTTTCAAGATTCTGCAGGATTTCTTTTGCGCGATTAGTTACAAATTGCGGGAGACCTGCCATTTGAGCTACCTGGATGCCGTAGCTATGATCAGCGCCACCTTGAGAGACTCTATGGAGGAATATCACCTTATCATCAAGTTCTCTAACTTCAACTTTATAATTTTTAACCCTTGGGAAAATTTCAGCCATTTCGTTCAGTTCGTGATAATGAGTAGCAAACAAAGTCTTAGCGCGCACATCGGGGTTTTCGTGAAGGTATTCAGTAATAGCCCAGGCAATTGAGATCCCGTCAAAGGTGCTGGTCCCTCTTCCTATTTCATCGAGTAAAATTAAACTTTTGGACGTAGCATTGTTTAGGATATTAGCAGCTTCCTGCATCTCGACCAGGAAAGTACTTTCGCCTGCGGAGATATTATCGCTAGCGCCGACTCTAGTAAATATTCGATCGACTAATCCAATCTTAGCGCTTTTTGCCGGTACGAAAGATCCTATTTGAGCGAGCAAGACTATTAGTCCTATTTGTCTAAGATAGACAGACTTCCCTGCCATATTAGGACCAGTGAGAATTATAATTTGATTTTTTTCACCATCAAGTGAGCAATTGTTAGAAGTATATCTTTCGCCCGGGGAAAGAATTCTTTCAACTACCGGATGTCTTCCATCGACAATTTCAATTTCATTATCTTCGCTAAGAATTGGCTTAATGTAATTATAATCCTCTGCACATTCAGCAAAGGACAAGAAGCAATCGAGCATGGCTATCATTTTCGCATTTTGTTGAATTGCTTCTGCCTCGTGGGCAATAAGTAATCTTATTTCATTAAACAACTGTGATTCAAGCTCGTATATTTTTTCCTCAGCATTAAGAATTTTGTCTTCATAGTCTTTAAGATCAGGGGTAATATATCTTTCTGAATTAACCAAAGTCTGTTTGCGGAGATAATCAGAAGGAACTTTTTCTTTATTCGCGTGACTAATTTCAATATAATAGCCGAAGACTTTATTATAGCTAACTTTAAGGGAAGATATACCGCTTCTTTCCCGTTCTGTTTTCTGAAGATTAGCAATCCAATCTTTTCCGTGGAGAGAGATGTTTCTAAGTTCATCAAGTTCCGCACTAAAGCCATTTTTAATAACGCCGCCGTCATTAAGGCTAAGAGGAGGAGAATCAACTATTGAATTATGAATTTTATTAACAAGATTTTCTAAAGGAGAAATATTGTCTTTTATGCTCAATAAGGTATTGACCGATACTTGAGATAATTTATCTTTTATAAGAGGAAGCTTCATTAAAGAAAACTTCAAAGCAACAACTTCACGGGGGTTTGCCCTTCCGGTGCAGATTTTTGAGATCAACCTTTCGAGGTCGCCAATTTCTTTAAGTTCATTTAAGAGAGTTTTTCTTAATGACTTATTATTAAAAAGCTCTTCAACGCTGCTTTGTCTTTTCTGAATCTGGTCCAATCGTCTAAGCGGAGTAGAGACCCATTTCTTAAGTAATCTGCCGCCCATAGCCGTTTCTGTTTTATCAAGGAAAGAAATAAGAGAGCCTTCCCTTGCGCCGTCGTTCATAGAGAAAGTGATTTCTAAATTTCTTTTAGTTGAATAATCAAGCGACATATAATCAGACGGATTATATTCGGAAATTTTATTTAGGTGTGAAAGATTTTGTTTTTGAGTTTCCTGCAAATAACTCAAGACGGCACCAGCGGCGGTAATGCCCGAAAATAAGTTATCAATACCAAAGCCTTTAAGGTTAACAGTCTTAAACTGCATTACAAGCAATTCTTTTGCATATTCGTAATTAAATATCCAATCGTCGACTTTAGTAATTCTAATTGAGGGATTTATCTTTTGAATTTTTTGCGATAGCCAGTCTTTATCTTTTTTCTGGATTAATATTTCTGAAGGAGAAATCGATTCTATCTGCTGACTAATATTATCTGCAGGAATTTCAAATGAATAAAATTCGCCAGTAGAGATATCGCAGAAAGAGATACCTGCAATATTATCTTTAACATAAATACTTAATAAATAATTATTCTTTTTATGATCAAGGAGCTTATCCGAAAAAGCAACGCCAGGAGTAATAATTTCTATCACCTCACGTTTGACGATTCCTTTAGCAAACTTGGGATTTTCCATTTGTTCACAGACAGCGACACGGTATCCAGCTCTAACCAATTTTGGAAGGTAAACATCGAGAGCATGGTGCGGAAAGCCGGCTAGCGGAACGTCTTCAGCAGCGCCGTTAGCTCTTTTAGTTAAAGTAATTCCCAACACTTTTGAAGCAATTTTAGCATCATCGTCAAAAGTCTCGAAAAAATCACCCATCCTAAATAGTAAAACTGTATCCGGATGTGCGGCTTTAATCTTACCGTATTGCGACATTAAAGGGGTTTGTTGCATATAATCCAATTTAAGGTATTAAAAATACCTTATTATGAAAAGAATATCAATTTGAGGAATTAAAATAATGAGATAATCAATTACAAAAGAAAATTATAAGGAAATTCGAGCAACTTGTAAAGAGTATTTAATTTTTTATATTTGCATTTGAGAACCCGCATTAAGCCGGCTATATTTAGTTCAATTTAATAACTAATTGAGTTGCAAAAGTGAAAGAAGAATATCATAAATGGCACTCGCAGTATTACGAGCGTGAATTTGAAATGCTTGTTTTTGGGCACGATGGATATCCTGTTATTTTGTTTCCGACATCCAAAGGAAATTTCCATGAGAATAAAGACTTTGGAATGATTGGGGCTGCGGAAAGACTGATTAATGAAGGAAAAATTAAGATTTACTGTCCTGACAGCATTGATTCTGAAAGCTGGTACAATTATTCGATTCACCCGGCAGATAGAGTAAAATCGCACATGGGTTATGAGCATGTAATATTATATGACGTAATAGAATTTGCAAAGCATGAGACAGGGCGAGAGAAGGTAGGACTTGCGGGATGCAGTTTAGGCGGTTACCATGCTGCCAATATAGCATTTCGTAATCCCGGAAAAATAGGATATCTTTTTAGCATGGGAGGCTGCTTCGACATAAAGCAATTTATTTCAGGTTATTATGATGATAACTGCTATTTCAATAATCCACCCGATTATTTACCTAATTTAGAAGATAAATGGTTTCTCGATAGAATTCGTGAAATGGGTATAATACTTGGCACCGGTGAATGGGACATGTGTTTGGATGAAAACAAAAGGCTTTCAAATATTCTAAATCAAAAAGGAATAAACCATTGGTTAGACATACGTGCCGGTGCTGGGCATGATTGGCAATGGTGGCGAGAAATGTTCTCAGATTATATTGAAAAAATTCATGAATAATGCGCTCTATTTTTGGTCATAATTTTGTCCTCCATACAGACATAATTAAATATTTACGAGTTTTACATGAAAAAGATTGGCATTCTGTTCGGTCAGGAAAATACTTTTCCACAAGCATTCGTTGATAGAATTAATTCACATAAAAGAAATGATATCATTGCAGAAATAGTAAAAATCAATAAAGTGATACAAGGAGAGCCTTGTGAATATGATGTAATTATTGATAGGATATCTCAAGATGTACCATTTTACAGAAGCTATTTAAAGAATGCAGCGCTAAACGGAACTGCAGTAATTAATAATCCTTTCTGGTGGAGTGCCGATGAAAAGTTTTTTAATAATGCATTAGCAACAAAGCTAAAAGTAAAAGTGCCAAAGACTGTTTTACTCCCATCAAATCAGCATCCACCTGATACAACTTCAAATTCATTCAGGAATCTTTCATATCCCTTAGATTGGGAAGGAATATTTTCATACATAGGCTTCCCTGCTTATTTCAAGCCATTTTCAGGCGGAGGTTGGAAGAACGTTTACAGATTGAATAATGAGGATGAATTTTTTAAGGCATATAGTGAAACCGGTCAACTGGTAATGATGCTACAGGAAGAAATTATCTTTACTGAATATTTCAGATGCTATTGCATTGATAGAAAAGAAGTTCACATCATGCAATACGATCCAAGGCTGCCGCATCATTTAAGATACGTAAGAGGTGCAATGGAAGTTGAAAAGAAACTATTAAAGAAAATCAAAGAAGGGGTGTTAAAGCTAAACATAGGACTTGGATATGATTTTAATACGGTAGAATTTGCAGTTAGAGACGGAGTACCATATGCAATTGATTTCTGTAATCCGGCACCTGATGCTGATGTAAAATCTGTAGGCGAAGACAATTTTGAATGGATAGTAAATGCTTCAACCCGAATGGCAATCAGCAAAGCAGAGAGTCATATTCCGGGAAAAAATAATCTTACATGGGGAACATTTGTAAATTCATTTGTAAAGAATGAAAATTTATAATGGAAAAGAAAAAATTATTTACACTTGGCATTGAAGAAGAATTTCAGATCATAGATCCTGAGACACGCGAATTAAGATCTCATATTCAGCAAATATTAGAAGACGGTAAATCGACCTTATCCGAAAACGCAAGAGCAGAAATGCATCAGTCAGTAGTAGAAATGGGCACCGGTATCTGCGGAAATATTCAAGCAGCAAGAGATGAGGTAACCGAGTTAAGAACAAACCTTACAAGACTAGCAATAAAAAATAACCTTGAAATTGGTGCTTCGGGGACACATCCTTTTTCTCATTGGCATGATCAAAAGATAACGGAACATCCGCGATATAAAGAAATTGTAACGGACATGCAGCAAGTAGCAAGGGCAAACTTAATATTCGGACTTCATGTACATATAGGAGTAGATAATAGAGAAACAGCAATTCACATTATGAATGCTGCCAGATATTTTCTTCCTCATATTTTTGCCCTATCAACCAACTCCCCTTTTTGGTTAGGAAGAAACACAGGTTTTAAATCTTATAGAAGCAAAGTATTTGACAGGTTTCCGCGTACCGGCATTCCAGATCATTTTGGAAGTGTTGCAGAGTACGATAATTACATTAACCTTCTGGTTAAGACCAATTGCATAGATAACGCAAAGAAAGTATGGTGGGACATAAGGGTTCATCCATTTTACGATACTTTAGAGTTTAGAATTTGCGATATTCCTATGCGCATAGATGAGACAATAGCATTGGCAGCACTGTGCCAGGCTGTTGTGGCTAAACTTTATAAACTTCTAAAGCAAAATCTTGGTTTCAGACTATACCGCAGACTTCTAATATCAGAAAATAAATGGCGCGCAGCCCGTTACGGGATAAGCGGTAAACTAATAGACTTCGGGAAGCAGGAAGAAGTTGATTACTCTATTTTGGCACAAGAGTTAATTGAGTTTGTCGATGATGTAGTTGATGAATTAGATTCACGTAAGGAAATAAACTACATTAACAATATTATGGAAATGGGCACCGGCGCAGACAGGCAATTAAAGATTTGGGAAGAATCCGGTGATTTGAAAAAGGTGGTTGATTATATAATTAAAGAGACAAAACTTGGATTGAATATTTGATTAGAGCAATATGAGAAAAAAGGAAATTAAAGTTGCAGTTATTGACCTTTATAACAATGAAATTAATGAAGGAATCAGATGTATAAAGGACATTATTACAGAGTCAAATAAGGATATAAGTTCAACAAATGTTAGTTACGATATATTTGATACCAGATATAAGAATGAAGTTCCTGATATGAGTTATGATATATTTATTTCATCAGGCGGACCAGGTAGTCCTTTTGCCGGTGTTGATCAAAAGTGGGAACATGATTACTTTTCAATAGTAGATAAAATCTGGAATAATAATCAAAGAGAAAAAGAGAAAAAAAAGTATATTTTCTTTATATGTCATTCGTTTCAAATGATGGCAAGATATTTTAAATTTGCAGAAGTAAAAGAGCGATATGAGAAATCATTTGGGGTACATCCCTTTCGAAGGACTGAAGACGGGAAAAGAGACCCTATATTGAGTAATTTGCCGGATCCATTTTACGCGGCTGATTTTAGGCAATTCGAAGTTATTGAAAAGAATCAGAGAGTATTGGACGAACTTGGAGGTAAAATACTGGCGTTAGAACTTGAAGATAAAGAGAAGAAGCATGCAAGCGCTATAATGGCGGTTAGGATTTCTGATGAAATTGCTGGCACCCAATTTCATCCGGAAGCAGATCCAACCAGTATGGTTTATCATTTAGATCAAGAAGAGCGCAAGAAATATGTTTCCGAGAAATACGGAGTTGATAAATATGCTGAAATGCTTTCTTATCTTGAAGACCCGGATAAGTTAAAACTAACAAGAAGAACAGTGCTGCCTACATTTTTAGAGTTAGCTATAAAGGCGCTAAGTTCATAGATCAAACAAATAAAAAATTACGAGAGAAAATGAATACGAAATTAAGAGACAAATTCAATTCAGAGTTTAATGAAGAGAATTACAAATCGTTTATAGACGATATAAACTCAGCTTTAAAATATCCGGCTGATTTCAGGATAGCCGAAACACCTATATTCCTTACAGAGTCATTAACTATTGATTTAATTAATTACTCTCATGAAATTGTAAATCAAGTAATGTCTCCTGACTTTCTAGAAATTTCGCAATCCGCCATTCCGGATAATTTAAGAGTACCAAACGAAGGTGACCACCCCAATTTTCTTCAAGTGGATTTTGCAATATCACAGGATGATGACGGAAAACTGCTGCCAATGCTAATTGAACTTCAAGGATTTCCTACGCTTTATGGATTTCAATACTATTTGGATAAAATAACAAGAAAACATTCAAAGATTCCAAAGAATTATTCTCCTTATTTTAATGATATTGATAGAGAATCATATGTTACAATCCTTAAAGATACAATTGTGCGTGACTGTGACCCTGAAAATGTAATACTACTTGATATAGAACCTGAGAAACAAAAGACCCGAATTGATTTTGCTGCAACTGAAAAATTGTTGGGAGTTAATTCAGTTTGTATATCAAAAGTCATACAAAAGAAGAATCAACTATTTTATAAATCGGGCAAACGTGAAATCCCGATTAAAAGGATATACAATAGAGTTATTTTAGATGAGCTTAAAAGGAAGAAGACTGAATTTAGTTTTAATTATCAATCAGACCTGGAGGTAGAGTGGGTCGGTCATCCGAATTGGTTTTATAGAATCAGCAAACATTCACTTCCCTACCTTTCCGGTGAATTTGTTCCGGAGACCTATTTCTTGAATGAGTTAGATGAATACCCAGTAGATTTAGAGAATTTTATATTAAAGCCGCTTTACTCATTTGCAGGTCATGGAGTTGAATTGAATTTGACACCGGATTTGCTTGATGAAATTAAAGATAGGTCAAATTATATACTTCAAGCTAAAGTTGAATATGCACCGATTATAAAAACACCTGACGGCTTTTCTAAAGCAGAGATACGAATGATGTTCGTTTGGCAGGATATCCCGATATTGGTTAATAACTTAGTAAGGTTAAGCAAAGGTAAAATGATGGGCGTAGATCATAACAAGGACAAATCCTGGGTTGGATCAAGTTTAGCATACCACCCGATAGTTTATTGAATTTTGAATCCGCCGCAGGGGATGAATTTTAGATAAAGTGCAATAACATTAAGAAAATTTATCAAGAATACATGAAAAATAATAATTCCTTGGACTCTTTGTTTTGTGAAAATATCAAGTATGATTTTCATGTTTCTAATAAGTCACGGAGCAAATATCATATTGATGAATCTCTGTTTTCAATAACAGGAGATTTGATTATTGCAAACTTTCACCGGGCAAGAATTCTTGCATCGCAAATAAATGAGACGAGAAAAAGAGAAGGCAACCATAGACAACTTACTTCGGCAGGGCAGCTAAATGCACTTGGTTTGATTCACGAGATATGCCATTTTTTAATAAGGATATATGAAGATATTGAAAACCCAGGTGTACTAGCACGGGGCATTGATTATATATCTCAAGAGATAGGTAGTCAGAATTTAGATGAGGTACTGCTACAATTTGTGAAAGAATTTTCGCCTCTACTTGTTTATAATCGAAAAGCAACAGCGGAAGAATACCTTGAAGGCTACACAGACAATAAGCCAAACAAAGAAATTATATTAGAAGAACTACTTCTGCTTCATTTGGAAAATAGCAACCCCGCCATTGTTTCGCTTGAAGAACTTTATTCAGATAAAACCTTAATAGACAAGACAAGATATAAGGAATTTATTGCCTCGATAGAACAATATTTTTTAAGAGAAAAACCATTTGGAAAAGGTAACCTTACGTTAATATCATTTCTAAAAGAGCCTATAAATGAGAGTCCGCACAGTATAGAAGGTCAATTAGAATTTATACGTGAGAGATGGAGTATTTATATTAAAAAAAAATTTCTAGATCGTTTATTGAGCGGTAGAGATTTAATATTAGAGGATTTTAGATTATTTATACAGCATGGCGGATTCGACAAACCAACTCCGCCTGTACCTGTTTACGAATTTGACCTTGATTATTTGAATAAGCTTAAATCAAGACTTGCTGCAGGAGATAAATTATCTGAAATAGAAAGAGAATACTATAATTCTGAGATTGAAAAATTCACACAAGATATTGACTGGATGCCGAAGGTTGTAATGATAGCCAAAAACAGTTATGTATGGCTGGATCAGCTTTCTAAGAAATACAAAAGGCAGATCGTTCGGCTGGATCAAATTCCTGATGAAGAATTAGACTCACTAGTCAAATGGAACTTTTCAGCATTATGGTTAATCGGAATATGGGAAAGAAGCAGTGCATCGCGTAAAATAAAACAGCTAACGGGGAATCCTGAAGCTGCATCATCTGCATACTCATTATTCGATTATGTAATTGCTAGTGATCTAGGAGGAGAAGACTCATTTCAAAATCTTAAATATAGAGCCGGACTTCGCGGTATTCGATTAGCCAGCGATATGGTACCTAATCATACAGGTACATATTCAAAATGGGTAATAGAGAAACCTGAATATTTTATACAGACTGACGTCTCTCCATATCCAAATTATACATTTTACAGTCCAAATTTATCAGATGACAGCCGGGTTGAGATAAGGATAGAAGACAAATACTATTCCCGAGAAGATGCTGCAGTTGTATTTCAACGGCGCGACAATTTGACTGGTTCCGTAAAATACATTTATCATGGCAACGACGGAACACACATGCCCTGGAATGATACGGCGCAACTTAATTTGCTTAATCCGGAAGTTAGGGAGTCTTTGATTCAAACGATACTTCATGTGGCAAAAAAGTTTCCGATAATTCGCTTTGATGCGGCAATGACATTATCAAAGAAGCATTATCAGAGACTATGGTTCCCTGAGCCCGGTACCGGTGGTGCAATTCCTTCCCGTTCTGATTATGGAATGACCAGACAAGCATTTGATGAAGCAATGCCGGGGGAATTTTGGCGTGAAGTAGTTGATCGCATTAATTCCGAAATGCCGAACACGCTGCTACTCGCTGAAGCATTTTGGTTAATGGAAGGATACTTCGTTCGTACACTAGGCATGCATAGAGTTTACAACAGTGCTTTCATGCATATGCTGATGAAAGAAGAAAACAGTAAATACCGTGAGCTTATTAAAAATACATTAGATTTTAACCCAGAAATCCTAAAGCGATATGTTAATTTCATGAGCAATCCAGATGAAGAAACTGCAGTTAATCAATTTGGAAAAGGAGATAAATATTTTGGTGTAGTAATATTAATGATTACGCTTCCCGGGCTTCCGATGTTTGCACATGGGCAAATTGAAGGGTTTTCTGAAAAATACGGTATGGAATATAAAAAAGCATATTATGATGAACTAGTTGACGAGAATTTAATAAGGCGACATGAAGCGGAAATATTTCCTTTGATGAAAAGGAGATCCTTATTCAGTCAAGTAGCTAACTTTGAATTTTATGATTTTAATGTAGATACGGGCGGAGTAAATGAAAACGTATTTGCCTATACAAATCGCGAAGGAAACGAAAGAGCTCTAGTCATATATAACAATGCATACGATCAATGCAGCGGCACTATAAATCACTCAGTAATTAAAAATAATAATAGCAATGGTTCTAATAAAAGAATCGTAAAACTCTCTGAAGCATTGCAACTAAAGACAGAACATCCTTATTATTATTCCTGTAAAGATCACAAAACAGGGCTAGAGTATTTATTGTCCGGTTCTGAAATATATGAAAACGGGATTTACGTTTCCCTTTCAGGTTACGAATATAGAGCACTAATTAATTTTAATGAAATTTATGATATAACAGGAGATTATGCGAAATTATTCCAATTAATTAAAGGAGAAGGAGTTTTTTCAATCTCACAAAGGTTAGAAGAAATGAAACTTTCTCCATTACATGAGTCACTTAATTATCTACTATGCAAAGAGACATTTGCAGAACTTAATATTGTATGTTTTGAATACGATGTGGCTAAAATAGGTTATCCCGAGGTAAAGATTTCTACTGTACTAAGAGAAAGATTTAATAGAACACTTACTGAAATTAAAACGTTAAGAAATATTACTATCGACATTAATGAGGTAGTAAGCGGGCTTATAAAGGACTTAATCGGGATAAACCATGCTTATAGTCATTTGCAAAATACGAAAAAGCAATCAAGGTTAATTGGATTGCCACTCTCAGATTTAATTCTTTCAAAAGATAACCATCACAAGGAAGATGAAGTTTTATTTACATACTTTATTTTGAAAAACACTTTATACTCTGTGCAATCAAGAAACAATGCCGGGTTGTTGTTTGAAGAACTATTATTTGATAAGGAATTGATAAATATATTTAAAGAAGCGGGACATAGTGTTGACAAACTTTTTGAAGAATCAACTTTAATTAAAGCACTACTAACAAAGAGTAATCTTATTCAGAGCAAAGAAATAACTTCTAAGGGTAAAGAAAGTACTTTTATTTCAGAGTTGATAAATAACCGTGAAGTATACGCTTATCTTATGCTAAATGAATTCAATGAGACAATATATTTTAATAAAGAACGCTTCGATAAGCTTGTTAATTGGATATTTATTCTTTCTATAATAGCTGAAGAATCTAAGAATCACATTGAATCGGCGGGATCATTAGCGCCAAAGCAAAAGATATCGCGATCCAAGTTGAAAGATACGGGAGTTAAAGTAAGTAATGGGCTTGAAACAGCATTAGATACGCTTCAAGGATTAAAGGATAAATCTAAGGAATCAGGTTATAAATTAATTACCTTTAAGGAGTTGTTATCCACAAAAGTGGTTGAGAAAAGGACTTCAATTAAGAAAATAGCGACAAAGAAAAAACAAGAGAAGACTGCGAAAATTAAAAAGAGTAATAAGAAAACACGATAAACTCTTTTAACTCACAACATTAGAAGAAATCAGAACCATCTTGGATAACGGAGATTAATAAATGTATTTTGCTGCAGCATCCGCACAATTTTCCCCATCAATTGCTGCGGAGACTATACCTCCAGCATATCCGGCGCCTTCTCCAGCCGGGAATAGACCTTTAATCTGAAGATGCATTAGGTTTTCATTTTCACGCGGAATTCTCAACGGTGAGCTAGTCCTGCTTTCTACAGCGAGCACAACAGCTTCTTCTGAATAATACCCCCTCATTTTTTTTTCAAACTCAAGAATTCCATTTCGTAAAGCAGCAGATATAAATTCAGGCAGGGCTTCATGCAACGGGACAGAAATTACACCTGGTATATAGGAAGTTTTCGGTAATGCCGATGAGTTTTTTTTATTTACAAAGTCAGTTACTCTTTGAGCAGGAGCTGATTGAGAATTATTACCTAATTTAAATGCTAAGCTCTCCAAATCTTTTTGAAACATTAAAGCTGATAATGGGGAATATTTATTATAACTTTTCCAATCATTAGGGCTAACAGTTACAACAAATCCTGAATTGGCGAAAGGAGAATCCCTTTTTGAAAGGGACATACCATTCAAAACAATTTCTCCGGGAGCAGTAGCAGCAGGTACAATAATACCTCCAGGGCACATGCAAAAAGAGTATACTCCCCTTTCGCCTATGTTACAAGCAGCATTATAAGCAGCCGGAGGTAAATTTTCGTTCTTATGTTTTGTATGATATTGAATTTCATCAATTAAAGATTGCGGATGTTCAATTCGAACTCCCATTGCAAATGATTTTGGCTCAATTAATATATTCTTTTCATTTAACAGGCTATAAATATCGCGAGCGGAGTGGCCAGTTGCTAAGATAACGGCTTTGGCATAATATTCATTTACATCATTTATTTTGACTCCAATTATTACTGCGTCTTTCACAATTAAATCTGTCACTCGAGAATTAAAGTGAAACTCGCCGCCGTTATTAATTATTGTGTTTCTAATCGCTGTGACAATATTAGGCAATTTATTAGAACCGATATGAGGATGTGCGTCGATAAGTATATCTTTATCTGCGCCATGATAGACAAACACGTTTAGTATTTTTTTAACATTGCCTCGTTTAGTCGCCCGCGTATAAAGTTTACCATCACTATAAGTACCTGCTCCGCCTTCGCCAAAGCAATAATTTGAATCAGGATTAACTATATGGTTTTGTTGAATTGCACGAAGATCTCTTCTTCGTTCCCTAACGTCTTTGCCTCGTTCAAAGATAATTGGTTTTATACCCAGCTCAATGCATCGTAAAGCTGCAAACATCCCGGCAGGTCCAGAGCCAATAATTATTACTTCTTTATCATTAGTAATTGGTTTATAAGTAATTTCATCTTTTACCTCTGATGGTAATTCATTTACAAATATATCCGCTTGTACAAAGAATACGGGTTCACGTTTACGAGCATCAATGGATCGTCGTTGTATAATTACTGCAGATATTTCCTCTATAGCCAGTCCAAGTTTTTGGGCAGCGGCTTTATATAGAAACTCCTTAGTATTTATGAATTCAGGAGGTATTGATAAATCACGTCTTACAATCATATACTTAGTTTGTGTAAACAGTTATTCAATGATTATTTATTCAATTCGTAAAGAAAGTTTATATTATTTGAACTTTGGAAGTTAATATTATACAAATCAACTTATATTAAATGCCTTTAATTAAACCGCCGTCAACGTGAATTGTATTTCCTGTAATATAACTTGCTTGTTTCGAAGCCAAGAAGAGAACACTTGAAGCAATTTCATCCGGACTAGCCAATCTATTCATCGGAATTTCTTTAGCCATGTCCGCTAGTATTTCTTCATGAGACTTGCCGCTTTTCTTTCCGTTATGAACAGCAAGGTCATATAAACGGTTAGTTAAAGTATAACCCGGGGCAATATTGTTTACGGTTATATTATACTTTGCTACTTCGTTGCTAAGGGATTTTGCAAATCCAATAAGTCCGGTGCGCAACGAATTTGAGAGCATCAAGTTATCAACCGGCTGCAATACAGTAAGTGAAGTTATATTGATAACTCTCCCCCATTCACGCAGAATCATTTCCGGGACAATCAGATTACAAAATCTCACGGTGCTCAAGAGTACCTGTTCAAATGCAGATTGCCAATTAATATCAGTAAGGTCTCTAAAATTACCTGCTTCCGGGCCGCCGCAGTTATTTACAAGTATATCTATCTTTCCAAACTGCTTTGTAACAGACTCAACAGTATTTTCAATATCTTTTTGTTTATTAAGATCACAAACAGCCCAAAAGGGTTCGACGTTGAATTTTCTTTTAATATCCGAAGCAGCATTAATAAGATCTTCTTTGTTCCTAGAGCAAATAGCAACAATACATCCCTCGCTAGCTAATTCATCTGCAACTGCTTTGCCGATTCCCTTGCTTGATGCTGTTACTAAAGCGACTTTTCCTTTTATACCTAAGTCCATCTCATCCCTCAGATTTTTATTATTTTAAAGATAAATATTTAATAGCAAATAATCTTTGGAAAAAGGAAGTAGTGCTAGACTGACTGAAGTAAATAGATAGAAATTTGAGTGTAGAAAAAAGAGATCTAGTGTGTCCACTTCATTAAGCTGATAATGTGAACTACTCCAACTCTAATCATCATCACTGCAATAGCAGCCAGGAATAGAGATGATAGTTTAGCATAAGCTTTTGCTCCACCGTCGCCTATCAATTTAATCAACCATCTTGCATTGAATAAAATAATGCCAACTATTAAAAGATTTAATGCCATAGAGATAATTGTAGCAAGATATCCATAGTTATTAACAAGGACTATTATCGTTGTCAGGGCAGCCGGACCCATTATAAGTGGAACCCCCAAAGGAACGATTCCGATATCAGTATTCGGATTTCTTCTACTTTCAGAAGAAGAAAGAATATCAGTTATTGAAAGGATGAGCAGAATAATGCCCCCTGCAATTCTAAAATCGTCAATGGTTATACCGAGAAATGTGAGTATTAGATTTCCGCTTATTAAAAAAAGATTTGCAACTATAAAAGCTGTTATAAGCGCTTCAAGCACTAGCTTTCTGATTTTCTTTACTTCAATTCCATGAGTATAACCAAGGAAAATCGGGACAGTACCGATTATATCAATCGCTACAAATAATGGAATGAAGGATAGAAGAAAGAGTTCAAGGTTCATTGGATACTAGTCAACTTTGAATTGTAAAAGATTATTGAATACGGAATAATTATACGGTTACAAATATAATAGGAAGTTAAATTAAAACCTCTAAAATCGGTGAAAGACCTTGATGGTAATCAATTAGTTAGCGGGTTTGAATGTTTTAAGCCTTCAACTATTCGACCTGTATCGATAGCAATAACAAGCTCTTCATTGGTCGGTATCCGTAACACTGGGATCTTAGATGAAGGTTTGGAAATGATTTCGGCACTTGAATTATTCTTATTTTCATCTAGTTCAATTCCTAAGAATTGTAGATCGGCGCATACTTCCGCTCTTACCTCTGAAGAATTCTCTCCAATACCGCCGGTAAAAACGAATGCATCAAGTCCGCCCATAGCTGCTGCGTAGGAGCCAAGATATTTCTTTATTCTATAGCAGAATATATCAAAAGCATATTTAGCACGCTTATTTCCTTCTTTAACGGCTGCCACTAATTCACGCATATCGCTGCTTACACCGCTTATTCCGATTAAGCCGCTATGCTTGTTTAGGAGAGTTCCAGCTTCGCTTAATGAGAGACCTTCCTTGCCCATTATATAAAGGATAAGAGATGGATCAGCGTCACCGCTTCTAGTTCCCATAATCAAGCCTTCAAGAGGAGTAAATCCCATAGTCGTGTCAACTGAAACGCCATTTTGAACGGCTGACATGCTGCATCCATTTCCAAGATGAGCAGTAACTATTTTCAGCTCTTTAATATCCTTTCCTAATACCTCTGCAGCTTTATGAGCAACATAAGAATGAGAAGTTCCATGAAAGCCATACTTCCTAATTTTATGCTTCTTATAAAGTTCATAAGGGATTCCATATAAGAATGCCTTAGGAGGCATTTTCGTGTGGAATGCTGTATCAAAAACGGCGCATTGGGGTACGTTAGGTAAAATTCTTTTTACTGCTTGGATACCTTTAATATTTGGAGGATTATGAAGAGGTGCTAATTCGATATTATCTTGAAGAGCCTGCATAACTTCATCAGTAATTAAGACAGAGTCAGAGAAAGTTTCACCGCCGTGAACTACTCTATGCCCGACTGCTTCAATATCTTCTTTATCGTCAATAACGCCATGGTTCTTACTTAGCATAACTCCAAGGACATATTCAATGGCAATTGTATGGTCGAGTATTTCGCCGACTATTTTTATACCATCACCGTCGTAGCGAGAATGCGAAAGCACTGCGCTACTCATACCGATTCTTTCAACGACTCCTTTGGCAAGAGCAACTTTTTCTTTAGTGTCAATAAATTGATATTTAATTGATGAGCTTCCGCAATTTAGAACAAGGATTTTCATATAATTATCTATACTAATTTTAAGTTTATAATTTTATTCTGCAATTTTATCAGATATAATTTTCCCGTTATCATCGTACTTATAAAAGCCTTCGCCAGTTTTCTTACCAAGCTTTCTTTCTCTTACTAGCTTTCTAAGAATAGGGCAAGCACGATAACGAGGCTCTCCGAGAGTCTTCCATAAAGTTTCCATCCAGGCAAGTACTTCATCAAGTCCCATCATATCAGCCATTTCAAGAGGGCCATACTGGAAGTTATAACCAAGTCTCATTGCGGTGTCAATATCGGGTGCGGTAGCTACGCCTTCAAGTAATATATACATTGCTTCATTTAAAAGGGGTACAATAGCGCGAGTAGTCACAAAACCGGGGTATTCATAAACTTCAACAGGGGTCTTGCCAATCTTGGCTGCAAATGCTTTAACTAATTCTACAGTTTTGTTTGAAGTGTGCAGACATTTTACTAATTCAACCATTGGAATTTTTGGAACGGGATGGAGGAAGTGCATTCCAATAATTTTCTCCGGTCTGCTAGTTGTTTCAGATAATTTCGTAAGGCTTAATGTAGAAGTATTAGAGACAAAGATAGTTTCCTTTTTTGCAATTGAGTCTAGCTCCATAAAGATAAGCTGTTTGAGGTTGAAATCCTCATCGACTGCTTCAATTATCAAGTCATACTCATTAACTGAATTAAGTGATAGTTCCCATTTTATACGGCTCAGAATAGATTTCTTTTCCGTTTTAGTCATAGCCCATCGTTTAATTTCACGGTCGATAGACTCGGCTAAATCTGCCTTTGACTTTTGTAAATGCGCGGCGTCCTTTTCGATCATTAGCACATCCATACCGGCGGCAGCAATGGTGTGAGCTATTCCCTGCCCCATAACCCCGGCACCAATAATAGCAACACTATTTATATTTCCAATATCAGTCTGTACTGATTTAGTTTTACTTAAAAGATCTTCTAGCTTAATATTTTCATTTTGCATTAAAATTAACCCTAAATAGTTCCACTTTGAATCAAATTATTTTATTCTTTAGAAGTCCTTTTTCCTAAAAATGGCAACCGAAATTCCCAATGTTAGAACTAAGAACAACAAGGAAGTTAATACCGGCTGATAATTTGTAATACCATGCCCGGAAGCCAAGTCATAATTAGTTTTTCCCATTAACTCGGAAGTTTTCGGTAAAATGTAGTAAGCAAAGTCAATTACTCCTTTTATAATATTGTTCTGTATGAAAAGAGCAAACTTATATTTTGCTGTATACAAAGCCGGACTTACAATTAAGAATAATAAGTAGGCAATCATCATGCCAAGCGTTGAACTCTTTGTTATTATTCCGAAGAAGACAATTATCGAGTAAAGGATTGAGAAAATAAAAGTAATCGTAAAAATGGTTATTAGAAATTCAAAATTCCAGATTGAGAACTTAAATGAAAAGATCAACCACACGCCAATTATTAAGAATGCAATATTTAAGAGAACAACTAGAATGCCGCCAAAGAATTTACCCAAAAGCAATTGTTCCCTGGAAATAGGTTTTGACAGCAGCAAATCTATATTTCCTTTTTCCAGCATAATCGGGATAAAACTTGCGCTTGAAAATATTGAAAGCAAAAGGCAAATAAGAGTAATCGGCGATATGAACATCATTTCGAGAGTGTTTACCGCATTGAATAAATCAGGCTGCACTCCCGGTGCAAATACTTTTTCAATGCCAGTCAAGTTTAGAATAAGCGCTACAAATACTATCGTCAAGATTGAAATGACGAAGAAGAATATAAATACTTTCCTTGCTAAAGCTTCACGTAGTGAGTACCAGGTAACTGTCCAAATATTTTTCATTTCGCACCGCCTTTTTCAGATTCGCTTATAAGTGATATAAATATATCTTCGAGAGAGTTTTTCTGCTGCACCATTTCC
This sequence comes from Bacteroidota bacterium, assembly GCA_021777835.1. Lineage (GTDB taxonomy): Bacteria > Bacteroidota > Ignavibacteria > Ignavibacteriales > Ignavibacteriaceae > FEN-1297. The sequence goes on along the minus strand of JAJYDC010000001.1, from coordinate 104,827 downwards.
TTAACCATTATTCCTTCACTGCGCAGCTTATCAAGGATACTATTAAGTTCGTTAGCATGTGAAACTTTTAGTGTAAAATATCCGTCATTTAACTTTGAAATTTGAAAATTATCCTGGTATTGTTTGATGAAGCTTTCTACAGAACTTCCTTCAAGATTCAATTTATACTCTTCACCTTTTTGAGTTAGTTCCTTAACCGTACCTTCGCGAATTAATTTACCTCTATTTAGTATTCCAACACGGTCGGTGATTAATTCAACTTCCGACAAAAGATGGCTATTAAGGAAAATTGTTTTAGATCTTGTTTTTAATTCTGTCAGTATATCTCTTATATCTTTACGTCCGATTGGGTCAACCCCATCAGTTGGTTCATCAAGAAAAATCAATTCAGGATCATTTATTAAGGCTTGAGCAAGACCTAGTCTTTGCATCATTCCTTTAGAATAATTCTTTACTTTTGTCTTCTTCCATTTTGAAAGATTCACTAATTCTAATAGTTCATCGATTTTCTTACTCAGAGGATCCCCTTCCATTCCCGAAAGTTTACCGAAAAAATCAAGTACTTCTCCCCCAGTAAGATAGGGTGGATACTTATGATTTTCGGGCAGATATCCGATACGTGATTTTATTTTATAACCGGAAATATCTTCCCCTAATATTTTGGCACTTCCTGAGGTTGGGAAGGTGATGCCTAGAAGCAATTTTACCAGAGTAGTTTTGCCTGCTCCGTTTGGACCAAGAAAACCAAAAATAGTACCCGGTGAGACATTGAGATTTAAGCCGGTAAGAGCCTCTACCTTTTTCCTGCCGAATGAAGTAGAGTAAACCTTAGTTAACCCGGTTGTTTCTATCGAATTAAAAGCCATAATATAATTTTTTCCTAATTGATGATATTTTGTTGCTTAAATATACTTAAAATTGATGTTATGCCATTGTTATGTAATATTTTTAAAGCTGAATTAAAAGCTGCTTAAGAGTCTTCTAGGTGTTGTTAAAGAATCCAAAGAGGCTAGATTTCTAAATAGGATGAATAAGGTTAAAGGAATCTTTTGCAATATCTTGAAAAATTCTTACTGAATAAGCATAGTACTTGGATATAATCGCCCACTTTGTTGATTTTAAGTAAACCTTTGATGCATTATAAAAGAAATAATGTTTAACTAACTCAATGTATTAAGGTCTATTTTGTTAATTAAGAATTGCAATATAATCGATTTTAAGAACTGCGCGCTTCTTTATTTTGAATTTCTCAAATGGGAATTATCTTCTTTAGAGACTTCGTATAAGATTATCACGGGCCGAAGCGCAGAAATAAATTATAAATGGATTTTAGTATTACTTAAGAAATAAGTATTTTTGTAGAATAATAATAAATTTTTAATGTGAATTCGATAGAAATTTCTGCTTTAAAAGTTATTGAAGAGTACAAGAAGAAATTAATTGGACTATCTGTTAATGTTTCAGAAGTTGAAAAGAAAAAGTATAATTACGAAACTGTAATCTACAAAGGGAAGGATAAGATAGTATTGCTTGTTTACTTCGGCAAAAGCGGAGTAAAAACTGTGTTGCAAGGTAATAAGGATACTTTGTTATACAAGCAAATAAACAGTTTAATATACGGAGATAGTCTTTTTAACGATAAGGAAGAATTTGCAGAACCGAATAATTACATTGGTACTGATGAATCCGGCAAAGGTGATTATTTTGGTCCGCTAGTAATAGCAGGAGTATTTGCCGATGGAAATAGCATTAAACTTTTACGGGCAATCGGGGTAAAGGACAGCAAGGAATTATCCGATAGGTCGATTAAGCTTATCGCAGGAGAAATAAAAAAAATTGTTAAAGATAATTACGAGATTATACTAATAACACCAAAAAAGTATAACGAACTTCACAGTAAGATAAAGAACGTGAATAAAATATTAGGCTGGGGGCATGCTAAAGTACTAGAAAATTTGCTTATTCGATGTTCCGCAAAAGAAGCGATCAGCGATAAGTTCGGTGATGAAAGTCTTATAAGAAATTCATTACAGGAAAAAGGAAAAAATATTGTACTTCATCAATTTACTAAAGCTGAAAAGTATACTGCAGTAGCTGCGGCTTCGATTCTTGCTAGGGAAAAATTGGTAGAATGGTTTGATGTTCAGAATAGTCTATTAACGATTAAATTGCCAAAGGGTGCTTCGAGTGCGGTTAATGAGGCAGCCAGTCAAATAAACAAGATATACGGAACTGCAAAGCTAAGTGATTTAGTTAAGCTACATTTTAAGACAACCGCAAAGATAGTTTAGAACGCCTTAAGAATGGCGTAATAATAATTGAAAAAATAAAAGGATAGATGATGGCTACAAGTTCAAAAGTAAAAAGAATAGGATTATTAACCGGAGGCGGTGATTGCCCAGGATTAAATGCAGTAATAAGAGGGGTAACTAAACCGGCGCAGGATTACGGAATGTCAGTGCTAGGTATTATTGACGGGTTTGAAGGATTAGTTGAAGGTAGAGCAAGAGAATTAAAGAACGATGACGTATCGGGAATATTAGCTCGAGGCGGTACAATTTTAGGCTCTTCAAATAAAGGAGATCCATTTCACTGGCCAATTCAAAAGGACGGTAAGATAGAGATTGCGAATAAATCAGAGGCGGCATTAAGGAATTATCAAGCATGGAATTTGGATGCATTGATTGCAATAGGCGGAGACGGAACAATGCATATTTGCAAAAAGCTTGGTGAAATGGGAATGAATATGATTGGTGTACCGAAAACGATAGATAATGATCTTGAAGCTACGGACTTAACATTCGGGCATGATTCTGCAGTATACGTAGTAGCCGAAGCGTTAGATAGACTGCATACTACGGCTTCTTCGCATCACAGAGTAATTGTAGTAGAGGTAATGGGCAGGTACGCAGGTTGGATAGCATTAAACGGCGGATTAGCAGGCGGCGCAGATATTATATTGATCCCGGAAATTCCTTTTTCGTGGGATAAAGTTTACGATAAGATATTGAAGAGAGAGCTTATGGGGAAAAAATTCAGTTTGGTTTGTGTTTCAGAAGGAGCTAAACCGATGGACGGAGAGATGGTTGTCAAGGGACAGGACATAAAGAGACATGATCCGGTGCAGCTTGGCGGAATAGGTGAATTAGTAGCAAAGAGGATAGAAGAAAACACAAATAGAGAGACAAGGGTAACTGTACTTGGGCATTTGCAGCGCGGCGGAAGTCCAACTCCATTTGATAGGATATTATCAACAAAATTTGGAGCATTTGCTATACAACTAGCAGCCAATAAAAAGTTTGGACGTATGGTAGCATTAAAAGGCAGCGAAGTAAAGAATGTTAGGATAGAAGATGCTATTTCGCGTCAGAAGTTAGTCCAGCCAGATACACAAGCAGTGTTTGCCGCGAAAGCTGTAGGAATTTCATTTGGGGAATAAGAGGCAAATATTAATGCAAATATTTTATTTTGAATATTGATTTTGGAGAGTGTTAAATTTATATTTGATATTCAAATTTGAAATAATGATTTAAAGATAGCCGGGGTCGTAGTTCAGTTGGTTAGAACGCCTGCCTGTCACGCAGGAGGTCGCGAGTTCGAGTCTCGTCGGCCCCGCTAAAGGATAAAAGCCTTGTAATTTTAGAAGTTACAAGGCTTTTTCGTTATATTGAGATTTGGACTATTCAATCAATATGATAAGTACTTATGCTAAAATTAACGGATATTCACCGTACGTTTATGAAAAGCAAACAACCTTTCAATTTGAATTTATTTTTATAGATTATGGACGCGAAGTTTTGTTGAGACTAGAAAATTAGTGTTTATGAAATAATATTATTTGGTTGGAATATAATTCCGGGTAATTGATTTTAAATAAATGGCAGGCACAATATAGTATGTACCTACCATTTTTTTATTTTAAATGCTACAGACATTTTTGGTCTAACCTACCAAGACGTTATAATTTTCAGTCCCAAAATCCTTACTTTAGCAGTACAAGTTTCTTTGTCTCAACGAGCGATCCTGCCTTAAGCTGATAAAAATATACTCCAGATGATAAATAATCGGCATTCCATATATAGGAGTAACTTCCTGCTTGCAAATTCCCATTCACAATAGTTGCAACTTTACTTCCTGTTATATCATATATTTTTAACGATACAAAGCCCTGGCTTGGAATATTAAATCTTATAGTGGTTGTTGGGTTGAATGGATTTGGATAATTCTGTGCGAGGCTGAAAGCATGAGGTAGAGATGATATAGGATTATTTTTTATTCCAGTTGTTAAAGCAGTAAACGAACCGACCATGCCTAAAGAATAATGTATATTACATTGGTAACTGTAAGTGCCCGCTAATTGGACAACATAGGAAAAAGATCCGCTACCGGATAAATTACTAAAACTATTGGCTCCGGTAGGCACGCTGGTAGAACTTAGTGGGTGCATATTAAAATCGCCTTCCCAAGTGATGGTATCCCCTACGGATACATTAATTGAATTTGGAGAATATACTATTCCTAGAGAACCACCGAACTGGATAACATGAGTGGTAGCATATGCAGAAGAGGCTGTGAAGATAAGTGCTATTGCACAAAAAAGCGATAATCGCTTTAATAATTTGGAAGTAGCTTTTGTTTCCATCGTAAGTCCTTTCAGTTTTCACAGATAAAATAGACACTTAAATAAAATAATTACTTGCTTTGGAATACACGTAATAAGTTTGCTTGAAAGCTCATTTCGTAAGAAACTTATAAATAAGCAAGTTTTAAGCTTTAATTTCATAATAACAAAAGTGTATGTGATAGGTATAACATCGCCGCTATTCTTGTTGACTCAAGATTAATGAACTTCATATATTCATTTAATTATTTTCTTTCTTCCTACTTAGTTTATAATTAAAATAATCAAGCCTACTGTTATTGACATATTAAATATTAAGGGAACTATAATTTCTATTTTCAATAATAATAAGAAGAGGTGCATGTGAGAAAGTTCTTCAAAATACTGGCTTACGTTACTGGCTCGTTCGTTGTTTTGTTATTAATGGGGATAATTTATTTCAATACAACATTTCCAAAAGTTGATCGTGCACCGGATATAAAGGTTGACATAACTCAGGCTCGAATAGCAAGGGGTAAGTATCTTGCGAACCATGTTGCAGGCTGCATTGCTTGTCACTCTGAAAGGGATTGGACGAAATATGCTGCTCCGGTGATGCCGGGGACTTTGGGTAAAGGAGGAGAAGTATTTGACAAGCAGACTGATGGTGTTCCGGGAGCATTATACGCCTATAATATTACTCCGGCGAACCTAGGCAACTGGACAGACGGCGAGATAATAAAAGCAATAACCTGCGGAGTAAATAAGAGCGGAGAAGCTCTATTCCCTCTTATGCCATATATGCCTTTCAATAAATTATCTAAAGAGGACCTTTATTCAATCGTTGCTTACCTAAGAACATTAAAGCCGATAAAGAATGACGTTCCGAAAAGGACGCTTGATTTTCCGTTAAACTTTATTGTGAAAACAATGCCTTTAAGATCTTATACACCGCAGCCTGAGCCTGATACATCGAATATGTTAGCTTATGGTAAATACCTTGTTGGAATTGCATCATGCATAACTTGTCATACTCAAATGATAAAGGGACAGCCTGTTAAAGGTATGGAATATGCGGGGGGTTTTGAATTTCATATGTCGGGAGGTGTAGTAAGATCAGCGAATATTACGCCTGACTCCGCAACAGGAATAGGTTCATGGAGCGAAGCAATGTTTATAAATTATATTAAGTCCTTTGCTTCTGACAGCATGAAGAATATTGCAATGAGGCCGAATCAGTTTAATACTCCTATGCCTCTGACTCAATTTGCGGGCATGACCGATCACGATCTTGCAGCTATTTATACTTATTTAAGGACAGTTAAACCGATACACAATTCTGTTGTTTGGTTTACGCGGGATAATTAGGTAAGTAAGCCATTTTATCCTGACACATTGTTCATATAGATAACTGATTTTAATGAACTATTGGAAAGGATAAAATGGCTTTCTATTATTTAATATTCTTAGGCTATGACTTAGTGCTTTTTCATTAAGTCTTCTAATTTACCAGCCCAGCTATTTTCCTCTGCTCTGCCGTCTGTAAGTAATTTATAGGCGTTATTCATTGTATCTTTATCCCTTTTTTCTAAACCTGCCTTCATCATCTCGTAACCTTTAAGTTGTTTTTCGGCAGCATTAACATAGAGTTCATTTAATGATTTGACTTCATTTGTCATGGGTTTTATTTTTTTAAGCCCATCTACGAATTGAGTGTAGTTTTCAATTATAAATTCATCAAGAGCTTGGTACATATAGTTATCATTGACATAACTCTTGCCTGAGACTGAGTTCCATCTAGTAATTACGCTTTCTTCTATTTTTGTAAGTGGCTGGATTGATCTAGTGTATTCTGTAAGGTCTGTTTTAATTGGATCTCCACATCCTGAAATTAGTAATAGTGTTAGAAATAATAGTAAGAGGTTTTTCATTCTCATTCCCTTTCGATTTTTATTTTGTAAGATGTTTTGGACAAAAGCTTACAATAAAGATTGTTTAAGCAAAATAAAGGTATATCTTTATTCAAATATTATCAACAACTGCTTTAAGCTTTTAATAAGTTTGCTTATGTCTAGGTTGAATATTGCTTACTGTGGTGGTATCGAATTGCTTGATTATTTTGTGAGGTTTTAGTTCATAGTGGATCATTTGAATGGGATTGAAGAGGGAGGGAGTAATAGAAGGTAAGGCACAGACTGATAGTCTGTGCTAGGGGATGAGAAGGCTGAGAAAACTTTTTTATTGAAATAAGGTTGACTTTTATACTGATGGGAAAAGCATAAATAAGAGAGGCACAGACTAATAGTCTGTGCTACGGGGATAAAAAGTGGGGATACTTTTTTTTGAAATCGGATTAACTCTAATACTGAAGATACAATTTATTATATTTTTTTTTATATTGTGCGCCAATTATTTAATTAAGGCGTAATAATTTAAATTTATTTAAGGAACAAAAATGAAATTTAGAATTCCTCTTTACACTTTAATCCTTTTTACATTTTTTATTTTCGCATTGCATGCACAAGACGAAGCAAAGAAAAATGAAAAGAGCGATAGACATTTCTTTACAATGATCCATGAAATCGGCGCTACATCGGTAAAGAATCAAGCTAGGACGGGTACTTGCTGGGACTTTGCAACTCAGTCGTTTTTAGAAAGTGAGTTGATGAGAATGGGCAAAGGAAGGTATAATCTTTCAGAGATGTTCAATGTTAGATATACATATCCGTTAAAAGCAGAAAGATATGTAAGATACCATGGTAAATACCAATTCGGCGAAGGCGGACAAGCCCATGATGTATTAACAATATTTGATAAGTACGGCGCGGTACCTAATTCAGTATATCCGGGATTAGAACCAGGCGACACCCTATATGATAATACAGAGATGGATGCTGTACTTAAAGCAGCTCTTAAAACAATAGTAAATAGGAACAGAATTTCAGATCATTATGAAGCATTAGTAAATGCAATTTGTGATGTTTATCTTGGGAAAGTTCCAAAAACGTTTGAGTATAAGGGTAAGGAGTATACTCCTAAAACATTTGCAGAGAGTTTGGGAATTAACACAAAGGACTACGTTGAAATTACTTCTTTCACGCATCATCCTTTTTATTCAAAGTTTGTTTTGGAAGTGCCAGATAACTGGGAGCAAGGAGAATATTATAATGTTCCTTTAAAGGATTTAATTCGTATAATAGACAATGCAATATCTAACGATTATTCAGTAGCATGGGACGGCGCCGTCGGGAAGAATAATTTTTACAGGAAAGCAGATTATGCCGTAGTGCCAATTGAAGGAGACACATCTACTACCGGAGCCGAGAAGGAGCTAGACGTAACGCAGCAGTTGAGGCAAAAAGCATTTGATGATTATGCAACGACAGACGATCATCTTATGCAAATTACAGGAGTTGCAAAAGATCAAGCCGGGACAACATTTTATTATACCAAGAATTCTTGGGGTACAAAGGATAAGAAGTACGGCGGATATTGGTATATGTCCGAACCATTTGTAAAATTAAGAACTATTGCAATTATGGTGAATAAGAATGCAATTCCGAAGGATTTAAGAGATAAGTTGGGGATATAAAGACAAGATCGAATCAACATCATGCTAAAATGTTGTTATGCAAAGAATTGATTTGAGATGATCTAATAAGTATTGCAGCTGTTATTAGAAAACCTCCAAGGTAAAGGAAAACCTTGGAGGTTTTTGTTATTATAAGGTAGATGCAATGTTTTGGATCTTAAGAAAATCCTTTAGAGTTTGGTTTCCGTATTTCCCTAAAAAATATTGGCTTACGTGTTATGTTGCACACATTAAATCAAATAATGTGAGTATATATTCTACAATCATTTCTATTTTATTTAAGCTTTTATTCTGAGTTAGGAGTTGTATGGAAACGCAACAAGATTCTTTAATCATTAACCGTCTTCAGGATGAAAATAAAAAACTTCGTATTGCAGTTGAGGAGCTTTCTGTACTAAATGAAATTGCGATAGCTATAACTTCTACGCAATCAATTGAGAGAATAGTAGACCTCATAGTCCGCAAATGCGTTAAGCACATCAAAGTTGAACAAGGGGTTGTAATGCTTCTCGATGAGAAGGATCAGCAGAACCCATTTCATACAATGATAAGGAAGCAGGACAGCACAACTAACATTCTTCCCTTCAGATTAGATACACAGTTAACAGGTTGGATGTTAATGAACAAAGCTCCCCTTCTAATCAATGATTTTCAGACAGACAAAAGATTCATTGTACTTAAAGAGGCAGAGTTTCCAATTAAATCCTTACTTAGCGTTCCGATGCTTCTTAAAGGGAAAATGATTGGTTTAGTTACAATTTTTAATAAGCAAGGTGATACGGGATTTACAAATAACGATCAAAGGCTGCTAGGTATAATTGCGGCACAATCAGCTCACGTGATTGAAACTGCACGACTTTATCAGAATGAGCAAGCATTGATAAGGTTACAGGAGGAAATGCGTCATGCATACGAAATACAGGTTGACCTTTTGCCAAAGACAATGCCTAATGTCCCGGGGTATTCCATTTCTGGAAGAAGTATACCAGCCAAGGAAGTAGGCGGTGATTATTTTGATTTCATTCCACTTAATGAAAGTAAATTAGCTTTTTGTTTAGCAGATATTACAGGTAAAGGAATGCCTGCAGCAATCCTGATGTCAAACCTTCAGGCTACATTAAGGGGACAGACATTACTTTCAAAATCATGCAAGGATTGTGTTTCATTTTCAAATGATCTTTTATATTACAATACCGCACCGAATAAGTTTGCAACACTATTTTATGGAATCTTAGACAGCTTTAATAATGAATTTGTTTATTGCAATGCCGGGCATAACAATCCTATACTAATTTCATCAGATGATAAAATTATAAGACCGGATATAGGAGGCTTGATAATAGGTATTGCCCCATCAGTACCTTACGATGAAGCGATAATTGCATTAAAGCAAGGTGATGTATTAGTAATATTTTCTGATGGTATTACAGAAGCAATGAATGAAAAGCAGGAAGAATTTGATGAGCCCAGGTTGTTGGAACTAATTACAAAAAATAAGGACAAGAATTCCGGAGAAATTATTGACTTAATATTTAAAGAGGTTAATAATTTTTCAAAGGGACAGGAACAAATGGATGATATGACAATTATAGTGATTAAAAGAGAATAGTAGAAAATTTTTTAAGTAACAATATTCCCCACTTCATAAGGAGGGAAAGATTATGTTCATGAGAATTCTTCAACTAAGATTAAACCCGGAATATACACGGGAGTTTAAGAAGTTTTACGAGGAAACAGTCTCCCCTCGCCTGCAACAAGTTGACGGTTGCTTATTTGCCAGCCTAATAAAAGGGAAACCTAAAATAGATGAATACATTTCGCTAACGTTTTGGAAAACGAAGCGGCAAGCTGAGAGCTATGAGAATGGACCAGTATTTAAGAGTATGATTGAACAATCAAAGCCATTCTTCTCTGAAAACAGCGATGAGTGGAAAATTCAACTAACAGAAAATATGGAAATTCAATATTCAACTTCGCCGGATGAACCATCTATAAAGAAATACAGCACATTAGTTCAAAAGAGCGGAGATGAAAGCCTTGCAAAACAAAGCGAGCGAATGTTCCTGAGGATAGTCTCATTGAAAATAGAAGAGGATAAAATGGATGAGTTTGAGAAGCTATACGGAGAAGTTGTAATTCCCTCTTTCCAAAAAGCAAAAGGCTGCATGAATGCATTCTTAAATAAAAGTGTAAGTCAAGATAATGATTTCATTTCAGTTTCAATCTGGGACAACAGTAATTCAGCAAATGATTACGAATTAAGTAAAGAATACAATGAAATGATAGATAAGGTAAAGCATACATTTTCTCAAATTTACTTATGGGGGATGTCTCTTGAAAAGGAATACGGCAGTACGGTTAAAACTACCGACGATATGAATGTCGGACATTATGACATAGTTACAGGCAAGAGCTTTATATAGATATTCAATTGATAAATTGAATCGTAAAGGGACTAGTGTTGTTTTGTATGATTTCAAATGTGACATTTTAATCTGTAAATACTTTTAATCCAATATTAATGAGCTATTAATGATTCTTGTTTCTATTTCAGATTTTATAATGCTTAGGAGATTCATTAAACGCGGGAGATATATTATATGATCGATAAAACAATCTTACATTACCGCATTATCGAAAAGCTAGGCGAAGGCGGAATGGGTGAAGTATTCAAAGCACAAGATATAATACTCGATCGATTTGTCGCTCTTAAATTCCTTCCTATTCAATTGACAACTACTGAAGATAATAAGTATTTAGCTTATAGTGAAACAGATTCCATTTCCCGATCTATTGCAGATTTAGCAGTTATGGAATTAAAAGAAGGAGCTAAACCGGAATCTATTGTAAGAACCCAATATGATGAATGGTTCTCTGCATTTTCACCAAATGATAAATACATTGCATACGTTTCAGATGAATCAGGAAGAAATGAAGTTTATGTAATTCCGTTTAACAATGCGCGTAGTAAAATACAAGTTTCAATTAATGGCGGGACAAGATCTACCTGGGCACCAGATGGTTTGATTAATAATTATACTGAAAAAACTATTTTGTATTTCGAAAAGTAGATTTGTCCAATTATGCATATTTCTTAATTCATATTGAATGGCGTTGAAAAGGAGTTAGTATGACTCGATTCTTAATTCTAAATATCTTATTAATCTTAACAACAATGTTCGCTCAAACAAAGCAGCCGCTTTTAAATAAAGGATATGGCAATAGCGCAAATTTCCTTTCATTCTCGGATAGCGCTTCTAATGCAATGCGCTGGCGTTTAGTGGGACCATTTCGAGGAGGTCGTGCACTTGCTGCTGCCGGAATACCGGGAAATTCGACAACATTTTATTTTGGGTCTGTAGATGGAGGCGTATGGAAAACTACGAATTCAGGATTAACATGGGATCAAATATCCGACGGGCAAACCAATCCTTCAATAGGCGCATTGGCTATAGCACCTTCAGATGACAAGACAATATATATTGGTACAGGTGAAGCTGACATGCGATCTGATATTACTTATGGTGACGGAGTTTACAAATCTACCGATGGTGGAATGCATTGGAAAAATATTGGACTAACTGATTCACGTCAAATTGGTAAAATCTTAATTGATCCACGGAATCCAGATATAGTGTTAGTGGCTGCTTTAGGTCATGCATATGGATCAAACAAAGAACGAGGAGTTTTTAAGACTACAGACGGAGGAAAATCGTGGGAAAAAGTATTATATAAAAATGCTGAGACAGGAGCGATAGATTTATCGTGGGACATTAAAGATCCTAAGATAATTTATGCTTCATTATGGCAAGCTAAACGTACGCCATGGAGTCAATATCCTCCCGATGAAGGACCTGGAAGCGGTTTATATAAATCTACTGATGAGGGAAATACCTGGAGTGAAATTATTGGGAATGGACTTCCGCAAAAGGATCTTGGTCGAATTGGGATAGCAGTGGCTAACGGGTCGCAAGGTGAAATAGTTTACGCACTTGTTCAGTCAAACTCAAAGGGATCTGGTCTCTATTATACAGATAACGGGGGTAAAAATTGGATATTAAAAAATAATGAAGCTAATATAATAACCAGGATGTGGTATTTCGGGGAAGTATTTACTGATCCTATAAATTCACAAATTGTGTATATCCCAAATCGGTCTCTTCTAAGATCGGAAGACGGCGGTAAAACATTTAGTATAATAAAAGGAGAACCCGGAGGAGATGATTATCATTTTCTTTGGGTTGATCCGCAAAATGATCATTCAATGATAGTAGCAAGCGATCAAGGTACATGTGTTAGTCTTGATAATGGAGCAACATGGAGCAGCTGGTATAATCAACCAACCGGTCAAATGTATCATGTAAAAACAGATAATCAATTTCCTTTTAGAATTTATGGAGCTCAACAAGATGCCGGTACAGTTTCGATTATAAGTCGAAGCGACTATGGGGAAATCACGTTTAGGGATTGGTATCCAATTGGCGCTGGTGAAAGCGGTTATATAGCCCCGGATCCAGTTAATCCTAATATTGTTTATGGAGGAGATACGTATGGTGGTTTATTCCGTTATGATCATTTAACCGGACAGTCTCAGGTTATTTCGCCCTGGTTGTTATCAGAATTTAATGAACCGATGGATAAACGGAAATATCGTTTTACCTGGACATCTCCTATTGATTTTGATTCACATAACAATCATGCATTATACTTTGGATCGCAATTCTTATTACGAACAATCGATGGAGGACTTCATTGGGAGAAAGTTAGTCCAGATTTAACCTATGGAAACCCTGAAGCTGTAAAAGAAAAGGAAAATGGTACAAAGCCAAAAGACGTATTAAATCAGGGCTGGGGTGTTATATATACTTTCGCTTTTTCTCAGATACAAAAAGGAATGATTTGGGTAGGTTCAGATGATGGATTACTACATTTAACTCAAGACAATGGTAAAAATTGGGAAAATGTAACACCTGCTAATCTTGCTCCTTGGAGTAAGATCAGTAATATTGAAACTTCGCCTTTTGATTCTAAGACGGCATATATTGCAGTTGATAGGCATAGACTAGATGATTTTTCACCATATATATATCAAACGAAAGACAACGGACAGCATTGGGTAAGAATTAATAATGGGATTAAAAATCTTTCATACGTAAATGTAATTCGAACTGATCCATATAAAAAAGGACTACTTTATGCGGGCACAGAAACCGGAGTTTATGTATCATTTGATGACGGTACAAATTGGCAGCCATTACAGCTTAATTTGCCGACTGTTTCTGTTAGAGATTTAGCAGTTCATAAAAATGATCTTATTGCTGCTACACATGGTCGTGCATTCTGGGTATTGGATGATTTAACTCCATTAAGGCAGATAACAGAAAATATTATAGACACAACTGGATTCCTGTTCCAACCAGAGACGGCTATTCGAATTCGAAAGAGTGAAAATAAGGATACTCCCCTTCCCCCGGAGATTCCTCATGGTAAAAATCCACCGACAGGAGCAATAATTGATTACTATTTGAAATCAGAATCTCACAAAGCAATAACTTTAGATATTTTTGATCAGAAGGGAAATCTTATTCGTCATTTTTCGAGTAATGATAAGTCTAATGTAAATTCTGAGCAACTGTATTTTATGACGAGATGGCTTCCAAAATTTAGAGCTTTAACAAAACATGCAGGACTTAATAGATTTGTGTGGAATCTAAGGTACAATTCAGGTAATGGACCGGCTGAAAGACCCGAAGGACCCTTGGTTTTGCCGGGAGAATATAAAATTACTTTAACTGTGGGTAACAAATCATTTAGTCGGAAATTAAAAGTAGTAATGGATCCGAGAGTAAAAGTCACTAACAAAGCACTAACTGATCAATTACAACTAGCTCTATCAATTTGGAATTCTTCGGCTGATAAAAACAAATTGAAATTATCTGTTGATTCAGTAAGCGATCAAATAAATAGGATGCTGAATAAAACAATTCAAGATAAACAATTGATTAGGATGTTAAATACTACGGAGAAGGAAGTTGATACAATTAAGAAGGGAATAGATATTCCCCTACTATCAGAATTGCAACGCGCGGTATTGAGTGCAGATAGAGAACCGACCGAACCTATGTTTTCGGGATATAAATATCTCAAGAATGAACTTTCTAAAGCTCAAAAGCAGTGGGCTGAAATAAAATTGAATGATCTAGAAAAGTTAAACATAGAAATAAAGAAAAAAGAATTGCAGATTATAAGGATACCTTCTGAAACGGCTAAGCATATAATTTTTTCGGAATAAGGCAGATGGTAGTAAAATCGTTAAGCTGGTTGGTTTAATTATCCGATTGAGAACTAAGATGAATAGTGAAATATCAATATCATTAAGGGTGCTAAATGACCGTTAATATACCAGAGAATTACATGCTATTTTTTAGGTTAGCCGAAGCCAGTCTTAACCAAATTGAGATGGTGAATAAAAATGAATGAATTTACTAGTGACATTATTATACAATATAAAATTGTTGAAACGATTGGGATTGCATTGACCTCATGGAAGGGAAATATTATATGAATTCCTTTGTTGACCAAACAATTCTTCATTATAAGATAATTGAGAAACTCGGCGAAGGCGGCATGGGTGAAGTTTTCAAAGCACAAGATACAAAACTCGATCGCTTTGTCGCTCTTAAGTTCCTCCCTTCTCAGGTATCTGCATCCGAAGATGAAAAAGCACGATTTGTTCAGGAAGCAAAAGCTGCATCCGCAATGAATCATCCAAATGTCTGTACTATCTATGATATACAAGAGCATAATGGACAGCTATTCATTGTAATGGAATTTATTGACGGAGTAACCCTAAGAAATAACAAACAGACTCTTACTGAAAAAAGGATACTTGATATTGGAGTTCAAGTAGCCGAAGGTTTAGCAGCTGCGCACGAGAAAGGAATTGTTCACCGTGATATTAAGCCTGAAAATATAATGATCCGAAAAGACGGGATAGTACAGATCATGGATTTTGGACTTGCAAAACTTTACACTTCCGGGAATGTATCAAGACTGACAAAAGTCGGCACAACAATGGGGACACTTGGCTACATGTCACCCGAACAAGTACAGGGATTAGATGTTGATCATCGAACAGATATATTTTCACTCGGTGTTGTGTTATATGAATTGCTCGCAGGCGAATCCCCATTTAAGGGAGTGCATGAAACTGCAATTATGTATGAAATCGTAAATGTTGATCCAGCGCCAATCTCAACAGTAAAAGAAGGAATTGAACTTGAGCTTGATAATATAATTCTTGAATGTTTAGAGAAAGATAAAGATGAAAGATGTCAGTCAGCAAAGGAGCTGGCAAAAGATTTAAGGAAAGTAAAAAAATCAACCGGCAATAAAAAAAGCAGAATTTATAATGTTAATACTTCTGCATTACAAGCAAAAACAGAACAAGGTCAAGCTTCAAAATCTTCAGGTTCATTTACAATAGAAGTTTCAAACAAAAGAATTGATCTACTAAAGGTTTTTAACTCAAATTATTTTCGCTGGGGCTTTATCGTAATACTTGCAATCACAGCTATTTATTTTGCAATATCAGGAAGAAGTGATGATCAAAAATTGACAACTTTTATTGCATCTATAAATTCACCTCCCAACGTGGATTATGCCGGAAACAACGCAGACCCCGGCGACTTTGAAATTTCGCACAACGGAAAAGCAATAGTATTCGTAGGCACTGATTCTGCGAGAAATACGGAGTTATGGCTTAGACCTTTAACTTCGGAGTATGCAAAACCACTTCCGGGTACTGAAAATGCAAATTATCCCTTCTGGTCTTATGATGATAAATATGTTGCGTATTTTACAAATGAGGGTAAATTGATGAAGGTTGAACTCTCAACAGGATTAGCGACTGAAATCTGTCCCGCTGCTCAAGGTAGAGGCGGAAGCTGGAATAAAAATGGGGATATAGTTTTTGCGCCCGGCGCCATAGGAGGAATTTATTTAGTTTCCTCAAACGGCGGCACACCTAAAGAAATAGTCAAAAGCGATACAACTAATCATGATCAAAGTCTCCGCTTTCCATTTTTCCTTCCTGATGGGAAACATTTTTTATACTCTATCGAAAACAGTTTTACCGGATCAAGTCCAACAGATGTTGTAAAAATAGGTTCAACTAATTCTGATATTGATAAAACACTTTTGAATTCGTCTACTAACGCGGAATACGCCGGGGGATATTTATTCTTTTCAAAACAATTCGCTTTATTATGTCAGAAATTTGATCCGGATAATTTTAAGCTTAGCGGCGATATTCAAACCATTGCAGGAAATATAAATTATGCTGATTCGAGAATTAAAGCTTCTATTTCAGTATCAAATGCGAGAAGCCTAGTATACGAGCATAGTTTCCAGGTTACTTCAACACTTGTTTTAATAAACAATAATGGTGAGCAAACCGATCTGCCGATTAAGAGCAACGGAATCGGGTCGATAATTGTTAATACTATAGAAGCTCAGCAGTCACCGGATGGCAGAAAGATACTTTATTCATGTCAAGGAAATGAGCCAGGAATCACTGATCTTTGGGAATATGATATCCCTACAAAAATAAATACTAAGATAACTTTTGATCCAACTCTAAACGGCGGACCATGCTGGTCGCCTGACGGTAAGCTGGTCGCGTTTACATCGGGGAAAAATATTTATATTAAAAATACCGACGGCACCGGGAATAAAGAATTAATATACAAAGATGACTCTTCATATTATAAAGTTACCGAAGACTGGTCATCGGATGGAAACTGGCTATTAATAAACGATTTGCAACCGGAAACAGGCTGGAAGCTTATAATGGTAAACGTGAAAGATAAAAATTCAAAAGTATTTTTATCTGATAACAGGGATATAATTGTCAACGGGAAATTTTCTAAAGATATGAGATGGGTACTATATGCTTCATCTCAATCCGGAATGTTTCATTTATATGTCAGACCAGTTAATAATGAAAACGGGATGTGGCAGGTATCCCCTGAAAGTGGACAAAGCGGTTGGTGGGTAGATAACGATAAAGCCATAATATATGTAACTACGGATAAGAAAGTATATAAGGTAAATGTTAACAGTTCAGGAAATAATTTTATTGTAGGTACCTCTCAATTCTTATTCAGCCTGCAGGATAAGAATTTATTCGGGCTAGATGATATTTCAAAGGACGGTAGTGAATTTCTGGCTGCACGACCGGTAAGCAGAACGACAATTCCTCCGCTGACATACGTGCAGAATTGGAAAGGATTAATCAATGAAACTGGGCATTGATTATTTTCAATAATTAAAATGGTTTAAAAATTAGGTGATCAATGGTTAACGAAGATATACATCATTATAAATTTTTAGAAAAGCTCGGTGGACCTGCCCGCCGTAGTCATATCGGGATAATATTAGAGGTGCCAAATGATCGGTGAAACAATACTTCACTATAAAATTATAGAGAAACTCGGCGAAGGAGGAATGGGAGTAGTATATAAGGCTGAAGACACAAAATTAAATCGCGAAGTAGCCATTAAGTTTTTGCCTCATCAGATACTATCCAACACAGAGGAGCGCCGCAGGTTTGAAATAGAAGCACAGGCTGCTGCTGCTTTAAATCATCCTAATATTGCCACAATTTATGCTATTGAAGAAACGGATAAAGAAATCTTTATAGTGATGGAATATATAGACGGCATTGAATTGAAAGAAAAAATAAATAAAGGGATTCCTGATCTGGATGACTGCATCGAATTAATCTTGCAGGCTGCAGAAGGATTAAAAGCTGCTCATCAAAAAGGTATTGTGCACCGGGATATTAAAAGCAGCAACATTATGCTCAACTCAGCCTTTCAAATTAAGATAATGGACTTTGGCTTAGCTAAAATTGGAGGCACAAGCCATATCACTAAAGTAGGTACAACATTAGGGACTACAGCCTATATGTCGCCTGAACAAGCTAAGGGAGAGCATGTCGACAAAAGAACAGATATATGGTCTTTAGGCGTAATAATTTATGAAATGCTGACTAGAAGACTTCCATTCAAAGGAGAATTTGAGCAAGCAGTAATATATTCGATATTGAATGAAGATCCTGAATCAATAACTTCCATTAAAAGCGGGATTCCAATCAAACTAGAACAATTGGTGCGAAAAGCTTTAATTAAAGATCCCGGGCATAGGTATCAGAATGCTGATGAATTAATAGAAGATTTGAAAGAGATCAAGAATAAAAAAGAATCAAAGAATGATATTGAGAAGACAGTTGCTGTTCTGCCGTTTGAGAATATTAGTCCTGATAAGGAAACAGACTACTTTGCCGACGGATTAGCAGAAGAATTAATAATAAACTTATCAAAGATAAAAGAAGTTAAGGTAATAGCACGAGCTAATACATTTCAGTATAAGGAAACGAAAAAAGATTTAAAGACTATAGGAACAGAACTGGGTGTGCAATATTTAATGGTCGGCAGCGTTAGAAAATTCAGAGACGATTTAAGAATCTCGGTTCAGCTAATCGAGGCAATAAAGAGCCTTCAGATTTGGGGAGAGACTTACAAAGGAAAGTTAGCCGATATATTCGATATTCAAGAAAAAGTATCTAAGGAAATTGTAGATGCATTAATGGTTAAGCTTTCGCCGGTAGAAAAAGTGGAATTAACAAAGCGACCTACTTTAAATGCAGAGGCATATGATTATTATTTACGAGGAAGGAACTTCTTATCGAACAGGACTAGAAATAATATAGACTTTGCGATTTTACTTTTCCAAAAAGCAGTAGAACTTGACTCTCGATTTGCATCTGCATTTGCCGGACTCGGCGAAGCATTCGCAATAATCTATAGAGATTTTGATAGACAAGAGAAGTGGCTTGATAATGCTTTAGAAGTAAGCTTAAAAGCTTTGATGTATGACCCCACATTATCAGAAGCTTACACATCATTAGGCTTAGCTTATTTCGGGAAAAATTCTTTAGACGAAGCATTAACTGCAAGCAAAAAGGCCATTGATCTTGATCCAAATAATATTAACGCTTATTGGATACTTTCGCGGATATATCAATCAACCGGAAAGGATGCAGAGGCAACTGAAGTTTTGGAGAAGACAATATTATTGAACCCAAACTTCTTTCAGGCATATGATGACCTGGAAATGTGCAGCCTTCGACTTGGTGACAAAGAAAAGTATTATAGCACGCTTGATACTATTATAATGGTAGTACCCAAATACCTGGCACAGCATCCAGAGGATACATACAGGCGTATGTCTTACGCAGTTACTTTAGCAAAGCTAAAAAGATATGAAGAGGCAAAATTTGAAGGTGAAAAAGCATTAGATTTAAGTCCAAACGATCCGATAATGATGTACTACGGGGCAAACTTGTATTCATACCTAAATCAGAGAACCAAAGCAGTGGAATTATTAAAAGAAGCAATAGATAAAGGTTATGAAAATTTTGAATGGATTAAGCGTGACCCTGACTTTGATAATATACGAAATGAACAGGGCTATATAGAGTTAATGAAAGGTAAGTAATTGAATAAGTTTTTTAATGAATTTTTCTTAAATAATGCTAAACTATTCTAAAATATAAAAGCGGATAACTATGACAGAGAAAACTATTCTTCATTATAATATTTTAGAGAAATTAGGCGAAGGCGGAATGGGCGTTGTCTACAAGGCTCAGGATACAAAGCTTGACCGCATAGTTGCACTTAAATTTCTACCTGCCCATGCTCTTTCAAATAGTGAGGATAAAGAAAGATTCATAAGAGAGGCAAAAGCTGCTGCTTCGCTAAATCACCAGAACATAGCACACATTTATGAAATTGATGAAGTAAAAGATGAAAACGGCAGTAAGCAGATGTTTATTGCAATGGAATATATTGAAGGAAAGACTCTTGAAGAAATAATTCATTCGAAAGGAGGTTCGCCGCTTCAGTTAAAAGCTGCTATAAATTATACAATTCAAATTGCGGATGGACTACAGGCTGCACACGAAAAAGGAATCGTTCATCGTGATATTAAATCAGCTAATATTATGGTGAATGGAAAAGAACAGATAAAGATAATGGACTTTGGTCTTGCAAAGCTAGCCGGCGGAACGAAAGTAACCAAGCTTGGGACAACTATGGGAACTGCGGCTTATATGTCGCCGGAACAAGCAATAGGTGAAAAGGTTGACCATAGAACAGATATATGGTCGCTTGGAGTTGTAATGTACGAAATGATTAGCGGGCAGCTTCCATTTAAGAATGACTATGAACAAGCCTTAATGTATGCTATAATGAATGAAGAGCCGGAACCTCTAACTGCAATGAGAACCGGCGTTCCAATTTTACTTGACGGAGTGATATCAAAAGCATTGGCTAAAGATCCGGGGATGCGTTACCAGCATATTGATGAAATACCTGCAGATTTGAGAACTATTGAATTAAAATCCGGAAGTTTAACTACAAGGATTTCATCTCAGACTAGAATGTTTTCATCTGTACAAAAGAAATCGTCAAGGATAACAAAGCAGATTCCGTGGATTGTTACAGGAATTGTAATACTTATTTCCATATTCTTAATTTTCTTTTTAAACAGTAATAATGGTAATGAACAGGATAATACAAAGTTAAGCGCTATCATTCCTCAAGATAATCCACCGTTTTTAACCGATAACCAGATTATTTCTATTTCTCCCGATGGTAAGCATATTGCTTATATTGGGACGAAAGATGGAAGCTCACAGATATTTTTAAGATCGATGACTGACTTTAATATGACTCCTCTTGAAGGTACTGAAGGAGCGGATAATCCGTTTTTTTCACCTGACGGGAAATGGATTGCGTACTTTTCAAATGGGAAACTTAAAAAGATTTCGGTAAACGGCGGAACACCGGAAACACTATGTGATGCTCCTGGCGATAGAGGGGGTTCATGGGCAGATAACGGTAATATATATTTTTCCCCAAATTATGCTTCCGGAATTATGGAAATACCCTCTGATGGAGGAAGTGAGAAAGTGGTAACAGAATTGGATTCATTGAAAAGTGAAAGGACGCATCGCTGGTGCCAGGTACTGCCCGGAAGTAAATGGATATTATATACAATCGGAGATCAAAGTAATGTAAATTCATACGATAATTCTTTAATCGCGATGCAGTCCCTGGTTAATAATAAGCGATACATTTTAAATGTTCGCGGTGATATGGTCAAGTACATCGAACCAGGAATTCTAATTATATCAAGGAACGGCAATCTATACGCTTCAAAATTTAACCCCAATGATCCAAATAGTATATCCCCTCAGGTAACTATTCTTCAAAACGTAAAAGGAAATCCAAGCAGCGGAGTTTCATATTTTGATATTTCGGAAAGCGGTAGTTTAATATTTTTGCCCGGAGCCGGAGAAAATAACTTTAGCCTTGCATTAGTTGATATGAATGGGAAAATAGATCCGCTGAAAACAAATAATGCTTATTATCAAAATCCTCGCTTTTCACCAGACGGGAGTAAGATAGCATTAACGATTGGAAAAGTTCCAGAAAACGACGGCGATATATGGATATATGATTTAAAAGAAAATTCGCTAAGCAGGTTTACATTCGGCGAAGGAAATTATAATCCATTCTGGAGTAAAAACGGCAAATATATTTATTATGCCTCAGGAATGAGCGGTTCAGAAGGAATTTTAATGAGACCTGCCGATGGTTCAGAATCGCCACAAATGATTTATCCTGATAAGAATCTAATTTACCCTCAAGCAATAACGCCCGACTCTAAGAATTTGATACTTAATACGTTTTCCGGCAAAACACAAGGAGATATATTACGGCTAAACCTTGTTGATTATAAGTTGGATACATTGATGTCGACAAGGTATAACGAAGTAAATGGCGAAGTATCACCGGATGGAAAATGGCTTTTGTATTCGTCAAATGAAACAGAAGACTTAGTAGTGTACTTGAAATCATACCCTGATTTAAAAGGCAAATGGCAAGTTTCAAACGGAAACGGTTTGGATCCTATTTGGTCACCAAAAGGGAATGAAATTTATTATATAAATCCACAAAACAAATTAGTTTCAGTTTCAATAATTACCAAGCCATCCCTAATTATTGGAAACCCAAAAGTTTTATTTGATGTATCAAGCATATCCTTGCAAGATGCATTGGGAGACGCTTATGATATTTCACCTGATGGGAAGAGATTTATATTTGTCATAAGGAATACACAACATGAAGTTCATAATGGAATCAATATTATTATGAATTGGAAGAAAGAACTTAAGAATAAATTAAACCAATAAGCATAAGGTTAACTTTTATGGTTGGCGAAACAATTCTACATTATAAAATTATTGAGAAACTCGGCGAAGGTGGCATGGGTGAAGTTTTCAAAGCGCAAGATACAAAACTCGATCGCTTTGTCGCTCTTAAATTTCTCCCCACTCAATTAACAGCTTCAGAAGATGGCAAAGCAAGATTTATTCAGGAAGCTAAAGCCGCATCTGCGATGAATCATCCTAATGTCTGCACTATATATTCCATTGAGAAATACAATAACCAGTTGTTTATTGCAATGGAATTCATTGACGGTATTACACTCCGTAATAATAAGCAGAACCTTTCTGAAAAAAGGATACTTGATATCGGAGTTCAAGTTGCTGAAGGATTAGCCGCGGCACATGAAAAAGGAATAGTACATAGGGATATAAAACCTGAAAACATAATGATTCGCAAAGACGGGATAGTACAGATAATGGATTTCGGGTTGGCAAAGCTTAGAGAGACTTCCGAGGTTTCAAGATTGACTAAAGCGGGTACAACAATGGGTACGATGGGTTACATGTCACCTGAACAGGTCCAGGGATTAGATGTAGACCATAGAACAGATATATTTTCACTAGGCGTAGTGCTTTATGAAATGTTTACAGGAGAATCACCATTTAAGGGAATACACGAGACTGCAATTATGTATGAAATTGTAAATGTTGACCCCTCCCCTATTTCATTGATTAAAGAAGGAATTGATCCGCAGATTGACGGAATCATACTTGAATGTTTGGAAAAAGATAAAGATGAGAGAAGACAGTCTGCAAAAGAGCTATCTAAAGATTTAAGGAAAATAAAGAATTCAACTGGAACAAGAAAAAGTAGAATTTATAATGTTGACAACGCTTCTATAAAATCGAGCGATAGTCAATCTCAGATTTCAAAATCTTCAGGTTCATTTTCTGTTGAAGTATTAAATCATAGATTTGATTTAACAAAATTATTCAAACTGAAATATTTACCATGGATTGTTTCAATAATCTTTTTAGCAGTTATTGTCGTTTTATGGTTGAATAAAAACAACTCGTCATCAGAAAGTTTTGTAAAGTTCCAGCAGTTAACGGAACAGTCCGGTCAGGAATTGTTTCCCGATATTTCCCACGACGGAAATTACATTATATACACGAAGTCTGTAAACGGATATATGCACATTCTTCTTCAGAGAGTAGGTGGTGGAATTGCAATCGATTTGACAAAAGATTCACAATATGACAATTACCAGTCTTCGTTTTCTCCGAACGGAGAATTGATTGTTTTCCGTTCTGAACGTGATGGCGGGGGAATTTTCTTGATGGGTTCAACCGGGGAATCTGTACGCAGGTTAACCAACTTTGGCTTCAACCCAGTCTGGTCTCCCGACGGCAAAAAAGTCCTATTTGCCACTGAATCGGTGATGCATCCGTATTCAAGGTTAACAAGAAGCCAACTCTGGACGATGGATATTGATGCAGGTAAGCTGGAAAAGATTTATGATGGGGATGCGGTTCAGCCCTCTTGGTCGCCTAATGGGAAATGGATTGCTTATTGGGGACTCCCCTTAGGAACTGGTAAAAGGGTCATATATATAATCTCGTCTTCTGGAGGTAAACCGGAAATGATTACAAATGATGAATATATTAATTGGAGTCCGACGTGGCCGCCTGATAATAAGTACCTTTACTTTTCGAGTAACCGCGGGGGCAGCATGAACTTATGGAGAGTAAGAATAGATGGGGGATCTGGGAAACCCGTTTCGGGTCTGGAACCCGTCATTACACCTTCTCTCTTTTGTCAGATGGCGAGGTTCTCAAACGATGGAAAGAAGATTATATATGTCTCTAGCGAACTAAGAGATAATGTTTATAAAGTAGTGTTTGACCCCAATGCTGAAAAGACGGTAGGGCTTCCGATACCAGTGACCAATGGGACCAAGCAATACCTTTATCCAAGTATTTCACCGGATAATAAATGGATTGCTTCATCCAGCACCGGACAGCAAGAGGATATATATATAATGAGTACGGACGGTACCGAAATTTCGAAATTGACAAATGACAAATTTAAGGACAGAGGTCCAAATTGGTCGCCGGATGGTAAGAGTCTAACATTTTATTCGGATAGAACTGGCAAATATGAGATCTGGGAAATAAATACCGACGGAAGTAACCTAAGACAATTGACTAGCACTTCAGGCCAAATCTATAACCCTGTTTGGTTTCCTAACGGGCATTTAATTATAAGCACTATGCCGGGTTCAAAAGCCACAGTAATGTTCAGCCCTGATTCTGCAGCAACACAAAAGCTTGATTATCTACCCTACCTTAAAGACAAAGGGATGTTTTTCATTGCCAACTCAGTTTCCCCGGACGGCAAATACATCGCTGGCTACCGGGAGGATCAAGTTACTGGAGCCGGAAAAGGTATTGTATTATATTCCAATTCCGGGAAAGAATATACGACGCTTTCGAACTCAGGTAACGGCGCTTATTGGTTCAGTGACTCGAGAAGAATATTGTACATAGATAACGGCAAATTTAATGTTATAGATATCGATTCAAAGAAGAGTCGTGTTGTCTATGATCCACCAACGAAGTTAACGGAGCATTGGCAATATACATTCTCACCGGACAATAAAGCGATCTATTTTATTGAAGAAGATAAACAATCTGATATCTGGATGGGATATTTAAAAAGAAATTAAAAGTGAGGATTTAAATGATTGGCGAAACAATTCTACATTATAAAATTATTGAGAAACTCGGCGAAGGTGGCATGGGTGAAGTTTTCAAAGCGCAAGATACAAAACTCGATCGCTTTGTCGCTCTTAAATTTCTCCCCACTCAATTAACAGCTTCAGAAGATGGCAAAGCAAGATTTATTCAGGAAGCTAAAGCCGCATCTGCGATGAATCATCCTAATGTCTGCACTATATATTCCATTGAGAAATACAATAACCAGTTGTTTATTGCAATGGAATTCATTGACGGTATTACACTCCGTAATAATAAGCAGAACCTTTCTGAAAAAAGGATACTTGATATCGGAGTTCAAGTTGCTGAAGGATTAGCCGCGGCACATGAAAAAGGAATAGTACATAGGGATATAAAACCTGAAAACATAATGATTCGCAAAGACGGGATAGTACAGATAATGGATTTCGGGTTGGCAAAGCTTAGAGAGACTTCCGAGGTTTCAAGATTGACTAAAGCGGGTACAACAATGGGTACGATGGGTTACATGTCACCTGAACAGGTCCAGGGATTAGATGTAGACCATAGAACGGATATATTTTCACTAGGCGTAGTGCTTTATGAAATGTTTACAGGAGAATCACCATTTAAGGGAATACACGAGACTGCAATTATGTATGAAATTGTAAATGTAGACCCCTCCCCTATTTCATTGATTAAAGAAGGAATTGATCCGCAGATTGACGGAATCATACTTGAATGTTTGGAAAAAGATAAAGATGAAAGAATTCAGTCGGCAAAAGAACTTGCAAAAAATTTAAGAAAGATACAGCGTGCATTAACTTCCGGACGAACAAGCAGAATGTACAGCGTTAATACTCAATCATTCAATACTCCTAGCGGACAAACAAAAGTCGTTAATACACCTACTAAATCTTCTATAGGAGATATGCAGGTAAAAAATATATTCAAAAACGTTTTTTATAATCCTAAACTATTTTGGTCTGCTGCCGGAGTACTTTTTATAGCAGTTATTTTATTGCTTGTTTTTTCAGAATTCAACAAAACAAAAGTTGAAGTACAGGAAATTAAAGCAACAATTCTGACTCCGCACGGTATCAATTTCGATAATAGTTTCGGAAGCAATTTGACAATCTCTCCAGACGGTCAATATATCTCGTTTGTCGGGGCTGATTCTTCAGGCGTAGATAAACTATGGGTTCGACCGATAAATTCATTAACTGCAAGACCCTTAACAGTTGCAACTAACGAAGCATATCCATTCTGGTCGCCGGACAGTAAAACCATAGCATACTTTAATAGAGGCAAGTTGATGAAGATTTCTCTTGAAGCAGGGACTTCACTTCCTATATGCGATGCATCT
Organism: Bacteroidota bacterium; assembly: GCA_021777835.1. Classification (GTDB taxonomy): domain Bacteria; phylum Bacteroidota; class Ignavibacteria; order Ignavibacteriales; family Ignavibacteriaceae; genus FEN-1297. Next base: position 78,234 of record JAJYDC010000001.1, on the reverse strand, counting down.
TCAGGCAGAGGTGGATCATGGAGTACGAATGGAACAATTGTTTTTTCTCCAACTCCATCCGGCAGTCTTTATGAGGTTCCCTCTTCAGGCGGAAAGCCGGAAGTAATTATAAAGAAAGATACTTCAATACCGTCTCAAAGCTTGAGGTGGGCATACTTTTTACCTGACGGAAAACATTTTATCTATTCTACTGAAAATAGTTATACTGGTTCTACTCCGACAGATGCTGTCTTTCTCGCTTCTTTGGAAAGCCCCAAACCGGAAAAGCTTATGGTTACGTCGTCAAACTGCCAGTATGCAAACGGATATTTATTGTTCGTGAGACAGTCTATTCTATTAGCACAGAAATTTGATTCAGACAAATTAAAGCTTGAAGGAGAGGCAATGCCTGTTGCAGAAAATATCCAGTATTGGGATTCAAGAATCTCCGGGACTTTTGCCGTTTCACAAAACGGGAAACTGGTATATCTTGAAGGAAATCAGAAAAATGGCAACTTAGTGATATTAAATAAAGACGGGAGTGAATTAAGGAAATTATCGAATATGGTTCCGTATAACAGTGCAGAGTTTTCGCCTGATGGAAATAAAATTGTTTGCGACTTATACGACCCGAGTGAAAAGAAATATAATATCTGGGTTTATGATTTAAGCAGAAGTGTTTGGACAAGACTTACATTTGACCAAGGCGATATAGTGCCTCGCTGGACAAATGATGGAAAGCAGATCACGTACAGCTCTAACAATAAAAGTAGTGGTTTCAATGCATATATTAAAAATGCTGATGGTTCAGGCGATGCAGCACTATTATGTAAATCAGACTATACTAATGTTGCAACCAGCATTTCCTCAGATGGTAAATATATCTTGTACACGGGAATAGATTTTGCCAGCAGCACTAGCGGCTTTGATGTATTTCTACTGCCCACACAGGGAGATAAAAAACCTGTCTCTATAGCGGCTACTAATTTTAATGAATTTGATGGAGTATTCTCACCTAACATGAAGTGGATTGTTTATCAATCGGATGAATCGGGAAAATATCAAATTTATGTGATTCCATTTAATCCAAATAATCCGACTGTAAACGCTAGCGGTAAATGGCAAATCTCTGTTGATGGTGGGATGAACGGCAAATGGATGAATAACGGAAAGAGCATCTATTTTGATACTCCTGATAAAAAAATAATGGGAGTAGATATAAATGAAACAGGCTCATCAATTTCACCCGGAAAACCTTACTTAGTTTTTACCCCAGGAAATTCAAATATAATAAATATCTTTGATATAAATAAAACAGGTACTGAAATAACTGCATCAATACCAAACGGGCAAATGGCCCAGCCATCAATTACCTTAGTAGATAACTGGCAGAAGGAAGTGGAGACTAATAAATGATTGGTGAAATTCTCTTTTTGTTACGAAGCATCAGGAAGAGAGACCGGGAAGTTTCCAGTGAATTCCGGAAGATTTCCAATAATTCCAGGGAAGTTTCAAATCACACATTGGAAGCTTCAAATTGGTTTAGAAAACCAGAAAGAGCCCAAAATAGAAAACAAACAAGAGGTTACTTAAACTTTAAGATCAAGTTTAGCCAAATGAGCATCTTTAAGGAACTTATTACAGAAAAATTTGATGCAGGTCTGAAATGATAGGTGAAACTATTCTACATTATAAGATCATTAAGGAATTGGGACGGGGCGGGATGGGAGTAGTTTACCTTGCTGAGGATACAAAATTAAAACGGCAGGTCGCTATAAAGTTTTTGCCTAAACAAATATCGGCAGGCTCTGATGAGAGAAAACGCTTTGAAATTGAAGCACAGGCGGCAGCAGCTTTGAATCATTCCAATATTACTATAATCCATGCTATTGAAAAAGAGGGCGATAATGTATTTATAGTGATGGAGTTTATTGATGGAATAGAACTAAAAGATAAAGTCAAATCCGGTACGATTTCTACTAAAGAATTGCTAAATATAGCAATACAAATAGCGGAAGGATTGGAAGCCGCACATAAAAAAGGAATTGTACATAGAGATATAAAATCTCAGAACATTATGATTACCAATGAAGGCAAAGTAAAGATAATGGATTTTGGGTTGGCTAAAGTAAAAGGAGGTTCACAGCTAACACAGATAGGCTCTACAATAGGAACGGTTGCTTATATGTCCCCTGAACAGACCAGGGGTGATGAGGTTGACCACAGAACAGATATATGGTCATTGGGTGTTGTAGTCTATGAGATGCTGACTGGAAAAATGCCATTTAAGGGAGATTATGACCAGGCAATAATATACTCTATTCTCAATGAAGAACTCGATCCGGTTACTGAATATGATGAAGGATTAACACATATAATCGGCAAATCTCTGGCAAAGAATCCTGATGAGAGATACCAGACGGCAAGAGAAATTGCAGAAGAACTGATAACAATAAGCCAAGGCGGAGAGGTAAAGAGAGCTCAGATAAAGCAGTCAAAGCTTCCTTTGATTGTTGCCGGAGCAGCGGTAATACTAATTGCAATAACATTCTATCTTTTTATACCTTTATCAAAAGGAGGAGGGAAAACAACAGTAGGAGTAAAGACGATAGCCGTGCTTCCATTTGATGACCTTAGTCCGAAGAAAGACCAGGGATATTTTTCCGACGGATTGACAGAAGAATTTATAAACGTACTTTCAAGGAATCCAAATCTTCGTGTTACAGCCAAGACATCGTCATTTTCTTTCAGGGGGAAAGGGCTTGATATTAAAACCATAGCAGCAAAACTAAACGTGAAGAATATACTTGAAGGCAGCGTTCAAAAGGCTGGCAACAATCTCCGCATATCGGCAGACCTTGTTAATGTTAAGACTGACGCAACGCTATGGTCAAAAACTTATGATGGAACACTGAACAACATATTTGCGCTGCAGGATTCAATATCAGGAAATGTGGCAGAGGCATTAAATGCAGCACTGTTTGGTAAAGAAGGTGCAGCGCCGGAACAGAATACGAACCCCGAAGCTTACAACAATTATCTGCTTGGGAATCATTTTTCTGATTTGTACGGTAAAGAAAATTCTGAGAAAGCAGAAAGTTATTATCAGAAGGCGCTCTCTATTGATTCCAGCTATGCGCCGGCGTGGGTTGGGTTGTCAGAACTTCATAGTGACATGGCTAATAATGGATACGTACCCGTGGATGAAGCTAACACCCTAGCGCTCAAGGAATCAGAGAAGGCAATTGAACTTGACCCGAAACTTGCAGAAGCCTACTCTCAAATGGCATGGATAGAGAAAAACTATCACTGGAACTGGAAAGCCGCGGATGAAGCATTAAAAAAGGGATTAGAACTAGAGCCGGGAAATTCAGATGTTATTAACGGTGCCGCTCTCTTGGCGCACACACTAGGACACTTTGATAAGGCAATAAAACTCGAGCGCCGTTCAATTGAGATTGACCCGGTGGATATTGATGGATACCTTAATCTTGGTCTTTCAACATGGTATAAAGGCTTACCTGATGTGGCAATTGGTGCCTTTAGAAAATGCCTGGAGCTGAGCCCGCAATTTCCGGATGCGCATGTACTAATCGGTCTTGTTTATCTTGAGAAAGGGATGCCAGACTCGGCAATGACTGAGATTGAAAAAGAACAAGATCCCTTCTGGAAAATTCAAGGACTTGCAATTGTTGATTACACGCTGGGCAGAAAAAAAGAAGCAGATGCTGAATTAGCAGATTTAATTAAAAATTACGTGAACCGCGGTGCATACGAGATTGCAGAAATATATGCTTACCGTGGAGAGAAGGACAGTGCATTCAAATGGCTGGAAAAGTCTTACAATCTGAGAGATAGCGGTCTTTCGGAAATGGTAGGTGATCCGCTAATGCGTAACATAGTTAAAGACTCGCGTTACGCAGCATTTATGAAAAAGATGAATCTGCCGTTGTGAAAAAATGGAAATAAAAAATTGCAAGAAAGCTAAAAGGCTTTGACGATATGAGGTCAAGATGATTAGTGAAACGATATTACATTATAAAATTGTAGAGAAGCTTTGTGAAGGCGAACCGTCCCGCCGAAGCCATCAACACAATATAAAAGGTGTCGTATGACAGGAGAGACAATACTAAATTATAAAATTATTGAGAAGCTCGGCGAAGGTGGCTTGGGCGCTCTCTATAAAGCCCAGGACACAAATTAGACTATTAAACAACTTGGAGTTATGCTATATAAAATAAAGATTCGTTCACAATAAAATGTACCATATCTTCGAGTTAGAAAGAACATGAATGAATATGGTGTGACATTGATTTGGAAAGTATCGGCGAGATAAATGAATTTTCGAGTAAATGAAAGGAAAATAAATGAAAGAGATAATAGGACAAAAAATTTCTCATTATAGTATTATAGGGAAACTTGGTGAAGGCGGAATGGGTATAGTTTATAAAGCTGAAGATCTAAAACTTGGCCGAGCAGTAGCTATAAAATTTCTGCCATCTCATCTTGCTTCCTCAGAAGAAAGCAAAGCAAGATTTATGAGAGAAGCGAAATCTGTTGCTTCACTTAATCATCCTAATATTCTGGGTATTTATGAAATAGACGAAGAAGACTCAGATCTTTTTATAGTTATGGAATACGTGGACGGCGAAACGTTAAAGTCTTACCTGCCTAAAGTGACCAAAGGAACCGGTTTGCCGGTTGTACAGGCAATTGATTGGATTGAACAAATAGCTAATGGATTAAAAACAGCTCATAATATGAATATCATCCATCGAGATATTAAAACAGAAAACATAATGATAACTAAAGACGGAAGAATGAAAATAATGGATTTCGGACTTGCAAAACTTATGGATCATGCAGGAATAACAAAAACCGGGACATCATTAGGGACATTGTCTTATATGTCTCCGGAACAATCACATGGTTTGCCAGCCGATAATAGATCTGATATCTGGTCGCTAGGAGTAGTATTTTACGAGATATTAACTGGTGAACTTCCGTTTAAATCGGAACATGAAGCTGGATTATTTTATATTATTGCAAATGAAACGCCTACAGCACCGAATTTGATGAATAAAAAAGTCCCTCATCAAATTGATGGTCTTGTAATGAAAATGTTAGAAAAAGATCCGGACAAAAGATTTCAAAATGTTAATGAATTATTAAAATCTTTAGATGCTGTTAAACTTGACATCCAAAATACCGGCAGTGATGAAAAAGATAAAGCCATAGTTGTTCTTCCGTTTGATAATATTAGCCCCGACGCAGACAGTGATTATTTTACAGATGGATTAACTGAGGAATTAATTGCCAGCCTATCAAAGCTTAAAAACATTAGGCTTGTTCCCCGAACGACATCCATGAGATATAAAGGTACAAATAAAGATATTAAAACTATAGGCAGAGAATTAGGGACACGTTATATACTTGCAGGCAGTGTCAGAAAATTTCAGGACAATCTTCGTATAACAGTAGAACTTATTGATGTAGATAAAGATTCCCAGCTTTGGGCAGAGACGTTCAAAGGAAAATTATCCGATGTTTTTGATATACAGGAAAAAGTATCAAAAGAAATCGTTGATGCACTAAGAATCAAACTATCGCCAACTGAAAAGGTTGTGCTAGAAAAACGTTCTACTCTTAATTCTGAAGCATTTGATTTGTATTTGCGTGCCAGGGATTTTCTGTATAGAATGACGAAGACTAATATTCATTTTGCAATTCAGCTTTTTCAAAAGGCAATTACAGTCGATCCTCGTTATGCATCAGCTTATGCAGGTTTAAGCGAATCCTATGCTTATTTGTTTCTCTATTTTGAAAGGAATAAAACTTTACTTGATAAAGCTATTGAAGCAAGTTTGAAAGCTATGATGTATGATGCAACTCTTTCTGAAGCGTACGCAGCATTAGCACTAGCACATTACAACGGAAATTCTCTTGCCGAAGCAACAACAGCGGGGGAAAAAGCAATAGAACTTGATCCAAATAATTTCACCGGGATATGGATATTAGGCAGAATTTATCATAGTACTGATAGAGATAAAGAAGCTATTGAACTTTACAAAAAGGTGATTGTTTTAAATCCTGATTTTTATTCTGCATATATGGATCTTTGTGCATCATACGAAAAATTAGAGTTAAAAGATGAATACAATAATATTCTTATGAAATCAGCAGAAGCATATCCGCGACATTTGTCGCAGCATCCTGACGATGCGAGAGCATATATATTCTTTGCAACTGTTTTAGTCCAACTTGGCAGAATAGAAGAAGGAAAGTTAAATGGCGCTAAGGCACTTGAATTAAGTCCGGATGATGCCCTTATGCAATATAATGGCGCTTGTTTCTATGCTAGGTTAGATGAAAAGAAATTGGCTATAGAATTTCTTGAAAAAGCGATACATACCGGCTGGGAAAATTATGAGTGGATGAAAAGAGATCCTGACCTGGATTCAATAAGGAATGAACCTGAATATCTGAAATTAATTGAAGGCAAATAGAATTTTAAATAGTAAGCATATAAGAATATTGCTTACGGTACTTGTCATTAAACTAAATATTGAAGGGTATAACAATTATGAACATAGTTGGTAAATCAATATCACATTACGAGATAAAAAATAAAATCGGTGAAGGCGGAATGGGTGTGGTTTATAAAGCAGAGGATATGAAGTTGGGAAGAAGTGTTGCAATAAAGTTTTTACCCCCGCATCTTGCCTCTTCTGTTGAGAATAAATCAAGATTTCTTCAAGAGGCAAAAGCTGCCGCTGCTTTAAATCATCCGAATATTTTAAGTATTTATGAAATTGATGAGCAAGACGGATCATTGTTTATAGTAATGGAATTTATTGAGGGAGAGACTCTTAAATCATACATTTACAATATTAAATCAGGATCCGGAATTCCGTATATCAAAGCTACTGAATGGTTAATCCAAATTGGGCAGGGACTTAAAGCCGCTCATGATAAAAACATTATTCATCGCGATATTAAGAGCGAAAATATAATGATTACAAATGACGGTCAGCTAAAAATAATGGACTTCGGATTGGCTAAATTACAGGGAAACTCAGGTTTGACAAAGACAGGCACCTCGCTTGGTACTTTATCTTATATGTCCCCCGAACAAGCTCAGGGCTTACCCGCAGATCATAGATCCGATATTTGGTCGCTTGGAGTAGTATTTTATGAGATGTTAACCGGTGAAACTTTATTTAAAGCAGAGCATGAAGCTGCATTATTATATCTAATTGTTAATGAGGAACCGCCTGCACCGAGCCTGTTAGACAGAAAAATCCCAATTCAAATAGATTTAATTGTAAAGAAAATGCTTTCAAAAGATCTGGGTTTTAGATATCAGAATATTGACAGCCTCTTAACCTCTCTTGGCGAGGTAAAAGAAGAAATGGATAGAACATCTAATACTCAAAAACGAAAAGCAATAGCCGTTTTACCTTTCGATAATATAAGTTCGGATAAAGAGAACGAATATTTCGGAGACGGTTTAACCGAAGAGCTTATTGCTAATTTATCAAGGCTTAAAGAAATGAGGGTGATTTCAAGAACTACTTCAATGCAGTATAAAGACACTAAAAAGGATATTCAAACTATCGGGAAAGAGCTTGGCGCAAGATATATAATGGAAGGAAGCGTAAGAAAATTTCATGATGATTTGAGAATTACTGCACAGTTAATTGACGTTGATAGTGATGAGCAGCTTTGGGCTGAAACTTATAAAGGGAAGCTTTCTGATATTTTTGATATACAAGAAAAAGTAGCTAAGCAAATTGTAGATGCTTTAATGGTAAAACTAACGCCTACTGAAAAAGTAGAATTGACTAAACGCCCTACATTAAATGCCGAAGCCTACGATTTTAACCTGCGGGCTAGAAATTATCTTTATCTTCAGACAAAAAATAATATTCAGTTTGCAATACAATTTTTTGACAAAGCTATTTCTCTCGACTCACGCTATGCCGAAGCTTATGCAGGTCTAGCAGAAGCTTACGCGATAAAGTATGCTTACTTCGATAGAAAAGATGAATGGCTTGAAAAAGCGTTGGAATTAAGTTTAAAAGCGATTATGTACGACTCAACACTTTCTGAGGCTTACGCTGCTCTTGCGTTAGCCTATTTTTATAAATCATCTATTGATGAAGCATTAACCGCTGTAAATAAATCTCTTGAATTAGATCCTAACAATTTTTTCGGTTATTGGATATTAGGTAGAATATATTTTACGACTGACAGAATTTCAGAAGCAGTTCAGCCATTTAAAAAAGTACTCGAATTAAATCCAGATTTCTATACAGCCTTCAGTGATTTAAGGATGATATACGAGCGTCTGGGTGAAAGGCAAAAGCATGATGAATTAGTGCAGTCTGCGCTAGATTTTTTCCCTAAATATTTAAATAAAATACCTGAAGATTCGAGGGCTCATATTTTTTATGCACAACAATTATTATTAGGAGGCAAAAAGGAAATTGCAAAAGAAGAGATCAATGTTGCACTGGATTTAAGTCCCGATGATAATGTTATGCAATATAATGCGGCATGCATGTATTCAAGGATGGATGAGAAAAAGGAGGCAATCGATGTCTTAAACAGAATTATAGCTGCCGGGTTTGCAAATTTTGAATGGATAAAAAGAGATCCTGATCTTGAAAATATAAAAAATGAGCCAGGATATTTAGAACTGATGAAAAATAAATAGGATATGTGAATTTCGACTAGAGTATTCCACTTGTATGATATATAGCTTAATAACGGAAACTAGATATAGAAAATATCGCCCAAAAACAGACACGGTGCTTTAACGGATGGATTAGGATCATTTATATTTATATTTATATTCAGTTTACAGGATAATAATTTATTCGGTATGTAGAATACATCAAATGATAGTTTGAAATAGATTATATTCGACAAAAGATAATTAAATAATGTACAAAGACTGCTAATAGGAAATAATTTAGCAATGGATTAAATATGAATTTATACATAATTCAGCTGCTAAAGTGAATCTGAATAGAAAGGACTATTATTATGAATTTTGAATTGAACAATATAATATGTCAAAGCGACTATCTTGATGAAATTAAAAAAGATCAATTGAAAACTGGTGATCAAGTTGTATTAAAGACGCACAATTCAATTTACACAATAAAAGTAGATATTGACGGAACATATCTAGTTTCAGGCGGCTGGTTTGATTATAATAATCTTTCTCCGCTTAGAATTACAATTAAAGGATGTACTTGGGGCGGAAGCGTAATTAAGACTGATATTATAGCGGCACGAAACCTTTTTCTTGAATTTGGTAACAATTTAGTTACAAGTAGAATTAAAAAGATATTTATTTTCCATAATTACAACCAAAATTAGTGGAATAATATTGTGTGTACATTTATTACTGAGGAAGGGGCAGACAACTTCGTGTGATCTCAAAAAAGTATATAAGTTCATGATTTCTTTTTAATCAGAAGAGCGGTAATATCATCATATTGTTCGAAGTTTTGTAAATAATTATTTATTTCATTTTCCAATATCAGCAGAATTTCTTTTGTATTATGTGCATGATTAGCGGATATAATTCTCTTAATATTTTCAAGTGAGTCTTCCTCACCGGAATAATTCTTTAGGTCGACCAAACCATCTGTATAAAACAATATTATATCATTTGTATTTATTTGAACCATTTGTTCTATTAGGTTAGATTTTAATACCTCCCCTTTCTCCAAGCCAAGCCCCAGACCTTTTTGCTTATAAGTTCTAAAGCCCGACTCTTTCATTTCATAAACAATCAATGGTTCATGACCCGCTCGTGAAAACACGAGTTTATTAGTAGACGTATCAAGGACTGCATAAATAGCGGTAATAAAAGATTTCTTGTCAAGCATTTGATAAAGAAGCGAATTAGCTTTTATAAGAAGTTCAACTGTCGAGGAATATTCAAAGGCAAGCGTTTGAAATATTCCTTTTAAGAGCGTCGTATAAATTGCAGCGCCAAGTCCCTTCCCCGAAACATCTCCTATAATTATTCCAAGTTTATTATTGCCAAGATCAAAGAAGTCATAAAAGTCTCCGCCGACTCTTTTAGCAGGTTTAAATAAGACAGATATATCATAATTATTAAATGAGGGTATTTCTTTGGGTAGTAAGCTAGTTTGAACGTTTTGAGCAATATGCAATTCATTTTCTAAACGCTCTTTCTCAAGTTCATTCTCCATGTCTTTTAATGTGATAAGAGTATAAAGATTATTTCTTAATTTGAAGTTGGACTTGAAAACAGAAATATTCTTCCCCTTATTACCTAGACCATATTTTATTATTTTTTCCTCCCCTATCTCTGAGTTATCTAAAAGGGATTTAATGTATTCTTTATTCACTTTTAATGAATTTATGTTTGTAAGGCTTTCTACTCCTAAGATATTTTTTGCAGCTTCATTTATAAGCTCTACTGCTCCATTTTCTTTAAAGGATATGATACCGGAAGGTATTTGCTGGATAAGCGTATTTAGATACTGCAGATTCTCTTCCGCCATAATCCGATTAGAAGAAAGTTCGTTATAAGTGTTAGCTATGGATTTGTAAAGCTCGGTATACATAGAACCGAAATTCTTAAATAAATAAGTTTGATTGAAATCGGAATATTTTAATGATGACATAAATCGTTTTAGGTCGCGGCTTATTCTATCGATATATTTGAATAGAGAGATTAAACTATACAGACCAGCAGCAAAAAATAACAGTGAAGTAACCTTCATGTTATAATTGTACAATACAAAAATCCCACCCAATATAAAGACTACAGTAAGTATTAAATTTAATAATACTGTAATTCTGAATTTATTAAAATAAATGATCTTACCACGCCCTTTCTTATTAGCGATCAGCTTTTGAATAATGTTGACCGCTATCTCATTCGTACCTTAATGACAGAATTGGATTAGCCGTTGCTGCTCTAATAGCATGAATGCTAACTGTTAATAATGCAATCAAAAGTGCTAAAATACCGGACACAATGAAAACCCATGGAGTAAGATTTATTCTGTATGCAAAATTCCTAAGCCAATTATTCATGATAAAATAGGCAAGAGGCCATGCTATTGCATTTGCAATAAGGACCCATTTGGTAAATTCCTTTGAAAGAAGAATAACAATCTCCGGAACTGATGCACCTAATGATTTCCTTATACCTATTTCTTTTGTCCTTTGTTCCGTAACAAAAGCAGCTAGACCTAACAGACCAAGGCAAGCAATAAATATTGCAAGTATAGAAAAAATAGTAGCAATATTGCTTGTACGTTGTTCATTTAGATATAAATTTGCCAAGTCTTTGTCCAAAAAATTATATTCAAATGCTTCATTTCCAGCGTACCTTTTCCAGGTAGTTTCGAGAAAAGAAATAGTATTCTTATAATTATTTGGAGCAATCCTAACCGAAACAAACTGACCAAATCCTTTATCGGGGTATAAACGTATTACGAGCGGACGAATTTCCTTATGCAAAGACTCATAATTGAAATTCTTTACTACTCCTATAATTTGATAAGTGAAGGTCTGAACGTCACCCGGGAATACAAGATATTTACCGACAATATTCTTTACCCCAAAAGCTTTAGTAAGAGCTTCATTAACAACGATGGCTGCTGTATCCGATGGATGCTCATCTGAAAAGAACCGTCCTTGCTTCATTTTCAATTTGTAGGTTCCAGCAAAGTTTTCATCACATGTCATTATCCTTGCATCCTGCAGTTGATTACCCGGGGTATCTTTAAGACTGCACCCGGAATCGCCACCCTGGTTGCCTGGAATTGCGGATGAGTTACTTACTTTAAGCACATCCGGGTTAGTCAATAAACCTTTTTCAAATGATTGAATCTGACTTCCTAAATCATCTGTTTTGCTAATAATGATTACTTGTTCCTTGTTAAAACCGAGATTCTTAGTTTGAATGTATTTTAGTTGATTATTTATTATGAATGTACCTATAAATAAAGCAATAGATACTGCAAATTGGAATATCACCAAACCGCTTCTTAAAACCGATTTCCTATTTCCTCTTCTTAATTCACTTTTTAATACTTTTACTGGCTGGAAAGATGAAAGATAAAATGCGGGATAGCTTCCAGCCATAATACCGACAAAAATAGAAAAGATTATTAACAAAGGGATAGAATATATATTTTCAAAAATTCCGGAACTCATTTCCTTTCCTGCAATATTGTTGAACAGAGGAAGGAATATTTCATCTAAAACAACTGCAAGCAGTACTGCAAGCATGCTCATCAAAACAGCTTCTGCAATAAACTGGCCAATAATTTGCGATCGATTTGAGCCAAGAGTTTTTCTTATCCCTACTTCCTTTGCTCTCTTTTCAGATCTTGCAGTTTCCAGATTCACAAAATTTATGCAAGCTATAAGTAAAATTACTGCAGCAATTATTGAAAAGATATATATATAGCTTATATCACTGTTTGATTCAAACTCATAGTCAAGATGTGAAAAAAGATGAATAGAATACAGCGGTTGAATAAAGAATTCATATTTATCACCCTGTTTTCGTAACTGATTGAGAGTCGCTCCTGTTATCGCACTTATTTGAGGGCTTATATATTTTAGAATATCCGAATTTATCTTTTTCTGAAGGACTTCAGTATCTGTTCCTTTCCGGATAAGTAAATACGTATAATAATTATTGCTCAGCCAGGAGGTACTTCTGCTATCGGCACTGCTTGTAAGGGAGCCTAGGAAATCATAATGGAAATGAGAATTTTTAGGTACATCTTGCACAACTCCGGTAACTATCCAGTCATTTTTGTGATCTGCGTTAAGTATTTTTCCCATGGGGTCTTCATTACCGAAATATTTTTTTGCCATTGACTCGGTTATTACAACGTTATATGGTTGTGTCAAGGCTACTTTAGGATCTCCTTCTAAAAATTTAACAGTGAATATATTAAAAAAGGTTGAGTCAACATCAAAAAACCTTTCTTCGCTGAAAGTTTTGTCTTTATATCTTAGTACAGGGTATCCGAAATTCCGGATACGTGTAAAACTTAAAACTTCCGGTATATCATGAAGTAGTGCGGCTCCCATGAGAGGAGGACTTTTGGGGCTGTGAGCTTCGGTGTTGCCCACTTTAACGTTTATGCACAATCGGTAAATTTGGTTTCCGTTAGTATTGAATTTATCATAGCTTAATTCATCGCGCACATAAAGTAATATTGCGATGCAACAGGCAATTCCTACGGCTAGGCCCAGTATATTAATAAAAGAATATACTTTATTCTTCATAATATTTCTAATTGCTACTTTAATATAATTTATAAACATAACTTCTCCGATTTTCCATTTTTCATTCGTATCTCAATGATTTAATTGGATTTGCCATTGCGGCTTTAATTGCATGCAGCGTTACTGTCAATAATGCTATTATTAATGCTAGACACCCCGCAAGAATAAATGTCCATAAGCTTATATGTATTCTATAGGCAAAATCCTTCAGCCAATTATTCATAAAATAATAGGCAACCGGCCACGCTATTACATTAGCAATTAAAACACATTTTGTAAATTCTTTTGATAGTAGTAAAATTATATTGGATATAGAGGCACCTAAAGCTTTTCGTATTCCGATTTCTTTTGTTCTTCTTTCGGCAGTGAATGCAGCCAAGCCGAACAAGCCTAGACTTGCAATAAATATTGCAAGCACCGAAAATGCCGTAAATATTTCGCTAGTCTTTTGCTCTGATAAATATAGTTTGCTAAATTCATCATCAAGGAAGAAGTATTCAAAAGGTTTATTCGGGACAAACCTTTTCCATTCATTTTTAATAAACGAAACGGATTCACTAATATTTTTAGAGCTGATCTTTATTGGCATATATGAAGATTGCCCTCTATTTAACAATAAAACCAACGGTCTAATACTTTGATGAAGTGATTCAAAGTTAAAGTCTTTAACAATTCCTATTATTTGATATGAAATATTCGACCCTGAAAAAGACAATCTCTTTCCAATAGGGTCTTTTATATCTAACATTTGAACAGCTTTTTGATTTAACACAACAGCAAGGCTATCGGATGGATACTTCTTTGAAAAATATCTTCCGCTTGCCAATTTTATGTCCAATGTTTTTATAAAATCATAATCAGAAAACATTGTTGCAAGAAGATATTGCTGAGAGGACGAAGCATTTTCAGGCTTGAAAAGAGTTTGGCTGTATATTTGACCAGGAAGATCATTTGTGCAGGAAGCATTTATTATATTGTGATTCTTGAGCAGTGCTTCCTTAAATGTTTGTGCATGATTCTCAAGAGCCCATGCTCTCTTTACAACTAGAACTTGTTCTTTGTTAAACCCCAATTTTGCTTTCTGGATATAATTCAATTGATTGTCTATAATAAATGTTCCGATGAAAAGAATAATCGAAATTGAGAATTGAAAAACGACTAAACCGCTTCTAAACCAACTTCCTTTTTCAGCTATAGCTTTTCCTTTTAATACTTTAACGGGCCGAAACGATGAAAGGAAAAATGCAGGGTAGCTACCTGCAATTATTCCTACAATTAATACTGTAAGAATTAATGAAGGTATCGTAAATAGATTATTGAAGTATGCGGAATGCAATTGCTTTCCTGACAAATCACTAAAATAAGGCAGACAAATTTCTACCAACACTATAGCTAGCATAATAGAAAAAAACGTGAGCATAATTGATTCAAGAAGAAACTGTATAATAAGCTGCGCTCTATTTGAGCCAAGGACTTTCCTCACGCCTACTTCCTTTGAGCGCATTACTGAGCGTGCTGTTGCAAGGTTCATAAAATTTATGCACGCAATCAATAAAATAAATATTGCAATCACCGAGAAAATATATACGTATTTAATATCACTGTTTGGCTCCATCTCGTTTTCAAGATGAGAGTACAGGTGGATGGAATTTAAAGACTGCAGATGCATTCCGTACGCGTAACCTTTTTTCCTCCAATCATCCATAGTAATGCCCAAAGCCTGATACAATTGAGGTCCAGCATATTTTTTAATTAATTCAGGAAATTTGGCCTCCAGCACGGTTGGTGAAGCTCCCTTTTTAAGAACTATATAAGTATAAAAAATATCATTAAGCCAAAAGTTAGCTTTGCTTACATCAATACTCGCCATTGATGCAAACATATCGTAATGGAAATGAGAGTTTACAGGACAGTCTTTAATTACACCCTTAACCGTATACGGAGTACCGTCCTCAAAGTTCATAACTTGATCAATCGGATCTTCATTACCGAAATATTTTTTAGCCAGTGATTCAGTAAGTATGACTGTATGGGGCTCATTTAAAGCAGTACGGGGATTTCCTTTGATAAATGACATAGTAAAAACATCAAACAATGTTGAATCAGCCCAGAAAAATCTAGTTTCGTTGAAAACATTGTTTTTATATCGGATAAGCATATTGGCAGTCGGCATAACTCTAGTGTATTGTTTAACTTCAGGAAACTCCCGCACAAGAGTAGCACCAAGAGGAGGAGGAGTAACTGCCATTTTCATTTCCCCTCCTTCAATTCTTGCACTAGAATATACTCTATAGATTCGACCTGCGTTGCGGTTAAAATTCTCATAGCTCAAATCATCAAGCACATAAAGCAGAATGAGCACAACACATGCCACTCCGACTGCAAGTCCGATAATATTTATGAATGAAAAAGCTTTATACTTCCTCAAGTTTCTAATTGCGATGCGTATATTATTTTTTAACATTATTATACCCTTTTAATGTATTTTCCGTATGCACCTTTATGCTGATGTTGTCATACCCAGAGACGCTTAGGCACAAAGATTCTTAAACATGAAATTTTTCCTTGTAATTTTCAGTTACTACGTGACCGTCAAAAAGATGTATAATGCGATGAGCGAACTCCGAATCATGTGGTGAGTGGGTCACCATAACGATGGTAGTTCCCTCTTCGTTAAGCTGAGTTAAAATGTTCATTACTTCTTCGCCGTTTGCAGAATCAAGATTTCCGGTAGGTTCATCAGCAAGAATTAATTTAGGTTTTGCAACAACTGCTCTCGAAACGGCAACACGCTGCTGCTGCCCACCTGAAAGTTGCTGCGGGAAATGGTCTTTGCGGTGCATTATCTGCATTCTTTCCAATACATTTGTAACCATTTTATTTCTTTCATTTGAAGAAATGCCAAGGTAAAGAAGAGGAAGCTCAACATTTTCATAAACAGTTAACTCGTCAATCAGATTAAAACTTTGGAACACAAAGCCGATATTTGCTTTGCGAAGATTAGCTCTTTGTCTTTCAGAATATTTAGACACCTCCTGTTCAAGAAAATGAAACTCTCCATCAGTAGGATTATCAAGCAATCCAAAAACATTGAGCAGAGTTGACTTCCCGCAGCCGGAAGGTCCCATAATTGCTACAAATTCTTTCTCGTTAATTTCTATATTCACACTATTAAGTGCTGTTGTTTCAACTTCCTCAGTAGTATAAATTTTTCTCATGTTGACGGTTTTGATCATTATATTTCCCTTTCAAAGATTATTAACGTTTCCCTAATTGGCGTCTCTTTTCCTTCACTATAAGGTAGCTAAGACGAAAACACTTCATTATTTGATTATCAATTTGTCCACGTCGCCGAAATTGTCATAAGAAGAAGTAATCACTTTATCGCCTGTTCTCAATCCATTCAGCACTTCAAAGTAATCCGGATTTTGTCTGCCGAGACTTATATTCCTTTTTACGGCTTCTGTGCCGGAGTTATTGAGAATAAAAATCCATTGCCCTCCGGTTTTTTGGTAAAAACCTCCACGCGGAAGCAGCAGTGCTTTTGTCCTATCACTTAGCTGCAATCTAATTTGTAAAGTTTGACCTCTTCTAATTCCAGCTGGTACTGTGCCTTCAAAATTCATATCAACTTGAAATTTACCATTTTTAACTTCGGGAAAGACTTTTATGACAACTAGCCTGTAATCCTTTCCATCAATCTCAGCAGTGGCATGAAGTCCTTTGACTACTCTTGCAATATAATACTCATCAATGTCAGCTCTAACTTTGAAGCCATCTAACGCATCAATCTGACCTAGTTGAGAACCGGGAGATTTGGATTGACCAATTTCAGCATTCAAAGAGGTAAGTTGTCCACTTATTGGAGCTTTTACAGTTAGGTTATCTAAGTTTTCTCTAATTAATCCGAGATTCAATTGTAAACGCTTTATAGATTCACCTATTTGTTCGAGCTGAGACTGTTTCAACACAGAATCCTTTTGGAAGTTCTCTTCTGCAAGTTTCTTTTGTTCTTTGTCGTGATAATAGTTATCTCTTGCCTGCTCATAATCCTGAAGTGAGATTAGTTTCTTTTCCCACATTACTTTTGTCCTATTAAATAGCTGCTTATTGTTTAAGTAACTATAATTTGCGTCAACAAGTCTTGTCTGAAGGTTAATACTGTTTTGTTCAATAGACAATCTTGTATTTCTTGCATCGTTAATTTGTTGAAATGCAAAAGATTCCTGCTGTAAAGCACTTAATTGGAAATCAGTATTTGATAATCTTAATATTTTATCTCCTTTTCTCAGCATTGCTCCTTCTTCAACAAATTTCTGTTGTACGTTTCCACCGAGGATTGCGTCAAGATAGTAAGTTGTCTTCGGGAGTACATTACCTGACACTGGAATAAATTCCTGGAAATCTCCTTCGGAGACTGTGGAGATAGTAATCTTATCTGCTTCTACATTAAGTTTTGAACCAGTATCTACAAGTATAGATACTATCAATATTAGTAATATTGCCGTACCTCCAGATGTAAACCAGAATTTCTTTCTTTTGAATAATGGTTTCTTTTCTATTTTCTTATCCAATTGCTGACCTATTGATTTTTCTTAATTGGTGTTAGCAATTAGCATGCCTTTAAGTATATTTATATTTTAATGGTGAGTTTTTGCAAATGTTTATGATAGACTACAAATTCAAAATATTTAGGCTCGTAGTTGCTTTTTAATTAACAAACCTTGAAGTTAGTATTGTACGATATCGGACGCTACTGTCCATAATCGTACTATGAGATGATTCTTCTAAAGGGATTAAACATTTTCTTAAGGAATAATATTTGAGAATTCTATATATAGCATCGAGCTTGATATGATAACATACAATTTAAGCTAATATTAAATATTCTATTACCTTTTTGCTATTTTACTTTAGGTTTTGATTAGGTAATCTTCTAACTTCGAGTCCAGTAAAGGGCTCTAAATTTAATTATATAAAGGTTTTGAGTCATTATGAATAACAAGTCCGGAAATATACTAATTATAGATGATGATGAAGATATCCTCTTCTCTGCAAGACTTCTTTTGAAACAATATTATTCAATTGTTCGGATAGAAAAGAATCCTGAGCAAATACCTGCTATTTTAAAAGAGAATCACTATGACGTAATCCTGCTTGATATGAATTTTTGCGGTAATACAACTACTGGAGTTGAAGGATTCTATTGGCTTAAGAAAATACTTGAGCTGAATCCGAAAGCTGTAGTTATTCATATAACTGCTTTTGGTAATATCGATATTGCTGTGAAGGCTATAAAAGAAGGTGCTACTGATTTTGTACTTAAACCATGGCAGAATGAACAATTACTAGCTACTGTATCGTCTGCAATGAAATTAAGTGAGTCTAAGCAGGAAATAGATCATCTATTATCAAGGCAGAAGCAATTAAGCAGTGACATCGAAAAGGAGTTTCATGATATAGTTGGCATTTCAGGGGAAATGCAAAAAGTGTTTAATACAATACAAAAGGTTGCTAAGACAGAGGCTAACATTTTGATACTTGGGGAAAATGGAACGGGTAAGGAGCTTATTGCAAGAGCAATACATCACCAGTCGGCTAGGAATAAGGAAATATTTTTAAGTGTGGATATGGGGGCTATAAGTGAGTCCCTTTTTGAGAGTGAATTCTTCGGTTACGTGAAAGGTGCATTTACAGATGCAAAAGAAGACAGGGCTGGTCGCTTTGAGGTTGCTTCGGGGGGTACATTATTTCTTGATGAAATAGGAAATTTAACGTTTAATCTTCAAGTGAAATTATTGACTGCACTTCAAAATAGACAGATTACTAGACTTGGTTCAACAATCTCTAAAAAGATTGATATTCGTTTAATATGCGCTACTAATTTGCCTTATGAAGAACTAATATCTGAAAAGCGCTTTCGGCAAGATCTGCTCTATAGGGTGAATACAATTGAGATTCATCTTCCGCCATTAAGAAAGAGATATGAAGATATTCCTCTTATTGTTGATCATTTCATTAACATTTATTGTAAGAAATATAACAAGTCTATGAAGAAGATTAGTACGCAAGCTCTTAGCAAGCTGATGCAATATCATTGGCCGGGTAACATAAGGGAACTACAGCATATGATTGAACGAGTTGTAATCATGAGTGATTCGGAAACGCTACATCCTGAAGACTTTTATTTTTCGTCCAAAGATGTTAAAGATGAAGAGTCGGTATTCGATAATTATCATCTTGAAGAAACGGAGAAGATGCTAATTATTAAAGCAATAAGTTTGCACGGCGGTAATTTGACTAAAGCTGCAAAGGAATTGGGGTTAACAAGAGCATCGCTATACCGAAGGTTAGAGAAATATGGTTTATAAAAGATTCAGCCTTATAATTTTATTTAGGACTGCATTACTATGCATTTCGGTTTTTATTATTTTCTTTCTCCTTACTGAAACTAAGCTGATAGCAACAACATTTATAGTTTTTGTCCTTATCGTTGCTCAAATATTTTGGCTTGTACAATTTGTTCAAAAGACCAATCGGGAAATAGCAAGATTTTTTAGTTCAATTAAATACTCTGATTTCTCTCAGAACTTTAGAAGCAGCATGAAAGGTTCATCCTTTGAGGAATTAAGTAGCGCATTTTCAGATGTAATTGATGAGTTTAGGAAAGCAAGAATGGAAAAGGAGGAACACTACCGTTATTTGCAGACAATAGTTCAGCATGTGGGAATTGGATTAATGGCATATAAGTTAGATGGAGATGTTGAACTAATAAATACAGCTGCTAAAAAATTGCTTAAGATCCATAGCTTAAGGAATATTTCAGAACTTTCAAGTGTAAGTAAAACCATAGCGGATTCTCTATGGAACTTGAAATCTGGAGACAAAGTTTTGGTTAAGATTGCAGATAATAATGAGCTATCTCAGCTTTCAATTTATGCTACAGAATTTAAATTACGGGAGAACCACTATACACTCATTTCAATAAGCAATATTCAGAGTGAGCTAGAGGAGCGTGAAATGGAGACGTGGCAGAATTTAATCCGTGTATTGACACACGAAATAATGAATTCAGTAACACCAATAATTTCACTTTCTGCTACTGCTTGCACCTTGCTCGAAGAGATTGATAATAATTTTAAGGATAATAAAATTATCAATGAAGAAGGTATGGAGGATGTAAAAGGGGCATTAAATACAATTAAAAGAAGAGGTCAAGGCTTGCTTCATTTTGTAGATGATTATCGTAGTCTAACTAGGATTCCTATTCCGAATTTTCAGGTGGTTAGAATTTCGGAATTATTCGAAAGAATTGAGAAGTTACTTACCGAGCAATTTCACGAGAAGGATATAAAGTTTTACTTTTCGATAATTCCTTTGGATTTGGAGATTACTGCTGATCCTGATTTGATTGAACAGGTGATAATAAACCTAATATTAAACTCAATGAGTGCGTTAGCGGTTACCAGAGAGCCTGCTATTAAGCTGATTAGTAGGATTGATAACAGAGGCGAATTAGTAATTCAAGTCATTGACAACGGTCCTGGAATTCCTGAAGAGTTATATGAAAAGATTTTTATTCCCTTCTTTACAACTAGGAAAGAAGGTTCAGGAGTAGGCTTAAGTTTATCTCGGCAGATAATGAGAGTGCATAAAGGGGGAATAACTGTATATTCGGTGCCCAATAAGGAAACGGTATTTACGCTAAGCTTTTAAGATTATGTTCAGTAAGAGCAAAGCCCCCAAGGTTTATTATTAAAGTTGTCTGCAAAATATTTATACTTTGCTACAGTTTAAATCTTGGAGGCTTTTATTATAGATGACTAATTATTATTGGTAACGTTTAACAATTACAGCAGATGCTTCCCCGCCTCCAATGCAGAGTGAAGCAAGACCATATTCAGCGTAGCTTCTGTTCATTTCATATATAAGCGTAGTTAATATTCTTGCACCGCTTGCTCCTATCGGGTGTCCTAAAGCCACAGCTCCGCCGTTAACGTTTACTTTCTCAGTAGACAAATCTAAGAGCTTGTTCACTGCAAGTGATACTACAGCAAAGGCTTCATTGATTTCGAACAAGTCTATTTGTTTAATATCTAAATTGGCTTTCTTTAATACTTTAGTTATTGCATCTGCAGGTGCGGTTGTAAATTCAATTGGGGCCTTAGCTGCAGAGCTTTGAGCTACGATTTCAACAAGAGGAGTAAGCCCAAGTTTAAGAGCTTTTTCTTCTGACATAATTAGTACAGCAGCAGCTCCATCGTTAATGCTAGAGGCATTAGCCGCCGTAACAACTCCATTCTTATCAAATACAGGCTTAAGGGAAGGAATCTTATCAAAATTGACTTTCTCAGGCTCTTCATCTTTTATGAAGGCAATTTCACCATTTTTAGTTTTGATTTTCACTTCAGTTATCTCGTCTTTAAACTTCCCTTCCTTTTGTGCTGTAAGTGCTCGCATGTAGGACTGAATTGAGAATTCATCTAATTGTTCTCGAGTGAAATGGAAATCCTTAGCGCATGACTCTGCGCAAAGTCCCATATGAATATTATTATAAGCATCTACCAGGCCGTCTACCAATATAGTGTCTAAGATAGTTCCATTGCCTAAACGGTAGCCATTTCTTGCATTGGGTAGAACAAATGGAGAGTTAGTCATACTTTCCTGACCTCCTGCTATTATAATGTCGGCATCTCCGCAAGCAATAGCTTGCTGTGCGAGCATCACTGCTTTTAATCCGCTGCCGCACATCTTATTGATTGTCAGACATTCAGTCTTGTTGGGTAATCCGGCTAATAGAGCTGCCTGACGTGCTGGAGCTTGTCCTAAAGCAGCAGTTAACACGTTGCCCATAATTACTTCATCAATAATGTTTATATCGATTTTTGATTCTTCAAGAAGCGATTTGATAACTATGCTGCCTAACTGAGGAGCTGTAAAACTGCTTAGTCCGCCGTTAAATGCACCGATTGCAGTTCTTTTAGCGTTTGTAATAACTACTTTTTCCATTGCTTTACCCCGCCTATTTTAAATTGTTATTTATTCGGTTTGAAATTCTTCAAAGCATATAAAGTTAGAATTCCTATTTCTAAAAGTCAATTGTTAAGAATGTTAAATTATGATGTTTCCGAGTAAGAAAGTAATGGGGATGCTAGTTATGTTATTATTTATCAGCTGAATAAGGGTTGAATAACTTCCTTGTCTGGGTATAAGGATACTACGGTAAGGTGCGTTCTAGGTAGGTAGCACAACGTTTACATGACGTTTTCAAGACGTTTTCAGAACGAATTCAGAAATTATTGAGGAAGGTAATCGATTTTGCTCACCCTTTATTTGTGCAAGTGATGCTTTTTCCCGTAAATGAGCTAAGACATTTAGTGCAAGCTGTTAACTTTTAACTCGAAATAAGTTAAAATATTATGGTATTCTATGCACTGTAAAAATGGGAATGTAACCAATATATTTTGAATTATCTCAGATTTTGCTTGATAAAGAAACAAATATATATTGTTTCGACCGCCAAATAGTGATTCTTTTTATAGGTAAAATGGGAAATGACCACTCATGATTTTAATTATTCAGTAATCTAAAATGTTTAGGTATCGATATTGTATTTTATTTATTTTTAGAACATAGATTAATTTATAATTATATATTAAAGCAGGTATAAGTGAAAGAGAGTAATTATTTCTATGATATAAAATATTCCGACATTGATTATTCAAAAATTGTAATCGATGTCAGCGAATTTGAAAATTGCAGTTTTAAGAATTGCCAATTTTCAAAAGTTAATTTGTCAGCCAGTTCATTTATAGGATGTAAATTTGAATACTGTGAATTTAGTAATACAAGAATTAAAGACACAACATTCCGAGAAATATCATTCAAGAATTGTAAATTATTAGGGTTAGAGTTTTCGAGCTGTAACAAGTTTATGTTTTCAATGCAATTTGATAATTGTCAGTTAAATATGTCATCGTTTTATAATTTGAAGCTTCATAAGACTAATTTTATTAACTGCAAGCTGAAAGAAGTTGATTTTGCGAATGCGGATTTGAGCAATTCACTATTTGACAATTGCGACTTAAATAAGGCTGTTTTTGATAATACTAATCTAACTAAGTGTGATCTCAGTACTTCCTATAATTATTCAATTGATCCTGAAAAGAATAAATTATTAAAGGCTATTTTTTCGCTTTTCGGATTAAGTGGTTTATTAGATAAGTACGATATAATAATAAAGCAATAAGCAAACTTAATCAGTATTTGACTTTTCTAGGAATCGAATTATAATAGTAAAAGTATTATTGAATGAGATTATTTACATAACAAGAGCCATAATCGCTTTTTGTACATGGAGGCGATTTTCAGCTTCGTCAAATATTACCGAGTTTTTAGAATCAGCAACTTCGTTTACAACCTCTAGTCCGCGATGCGCCGGAAGGCAGTGCATAAATAGATAATCATCTTTGGCATGTTTAACTAGATTAGGATTAACTTGGTATTGTTTAAATATTTCATTTCTTTTAGCTGCTTCACTCTCCTGCCCCATGCTAGCCCATACATCTGTATAGATAATATCTGCTCCTTTAACTGCTTCAATGGGGTCTTCTAAGATATCTATTTTACTGCCGGATACATTAGCATTTAAATTTGCTTCATGCACTATATCTTTATTAGGTTGAAAATCTTTTGGAGATGCAATCGAGATATTCATGCCGACTTTTGAACAGCCATGCAAAAGACTATTTGCAACATTATTCCCATCTCCTACATAGGCAAGTTTCAAACCCTTAAGGGTTTTCTTCTTTTCGTATATTGTGAATAGGTCAGCTAATATTTGGCAAGGATGCATTAGGTCAGTCAAACCATTTATAATAGGAATTGAGGAATTATTTGCAAGATCAATAACGTCTTGATGGTCAAACGTTCTGATCATTATACCATTTAAAAATCTTGAGAGGACTTTAGCAGTATCGGGTATACTTTCACTTTTTTTAAGTTGAAGATCGTTTTGATTAAAATACATACCTATACCGCCCAGTTGATAAATTCCGACTTCAAAGGAAATTCTTGTGCGTGTTGAAGGTTTAGAAAAAATCATTCCTAATGTTTTACCTTCAAGAATACGGTGAGGAGCTCCATTTTTTAGTTTAGATTTTAGAGAAGCGCTAAGTTCAAATATTTGCCAAAATTCTTCTGTAGATAAATCATTCAAAGAAATTAAGCTTTTCCCTTTCATATTCAACATGTTTATTTCCTTTGTAGTTTTAATGAGTAATAATTCCTCATGATACATCATGAGTTATAAATATATGCCCCACAATAAAATCATGGGGCTATATTTGAGATGGAAAATTAAATAAAACCTTTCTCTTTCAAAACAGATTTAATTGTTGTGCTTCCTTTTTCCTGAAGTTCGTATTGAACACGGACATGCGGTTTATTTATTTTCAATATTCTTCCAAGATCAATTGGCGTACCGATTATAACAGTATCACAATCTGTTTTATTTATGGTTTCTTCAAGGTCAAGAATTTGCTGATCGCTATAGCCCATAGCAGGCAAGAGTTTTCCAATTTTAGGATATTTTTTAAATGTATCTGAAATTGACTTAACGGTAAATGGTCTAGGATCAATTATTTCTTCTGCATCATTTCTCCAAGCGGCTATCATTCCAGCGCCGTATTCCATTTCGCCATGAGTTAAAGTAGGACCATCTTCCACAACAAGAACTCTTTTCCCTTTAATCAAGTTATGTTTATCGAGGGTAAGAGGTGAGTCAGCCTCAATAATTTGAGCATCGGGGTTTACTAAGTTAATATTTTCATATAATCTCAATACATTCTTCGGATCGGCTGAATCCATTTTATTTATCACAACTACATCAGCGAGCCGCAAGGATGTGTTACCCGGATAGTAGAACATTTCATGACCAGTGCGGTGAGGATCGACTACAGTAAAAGTTAAATCAGATTTATAGAACGGAATGTCATTATTACCGCCATCCCAAATAATAACATCAGCTTCTTTTTCGGCTTCTGCAAGAATTGCAGAATAATCTACGCCGGCATATATAACGCTTCCCATAACTATGTGTGGTTCGTACTCTTCCATCTCTTCGATAGTGCATTTATATTTTACCAGATCATCTAAAGAGCCATACCGTTGTACTTTTTGTTTTACAAGATCTCCGTAAGGCATAGGATGACGAATTGAAACAACGCGCTTCCCTGCATCGCGGAGGACTTGGACAACTTTACGTGATGTTTGAGATTTTCCGCAGCCAGTTCTGACTGCAATAATTGAGATAACTGGTTTATTGCTTTTGATCATTGTATCGTTAGTTCCCAGAAGTCTGAATGATACTCCGGCAGCATTAACGATTGAAGCTTTAGTCATTACATAATTAAAAGTAACATCAGAATATGAAAAGACAACCTCATCGACATTAAGCTCTTTTATTAAGCTGGTGAGATTTTTTTCATCATATATTTTAATTCCTTTAGGGTACAATTTTCCAGCAAGTTCAGGAGGGTAAATTCTACCATCGATATTAGGAATTTGAGTGGCGGTAAAAGCGACAATATTGTAATCTTTATTATCGCGGAAGTAGACATTAAAGTTGTGGAAGTCGCGTCCAGCGGCGCCCATGATCAAGACATTTTTTGTAGACATAGTATCCCCGATCTATTGTTTAGAAATATTTATTTAAGGGAAGGCCGCCCAATTTTGTCGGGCACCATTACATTAAAAATAAGAATAATCTACTTCAAAATCTCTGCAAAGAAGGTTGTTTAGTATTAAATATTATTCAACAGTAACGCTTTTAGCAAGATTTCTTGGTTGATCAACGTTTAATCCCTTTTTGACTGCAATATGATATGCAAGAAGTTGCAAAGGAATGACAGTTAACAATGGCATAAGTATTCTAATAGTATCCGGTATCTTGATTGTATAGTCGACAAGTTTGTCAATCTCTTTGTCGTTTTCACTAGCGATAGCAATAATTCGACCGCGGCGAGCTTTAATTTCTTGAATATTGCTAATAATTTTATCGTAGGTAGAATCTTTTGGGGCAATAAAAACGACAGGCATATTTTCATCTATGAGTGCAATAGGTCCGTGTTTCATTTCTGCAGCCGGATAACCTTCTGCGTGGATGTAGGAAATTTCCTTAAGCTTTAGAGCACCTTCAAGGGCAACCGGGAAATTGTAGCCTCGTCCAAGGTAAAGGAAATTTCTTGAATCCTTAAAGACCTCAGCTATCTTCTCAATTTCATAATTTAATTTTAAAATTTCAGAGATTTTATCAGGGATTTTTGATAATTCTTCGCCAATAGTTTTGCCATCAACTAAGCTCATAGTTTTCTTGCGTGCGATTAACAATGTTATTAATGCAAGCACAACAAGCTGAGAAGTGAAAGCCTTAGTAGAAGCGACGCCTATTTCAGGTCCGGCATGAGTATAAACACCCGCATTGCTTTCGCGGGCTATCGAACTGCCGACCACATTACATATTCCAAGAACAAGTGCGCCTCTAAGCTTTGCTTCTTTAAGGGCAGCAAGAGTGTCTGCCGTTTCACCGCTTTGAGATATAAAGAAAATTGCGTCGTCTTTTTCAATAATAGGATTTCGATACCTGAATTCAGATGCATACTCTACTTCAGTGGGTATGCGTGTAAATTGTTCAATCATGTATTTTCCTACAAGTCCTGCATGCCATGAAGTACCACATGCAGAGATAGTAATCCTTTTTGAAGCAGCAAGTCTATCAGCAACGTTTTCAAGTCCGCCAAGTTTTGCAGTTCCTTCATCAAAAAGGATTCTGCCTCGCATTGAATTACGAACCGACTCAGGTTGTTCCATTATTTCTTTGAGCATAAAATGAGGGAAACCGCCTTTATCAATTTCATCAAGAGTCATTGTTATTTCATGGACCTCTTTTTTAACATCTTTGTCAAGGCTAGTCTTTGCAGTAAAATGATTTTTATATACCTGGATAATCTCACCGTCTTCAAGGTATACAATTTGTTTAGTGTGAGAAATAATTGCAGAGACATCAGAAGCGACATAATTTTCATTTTCACCTATACCTAATACAAGAGGTGAGCCCTTACGAGCCGCTATAATTTTATCAGGTTCTTTTTCATAAATAACCGCAATTCCGTAGGTGCCTTCGACCTCACTTAAAGCTAGCTGCACTGATTTGAATAGTGAATGTCCTTTAACTAGAAAGCTATCAATCAAATGAGGAAGGACTTCTGAATCAGTTTGAGTGATAAACTCATAGCCAAGTTTTTGAAGACCTGTTCTTAGCGTCTGATAATTTTCAATTATACCATTGTGAATTACATGCAAAGTTTTAGAAGTATTAAAATGAGGGTGGGCATTTATTTCATTTGGAACACCATGAGTCGCCCAACGAGTGTGACCAATTCCTACATTGGCAGTAAGATTAAGAATCTCAATTTTATCTTCGAGAAGAGAGACTTTTCCTTTATTTTTAATAACTTCGGAATGATGATCGAAAATTAGTGCAATACCTGCTGAATCGTAGCCACGATACTCTAATCTTTTTAAACCGTTAATAAGAATGGGTACGCAATTCTTATCTCCTATATATCCTACAATCCCGCACATAAATACTCCTGCTATATTTAGATAAAGATAAAATCCAATTATAAAAATATTTTATATTTTGGCTAATTGAAAGATATAAAAGCATTATTTCACTTTGACTAATTTTTGGATTACTGATTTAACAATGCCATTATTCTTAACGGTAATTTTATAAAAATATACTCCATTTGCAATTATATTGCCTTCTTTGTCTCGTCCATTCCAACGAACTTTATTATATCCGATGTGAAGATCGGAACTTGGTACTGACATGGCATTTATAAACCGACCGGCAACTGTAAAGATTTGTATTAAAAATTCTTCAGGTATATTTGATCCAGTTAACTGAAAAGTGAAATTTGTATTATCTTGAAAAGGATTAGGATAATTGAATATATTTTGAATGTCTGGCTTATTAAATGTGTAAAACTGAATCTTATGATTAAGCGAATCAGAAAAGTTTCCTAAAGCGTTTTTAACATTAAAGCTAAGTCTATGCATTCCATCTGCCAAAAGGGGCGTCCATTCTATCTCAATCTGCCTGAAATTATGAGAAGTGACTGTGGACTTCACATCATTTCCAGAGAAATTAATGGGATGATCATCAAGGACAATCTTAAAATTGGAGGTATCGATTTGCTGGATACTGTTGTCTCTAACGGTTAATACTATAACCGGTTTTGCTGACACAATATCACCATCTAAAATCTCACGACCATCAAATGTAACGGACACTGATGGGTTTGCTGAATCCTTTATAATGTATAGGTTTTTGCAGACAGAATTGTTAAAGGTAAAGAACTCGCTTGCAGGTAATTCAGCTACTGCTGTTATTATATTGATGGAAGCCAAATTGTCAGTTTGAATTGTTGTGCTAAAGTCTACTGCGCTATCAGATGGAATAGAAACTGTTTTAGAAAAGAAAGGAAAGTTATTCGAATTTAAGAATATACCAAGTTTCACTGAATCAGCGGTTGAAAGACCGTAATTGTGTAATCTAAGATTTATATTTACCGGAACACCAAGTAAAACGGAGTCCTGACTTAGTATCATTTCATCCTTAATTAATGAAATATCCGGAAGAGAAGTGTAATTAACGAATACAGATTTTAGGTTTATGGAAGAAGAAGTAAAGGAAGAATCCCAAAAGGTAAACTCAAGCTTAATATAGTTATACTTGTTTGATTCGTTAAACTTCATGCTCATTGGAGAAGCGTAATCAGCTTTTAGGGTATCCCATTTATTAGTCGAGGTATTTTTCCCAAGCAATGAGACTTTGAAAGAGGACGATTTATTTTCGTTAACAATATTAAAATCTAAGCTATTCCATTTTGCTGCGGGACCAATTTCAGTTGTCGTTGCGTTACCAATTGCATCTATATATTTCCCTTTGAAGCTAGCAATTCTAGAAGAACCATTTTCATTACTAAACTCAGAGGCATAAACGATATTATTTGTTGGATCATAACACCAGGAATAATAGTGTTGAAAGGGTGAGTATGAAATCCATTCTTCTTCGAATTTTCCTTGAGAGATATTTATCCTGCGCATAAGTCCATTCTGATAATTTTCATAGGGGTAAATAAAACCATCCGCAACAAAGAAAGATGAGAATCCCGGATAGATTGTTCCTCTAAGCTGCAAATCAGGCTTAGCAAGTGACCAATGTTTTTTAGGATTGAAAGTCCTTAATATATAGTGTCTATTCCCTAAAGAGTCTCTTGATGCGAGATTGTAGACAAAGTTACTGTCCGATGTAAGATAGAATGCGCCGTTTTGAACCTTAGCATTGTCCCAGTTCAACAGCCCATCTGCTAGAATAATTCTTGTAGTATCGCCATTGAATTTGTTCACTTTCAATAGGCCAAAAGGATCACCATCTGATACATAAATAAAATCATCGCTCAAATAAAGTAACGAGTTGTTTATGGGTGCATAAAAATTTGGAAGAGCACCGTAAAAATGTCCTTTTATCGTCCCATTAAATCCTGTACCTATCTTGTATATTTTGGAATACCCTTCACTATTATATTTATGAGCATAATAAGAAATATCCCCCAAATAGATGTACGAGCCGTCAGTAGCTATAGAAGTGATTCCAGTGGAATCAATAAAAGATGGATCGATAGTAATATTTTTAATAAAATTTTTATTAGAAGGCTTTGGTGGAAGGAAATTTTTATTTAAGGTCAAACCGGAATCGGAAACATTCATATTATAATTACTAAACAAAGATAGTTGTTTTCCTTCAACATAATAGCCATTTCGATTTAAAGACAAGGTTGAAAATGTACGGGGGATACTCCACTTACTTGAATCTAAACTGCTATAAATTCTTGAGCGCCAAAAATAAATTCCTTTTTTTAGAGGCGGTGACTTCCACAAAACCAAGCCCATACTTGGTTCAATTGAAGGAGAACACACCGGGTTAGTAAAGTTTATATTTGAATCGATTTGGATTAAATATTTCTTAGGTTGAGATATAAAATATCCGATATCCGCCATTTTGAATTCTACAAAAGAATCCGAGGAAGTAAATCCATCTATAGGTGAAATAATACTTGGATAACTAAGATTATAAACTACAATAGTGCTTTTTGCAATGTTATCTGAATGGTCCATTTCAGGAATGAGATTTATTTCATTTACTTTAACAATCAAAGAATAAGTGCCTGCATATCTCGGAATCCAAGTAAAAAATGTTGAATCTTCAATGCTAAAACTGCATAATTTCCTTTCACCTAATAGGTATAAAGAATCAGGGGACTCCATATATAATTGTACTGTTACAGAGTCTGAGGAGAACAATGTTCCATAATTTTTTATGATGACCTTTATTTGTATCGAATCATTAACGACTGGATTCATGGTTCCATATGATATTTGGGATGAAGCTATGCTAAAATCTGCTTTATCAGGTAAGGTTAATTTCAATACCGGGTCTCCCAGATATGTAATTAGAGCGATTTGACTAGTATTGTATCCTACTGCTGGTAATACAGATTTTGCATATTGAAATATTTTCCCTGTAATAAGATTTTTTTTATTAAAGATCTCGTCGAAGATTAAATTATCAATGTATGAGCCGACACTCCAATAAGTTAGACCGACATTACCTAGAAATCCCACACTCCCCTTCCGTGGTATTTTATTGAATTGTTCGCCAAAGACATCTTGATCATCAAAATGAGCGGTGTAGCAAGTAAGGCTTAAGATAACAGGAAGTCGATCAATGTTATTCAATAAATAAATATCATCATTAATAAATGTAAGATCCCATTGATAACCTCCGCCATGACCTAAATAGTTTATTAGTGCTGCACCTACATTTATATTATTTCTTATTTCTAGTCCTCCGCCTTGAAACTTAGAATATTCAGGGAGATTTGGATACCTCATTACTTTAGTTGACTTGAATCCATTCGGAAGGATATATGATTTTTCTAGCTGAACACTTGCATCATTTAAGTGAAGATTATCTTCATCTTCCTGGCTTAATCCGGATGAGAGGAGAAGGATATTCTGCTTCCAAGACTTGGAATTGTCGTTACCATAATTAATTATTTTATCAACTAGAATATTTCCTTCTTCAACAGACTCGCATGATAATCTTCCAATAGCTAAGTCGGGATGGATACTATCGTTTACTGCTACTAAAAGATTATCGCTAATTGACTCGCCAAGAGTGCGGCTATAATATGGTAGGGATGGGACAAAGCTTTGCCTGCTATTAGAGAGTAGATGCCGATAGTCATGACTCATATCTCCAAGTAGAACAACATATGCTGGAGATGGCTTTGTCCAATTATAAAAAGCATAAGAGATGAAATTTTTTATAGCGTAAGGATCTAAGAGACCATTTGAAAATTCATTATATATTTGATTTGTATATACAATTTTAACTCTCGGATTAGTTATTGAAGCATCCGGGAAATTGTTGACTCTATACTTAGCAAGCCTTTCAGCTACTGATTTGAAATTTGGGTGCGCAATAATGATATAGTCAGCAGCATTCGAAGCATTTCTTAAATCCGAATGAACTGGTTTTACAATCGAATCGGGCGAAAGAAAATAATCGTATCCGGCACAATAATAATTCATTGGCGAAGAGACAGAGTCAACAAAAAAAATAGAGTTGTATTGATCGTGTGAAACTAGTGTATTCTTTATGATAGTATTTTTTTGAGGAATGAATACCTTAATTGAATCTCTTAAGAATTGCCATGTCCAATATCTAATTTTACCTTTCACACTTGGTAAACTACTAAATTCCAGATGATTGGTATCAGCACGATTATCACGCCAATAATAGATATCAAACCAGTTCACAGCTACTTCATCCATTGTATTGATTTCACAAGCATCGCCATTAACTTGAACTTGCATGATATTTCCTGTTGGATAAAGTTGAATTCCGTTTTTAGTAAGAGATAAAGTTTTTTCAAAAGTAGCAGTAGTCTGACCTGCCCAGGATATTGATCCAATTTGATGATTAGTAATGCTAAGAGACACCTCATGATCAGTGGAACACCCGATATTTGTTGTTAAACCTTGTAGCTGCATTTTGATTCTTATTTGAGTTGAATCGAGGTTAATGTCCTTTAGCCCATTAAAATGATATTCAAAGCTATGTTGCACTGAGCCATTTTGCCCCGAAATATTATCCCATAGCCAAAAATCTCTTCTATCATCGCCAGCATATCCAAGACTTTCGAATAGAGAATCCTTTTCATAATGTATCTTTGTATAATTTGTTTGAGATGTATGGTCCCATTCATGCGGAATTCCGTTCTTCTCTGTATATCTCAAACAGTTTGAATCTCCTTCGTTAGAAAAGAAATAGATATTTTCATTGTTGTAAATATTAGATTCAGCGTAAGGTGTATGCTTTGGTGCCAAACCTACAAATTCGAAATAATCACTACCATTGAAAATACCATCCCCATTATTGTCGATAATATAAATTGGTACTTGCTTTCCATTATTTAGTAACTCTAAGTTAGAATTTGATACATTATTCGACGAAAACCCAAGTACACTAAGCTGCTCATAATAAATACGATATATCCCTTCCTTTTTTAGAAAGAATTGGTAATAGGACTTCTGTGGATCCATCCAATATTTTTGCGATGTTTCCATTTTTGAAATAGTAGATGGGTTATTCTTTCCAATCCAGTTCATAGCCTCATTTTTATTTACAAGCGAATTCCTAACGAACTCAAGTGTCAAAGTATCATTAATTTGATTTCCTGTCAGGACTAAAGGGACATGCACATTATATGAGACTTCAACAACAATTGTTTTGTTATAAACTAATTCTCTGGATACCGGATTGAATTGAAAAGGAGAAGCATTCAACGTTATAATGTGTGCATAACGAAAAAAATAATTATCAATTATCTCTGCTGCCATCGAGGGATATAATTTATTATTATTATAAATATTCTTATTGAAATCATTTACTGATAAAGGTTTTAAGGAGGAGACTTCACCTGACATTGGGATAATAAATTGATTTTTGATCACTGATTTATATTGCGAGACAATTCTGATTTGAGGATTTGAATTGATAGGCACACCTAAATTTATATAAAATGCAGGAAGTGAAGGTTCTCCTGCAACCCTCATTGGATAGCTTTGACCAATAATTCTTTGAAATTTCTTTCCGCTAATTATTGTATCCTTAATTTCATACGATCCATTGAAATTAAATTCGATTGTAATATTTTCTAATGAAGACTTTATTACACGGTAAGTTTGCGAATATCCTACGTCTAGAGATAATAAGATTATGGGAAGTAATAATATTTTTTTAAGTCTATTCATTAAATAAAGTAGCAAAGAGCAATTAAAAACTAAGTTAAATAGATATATATTATTTAGGTATTTTTAGACTAAATATTTAGCTGTAGAAGATTCATGTTTTTCTACTCTTATTATTTTTAGATATACTTAGCATTACTATTAGTAACCGTGATTTTTCAATTACTTACGCTTTAAGTCAGTTGTTTATTTATTTTATTTGAAATTATAGAATTTAAACAGTTATAGATTTTATATCATTGGAGGTTGTGTTATGATTATTCCCCCTTACGGAATTGAATGAAGAAACGTATTTCTCAAATAATTGAATCCAATCTCTTTTTGTTGCAATTGCATTCATCTTTACAAAGTCATCAATCATTGCTTTCACAGAACATGGGTCATGTTTTGACAAGATCTTTGATCTAAATATTTTTGGATTATCAGTCTTCACTATTCTCTCTTCTACGTTAAGGATTTCCTCGGATATTTTTTCCCCTTCACGAATTCCAGTATATACAATTTCAATATCTTCACCTTCACATTTATTATAAATGCGAATTAGATTGCGAACCATGTCTAAAATTCTAACTGATTCTCCCATATCAAGAATAAATAAATCGTTATTCATGCCACTTGTAGCAGCCTCTAAAACTAGAGAGACTGCATCAGAAATTGTCATGAAATATCTTTTCATTTCGGGATGTGTTATTGTAATAGGCCCTCCATTTTTCAATTGCTCTATAAAAACAGAAATAGCACTGCCGCGACTGTCTATTACATTACCAAAGCGCACCACTATAAATTTTGATTTAGATGATAGACCAATTCCTGAAACAATATATTCTGCAATTCGTTTGGAGGCTCCAAGAATGCTAATTGGATTAACTGCTTTATCTGTTGAAATTAGAATAACTTTTTCTACTTCAAAGTTCTTTGCAGTTTCTGCAATATTATATGTTCCTATAACATTTACGCGTACTGCTTCTTCAGGATACTGTTCCAACACAGGTATATGTTTATAAGCCGCTGCATGAAATATAATTTCAGGGTCAAAATCCTCAATTACTCTTTCAACTTTTGCAAGATCTGATATATCACATAGATACATACTGATTTTATTGTTATCAATTTTTAAGCTAAGTTCAATCTCTAGCTTAACAAGATCACTTTCATTTATATCAAGTATCCCTATTCGGCGTGGTTTATAACTAGCGACTTGTCGAGCTATTTCTGAGCCAATAGATCCAGAAGCACCTGTTATCAATATTGATTTATTTTCTATCGAATTGCCTAAATTTGATTTATTAATCAATAATGACTGATTACTAATAAGATCCCTTATATCGAACGCCATTGTACCTTCTACTATTGGTTCTTTATACACATCGTTTGCCATAGTTATTTTATTAGCTTATTGTATCCTTAAAGTAATCCGTAGGACTATCTGGCAGCTTATATTCATAATTCAAATCAAATGATAGCCTGAATAATGAAAACAATACAAACGTTAAACTAAAATCAGTTATCAGAGTAAAACTAAATAATAGGCTACTTATCCTTGAATCAAATACTAAAATAATTATAAAGAGTATGCCTGAACTGATGACAATTGTCAGATCACCAAAGCTCAAATGGATTGATGCAACATTTTTTATTTTAATAAATGGACATATATTATCAGCATTTTGTAACATCATAAAGAATTCCCCTTGCCGTCTTAAATAGTATTTTAATGTCAATTTCCAAGCTCATTTCCTGCAAATATTTCATGCACAACTCTAATTTTTGCGGGAGTATTTCTTTAACATAAAAAGATTCAGGATCATTGGAATCAATCAGTATTTTTGATTCATTAATAAACATTATAGAAGCATAGTCTGAAATACCCGGTTTAATTTTAAGAATCTCAGAATATTCTTGTCGATAGAAGTTAACAAATCTTAATAACTCAGGGCGGGGACCTACCAGGCTCATATCTCCGACGAGAACATTAAAAAGTTGAGGAAGTTCGTCAAGTTTATATTTCCTTAGATATTTCCCGAAGTATGTAATCCTCTCATCCTTTAATATTGATATGTTATAATCCATTTTATCAGCATTATTTATCATTGTCCTAAACTTTATTATCTTAAATCCTTTCCAATCCTTCCCTACTCTTTCCTGCAAATAGAATACGGGTAATCCTGAAGTAATTAGAATTGCAAATGAGATAAACAGGAATAGTGGGAGCAATAGAGTTATCACTATTATAGGAATTAAAATGTCAAGCAATCTTTTTACAATAAAATACATTTATCTTTTTATATATAATTGAGGACTATTTATTTTTTATATTTTTTTGTTATTAAATTCACTGCATCAGCAACTCTTTCGATTTGCTCATCGCTCATCATAGGCCAAATTGGAAGGGTTATTATTCTAGGATAAATATATTCGGAAACAGAGTATTTGCTGTTTTCCAGATGGAAATTCTTTTGATAGAATGTATGCCTATAAAGGGGAATAAAATGAACACTAGCAATAATTCCTTGAGCTTTTAATTCTTCTATGAATTGAGCTCGATTTATTCTTAAGTTATCTATGTCCAATAGTATAGGATAAAGGTGATGTGCGGAGGTTCTATCGTTTTTCAAATTGTAAGTACTAATAAGCTCATTCTTATCAAATGCAGAATTATATTTATGATATATATTTTTTCTCCTTTGAAGCATATAGTCAATTTTCGATAATTGTGCTAAGCCTAACGAGGCATGAATGTCATCAAAATTATATTTATAGCCTGGCGCAACGACTTCATAATACCATGCGCCTTCATCTGAATATCGCTTCCAGGAATCTTTATTTATTCCATGAAGCCTCATTAATGTACTTCTCTCAGATATTTCTTCATCATTTGTGCAAAGCATGCCCCCCTCGCCCGCAGCCAACGTTTTTGTAACATAAAAACTAAAGCAGGTAACGTTGCCTATAGTCCCTATCTTTCTGCCTTTGTAAGAGGCTGGCAGCGCATGTGCTGCATCCTCAATTACCCTAAGGTTATATCTCTTTGCTAATTCAAGTATCTCATCCATATCACATGGATTACCCCCATAATGCACTGGAATTATTGCTTTTGTTTTGTTTGTAATAGCTGCTTCAATTTTCGCCGGGTCTATGTTGCAAGTATCTTTTTGTACGTCTACAATAACTGGGGTTGCTCCAAAGTAACACACTATCCCCGCTGTCGCTGTAAAGGTGAACGATGGGACTATAACTTCGTCATCTTTTTTTAATCCGATGGCCTCAAGCGCAAGGTGAGCAGCGGATGTCCATGAATTTGCCGATACTGAATATTTGGAACCTATGTAGTCACTGAATTTTTTTTCAAACCTAATTACTTTAGGTCCCATAGTCCACCAGCCGGAACGAATCGTATCTGCCGTTTCCCTTACTTCATCTTCTGTAATCATTGGTTTATGGAATGGTATGTATTCATTCATAATTTATCCCCTTATTCCCCTTAGTATGATTAATATTAATATTATAAATGTTGTACGAATAATGACATTTTATGATAAACAAATATAATGCCGAGTCATTTTAATTTGTTTTATACATATTAAATTTTTACAGCTAATAGAAATTATAATCATTGCAAGAACATTCAATTTTGGCAAGTCCTATAGCCATAATTTCATACCGGTGAAAAAGTAAATAATAAAGTTTATACCTTAGTACTTCTTCGCTAATAAAATATGGCTTTATTCTCAAAATCGAAAAACATTTACTAATATTCTTTCTCTTTCTTGATAACAAAGGAATAATTTAGCTAAGTAATACTGGAGTATATATTATTCCTGAATTAATTATTCACTGTGATAATTGCGAAAGGAATTTTTTATTATGAAATGTAAAGTTCAATTGAGATTATATATGTTTATTTCCAGATAATTAGCTTTGATTCTAGTTAGACCATTTTTAATACTCCCTATTAATAAAGTATTTAAGCCGATTAAAAATCCTAGTCCGTATGATAAATGTATTGTGGGGTAAACTATTAAGGTAAATAATTTTACTTTTATTTTTCCATGTGTAATCAATGAGTTGAAGATCAATGCAAATAAATATATAATGAGTGGAATAAATATAAAGTTATTAATTTTAATAAGTGGAAGTGATAACACATATAAAACAAATAATGCAGGAATTAAATGACGCAACTTAATTCCTGATTTTACTTTTTTAAGCACTAAAGGCTTATAATAACCATATTGGAAATATTGCTTGAACAACCCCCAAATACTATGGCGCGGACAATACCAGAATTTAATAGCAGGATTTAGAAAGACCTTTTTACCCATACTATTGGCTCTATAGTTAAATTCGTCATCCTGGTTCCTGATTAATTGCTCGTCAAATAACCCTATCTCATCAAATATTTTCTTCTTGAATGCACCATAAGGGACGCTGTCAACATACCCCTTATAATTTGGATTATGAGCTTTACTATTCCCAATTCCAAATGAACTGGAAATAGCCTTCGCAACTGCCTTTTGAAAATCATTCCGAAAATAAGTTAGATAAGGTCCTCCTACAATATCCGCATTTGTATATTTAAAGGTATCAAGGATATTCTCAAAATAGTCTGCTGAATAAATTGAATGTGCATCTAGCCTGACTATGATATCGCCTTTAGCCGCTTGTATCCCCCTGTTCATTGCGAATGAGACATACTTTTCAGGGTTGTCTATTAAATAAATGTTATTGTTTTTGATTAAGTATTCTTTTACAATAGCTCTAGTATTATCCGTAGAATTTCCGTCTATTATCAATAGTTCTTTTTCTAAATGCTTTGAGCTAATAAAAAAGTCAATAATATCCCTAATTGAGTTGGCTTCGTTGTATGTTGGACAGATAACTGAAATCAATATTGATTACTCACCCTATTTGTTTTATTAATATTACTGCTAAGAATTTTATATGATTTGTGCTGAATTTTTCTTCCTATGTGACCGCATGCCCAATCATCTTTGCTGTCGAAACATTTAGCAATATTTTCTGCGAATAATTTGATTGGAATCAGTTTAGCTTGAATGATGATTACTTTCTAATATTGTATCCTTTTTCTTCAAATGGCTGAAGCTTTTCAATCCAAAGTTCTTCTAATACCTTCACATCTTCAGTATAATTATATTCAGTATCTTCTTTTGGCTTTAACTCATCTATGATTTCATAAATGAATTTATCCTCTCCATATTTGTTATAATCATCTTGCAATTCCGCAACGTTTTCGCTTCCATACCTCAGTTCGAATTTGTGACGATTAATCCTTGCCGGTATGTTTTTACTACTACCTACAAATATTTTACCATTCACTAAATTTCTTACCTGGTATACTCCCATGGTCGTTA
This sequence comes from Bacteroidota bacterium, assembly GCA_021777835.1. GTDB lineage: Bacteria > Bacteroidota > Ignavibacteria > Ignavibacteriales > Ignavibacteriaceae > FEN-1297. The sequence continues at coordinate 39,133 of JAJYDC010000001.1, read as the reverse complement.
AAGCCTTTTTATAATTATTCCTAATTTCCGATTTATTAATCACTATAAACTCCTTTTCTTTTCTAAATCTAATATTTATGAGTTCCTTCATAAACATAATATCTTATTTTAATCATCTATGCCGCATTTTATGATTACATTAAAATATTATCACATTTAAAATAACAAATAATACCAAATGATGCAGAGGGTGTCCATTATCATAACCACTATATCTCTTGTTCGCTATATTGATCTATATTAAAATGTCATAAAGAATTTAACGTGAAAAGTGCTCTTGAAATTTTACCCTATTCTAAGTCTATCTCTTATCAATTATCGATAGTTGAAAACATTGAAGCATTTATCCTAAAAAATAATGGCAAGATATTTTTTAGGAAAGATAAAATTGGAATAAGTTATTCCCACAAGAAGAATAAAAACCTTATTTGGATAAATAATCCTCAGGTTAAATATGATGTCGAAACTCTAAATTCATATAATGAAATATTTTTTAATAATATTCCTATTTTTATGACCGGCTGCAATTCTTCACTAATTCCCTTCCTTAAAAAGAATAATTTTGAAATAATGAAAACCGGCAAAGAAGCAATATTGAAATTTGATTATCCTCATTTCAGCAATAAATCATTAAAAGACATTATTAAAATCGGCCTTAGGCACGGAAATATTATTGAATATCCTTACTCTACCAACGTTGCAGAAACACTGGAAGAATTTAAGCTAAAATGCACGCATGCTAATGAACCTCAGTTAAAATATTTATATAATGATGTGCTTCTTCCTTCGAATAAACTGTTTGTGTTTGTAGACAAATACAATACTTGGCTTGGTGCAATAACAGTTCGTACGATTAACAGTAATAAGGTCATCACAGATCTTATCTTAAGGTCACGAAATGCTACTAAAGGCACTATGGAAGTTTTGATATATTCAATCTTTGATAAGCTAAAACAAGAAGGTTTTGAATCATGGAGCCTTGGTGAAGTTCCTTATATAATTTATGATAGCCCAAAATTGTCAAAAGAATTTCTAATAAATTTTACAGGTCGAAGACTAAAGTTTGCATATAATTATTTGGGGCTCTATAACTTTAAGAATAAATTTAATCCGGAATGGCAGGATATATATACTTGTGGAAAACCAAATTTGAATTTATCTACATTTATTAAGGCAGCCTCACTAAGTAACATGACAGCCCTCGTTCGAAGTAAATTATTTTCTTCTTCAAATCATCGTGTGAATAATACTACTCTCCTTAATAATTAAAGAATCGAATTAGATAAATTTGCCTAATACTTTACTAATAATTACGTTTCATTTTCGCCATAGTATAACAAACTAATAACTCACATTGTATAGACTCTTACTTTCGCCCAAGAACCATACACTCTGCCATAATCATACGGCAATCATCATCCTGTTCTTTTTTAGAAGACAAATCAATTGTAATTTCACATAACAAATAATTTTACTTTGGCATGAATAATAATTCTGTAATATCAGTTGAACATCTAAAAAAGGTTTATTCCAGCAACGGGAAAAGAAAATCCAAATCAGTTGAAGCCGTAAGCGGGATAGATTTCTCAGTTAATGAAAATGAAATATTTGGTCTTCTCGGTCCTAATGGCGCCGGTAAGACGACGACTATGAGAATTCTATGTACGCTAATTTCCCCCTCAAGCGGAAATGTCTCAATACTTAATTATAACCTTCTAGAGTATCAAAATGAAATAAGAAATAACATCGGCTATGTTAGTCAAAAAGGAGGACTAGAGCTTCGCTCAACTGGAAAAGAAAACCTTATCCTTCAAGCTCGCTTATATGGTATGAGCATAAGAGATTCTGAAAAGCATGCTGATGAGTTGATTGATATGCTGGACTTAAAATCTTTTGCGTATAGAAAAGCAAAAACATATTCAGGAGGACAAAAAAGACTTTTTGATCTTGCCACTGGTATAATTCATAAACCTAAAATTTTATTCCTCGACGAGCCAACTACCGGACTAGACCCACAAAGCCGAAGTCATGTCTGGAATGAGGTGAAAAAACTTAATTCTAACGGTACGACAATAATTCTCACTACTCATTATCTTGAGGAAGCTGACGCTCTGTGCCATCGCGTTGCTATTATTAACCTGGGAAAGATCGTTGCTCTTGATAATCCTGCCCAGCTTAAACGAGACATTATTGCTGGAGATATTATTACACTCACTTTTGAAAACAAAAATGCTCAACAATCAGCTTTAGAAATTCTTTCCGGTCAATTATTCACAAAGGAAATTCAGCCTGTAGACACAATGCTCCACCTTTACGTTGATGAAGGCGATAGAACATTACCCGTAGTGATGAGTTTACTTCATAAGAATAACCTTTATATTCAAACTGCAAGTCTATCGAGACCTACTCTTGATGATGTATTCCTTAAACTTACTGGTAGAAAATTAATTGAATCTGAAACCATACATAAAAAAGATGTACAATGAAAAAGTTTTTCTTAGATACATACATTATCTTCAAAGAAGAGATTAGAATCTTGATCCGAAATCCATACTGGATCTTTTTTGGTCTGTTTGAACCTGTAGTTTACCTTCTTTTATTCATGCCTTTCTTAAAAGGCATTGCTTCTGCTCCTGGCTTCCCTCCTGAATCAACATCACGTTTCTTTGTGCCTGGACTTATTGTCATGACCGCAATGTTTAATTCTTCTTATGCAGGATTTGGTATTCTCGATCTGCTTGATTCAGGCTTTATTGAAAGACTTAGAGTTACTCCGGTAAATAGGCTGTCTCTCGCTCTTGGATTTGTCCTTCAAAGCGTTGCCGTTTTACTAATCCAAAGTATAATTATTTGTTTGGTTTCTTTATTCTTTGGTTTTACTCCTAATTTAATAGGGATGATTTTTCTAATGCTACTCATTCTACTAATGGGAATATTTTTATCCTCGATTTCATATTCGGCTGCATTACTCGTAAAAGATGGCGGTATGCTTGCTAGTGTAATTAACTTCTTTGTCCTTCCGCTCTTTTTATTATCTGGTATTATGCTTCCCTTAAGCTTTGCGCCGAAGATACTTCAGAATATTGCAATTCTTAACCCCTTTACTTATGCAGTAAATGCATCCCGTTTATTAAGCGATGGAATGTTTGGCGAGAGTACTGTCATTATTTCCTTTGCCTTATTTATAATTCTATGTACCATTGGACTCGGCTGGTTTATAAGAGTTATGAAGAATACAGTTGCCTAAATATTATTGAATTGTATGAATGTTTGAGTATAATGGTATAATTCAAATATTAATCCCTTTTCTTTGAACTTATTATACATTTTTTGTCATAGTGATTTAGATACTAATTATTAAAAATATTTACATGCCCTCTTACTAATCTAGTACTTATTCCATGATTAGACATTTAGAATTGTCATTATTTGAAATCTTTAGTATCTGATATTGTATATAAAAGGTTAGATGGATTGCTACTTTTAATGATTATCTAACCTACTTTATTTTCACTCATAATAGATCTAAAAAGCTTTATCAATTCTTCTTTTGTGAATGGCTTTGAAATATAATAATTGAATCCTTCCTCTAGAAATTTCTCCCTATCACCTTTCATTGCAAAGGCTGTAAATGCCACAATCGGCGTATTTAATCTTCTATTATTCTTTCTTATTATCTTAGTAGCTTTTACTCCCCCCATTCCTTTCATATTTATATCCATAAAGATTGCTTGATATTCGTTCTTTTCAGCCAACTCTATTGCCTTTTCGCCGCTTTCAGCAAATTCCATATTGCATAAATCTTTTAGGAATAGTTTGGTGACTAGTTTTGTAGTTTCATCGTCTTCTACTAAAAGAACCAATGGCAGTGATGGTTTATTAATATTCTCATCTATTTGAAAATATGTTTCATTATTCGATACAGCACTGGTATTTGAATCACAATATTCTTTGAATTCTATAGTGAATATTGATCCCTCGCCAAATATGCTTTCGACACTAATTGTTCCACCCATTAAACCAACAAACTTTTTGGTTAATGTTAAACCAAGCCCTGTTCCTTCAAATCTTCGACCCCACCCTTCGCTGGCTTGTCTGAATTCCTCAAAAATTGTATCCAATAATTCTTTGGGAATTCCTATACCTGTGTCGATAATTTCTATAACTACCGAAGCGTTTCCATCTAATAGCTTTTTCCTTAATCTAACTGTTACGCTTCCCTTATCGGTATATTTAATAGCGTTATCAATTAAGTTATTCAACACTTGAGTCATTATAGAATCGTCAATTAGTAATGTGGCACCTTGAAATTCATCATTAAAACTAAGAATTATATTTTTCTTAAGTGCATTTATTCTGTACAAATTGATAACATCATTTATTTTAGATGCGATTAATATCGGCTCTAAATAGATAACTTGTTTTTCAGCTTCAATTCTTGCTAAATCTATTAACTGGTTCAATGTTTCCATTAGACGCTTACCGCTTGAGTTAATCATGTGAGCAATTTCTTTTTCCTCTTGACCCTCTAAAGAAAGCTCTAGATGATCAGATAAGCCAAGTATTCCGTTCATCGGTGTTCTTAGCTCATGACTCATATTTGCAAGAAAGCTTGATTTAATCCTATTCATTTCTTCAGCTTTATCTTTTGCAATAATTAATTCATTTTCGATATATTTTCTTAAAGTGATGTCCTCTTTAATTGCAAGATAATGTGTTATTTCCCCTTGCTCATTTTTAACTGGGGATATAGAAACAGACTCCCAATAGAACTCTCCATTTTTCTTCTTATCCTTGAACTCGCCATGCCATTCTTTTCCTGACGTAATTGCATCCCATAGCTCTTTATAAACTGTTATAGGAGTTTCACCTGATTTTAAGAACCTTGGATTCTGCCCGACTACTTCGTCAAAATTGTATCCCGATATTTCCGAAAACTTAGGATTAACGTATTCGATATTACCTTTTGTATTTGTTATTATTATTGACAAAGGACTTTGTTCAATTGCATAAGAGAACTTCTTTAGTTCTATCATTATATTATGCTTCTCAGTAATATCATAAGCTGTGCCTATAAAAGCATTCTTCTCATTATACTTTATCATCGCCCCTGAGTAATCAAGCCATCTTATTGCATTGCTCTTTGTAATTATTTTTAATTCATGAGAAGAAATATACATTTCGTCTGAAATATTTGATTCTATTCTTCCTTTTATATTCTTCTTATAATCAGGATGGATTATATCCGGGAATTTCCTATTTGCTAATTCCTCAAATGAATAACCGGTAATTCTTTCAGTCGCAGGATTTGCATATAGGAATTTATTTTCGTCAAAGATGACTATTAGATATGGAACTGTTTCCGCAAGCATTCTGAACTTTTCTTCAGATTCAGACAGGCCTTTTGTCCTCTTCTTTACCTGGGTCCTTAAAGAAATAACCCATAAAGATATAATTATTATAATACCAACTAGTGCAATTATATATTTTACAGGGAAGACAAACTTTTTCTTTTCTTCCGATATATCCCCTGGGAATCGCGGATATATCTGATAATAGGAATCTGGTTTAATGGCTGCATCATACTTCCCCATAACCCCTGTAACCTGAATGATATCTCCGATCTTAATTCCGGCCAACATTTTATTATATAAAAAATATTTTGAAACATAAACCGAAATAACAAAATCTCCTCCTTTACGCTCAACTACTGAAAGCGATGTCCCGCCGTTATTCACAACTATGTTTATTACTCTTACATCAACAGTTATTAGTCTCCCTTCATAGGATTCAGCATTATATTTATTCAATGATACCTTTATAGGCTGAGGAGTCACCTTATTGTTAGATTTAATAATCTTGACAATGGGATCATCTAATTCCACTTGCCCCATATACAGGCCAATATGCCCGGTCGCTTGTATGCTGTCTCCTAATGCAAGATTGTATTTATATTTTTGAGAATATAAAAATATTCCTCCGGTCGAATCCTGAATATAGGCTTCCATATAAAGGGGATCTAAATTTTTCGAAGGAAAACTTACTCTTCCAGCAACTCTTACTGTTTTATCTAGTAGATCTGGGATATAATCTTTATTAGTATCTGCCCTTGCAGCACGTATTGGAATAAAATTTTGCTTATGACTCTCTTCTGCACATGCTTTGTTAGATAATAAAAACAATATCAATATGACGTAATTTACAGCTATAAATCTCAAGTAAAATATTTTTGATCTTGCTTTATTCATATTATAGTTTTTTTCTATTACTGAATGCCGCCTTACGAAAGTATTGCAAAAGTATGCAACTTAAATTGACGGAATTTACATTTAGAAATACTTTAGGAGTGACTAGATAAATATGTATTCGTTTTTATTATAATTCCATAGATAATTATCGAAACTACTGAATTAATACTTTAGCCAATTAAATATATGGTGTGACATTTAGAAGGATCTTTTAATCTTCAGTGTTCGTTATATTCCAAATAAGCGGTTGATGAATCTAAATTTAGTATATATATACTAAATTTACTAACTTCATTTTGTTTCTATGTGAGAAATATAAAATTCTTAATAATTACTGCTTAGCTGCCCTATAAGGACTCGAACCTTAAATTAAGCATCCAGAGTGCTCCGTGTTACCATTACACTATAGGGCAAAAAATTACATAAAACCTGTCTCCAAATTTACAAAATATATCTTTATATTCAATCACTAAGTTTATCTAATTTCCTTAAATATAATTGATATCGAAAAGTCAGAAATATGCAGTATAACTATAGGCATATAACCTCACTTCTACTCTAAGTTTCTTATTAATAAGAAATACTAAAAGGCTAATTAATAAGTAGCCTTGCTTTTCTATTCAATCCAAACATAATCCTAACAATGTATATCTCTAACCTCATACGATATCTGATAACACATTATCATATAATTACTTAATGGCATATATATTAGTTAACATGTAGTATTTATTTTTAATGATATTTTACATTTGATATTTTAAACCAAATCCAAAAAGCCGGCTAATTGGGACTTCATTTACCTCTAGCGTTAAAGCATTATGAAAATTCTAATGTAAAAAGTGATTATTCCAAATATTATTATGAAGTAGTTTCTAAAATATAGTGTTTTTTATTGCCCAGACACCAGCCTTACCGCTTGCTGTTGGCGGCGCAATTAACATAATATATTTAATTATAAGAGACCAAAATAGCTTATTCAAAAATATTACTATTTATTCTATGAAAATTAATTTTCACACAGTCTCTTTAAGGTTTAGTTATGCCATTACTATAGTAACGGTAGATTTTATCCGCGATACTAAATTTTATGAAAGACTCTTCATATGCTAACTAAAATTTTCATATAATTTTCAGATTTATCCTCATTATGTGCTTCCCCCTATTGAGGTAAGACAAATGTTGTAGTATAATATGTTTTGTTTTAGTTCTTCTTAGTGTATTTTTGAATGTAGACTAAAAGATAATATTACTATTACAACTCGATTTTAATGTACAAGCAAATAAGGTTATCAGTTTTTATTCTGTCATTAGTTTTCTTTTCCCTAGGACTAACGTTCGCACAAGGATACTTATATGTATCATCTATCGGGCATTTTAAGAACGCTACTTCATTTTCAATTACTTCAGGTGGTATCCTCTATGTTACCGATTCAAACACTGATGAAGTTTACAAGATTGATACACTCGGCAACGTATTAAAAGATGCTGGCGGATATGGGTGGGACAACGGACTATTTGATAACCCTACTGACGTATTTGCTACTCCCCTATCGGTTTACGTATCAGATAAAAATAATAATAGGATAGAGAGATTTGACAAGGATTTGAACTTTGTTTCGCTGCTTGACACTCACAACAATGACAATAAAAGTATGCGCTTTGGCTATCCTCTTGGTTGCTCAGTATCATTGCAGGGTGATCTATACATACTTGACTCAGAGAATAAAAGGATTATTAAATTCGACCTATTTGGCAATTACATTCAGAACTTCGGCGGCTATGACGCAGGTGCTTATTCCCTGGCTGATCCATTAAGCTTAGCAATTGCCCAAAATGGAAACATATTTGTAGTAGATAAAAAAAGAATCATCGTCTTTGATCAATATGGCAACGGCATAAACACACTGAAAGAGGAGAATAATTTCTCAAGCATTAGAATAGTTTTTGACAACCTCACCGTTAACTCTCAATCAGAAATATATTATGCTGATCTTGTTACGTCTCCGTTATCACTAACAAAGATAAACTTTAGCGGTAATGATGAAGTAAAAGATATAGTAAGCAGCCTTATTTTTAATAATAAGCTTTATATCCTTACTCCAACTAAAATATACATATATCAAAAACCTCAATGATCTTATCTAATTCAAAGACATCAAAACGTATCATAAGGACTTCCCTATTCCTATTAATTCTAATATGGTGCCTTGGTTTCCTAAGCCCATTAATATATAAATCGAATAACCTTGCATTACTAACATACCCATTTACTAAAAAGATATATTCTATTGTATGTCATCAGATAGGTGCAAAAACCTTTACAATTAACGGAGAGAAGTTGTTAGTATGCGCTCGCTGCACAGGGATATATCTTGGAGCATTAACAGCCTCTTTAATCTCTAATTTCATTTATATTAAGGATATCAAAGGAGTAAGTATATTTCTTCTTTCTCTTATAATTCTTCTTGCAGACGTTCTATTAACAACCGCAGGGGTCTATCACTATTCCAAATATATCGCAATGGCAACAGGTCTATTTTTTGGTTCTGTTTCATTTGTTTATATTTTGAATGTTATTGAAAATAATTTGCCAATAAGGAACAATGGAAACTAAAAAAATTCTACCGTCACTCGTGTGCGGATTCGGAGCCGCCGTATTAACTATAGTACCCGGAATAAAAAATATTGGTTGTTGCCTGATTGTCCCGCTCGCCGCTTTCATGTCACTATTTTTAGATATTAAGGTTAATAAATCGCTTCCGCCGATCGACTTAAAAAAGGCTTTCGCTTTTGGAATCCTTACAGGAATATTTGCAGCGTTCTTCTCAACCTTTTTTGATGTACTGATGACATTTATATCCCACTCTAACGACTATATTGCCGCTTTGCCGCAGACAGAATCACTCATGAAGACCTATGGTCTGACAGGACCTTTGTTTGACCAAACAATTACAATGCTTCGCTCTATGGCAAAGCAAATTCAAACTAACGGATTTTCTCCACTCTATACATTTATGATATTTATAACAAATATATTCATAGATTTTATATTCGGAATATTCGGCAGCCTATTGGGTATGTCGTTCTTGAACAAACGTATTCAACATTAAATTTTGCTAAAATAAAATGATTACTGCAATTATCTTCTTCTCTCACTTCCTTTTCATATTGGTCATATTCACAAAGAAATGGCAGGATGAGAAATTGTCTGACGCATTTATTAACGTTGGACTTATAGGTCTATTATTTACTATAGGATGGTCTATATCGGGGATCATTGCAAAATTACTAATGTCTCAGAAAGGTTTAGGAATTATGTTCGACCGTGACGCATTTTCGCTAACAATACTATCTATAGCAGAGTTCTTTTTCTATAAGATGTACTACAGAGATGTTTTTAGCGAAGACGATATGGAAAAACAATAACTGCAATTTGAGGGACTTGTTTTTGAGACGGGTCTAATGACTCAAACCTCCACTGCCTTAAGGCGTTTATAGCAGAGTTTTCAAGTCTTGTGTCTGCCTTTATCAATGGTATTATCGTCCCGACAGTACCGTCCGGAAGTATTGTAAATTTAAGGCGAATATCTATTTCTTTATTCACTCCTTCGGGGTAAGGGGGTATATTATAGCTATAAATCTTCCTTTGTCCTTTTCCTCCCCAATCAATGTCGTAGCCAAAACTACCGTTTCCTCCGGTTTTATTACCCATACCTAAAGAATTGAAATCTGAGTTAGTTGACTTCTTATCAGCGTTTTTATCGCTCTTCCCCTTCTGGTCCTTTTTTACTGATTCGGATATTAAATCCTCATTCGATAGATTCTTAACCTTAGGAATTTCAGTGGACTTAAGATCTACAGACTTGTTTTTAGAATCACTTTGGGAGGCTTGCTGAATTTGCTGATCATTGTTGTTAACCTGGTCGCCTACTGCTCCTGAAGAACCTGGTAAACCGGATTGCCCGAACGACAACTCAACGTATTTTTCAGGTGGATATGAGACAGTCAATTTTATTGTAAGCAGTAACGCTATTATAACAATATGAGCAAATATTGAAACAGATACCGAAACATTCTTTACTGAATTATAGACCATATCAAAAAAACTTTTATGATGTTATTTGTTATTTACTAAAAACTCTTTTGCAGCAGCCGCTGATTTGAAACCACCTACTATAACGCGATACCAAATACCTTTTCCGGGGATCTCAACTTTCTGATAACTTGCCTGATAACCTTTCTCTTTAAATTTTTCAACTTCATCTACCGCAGATGACTTTGACTTCCAAGAAGATATCTGCACAGAAAAATAACCTGCTGACAGTACAATATTATCATTTAACCTATTTTGTTTCTTTGGTGCTATAACACCGGAAGATAAATTTGCCTTTTGCTTTGGAGTATTAAGAAGATTCGATAGATTATTCTTATCAGGTTGCGCGTTAGAATCTGTTTGAGGCTTATTATCTGCTATCGTAGAAGGATCAATTCCTTGATTAGCCAAATCAGCAGTTATATCCTTTTTGGCATAAGGGTAATTTACCGGCACCTGGTAGTCACGCTTGATAACAATAGGTTTACCATAGCTTCTTCCAACAGCACTAACCCTCCCATTTGGACTAAAAATAGAAATAATATTATACTTATTTAGTATTGCATATAAAAAGAACGCCATTAATATAATAACGGATAGCGCAATCGTAAATACAATTGAAGTTCTCTTTCTAATTTTTGGCCCCGCATCTTTGTCTCCCTTAGGATATTCCTTTTTCATCGAAATATCAGCACCCGGAATGGGTATAGTAACCTCACTATCAGCCAATATTTTATCATTCTTTACAGAGTTACTCCCATTATTGACAGCGGGAGTCTCGTAACTTCTTATCTTGTCACTATTAAGTTCATTTACTTCACTTAGGAGATTATCCTTATCATTCTCTTTACTATTTTCATCATTTACTTCTGGGTTAGGCTCGCCAAAATTCCAGGAAAGATTGAGTTCAGATTGTGTTATACCTAAGCTTTTAGGGGATTCTTTTAACTCTGATGTAACGGCTTTCACTCTATCAAAATTGTCTAACTCTTTAATAACATTTTCTTCAAATTCCTTAGTAGAAAGATAGTCCTCGTTGATTTTCTTATCGTTGTCGAATTCATTAGTAAATCCCCTGCTCAATGTCGATCTTAAAGATTCAACCTCTTCAAATTCCTCGCCTTGTATTCCCGTATTTCTTGAAACTGGTATTCCGAAGTTCCACTCTATTCCCGTCGAACTGTCAGACTCGTAACTAGTAAGATTATCACTATCTTTATTAGTATCTAATAAAACTTCTTCTTCAATTTCTTTAGATAAATTTTCACCGAAGTCCCAATCTACATGTTCAAGTTCAGAATCATCTACCGGATAACCATGTTTTTCTATAGATTTATTTAATACCGGATATTCTTTATTTTCAGAATAAACACTTTCCCAATTAAACTCAAATTGTTCTAATTCACCTTTGCTCGCATCTATCAATAAAAATTCGCTACCTTTAACGTGTTTATCAATAATCTCAACGTCAAGCAGAAGTTTTTCAACCCGAGAATGGATAAGTTTTTTTAATTCAATTCCGGTTGGCGGTATAAAGAATTCGGCACTTGCAGCTCCTTTTAGAGGGATAACTGGCTTTCCAATACTTAAACTGAAAAACAAGTCGACATAATGAAATTCTTCATCTCGCAAAGATGGGATATTAAATATTAAATTATCTTCACTTTCTTCATCTTCTTTGAGAGGTGTAAAAACCATCAAGTCTGCATAAGCTAAGTTATTTTCTGTTTTATGGGCAGAATGAATGTTCTTGATCATTCCTCTCTTAAATTGGAAATAACCAAAGTTCTTCAATTTAATAGCTTCGCCTAGCTTCAAGTTCTCCGAAGCATCCCTTAAAAATATCTCGAAGAATATTTTTGCTTCCGAATCAGGTATGCCGGATCTTTTTGCAAGCTTCCTTATAAGTTCTGCTTTGGTCATAATAGAAAATTAATTATTAGTACTTATAATTTAATGAAATTTAAAATGAATTATTCAATTTAAATTTATACTCATTAAAATTGATATCTTATTCCGCCAACGACATTAAGAGGAAGTTCCTGATATCCATTCCATATATAATTTTTATGATTAAATAGATTAGAAAATTTGAGAGTCAATAAGAAATCAGGCTCTAACTGATACGAAAAATTTAGCCCTAAATTGAAATAAGGGTTCAATTCCGATCTATTTTGTATATCCGCGTAGCTACCTGCATTGTAAATTAAATTGATTCCAGCATCTAACCCTGAAGAAAAGAAATACCGATAATTTAAAGATGTCTTCAATTGCGGGAAATATGGGACAAATTTCCCGGAAGTATCTTTTGTACTGTTTACTTCTGTAGTGCCGTAAAATTCACCATAGGGACCAAGATGGAAAAGAATATTAACAAAGGCAGAATAGCTCTTTGCATTTGAAGTAAGAATATTAAAAATGCCTGGTAAATTTATGTCTGAAAAATATGGTAAATTTTCTGTTGATAGATATTTGATGCCTCCGTCAAGTTCGAATAAAGTATAGTATTCGTATTTAATATAAGCATTTAGAGCATAATTATTTTTCACAAACAAACTTGAGAAGCTTTGAGGATTATAATAAGGATTTTGAGTAAGGAAATATTCTGAGGTTAAGAAATCAGTATTTGGAGAAAAATCTCCGAAAAGTGATATTCCGTTGCCGAGGTTTAATGCAGCCGAAGCGTATGGCGAGAAAAAATTATTTCCGCTTACCTGAGAAAAATAAAACCCAAAAGAAGCTTTTAAGAGATTTGTGATATTCAATTCTGCTGATGGCCTAGCCATCATGAAAAAACTGCTTTGATTATTATATGTATCATTCGTCAGAAATTGTTTCTTAAAATTCGCATCTACGTTTAGATAAAATGTAGGAAAACCAAATTTAGCATAGCCATCAATGTTCATAAGGTTTTCTGAAAAATTCTCATTTTGCAGCGAAACTAATTTATCATCAATTTTGCCGCTAAAAATTACATACTTGCTAGTCAGGTTTTCTATTTTAAGAGATGCTTTACCAATGTCTAGGTTTCTTTTAATGAATGGATTATCCGAGGCATAGAATTTATAATAATAGGTGGAATAATTGCCGCCGAATTTGAAATGAGTTCCCGGTAATAGTTTGCTGTCATCTCTTACAAAAAGGAAAAGACTCGCCCCGCCGTTAAAACTATACCTATCACTATTTGTAACATAAGCGCGCTGATTTAACACAGAGGCATAACCTTCAAGCATACCGTTAGCAAAAGGCTGAGCGTAACTTATATCTGCAGTGGGTAATGAATATAAGCCCATACCAGCGTCTACTCTCCCATTATAATAATTCAGTGAATCTAATTTAATTAAAGAACCTTTAATAGGTATATCAATATCTTTAATGTGCAAATTTTCAGGTGAAAACACAGGTTTGAAAAATTGCTCGGATAAAGTTGATATGAACGGAGGTGGAATCTTTTTTGCATTTTCAACAGAAATAATGTCTTTCCCCGTAATTACAAAATCGGGTAATTGTACGCCGGGATTTTGTTTTTGCCCGTCTTGAGCAAACAGCGAAATACAACTAAAAACAAGAATTACAATAATTTTCTTAATCATCTCAATTTCCTTAGTTTTAATCTCGCTTCAGTTCCAAATACATCGCTATGATGATTTATAAAGACTGAACGATAGATTTCTTTTGCCTTTCTGTAATCTTTTAATTTGGCATAGCAGTCCCCTAACCTTAAATTTGATTTAGTTACCCATTGATCATAAGCTTGAAAAACAGTTCCTACGGTGACAAAGGCAGATATAGCATCTTGGTAATTATTTTGTTCGTAAAGAATTTCGCCTAAATAAAACTGTGCTTCCGCGCCGATCTCGTCAGTTCTTGATTGTGCCAGGTCTTGCAGATACGTATTTGCGTCCGTATAGTCTTTTGCAACCATATCAATAATACCTAATTCAAGTTTTGATTTATCAGCAAATACACTCTGCCCATATTCTTGGATTATAGTATTAAATACCTGTGCTGCTGATCCAACGTCATTATTATTTGATAATGTCATCCCTTTCATAAATAAGATTTCAGGAAAGCGAAGTTTATCTGGCAGGGTTGTAAGCGCCTTATCAAATAATTCAATAGCTGCATTATAATCTTTCATTGAATTATAAATATTACCCATCTCAATAACAGCAGCAGGTGCCGATTCGCTATTTGGATAGGATTCAAAGACTCGTTGGAAATAAAACAGTGCGTCCTGATTTTGACCTAAATTCTCGGCACTCTTTCCTACCCAATAATATGCTTGCGGGACTAATTTACTATTAGGATAATTTGCAATAAATTCTTTATAACTCAACCCTGCATCTTTGTAATCCTGGATACTATAATAAATATCACCTTTCTTAAAATATATTTGATCGGCTGATGGTGTGCCGGGGTTTGCATCAATAAATGAATCGATAAGGCTAATCGCCTTTTCAGGATGGTTTTCGGCAACATAGCAATATTGGATTCCGTTAATTGCGTCAAACACGTGGGGAGAAGAGGGAAAGTTCGTCATCACAGCTTGATAATTTATAATTGCAGAATCGTACTCTGCCAGGTTATAGTAGGAATCTCCGATTGAATAATACAAGACAGGAGCAAGCGATGAATTAGGATATTTGGATATCGCATTTCTATAACTAATTATAGCCTGCGGATAATTTCCTTGTTGAAAATAAATCCAGCCAATTACATATAGCGATTTGTCAGCATATTCTGAACCAGGAAACTTTTCTTGAAGGCTTTGGAATTCATTTATTGCATCAGTTGTTTTATTTGCTTTATATAAAGCTTGGGCATATTGATAATAAGAGAAGGGATTATCAAATGCTCGCTTATCACTCCTAAACATTTCCTTGTATACTTTACTTGAAGCTGTAAAATTCTTACTGCCGTAATAGCTGCTGGCTAGTCTAATCCGGGCATCAAGAATTCTAGGACTTTCAGGATATTTTGTTACATACTCCGAAAATGATTTAGCCGCTTCATCGAATTCCTTCAAATTAAAATAACAATAAGCTTTACCGTATAATGCAAGATTCCCAACTTCTGGATCATCAAAGTTGACCTTATCATATCTGCTCAAAGCTTCTTTATACTTCCCTATTGCATAGAAACTTTCCGCAAGATAAAAATTAACTTTATTTCTCTCAAAGTTGGGATCGCGTGAGCTGACTTCATTTAAATTTATTATAGCAGCTTTATAGTTATGCTGAAAAAATTCTGATGCTCCCAATCCTAATAACGATCTATTAATTAACCCTGCAGATACGGAAGGGACTTTCATAGCTTCTTCAAAATATCCATTAGCAGTTTCAAAATGTCTTTTTTCTAAATCAATTTCGCCTAGTAACATAAGTGATTTGGATTTTATCGAACTATCGGAATCAGCAGAAGAAGCTTTTAAGTATTTCTCAGCTAAGTCATAATTCCTTTCATTAAAATATATTCCGCCAAGTTGGAACATAACATGATTAGTTAATGGATTATTTGGGAACCTGCTCGCAAATTCCTTATATAAATCATATGCTTCTTTTTCTCTGCCAGCATATCTTTCCGACTCGGCCTTCCAATAAAAAGACCGTACAGCAATGCTATCATTCCCATCAGAAATAGAGTTGAACATCTTGTAAGCATGCTCGTAATGTTTTTGCTGGAAGTAACACCATGCCAAACCATATTTAGCACTGCGTAAGTCCTTGTATTCAGGATATTTTTCTATTATTTCGATATACGCTCTTTCAGCTTGCGGGTACTCCTCTAGCCGGTAATATGAGTTTGCTAGTAAATAAAGATCTTCAGAATACTCATTAGCAGGAAGGCTTTTAATAACCGGGTTATTTAATTCAAGCGTGGCGGAATCATAATCCTTAACCTTGAAATAGCAAATACCTATTCTAATGTGCGCTGCGTTTGCAAGCGGGCTGTCACTATGGTAAGACAAAAGATTGTCGTAATATTTTATTGCACTATTATAATCTCCAGTCTTTTCATAAATATTTGCTAATGTGTATATCGAATAGTCAATATATTTATTATTAGGATTGTTTTTGATTGCCTCTTTTAAAAAAGTAATTGCATCTTCTAAATTATTTTGTTTTGAATAGTCCTCTCCGATCCAATAATAGGACTGCCCCGCATAATTGCTTGATGGATAATCACTAATAAGTGTTTTGAGCCTCGCCATGCTTTGCGAATACTGTCCTAAATCAAAATAAATTAATCCAAGCTTAAATAACGCCTTATCTCTAAAATTTGACCATTTAAAATAATTTACCAAATATTCAAAACCTGCAGCGGCAGCATTTTTTTCTCCAATTTTTAGAAGGGCGTTTGCAGAATAGTATTTTGCAGTAGAGTATAATTCGTCAGTTAGGTGGTGTTCAGCAAAAAATTTCTGAAACATCCTATTTGCTATGGCGTATTGTCTGGAATTATATGCACTCATAGCTTCAGTGTAGTTATCTGCTGTTGTTTGCGCTTTTAAAGTTATAAAAGATAAAATAACAAATAATATTATCTGATATGTTTTTTTCATTTCTTTTCTCAAGTATACAATAATGTATTTTAAATTGCTTAACAAAATTCAATTTGTAAATTTAACTAAATCTCTGGTTATCTATAAAGGCTCTCGCTTTTTGCTTTCATTATTAACAAAGTATTATTTCAATTGTAATTATAATATCCTGTACTAATTTTAATTGTGCCCTAAACAACTAAATTACAAATAGATACCAAAGCTCGCCTAACTACTGATGAGACGATAATTATATCGAAAAGTTCCTTTAATTTCTATATCATATACAAAATTTCCTATTGATAATTTGATTGGAAAAAGTTTATCTTTTCACCTGGTAATTTAATAATTGATGAAAAAGGATAAATATGAAATATATCTCTGTGATACTCTTTTTGTTCATGTTATTGTTTATTCAAAGTGCTGATGCACAACTTCTTAAAATTGGAGTAGGTGGAGGATTACTTTCGCTGCAGTCGCCAAATTATTATACGAACAATATTTCATTAACAAATGGGAATGTAGATGCGTATGGATTAAAAAATAATTATCAATTTGGCGTTGAAGCAAAATTCAATCTGCCATTATTTCCAATAACTCCGGTCGCTTTTATTAATTACGGTATTCTAAAAGGCACAGGATCAGGTGATTATACAGGTTATCAGACATCTTTAAGTATTTTTTCAATAGGTGCCGAGGCTGAATATTTTGCTCTGCCTTTCCCATTTATGCGCCCTTATGTGGCATTAAATATTTCGGAAAATAATTTTGGGAAACTAGAAATAGAAGCACCTAGTGGAGCAACTTTGGATTCACCGACTCTTAGTCGCTTAGGCGGAGGGATTGGTATTGGAGCTGAGATAACAATACCGCCGGTAGATTTTGATTTAAGCGCTAAATATAATGTCTTTAATCTCGTAGGGAAAAATTCTGGTGAAAAAAGCGTAAATGCATTTTCTGTGAGTTTAATGCTTCTATTTCAATAGAGCTTCTTATTGATTGAAAGAACTTCAAGATTCTTCCCAATTTGGGCTGTGCTCTTTGCTCTAGCTGCATATTTATTTCCAGAAATATTTTTAGTCTTCAAATCTGACATAGTTCCTCTGCTTAAGCCGGTTATGTTTGGTATGGGAATGACCTTGAATTGGGAAAATTTTAAAGCTGTGTTGAAACTTCCTGGGGTTATCGTTTTCGGTGTGTTTCTTCAATACTTGATAATGCCTTTTTCTGCGTTCTTTATAGCTAAATCCTTTCGATTAACCCCTCAGCTTATAGCAGGCACTGTATTAGTCGGATGCAGCCCCGGCGGAACCGCCTCGAATGTGATGTGTTATCTTGGCAATGCAGACGTTGCTTTGTCGGTAATGCTTACAACAACAAATACGCTTTTTGCAGTAATTGCCACTCCAGCCTTTTCCTATTTATTCTTACACCAAATTGTCCCGGTTCCATTTTGGGATATAATGATAAGTATTTTACAAATTGTTTTATTCCCGGTTTTAATCGGTACGGCAGTTAATTCAATATTCTCTAAAAATCAGGATAAAGTAGGATCCATCTTCCCTCTTATATCAACTCTTGCTATTTTAGTAATAGTATCAATTATAGTAGCATTAAATAAAGCTATGCTATTTAAGGTTAATCTTGCCACCTTGTTGAGCGTTATACTTGTAAGTAGTTTAGGGTATCTATTAGGTTATTTTATTCCAAAAGTATTTAAATATCATATTAAAACTAGCAGAACAATAGCCATAGAAGTCAGAATGCAGAACTCGGGGCTAAGCGTCGCACAAGCAGTAAAATATTTTTCCTCTATCGCCGCTTTTCCGTGTGCAATATTTAGTGTTTGGCAAAATATATCTGCCTCATTCCTTGCTGGTTCTTGGAGAAATTTAGATAAAAATAATAAAATATAAACGACAATATAGTAGATACTTATTGCTTAACTCGCTAGAGCTGCAATTTCAAAACTAATTATTTCTATTTATTTACAGTAACAACCCAAGCGTCTTTGAAAGCTTCTTGCTGTCTTAATTCATTTTTCACTGTTTCAGCTTGATCATGAGTTGGGTAAACTTTTGCGAGTCTAACAACAAATAAATTTACATCAGGATTCAAAGTTATATTAACTTTCTGATTTAAAAGCGACTGAGTCTTATCTACAAACTCTTGCGCTCTGTCTTTAGTTGAAAATGCGCCAATTTGGACAAGATAATATGGGGTTTGAATATTTTGAACATTCTGACTATTTTGTGATTCTTGAGGGGGTGTTTCTTCTTTAGAGAGCTCTACCGGCTTCGTTGTGTCAACCGGAACTTTATCAAATACATAAAGAGAATCTTTTGGCTCTGTTTTGGTCTGTGTGGTCTGCTGAGTGCTTGAGCATGCCGAAACTAACAATGAAAATAAAATCAAAGTCGATAGTGAGCTAATAATCCTTTTCATGATCTGCCTTCCAGGTTATAAAAATAATATATCAAAAATAAGAACAAATTATTAGAATTGAAATGAAACAAAAAAGGGATGGCTTTTATGCCATCCCTATAGATTTAATTAAAACAATAAATGTTTAAATGCACCATTTTCAAAATAAGGATATTGACTTAACAATGCGCTCCTCTTAGCTAAAATCAAGCTGTTTGGAAGTGTTGCAACGTTAAGCATTGGATAACTTGCACCAAATTTTGAGTTTATTACTTGTAAGAAAGCATTTGCAATTATACCCTGTGCTTGCGCAGTAGGATGTACTCCATCGAGTGTAAACAAGCCTCCGGTTACATACGTTGTTGTAAAATTGATTCCGTCATAGTTTGTTCCGCCTGCAAAATCATTTGCACGCATTTGATTGAATATGGTATGAATATCTACTACACCCCAATTATGTGCAGCAGCAATTGCGCTAATTGCATTATTGAAATCGTTAGTAGAGTTCTCAGCCGTCTGCATTTCACTAGCATCAAGGATTAAAGCATCTGGCCAGGGGTTTTGAGGACTAAATCCGAATGCTTTTGTCGTATCAATTCCTGGAGGTAATATCGGGTAATGATTATCACGATAAAATTGTCCGGTTGATTTTCCTAATAACGGTGCATAACTACTTCCTTCAAGAGTTAACAAAACCTTTCCTGTTAAGAGAGAAGCAGAATCAGCAACACCTGTTCCAATTATTTCACCGTGTTGTTCATAAACTAATCCGGGTATCCCAAGTAATTTAAGTGTAGACCAAGGCGTTTCAAGAGCCATCATTGGTCCGACGGTATTAAAAAACGGAATTGAAGTAACATCGGGAACATTTGCTACAACTACTTTAGCGCCTAATGATGATATGCTATCAGCCATTTGATTATACAAATATTGAAATGTTGCGGTTGGCGTTGGTGCTGAAGGTGAAAAACCTCCGCTTGTAGCATAACCTAAAACATCATTTGCACCAATCCAAATAGTAATAAAAGTTGGATGCAATAATTTTGTTTGTGTAAATTGAGAACCATGGCCGCGCAATATTATATCAAAAAATGGATTTGAACTCCGGGTAGCGGGATTTCCAAATACATATGAAGCGCAGGTCGTACCACTAGTAGCATTTAACACATCATAAACTAATGCCCCTGGGACTCCCAAGTTATTATATGGTGCCGGATAGGTTAAATAGAGAGGTGTTCCCGAACTAGGGTCAACGGATATTGCGAAAGGACTAACAGAAGCAACTTTCATTCTTCCACCTATTCCAGGATCACTTATAAGTGGCTCTTCGAATGAAGTTCCGGTTTGTTTCGCTATTAAATTTCCGTAAGCGTAAATTTGTCCGCTTTCGAAAAGTGCACCGGACTGATAACCTGCAGTAATGCTATTGCCGATTGACACGTATCTGGTGAAGTCAGCAGTTCCGCTCTTAGGACTTTGTGCGCTAGGAGCAGTCAAATCTGTTCTATCCTGACAGCCTGCAAATATTATTACAGAAAGCAGCGCTGTAAAAATTAAATTTAAAGTCTTTTTCATTTTCATTTATCCTTTTCTAAATTATAAACTATATGATAGTGTTAATGACACTAAATTAGCGGCTGTATTGTAAGTTCCATTAAACGGAGAAATTCCAGCAGCATAATTCTCTAGAGAATTAGTAATTGTCATCTGCTTTCCTCTAATAAACAAGTAAGCAGCGTCAATATTGAAATTATTCATTAGTTTATAACCGAGACCGAAACTAAACCCGAGACGGTCTGCATCCGGTAAAGAAGGATTTAAGTATTGAGCTTTTACCGGGTCCTTGTCATAATAAATACCTGCGCGCACTTTAAGGTCTTGGGTTAACCCATATTCTGCTCCGAAGCGGAGGATAAAAGAATTATCATAAAGACGCGGAGAAGATTTTACCATATTTGGTGATGAAAAATCAACTGTTAAGCTATCATAACTTGACCATCCTACATATTGATAGTCAGCTGATAATAATAATTGAGGTAGAACCTGATAGGCGACTCCAAATGCTAAATTAATCGGTGTAGTTAAATTTGCTGAAATATTACCGTTTGGTAGCTGTGAAGCGAGTTGTGCAGCGCCAATTGTCGATGCTGTTCCCTTAAAATGATATTTGACTTGACTGTGAAAAGACACGCCGATTGATAATCCATCAATTGGTTTGTACATGGCTCCTAAACTATATCCCCAAGCAGAATTATCCTTTCCGGTTAATGTTGTAAAAGCATCGCCTGTAAACGGAGTCTGCGGAGATTTTTGAGAGATAGTTACCGTAGCAAAACTATATACAAGTCCTGCGCTAACTGAAAGATTATCAAGTACATTATAAGCCACGACAGGAGAAATCGTAAATGTCTGCAACTTAGTTTCAATGGCTAAATATTTTCCCACCCAATCTGGATCCCATTTGGAAGCAAGACCGAAAGGGCTATCGAATCCAAGACCAAATGCTAAATCTTTATTATAATTATAAGAGGCAAAGAAGTGTGTAGGGAAAAAAGTTTGTTTAGCTGCATCGTATTCATGAATTGACGGGCTAACGCCTCTAAATGAAAAAGTAGGTGCTATCAATGTAGTACCAAGCATAATGTTGATTCCGCTAAGTTGTGTTAACCCGGCAGCGTTGAAATAAATTGCTGAAGGATCATTCGATACTGCGGTAAATGCGCCGCCCATTGCCATTGCTCTTGCGTTTTGCTCGTTAAGCTGAAATCCACCCGCAAAAACTGATTGTAGTCCTATGGTGGCAAAAATTACGAAAGTAATTACTGTTACTTTCACGATACCTCCTTGATATTTTGTTAATTGAACATATATTAATTATTTAAAAACGCCCAAATTCTACTCTATTGAAAATAACATTGCCCCTTTTTCTACCTTATCACCTGAATGTACAAAAACATCTTTAATTGTTCCCGTTGAAGGTGATCGTAAGTCATTCTCCATTTTCATTGCTTCTAATATGACTACTGTTTCTCCTTGTGATATCTTCTCACCTTGAGTTCTTAATATTTTTAATATCATCCCCGGCATCGGTGCTTTTACATCTGTTTTATGTTTAATATGCGTTCTCAGCCCAATAATTGCACTAGCTTTTTCTTCTAACCCGGTTCTTGCTATTGTTTCAAATACAAAACCATCGATCATTATTGAAAATTTATTGTTCTCCAACCTGCTAACTGAAACCTTATAAACCTTTTTTTTAAACTTAATTAAGTATGAATTTGAATCAAGAATTATTAAATCATATTCATTTTCTTTCCCGTCAAGCATTACAACGGATTCACTTAAAATCTTTACTTCCCTTTTTTGATCACCTAACGTAACGATAATCTCATTCATAGCTTAAGTCTGTCCATTTGTTATTTGTTTTTAAGCTAGGGTTATGTCCATTATTATTTGAGTACCCGCTGTTTTTTATAAGCGCGGTAAATACTATTGCTGCATCTGTTAAATCCTTATTATCTATTTGATTTTCAAATGATAAAAGTGAATTCAGTTCAGATTCTATAAAGTTAATGTCGAATGTCCCATCCACAAATTTCTTATGCCTTAAAATACTTTGCAGAAATAGTATATTAGTTATTATTCCTGATATGTGAAATTCTGAAAGTGCTCTATTAATCCGGCTTATTGCACCTGCTCTATCATTAGACCAGCAAATTACTTTAGCAATCAACGGATCATAATAAATTGTAATCTCTGAGCCGGCATCAAACCCACCGTCTATCCTTACCCCTGGTCCATTGGGTTGGGTATATTCATTCAAAACGCCTGTCGACGGGAGAAAATTATTAACAGGATCTTCAGCATAAATTCTACACTCTATCGCATGCCCATTAATCTTTAAATCCTTTTGGCTAAAAGAAAGTTTTTCTCCGGCAGCAATACTAATTTGTTCTTTGACTAAATCTATTCCGGATATTAATTCAGTTACCGGATGTTCAACCTGCAGCCTAGTATTCATTTCGAGAAAATAGAAATTATGGTTCTTGTCCATTAACATTTCAATTGTGCCAGCATTAAAATAATTACATGCTTTTGCTGCATTAATTGCTGCTTCAGTAATTTTATTCCTTGTTTTTGAATCAATAAACGAAGAAGGTGCCTCTTCAATTATTTTCTGATGCCTTCTCTGTACAGAACATTCTCTTTCAAATAAATGAACGTAATTACCGTGTTTATCACCTATAATTTGAACTTCAATATGTTTAGGGTGTTCAATAAATTTCTCAATATAAATGTCGGCATTACCAAAAGCCTTTAATGCTTCTCTTTGTGTAGCTTCATAAGCATTTTCAAATTCGTCAACTGAAGAAATCTTTCTCATTCCTTTACCGCCGCCGCCGCTTACTGCTTTTAGCAGCACCGGAAATCCGATTTCTATCGCTGATTTAATTCCCTCCTCTAATGAAACAATCGGCTGAGTTGTACCTGGTACTATCGGTACGCCATGGAAATTCATTATCTTTCTTGCTTCGGTTTTACTCCCCATCATTTTCACCGAATTAGATGATGGACCAATAAATTCGATTCCTGCAATCTCAACTGATTTTATAAAGTCAGCATTTTCAGAAAAAAAACCATAACCTGGATGAATTGCGTCCGCTTTAATCTTTTTGGCTAAATCAATGATTTTATTTTTATTAAGGTAAGATTCCGAAACAATAGACTCACCTATCAAATACGCTTCGTCTGCTAGTCTTGTATGAAGAGATGTTTTATCTGCAGCTGAATATATTGCAGCTGATTTAATGCCTAATTCCTTGCAAGCACGGATAATTCGAACTGCAATTTCACCCCGATTGGCAATTAAAATTTTATTAAACAAAATTGACCTTAATTGTATTCCCGAAATTATTAAAAATTAGCTTAATTCAGCTATTGTTATTCCTTCGCCACCGAATTCTATTGGAGCAAAATAATATTTTTTTACTCTTTCGTGATGCTTTAATATTTCAATAACTGTTTTTTTCAAAGCTCCGGTGCCTTTCCCGTGCAGAATCTCTATTCTTTCTAATCCGGAAGAATATGCATTATCTATAAATTTTATTACCTCAAACTCGGCTGCATCAGAA
This sequence comes from Bacteroidota bacterium, assembly GCA_021777835.1. Taxonomy (GTDB): domain Bacteria; phylum Bacteroidota; class Ignavibacteria; order Ignavibacteriales; family Ignavibacteriaceae; genus FEN-1297. The sequence goes on along the minus strand of JAJYDC010000001.1, from coordinate 14,689 downwards.
CGTTCGCCTCTTATATCCAATCTAATATTTGCCTGCTCAGATTTGTAACTATATGAGTCAAAATTCTCAGTCTTTCTGTTATCCTTTTTAGCTATGATTAAGTTTGCAAGTGCTGCCTGAATTTTAATAGATCCAACTTTTATTATAGCTTTCTTTTTATCATGTGAAAAATCTATAATCTCGCCTAAAGTCTGAGTATCCTTTATATTTACAATATTACCTACTTCAAAATTATAACTTTCTGGATTCAAATCAATATCATCTACAAATAGTTTTTTATTTTTTTCCTTCAAGTCCTTGACAAGATTCTGTGTTGCCTTTATAGATTCCTGCTTTGCATTTGTTTCTTTTAATTCTTTAATAACCTTTTCTATTTGCCGGTTAACATCCTTTAAATAAATATCTGCTTCCTGCTTAGAATCTCTTAGAATCTGTTTCTTATCCTTATTGAGCTTGTCAATGTTCTCTTTATATAACTTTGTAAGTCCGCTTAGACGACTATTTTCAATATCTATTTTTTTTAGCTTTTCTTCAAGTTTTCTGGACTTCGTCTCTATATCTACGAGAAATTCTTCAACTTTGTGCTTATCCGGATCAAGGTATTCCGCGGCAAGACTAATAAATGATTCTTCCAACCCTATTCTTTTCGCAACTTCAAAAGCGTAGCTTGATCCCGGAATCCCTTGCTTAAATAAATAGGTCGGTTTCAAATTCTCAGTATCAAATTCCATAGCCGCGTTTTCAAATCCTTCAAGGTCGTTTGCAATGAGTTTAAGATTGCCATGATGTGTAGTTGCAAAAACGATTGCGTTCTTGTCTCTTAAACAAATTAATGTTGCTGATGCTAATGCTGACCCTTCTGCTGGATCTGTGCCCGTACCTACCTCATCTAATAGTACCAAAGTGTCTTTGTCCGCTGTTCGCAATATCTCATTTATGTTAGAAAGATGGGAACTAAACGTTGAAAGATCATCCTCAATAGATTGTTGATCACCGATATCAAGCAAAACATTTTTGAAGAAATGAAAATTTGAATCCGGACTGCACGGAATATGAATCCCTGTTTGCACAAGTAATACTAAAAGACCAACGCTTTTTAAGACAACTGTCTTTCCACCTGCATTTGGTCCGGTAATTAGTATAACTTTCTTATCAGCTACAGAAACATTTAACGGTACTGTTTTTTCTTTACTATATTTTTTTAGAAGTAGCGGATGACGGGCTTCTATTATCTTAAATTCCTTATTATTATCTAATTGCGGAAATGCTCCCATAACTTCTATTGAATAGTGAGCTCTGGCAAAAACAGTATCAATATAGGAAATATTTTCAAGCGAAGTCTTCAATTCTTTGGACACTTCCCCTATACGCTTTGTAAGCTCTCTTAAAAGTCTTTCAATTTCCCTTCTTTCTGCAAAGGATAGAGAAACGATTTCATTATTCAACTCTAAAGTTTCCTCAGGCTCAATATAAACAGTTTGACCGGTAGAAGATTCAGAATGGATGAATCCTCTGATATGCCTTTTATGTTCAGCCTTAACCGGTATCACAATTCTTCCATCCCTCAAAGTAAGGTAATCTTCCCTTACAATTTCTTTCTCTTTTAATGATTTTATGATCCGGTTTACTGATTTGATTAGCTCATCGTTTGTCCTGCGAATTTCGTTTCTAAGTTCGGAAAGTTTTACGCTTGCATTATCATTAACCTCACCGTTTTCATTAATAATTTTTTTAATCGAATACTCAAAAAGTTTATCGGTGAAAAGCCAATTCGATAATTTTGATAGTTCAGGTGATGTTTCAGAATTACTTTTTAAATAAGCACTTAGGTTTCTTGAAATAATAGCTAGATGTAAAATTTCTAATATCTTCTTGCTTTCTATCAGAGCACCTTCAATATTGCTTTGAGATAATGATTCGTTTAAATCGGTTATGTATTCGATTGGGGGCTGAATGTTTTTAATTAAAATTTCCTTAGCTTCAGTTACTAAGTTTCCCTCAGCAGTAGCTTGAGAAATATTTTCTGTTGGAATTAGATGGGATACATTTTTCTTCCCATTTTCCGTAATGCAATATCTGGAGATATATTGAAGGACTTTTTGAAATTCTAACTTTTCTAAGGCAGAAGTTGATATCATTTTACGGAATCTTTTTCATTGAAATAGTCTTTGAATATCTTTTTTGTTTCGGGTGTGTAATTATTCAGATAATTGATAGTATCAGGAATAATATTAAAAACTCTATGGTAAAAGATAGAGCCTTTAATTGAACTCTTGGAAGGAGCATTAAAAATATTCAAAAGGAAAAATACTGCGCTCAAGAAAAACATAATTTGGATTGTTCCTATAGCCCCGCCTACAATTTGGTTTACTAATCCATTTACCTTATCAAAAGGATGTATTATTCTTTTAATTAATGATGTAAGAGCCATAACTACAATAAATATTAATATACCAGCGATAATCTCGGACAGGTATAGCTCTATACCTGAAATATTTTCAACAATTTTTCCAAAGCTGACCGAAAATTTTGCTGCAAGATAAATAGCAAGACAAAATCCTATAAATCCTATTACTTTACGAATAAATCCGTCCTTAAATCCAAGTATAAAGCCGATTAAGGCAATAGCTATGATAATATAATCAAGTAGATTCAATTTATCCCCAAATATTTTTCAACTGCTGCTTTAACAATTTTCCCGTCTGCTTTTCCCTTCATGCTCTTCATTACTTGAGGCATAAGCTTTGGAAAATCATCCTTTGTTTTTGCACCTAATGATTCGGCAATTATTCTGATCTCTGACTGGATTTCCTCATCAGATAATTGCTTCGGAAGATATTCCTGTAGTATTTTTAATTCGGATTCTTCCTTTTTTGCTAGTTCTTCTCTGCCGCCGTTTCTAAACTGTTCAATAGAATCTTTCCTTTTTTTTGCTGCGGTACTTAGCATTTTTATTTCTTCTTCGGTATTTAATTCCTTGCCGATTCCGCTTTTCTCAAATTCTAAAATCAAAGCGCGTATTGAACGGATTGTTTCAAGCCGTATCTTATCGCCTGATTTCATAGCATTTTTTAAGTCTTCATTTATTTTCTCTTTTAAGCTCATCTTATCTCCTAAATTAAAAATTATTTTTACTCAACACTAAATCTATCAGCAAGCTGAATTATATTTCCGTTAATGAAATTAAAATTATTGAATATTCCATTAACTAACTCACCGATTTCTGCAGGTTTAACAAAACCATCATAATTGCCTTTCATCCACTTGCGGTTTGCCGGAGTGTCAATAACAAAAGGTGCAATAGCATTTGCAGTTAACCTAATTTCTTTACCTTCCAAAGCTAATGTTTTTACAAGATGAATTAAAGCTGCTTTTGATGCACCGTATGCCGCCTTTTTGGCATCTGGGTTTATGCCCGTAAGGGCAGCAGTAATTAAAATCGAACCGGCAGCTGAATTCTTAACTAAAAGAGAAAAATGTTTAGCAATTAAAAAACTTGTCATTAAATTCAATTTGAACATATTTTCAAAATCATTTAATTCTGTTTCCCATATATTTTTCCCGCCGGAATAACCTCCGATTGTGTTAAAAAGAAAAAAGATTTTATCTTTTCCCGGCGTGACCGACTTAAAAGCATCGACAACGTTCGCTTCCAAACTTAAGTTGTTAACATTTACTGTTTCAACTTGCTTGTTTTTGCTTTTAACTTCTGCTTTAGAGCCAAATAGAAATATTTTATCGTAATCCTTTTTAATAAATACTTCCGAAGCCACTTTCCCCAATGCTCCTCCTGCACCGAAAATCAATAATTCCTTTTTCATCGACAAAATACCTTCCGCGAAGAATAATTAGAAAAGATTCAAAGGTAAAATAACAATTTCTATTTTATAATAAAATGATACCAATTTGACTTAAGAAGGGTTGCCAACTTCTGTCAGAATTACAGTTTATTGTAGATTGATCACTATTAGACTGGATTTAATATATATATTCAATATTTTAATACACTTTTTATTTCTTCACATGCCAGTCTGATTCCCTCTTTATAATATTTTATAGAATCACTCTTACTCTTGAAATATTTTGATAGTTCAACTGGATATGCATTTCCCGGCAGTTCACCTTTTATCGTTTTATCCAAAATACCGCAGACTAGAAATATCTTTGTACCTGTCTCAGCAAATCTTCTTATGATTGTGCCTGTGGCTTTATTCATAAAGCTCTGTTTATCAAACAAACCTTCGGCTGTAATTACGGCAGAATACCCGGTACCTTTTTTTATTCCTAGATTACTTGAAATAAACTTATCTGAATAAATTATATTTGAATTCATAAATATTTGAAATCCGGCAGCCAAACCTCCGCCGGCACCTGAAATAAATTTGGGAATTGTAGATAATCTTTGTTTTCCAATTATTTTAATAATATTAGAAAAGCCTTTCTCGGCTATTTTAATTTCATTTCCGGTTAAACCTTTTTGCCTTCCAAAAGTTTTCGAAGCACCAAAAGCTCCTAGCAGATGATTGTTCACATCTGAAATTATATCAATTTGAAAAGGTAAATTTATTTCTTCCCAAACCATTTCTTTCACTAAACCAAAATATCCAGGAATAGGTATGATCTTTATACCTTTTGAATCAATAAGCTTTAATCCAAATTCGGAAAGCATACCAATCCCCATATCATTGGTTCCGGTACCGCCGATGCCGATTATTACTTTATCAACAAATATTTTCCCCGCCTTTATATCGGAAATAATATTTTGTAATAAAATTCCCATTGCTCTTGAATTTATTAAAAGAGGATGCCTCTTGTTGCTTGGAATTAATTTTAATCCGACACAATTAGCAGACTCAATAAATATTTTCTTATCACTTTTGCTATAACCAACCTCACAATCGATTAACCTTCTGCCAAAAGGTAAAGGAACTTTATAGGAGATTATATCCAATCCGAAGTTCTTAATACAAACAGTTAAGAACCCGTCTCCCCCGTCCGAGATAGGTTTAGAAATCAAAGTGACTCTTTTTTGACTTCTTAAATTATTTAAAAATAGATTCGCAATTGAGACTGAATCCGCACATTCCTTAAAACTATTTGGAGCAATTAGAATTTTCATGCAAGCTCAATTATATATTTTTTAATTCTATTTTTATACCAATCGATAATTTAATTATAATAATAATTACCTATCACAAGGATTCCTTCATATGGATGTTGAAAAATACTTCAACTCCTCTTATTGTACAAATTATTTGCAGCATTTACTTTAAGCTAGGATATAATATCCTTTACATTTGAACATGCTGCTAGAAATTATTTAGTGCCGGCATCATTTGAAGAAATATTTCCATTATGAAAATAAATAATAATGATATATTTTTGAGCCCACTGATTGTTAACCAATAATTATTAAGAGGTTTCTTAATGTTTAAGCAGCATCCTAAAGGACTTTACGTCCTATTCTTCACTGAAATGTGGGAACGCTTTAGTTACTACGGTAATAGAGCGATTCTTGCCCTTTTCATGATCAAAGCACTTATGTATAATCATGAGCTTACTTCTTCGGTTTATGGATATTATACCGGACTTGTTTACCTTACTCCTCTTATTGGAGGTTATGTAGCAGATAGATACTGGGGAAATAGAAAATCAATTTTTGTCGGTGGAGCTTTAATGGCTCTCGGACAATTCGCTCTTGCCTTTAGCGGACAGGTATTTACAAACCATGGCTTTGCAGAAATTTTCTTCATTTTAGGTTTGACTCTCCTTATCGTAGGAAACGGTTTCTTCAAACCAAATATATCTACTATGGTCGGAAGCCTTTACCCTGAAGAAGAAATTCATAAAAGAGATTCCGCATTTACCATCTTTTATATGGGCATAAACTTAGGCGCATTTTTAGCCCCATTAATTTGCGGCGGACTCGGAGATACTGGCAATCCTGCTGACTTTAAGTGGGGTTTCTTGTCAGCGGGCATTGGAATGATACTCGGATTAATTATTTTTTACTTCGGCAAAGATAAAAACCTTGTCACTCCGGATGGTAAACCTGTTGGAATGATACCTACCAAAAGAGATAAAAAAAGCGCTGATTATGTAAAGGATGAGCCTTTAACGAAAATAGAAAAACAAAGAATAGCCGTTATTTTCATACTGTCTTTCTTTGTGATCTTTTTCTGGGCTGCTTATGAACAAGCCGGCGTTTCTCTTACATTTTTTGCCGAATCTCAGACCAACCGCGTTGTCGGATGGCTTGGCAACTATGTTATCCCTGCAAGTTTTTTCCAATCAATAAATCCAATAATAATTTTTATTGCCGCACCTCTTTTTGCTTTTATGTGGACAGGTCTGGGCAAAAGGAATATGGAACCTTCTTCACCGCTTAAAATGTCAATGGGATTAATGATTCTTGCACTTGGCTATGTAGTAATGGTAATAGGTGGAGGTATAGCTCAGCAAGGTGTTTTAGTTAGCCCCCTCTGGTTAACTGCTGCATATACTCTTCACACTTTTGGTGAATTAAGCTTGTCTCCAATAGGACTTTCAATGGTTACAAAACTGTCTCCGATCAGATTTTCGTCTATGCTGATGGGAGTCTGGTTTCTGGCTAATGCAGCCGCAGATTGGCTAGCCGGACAATTAAGTACTCTTTATCCTATTAACCAAAATGGTACAACATCAATTCATTACCTCCTTGGTTATGCAGTGAAAGATTTGCCCTCATTCTTTATGATTTTTGTTGTTATGGCAGCAGTAGCTTCTATTATACTCTTTGTACTTTATAAGATATTGCTAAAGATGATGCACGGAGTTGCATAATACTTATTAATAATTTCCCCACTATTACTTTTATTAAGTATGGTGGGGATTTTTATTTCAACTATGTTTGTATTAAATGTTCAGAAATTATTTCATATTAAACCGCTTTGTCCTTGAAGCTAATGCTTCACTTAAAGGATACCGGATAATCTCCGCATTTACCCAAGAAAAAGAGAAACTTCTATTTGAATTATCAAACGGAATCAAAAGTAAATTTATCGAAATCTCAACCTCTTCTCACTTTGAATTCATAACCATACGCGATAATTATTCGAGAGCTAAAAGAAATACTATCGATTTCTTCTCAAACTATATTCCTGCAAATATTGTTTCCTTCGAAATCTCTGCTTCGGATAGAATAATAAGGATTCATCTTGAAGATTCCTCTATTTATTTTTTTATTAGAGGTAAATATTCAAATGTAATTATTATAGATAAATACAACCGGGCTGAATTCTTTAAAAAACAAACAGACTCATATACAACTGAAATTGTGAAGGAGATTAGTAATACAAATTTTATTTCAAATAAAAATATACCGGAACTTAATTTTGAATATCAAAACGATTATTTCGTTGAAGCAAAGAATCGATTCCCATTCTTGGGTAAAGAAATAATAAACGAAGCAAAGAAACGTGCCAGTTTAGTCAAAGGTTTAGTAGATTTCATAATTTTAGAAAATGTAATTGAAGAGGCTTTAGAAAATAAATTAGATGTTTGTTTTAATGGTAACACTAGTAATATGCCCTCTGGTAATGCAGAATTAACCATTAATTCATTCCACAATGATTTCACAAAACGTAAAGAATTTGATTCTGTCGCAGCTGCACTTAATTATTTTCTTCAATTCAAATTTACCCACGATGATTATCATGATATTCAAAAGACCATTTCAAAGTATTTGTCAAAAGAATTTGAAAGAACTTCCGAAAAACTGAATAATGCTCGGTCAATAATATCATCGGAATCTAAAGAAGAAGAATATAATAGGATAGGTAATCTATTGCTGATAAATATTTCAGTAATGAAAAAGGGTATGGAGTTTATTGAACTAGAGGATGTTTATAAAAATAATCTTTTGATTAAGATTAAATTAATAAAGACCCTTTCTCCTAAACAAAATGTAGACTACTATTTTGAGAAAGCTAAAAGCGAAAGAATTAAGTTTGAACTTGCAAAAGAAAATATTAAATTTTTCAAAGCAAACTTTGATAAACTAAAAATCATTGAAGAACGATTTAATAAGTCAAAAACTATAGATGAACTGAAAATGCTTATGAAAGAATTAAAATTATCCGGGAAGGAATCGAGCGATGATCATGATGATATCAGAAATAAATTTAAGCACTTTCTAATTGAAGGCAAATATAATGTTTTCGTCGGGAAAGATAGCGCTAGCAACGACCTGTTAACTGTAAAATTTGCAAAACAAAATGATTATTGGTTCCATGCAAGAAGTGTGTCCGGCTCTCATGTTGTATTGAGAGTTCAGAGTTCAAAAGAAGGAATGCCTAAAAGTATTTTGAAAAAAGCAGCCTCCTTAGCAGCATTTTACAGTAAATCAAAAACCTCAGGTACTGCCCCTGTATCTTATACATTTAAAAAATATGTAATTAAGAAAAAGGGAATGGAACCGGGAAAGGTAGCTTTGCTTAAAGAGGAAGTTTTACTTGTCAAACCTGAGATCCCTTCAGGCTGTGAGCTATTAACTAACGAATAATCACATAATAGATTTTAGAATTGCTACAAAAGCTTTTTTACCCATCTCAATTACAGAATCATCCGGCAGAAATCTTGGATTGTGAAGCCCAAACTTCACTCCGTTTGATGTCCCCAGCCAAAACATAAATGATGGATATTGATGCGAAATATACCCAAAATCCTCTCCGGTCATTTTATAGCCGCAATCAATAAAATTAAATTCTTTTGAAAGTTCAGGGGTAAGCTGATCATATACTTCTTCATTAACGATGACTTCAGGGTAACTAGCACCCTTTTCACAACTGTATTTCACTCCTGTTATCGTTTGAATTCCTTCAAGTATATTTATTAGACTTCCATAAAATTTTTGAGCCATCTCATTTGACAAACCACGAATCGTCCCCTCTAGTTTTGCTTGCCCAGGAATAATATTTCTAATTTCGCCTGCATCAATTCTCCCGGCTCCAAAAACAAAAGGCTCTGAAATATCCCTTGGAATTTTTTCTACAGAATCTAGAAATAGTCTTAAAGCATTAAAAGCATTCTTCCCTTCCTGAGGAAAGGCAACATGTGCACTTACACCTTGAAAACTTATATTAACTTCAAGTGAAGATGCAAACAGCACTCCCTTTGTGCTTGCAATTGTACCTTTAGCATATTCATCCGTTACATGCAAAGCAAAAGCCTTAGTAACTGTGAACTGGTTGAATATCCCCGTCTTAAAAAACTCCATCGCCCCGCCTCCGCTTTCTTCGGCAGGCTGGAAAAGGAAAAGAATATTTTGTTTAATTTTATTTTCTAAAACATAATTCAAAAAACTATAAAGAATTGAAGTGTGAACGTCATGTCCGCAGGCGTGCATAAAATTATTCTTAGAACAAAATTCAATTTGATTTTCTTCTTTTATCGGCAGTGCATCAATATCTGCTCTAAATAGAAAGTAACCGGAATTATTTACTTTATACTCAACTAACAGCCCGGTTCGATATGGAGAATGAATTTTTAGTTTAGAACTATCTTTTAATTCTTCAATCGACTTCCTAAGAAGATTCGTCGTTTCAAATTCATGAAAAGATAATTCCGGATTCTGATGTAATATATGTCTTAATTCTTGTGGAGAAATAACTTCACCTATGATAAAAATTAAAGCTCAAAAGTATTAATCAAAGCCTTAACAGCTTTTTCTTTATATTTTTCTTCAACTAAACAGGAAATTTTAATCTCTGATGTTGTTACAAGTTTAACCGGAATCCCGGCAAGTGCCTTGAAATATTTTGCCGCAACACCGCTGCTCGATTTCATACCTATTCCTACAATTGAAATTTTCGAGTATCCGGAGTTATAATTAATATTCAAGTCTTTCATCCCTTTTAGAATCTGCGATAGCGCTTTGGAAATATGAGCCTTTTTATCTTCTATTACAGTAAAGGAAATGTTTAATCCCCCATTACTAATGATAGATATCATATCAACATTCAACCCTTCCTTTGCCACCTTTTCAAAAATCTGATGAACAAGTGTATAATCAAGCGGAAGATTTGATAATGTAACTTGTGTTTGATTATCCATAACACTTAATCCGGAAACAACCGGCTGCTCAATATTTTTTTTCATAACGTAACTTCCTTCCTCTTCTGAAAAAGTAGAACCACAATAAATTGTTATACCAAATTTCTTAGCAATTTCTACCGATCTGCTATGCAGAACTTTGGCGCCTAAACTGGACATTTCTAGCATCTCGTCATAGGTAATGTATTTTAATTTCTTAGCTCCAGGGTGTATCCTCGGATCGGTCGTGAATATACCGGCTACATCACTATAAATTTCGCATTTCGCGCTCATGGCTGCTGCAAGTGCTACAGCAGAGGTGTCAGACCCGCCTCTCCCCAATGTTGTTATCTCACCCTCTTCAGTTATTCCCTGAAACCCAGTTATTATAACTGCATCATCGTCTTTAAGAAGATCCTTGATCTTCTTAACTTTTAAGTTTTTAATCCTCGCTTGATTAAAATCTCCGGTCGTCAATATCTCTGCCTGAAATGCATTAAGTGATTTACACTTCACTCCAATATCGTTTAAAGCAATCGCAAGCAATGATGCAGATACCTGTTCTCCCGTAGTTAGCAGCATATCTAATTCTCTTGGAGCAGGATTAATCGAAATCTCCTTTGAAAGCTTAATTAAATTATCAGTAGTCTTTCCCATTGCCGAAACAACTACAACAAGCTTAAACTGCTGCTTAATCCTCTTAGCGATTTTCTCAGCAACCTTTTTCAGCTTTTCAGAATCAGCTACTGAACTACCTCCGTATTTTTGAACTATAATATTTTTCATTTCTCTATAACAGTCTTGTTTTTATTCTTTAGTTTACGAAATATCTTCTATCCATTTTTTGTGACAAACTCTTGTGCAATCTTTTACCGAATTACCTAATAACAAAAAGGTAATCCGGAATGAAGTGGTGGAAATTCCAAGCACCTCTATTTTGCTTTCCACTAACAAATTTAATGATTCTATAATAATTTTATTATCACTGTTGATTCCATCGCCTATCAAAGAAACAGCACCTAATCCATTTTCGATTAAAACTTCGTCGCCGACATTATTGCTTAATTCATACTCAAATGCTTTACTGTCAAGTATATTTTTCCCTGAAATTATTATTGAAGCTTTACCTAAACCTTCCTTTTTACTGGACGTTGCATAGTTTAATTCTTTTATTTTATATTGTGCTTTTTCAGCCAGTTTCAAAAACTCATAAATATTCTTTTGGTTTTTGCTGCCTGTAAAAATCAACCTAATTAAATCATTTTCATGAACAACTGCTTTAACACCTTTGGATAAGCCTGCCGGCATTAGCCTAACAATCGTTTCCTTTTCTCCGCCGGAAGACTTTCTCGCGTAAATAGCAATCTTAGCTTCCTTTGCAAACTGTACTGCTTGAGCGTTTAACACTTTCGCGCCTGCTTCACTCATTTCCTGCATAATTTCGTATGAAAGTTCTGGCAAATGAAGCGCTTCACTTATTGCCGAAGGATCCGATGAATAAACACCATCAACGTCTGAGTAAATTTCACATCTTTCTGCATTTAAGGCTGCTGCAAGTGCCACCGCCGATGTGTCTGACCCGCCTCTGCCAAGTGTAGTAATGTCTCTCTTATAACTTACTCCCTGGAATCCGCCGACAACTACAACTTTATCATTCGCTAATTCATCTAGCACTCGAAAAGGACGAACTTCAATTACTCTTGCATCGTTATGACGGTCGTTTGTAATGATTCCTGCTTGCGAACCCGTCAATGATATTGATTCAATACCTAATTCATTCAATGCAATACATACCAACGACATTGTTATTCTCTCACCTGTACTTAGCAGCATATCCATTTCGCGCTTCTGAGGATTACTAGAAATTGATTTCGCCAATTCTATTAGCGAATCTGTAGTCTTCCCCATAGCTGATACAACAACTACAACATCATTGCCTGATTTTTTAACATCATAGACCTTCTTTGCAATTGACTTAATTTTATCAGCATCCGCTACGCTGCTGCCGCCATATTTTTGAACTACAATGCTCACAATAAAATTCCGGTCACAGTTTCCTCAAATCATCTATAAGCTGAGTCTTACTTTTTGTTTTCTCATCAACCTTTTTAATCATCTTTGCCGGCACTCCAACCATAACAGAAAATGGCTCCACGTTTTTAACAACTACTGATCCTGCCGCGATTACTGATCCCTTTCCAATTCGTACACCTTCCAGTACAACTGCATTAGCGCCGATTAAAACATCATCCTCAACAATTACCGGCTCTGCACTTGGCGGCTCTATTACACCTGCCAAAACAGTTCCGGCACCTATATGACAATTTTTACCTACTATCGCTCTTCCCCCGACAACTACATTCATATCAATCATCGTCTTCTCCCCTATTACAGCGCCAATATTTAATACCGAGCCCATCATGATAACGCAATTGTCGCCAATTTCTACTAAATCTCTAATAACAGCACCGGGTTCAATTCTCGCATTATACTTTGTTAAGTCTGCTAAGGGAATTGCAGAATTCCTCCTATCAACGTCCGTTCTATATTTTAATATGAATGATCTATTTATTTCGTATAATTTTTGAAAACTTTCATACTCACAAAAGAGAATACCAAACTCGCTATTACCGAAAAAATCTAAACCTGTAAAATCAATCTTATCCAAAGTACCTTGAAGATATACTTTAACAGGAGTCTTCTTCTTTGAGTTAGCTATGTAATTTATAACTTCGTATGAGTCCATTTAATCTTTCAATTATTTATTTTCCAAATACTACATCAGTAAAAGAATAGTACCCCTTATCTTTATTGATAATGAACTCAGCTGACTTAAGAATACCTTCCGCAAAAGTCCTTCTTGAAGTAGCACTATGAGTTATTGATAATACTTCCCCTAAACCTCCAAAACTAATTGTATGATCACCCGCAACGTTTCCAAGTCTTAACGATGAAATGTTAACATTTTTCTCTTTAACTACCTCTTGAATCATTTTCGCTGTTCCTGACGGCTTATCTTTTTTGAAACGGTGATGCGTCTCAGTAATTTCAATATCCCAATCTTTCAACTTATCGAAAGCCATTTCGGAAAGCTTTAACATTACTTGAATACCAATTGAATAATTATAACTTTGGACTAAAGGATATTCTTCAGAAATACTTTTCAATGACTTTAGTTGTTGCTCTGATAAACCTGTTGTCGCAACTATCAGACTGGTTTTGTATGTATGCTGGTAAACTATCGTCTTCTCAAAAACATCTGGTAGTGAACAATCAATTATAACCTCAGGACTCTCAGTCATTACTTCACCGTCAACATCATACTGAAAAACAAGATTATGACCGGCTTCGTTCAAAACATTTTTTACTTCGCTTCCCAAACGTCCCGAAACACCAATTATTCCATATTTAATTTTTCTTTTAGTCATTTATAATTTCAATCTTGATATTTTCTCAATCTCTATATCAAGTAAAGCTTCTGTTTTCTTTAACACCGGAGCTAAAGGCAATCGCAATATATTTTCGCATAGGCCAAGTTTATTCATTACATATTTCAAAGGTGAAGGGCTTGTTTCAATAAATAAGGCATTCATCATACTTAAATATTTATTGTTAAGTTCTTGAGCTAAAACGAAATCATTTCTAAGTATTGCGTTAGTTATACTTTTAAGTTCCGCAGGATATGCATTTGAAAAAACGGAAATGATTCCAATTCCGCCTAATGCCATAATTGGCAAAGTCTGATCATCATTACCTGAATACACCGAAAGTGTATCGGGTTTAATAGAAATTAAATGAGCAATCTGTGAAATATTTCCGCAAGCTTCCTTAACAGCAACAACATTTTTACAAGTCTCATGAATTTTCACTATAGTTTCAGGATGCAAATTCATACCGGTGCGCGAAGGTACATTATATAATATAATAGGAAGAGATGTTCGCTCTGAAATATATTTATAATGTTCTACTAAACTTTCTTGAGTGCCTTTGTTATAATAAGGATTAACGATTAAAACAGCATCACACTTAAGATCCTCAGCAATCTTATTTAGTTCTACAACCTTTCTTGTATCATTTGTTCCCGTACCAACAATTATTTCAGGCTTATGATTAGTAGCTTCAATTATAACTTCAGTGATTTTTTTTCTTTCATCAGTACTTATAACAGGCGATTCGCCGGTAGTTCCAAGCACTACTATAGAATCAATATTGTTATCGACTTGATGTTTAGATATCCTTTTTATTGCAGAATAATCAACATTATGTTCGCGGTCGAAAGGAGTTAATAAGGCAGTTCCTACGCCTTTAAACATTTTTTTACCTAAAATAAATTATAAAATTGATTTTTAAAAAATAAACTCTTTGAAAGGTAAATGCAACAAAATCAATGAATTGGACTAATCAAATATCTTCATAAGCAAACTATTTGAAAGGCTAGACACAAACTGTACATTCAAGAAGCAGATTTAGCAACCCATCTTTTGACTTAAGGTATAGTATAATTATATTTGTTAATTAAATTTGCACCTGTAGCTCAATTGGATAGAGCATCTGACTACGGATCAGAAGGTTTGGGGTTCGAATCCCTACAGGTGCACAGAAAAAGCTTGAATATTGA
>JAJYDC010000094.1 GCA_021777835.1 Bacteroidota bacterium | reverse complement strand
TTTATCTCTGGAAGAAAGAGTTATTTACTGGAGCTCTCGATACATTTTCAAAGAAGCAAAGCAGTAAAACAGATGAAGTAAAACTTAGCCGTCTGGAAGAAAAACTAAAGGATAAAGATTCCTTGATCAGTGAAATAGTGGAAGATAACCTCCGGTTAAAAAAAAAGCTGAATGGGGAGAATTAAGTAAAATGTGGGTAGAGCCAGAGATAAGAGATTCTGTAGTGAAATATGTAAATTGGCTTTCAGATAAAAGCGGAATTCCGGTTAACAGAATGCTATCATATATCGGACTATGCAAAGTTAAGTATTACAAATGGGTCAAAAGTGCCGGTACAGTTAACCGTCATAACGGAAAGCTGCCAAAGACACACTGGCTGACCCCTGATGAGATAAAGGCAATTGAAGAATTTGCAAAATGTCATTATACTGAAAGTGATTATTTTCTTAGAGACGGTTACCGTAGAGTTGCCTATAAAATGCTGGACTTAAATATAGCGGCAGTTCATCCATCCAGTGTTTATCGTATTCTAAAGAAGGCTGAGCTGCTAAACAAGTGGAACACAAATAAGACGAACCTAAAAGGAACCGGATTTAAGCAGCCGGATAGTCCGCATAGGCACTGGCACACGGATATAAAATATCTAAACTTTAACGGAACCTTTTTATTTTTGATTTCTGTGCTTGATGGCTACTCCCGTTATGTACTTCTTTAGATTTTCTGACTTAGTGCCTTTTCCTTTTCCACCTTTATTTTGAAAAACCGTCTGCTGCTGGTACTGCTCTGCCAGTTGCTGTCCAAGGCCCTGGTCCACTTCTACACCATCAATCATATAAGTAACCGAGCCGTCCGGATCAACTAATCTTATTGGATTGCTTAAGACGTAATCATAAGGAGAAGTGCCCGGGTATTTGCTATACAGCGGATCCACTTCAAGCCACTGTCCACGAAACGAATCATAATAGCGCTTTCCAAAATAATCTAGTCCGGTACTTGCATCCCGTTCTTTCCAAGTAAACTTATACCTCTGATCCGCACTCGATGTATAACTCCTACCCGTCATCTGCATCCCATAAGGATAATAATCATCCCATCCCGTCGTATTGCCGCTTGCGTCTACCGTCATCCTAATACTACCTAAATGATCCTTCAGATAATAATACCTTCCCGATACCGAGCCGTTTGCTACTTTTACTTGTCCGATGTTATCACCCCCGGCACCAAGTATATTATATGTCAAGTTTGTACTAAACAATAGGGGCTTGTTTATCATTTTAAAGATGCTAGTTATCATTTATTTTTATTTTCACAGGTAAAACTAATTTCGCTGGTAATCGTGATTTCGGAAATTCAGGATTCCTTTTAATTTTGATTTTTGTTATGTAATAACCAAGCCATTTCTTATATTTTTCAACCATAGCATTTTCTTTCTCGCCATATCTATAATCTAATATGGACGTGCAAGAATCCTTTTTTATTTTAATTCTACTAAGACGAAATGAGTGTATTATTCCTAAAGAATCAACATTCAATAATAATGCAAAAGAACCTTTCAAATTATTTCCTCCTAAGGAATCAGGTAAAGTAATATTTAGTTTTTCAACTATAAATGGATTAATTCCTAGCAATGGTGACTCTTGTGCAATTAAATTGAATTTCGTTAAACTAAATAAAAGCAAGATTATAATTGTTTTCATAATATTTATATACATATTAGTGAATTAATGGATAAAAGTTTCTTATTAGAAATTTTTCTGGACTAATATAAAGAGGCATTTTTTGATAAATTGGATCAGTAACTAAGGAGCCATTTTTGAAATTTACCACTGCTTGTTTAAACATTATTGAGCTAAACCCATTCCAAAGTAATTTAGTCATGGCGTCATCGTATAATTGTCCTCTTTTAACACCTGCATTTCCAAATGGTTGATAATTATTTGTTAATCTGAAGCTAACTGCTGCGCCATATAGAAAAGCTTGTACTTCATTTGCTATACTACCGGGAGACGATCCTTGATCAAACATATAAGCATGAAATGTTTCGTGTGCTAATAATTCTAAATTATCTTCTTGCCCTATTGGAACCATAGCATTGCCCCCGGTGCCATTTGAATTGCCAAAGAACTCACCTTTTTTCCCATCAATGAATGAATAATTGTAATTACCCTGAGAAGACATTAATCTTGAAAGAGCTTTGTTACCTATATCAGTAGAATAGATAGAATTTAAGTTGTTTATTAAAGAGCTAACATTTTTGTTTGAGCCATTGTATTTCATTCCTGCCGAAAATAAAATATTATTACCATTATCATTAATCCATAAGCTATCACCATTATAATCAATAACTGAAATCGGATTACAAGCCCCATAACTATATGGTGATAAGAAAGGATACTTATCACCAAACGGGTCTACAGACAATAATCTTCCTGACCAGCTATCATAATTACGGTCTCCTAAGTGATCATATCCAGTTGAAGCATCTCGTTCTTTGCTAACAAACTTATACCTCTGATCCGCGCTCGATGTATAACTCCTACCCGTCATCTGCATCCCATAAGGATAGTAATCATTTTAACTGCCTATTCTACTGCTAGAGCTTAATAAAATCTTTGTTGACACTAAAATTGAACTTAAAAAAACTTAAAAAAATGAAGAATACACAATATT
>JAJYDC010000020.1 GCA_021777835.1 Bacteroidota bacterium | reverse complement strand
TTGAAATAAAAATGTTTAGAACTCTCTTTACAACCTTAAAGGCAAAAATTCTCACCGGTTATATCGTCGTTATTTTAATAATGATCGGTGTTATGTTCTGGAGCCTTTATAACTTTAATAGGCTTAATGAATCATTTAGATCTATTATCGTACAGAACTATTCAAGTATAGTTGCTGCGGATAATATGGTTCGGTCTCTTGACGATCAAACAAATGCCTTATTTATGATAATTGATAAGGAAAATCCCAACCGCGGGGAAAAACTATTCCAATATGCCAAACAGGACTTTTTCTTCTGGTTCGAAAAAGCAAGGGAGGCAGCAAATACTCCGGATCAAATAAATTTTCTGGACAGCTTAAACGATCAATACAGAGTTTTTCTTTCTGAGATAAGCTCTGTAGTAAACAACTCATTTCTTTTTACCAACCCAGTTGAAAAAAACCAATATGTTCAAGCGATAAATCTAATTTCGAATATCAAGTCGAAATGTTACCATATTTTTGAGACCAACCATAACTTTATTAGCCGAGCAGATGATAGGGTACAATCAATTACAAGGATAGCCGCCTTTACTATGTTATTCTTAGCTATACTTGGAACCGTGATTAGCTTGGTGTTTAGCACAAAATTCTCAAGCTTTATTGTTAAGCCTGTAAGCGATCTAACTAGATCAGTGAAGTACGTTGCCGCGGGGAACTTTGATCAAGAAATTCAGACCGATGATTCAGATGAAATAGGTATTCTAGCAGATGAATTTAACAGTATGGTTGGTAAACTTAAGAAATATGAAGAACTTAATATCAATAAGATCCTTTATGAAAAAAGGAAGTCGGATGTAATTGTTGAAAGCATTAACGACCCAGTATTGATGGTGAACAGCAGCATGGAAATCCTTCTTGCAAATAAAGCATTCAAAGAAGATTTTGGTAATTTGAAGTCCGAAAAAGTATTTCTAAACGACGTAATTAAAGACGAAAGCATTTATAAAGAAATTAAAAAATATGTAACATCGCCTTCGCCAATAAATTCAGATGAAGATGAAAAAGTTTTGAGACTTATCGATACGAATGGAAGAGTAAGGTTTTATAAAATAAGATATTCTTCAATAGTTTTGCCTGAGAATGATATAAACGCTGCTTTGATTGTCTTTAGCGATATTACTAAATATGAAGAACTCGACAGACTGAAGTCGGAATTTGTTGCAAAAGTTTCTCATGAGCTTAAAACACCATTAACTTCAATAGGAATGGCCATAGGAATCCTTGAGGACGGAGTTGTTGGTGAACTGTCTACAAAGCAAAATGAGCTTATAATTTCTATGAAAGAGGATTATGACCGTCTTAACCGTTTAGTTAAAGAAATATTAGAGCTATCGCGCATAGAGTCCGGGGGAATCCAGCTTAACTTTGAAAAACTTAAAATTAATTCATTGATTGAAGAATGTATTAAATCATTTTCACTTCAATGCAAAGAAAAGAAAATTTCTCTTAATTTTATGCCTGATGAATCGCTACCTCCTATATTTGCTGACTATGATTATTTAATAAGGGCAATAGGAAATTTTATAGGGAATTCTATAAAATTTACTGACAAAGGAGGCGATATAAATGTAATTACATCAGCTAAAAATACTAGCATTATAATAACAATATCCGATACAGGCAGCGGAATAAGCCCTGAATATATTGACAAAATTTTTGATAAGTTTGTTCAAGTAAGTGGAAGCCGTCCCGGAAGTGTCGGACTAGGATTAACAATTGCAAAGGAAATAATTGAACTTCACAAGGGTTCAATAAATGTATATAGTAAGCCCGGAATGGGTAGTAAGTTTGAAATAATTTTACCGGTTCAAAGAAATGAATAGAAGCAAGGTTTTGGTTGTTGATGATGAGTTAAATATTTTAAAAGTAATAGAGCTTTCTCTAACTTCGCAAAATTTTTCACCTGAGGTATTTAGTAACCCAGTGGAAGCATTAAAGAGAGCACAAGAAATTTATTTTGATATTGCTTTCATAGATCTAAAAATGGAGCCGATTGACGGACTCCAAGTCCTTTCTCAATTAAAAACAATTTCTCCGGATACAACAGTCGTATTGATGACAGCGCATGGTTCAATAGAAACAGCAGTCGAAGCAATCAAAGGCGGCGCATATGATTATATAACAAAACCTTTTACTCATAAAGAATTTATTCATCTTTCCGAAAAAGTGTTTGAGCATCACATGCTTTTAAAAGAAGTGAAAGGACTTAGGGCGCAGATAGAAGAATCCATTGGAACCGGGGAAATTATATCTAATAATTATACGATGCGGGAAATTTTGAAATTGAGCAAAGATATTGCTGATAGTGATATTTCAGTTTTAATTGAAGGTGAAAGCGGAACAGGAAAGGAAATACTAGCACGATTTATCCATGAAAGTAGTAAAAGAGAATCAAATATCTTTATTACAGTAAACTGTGCTGCAATACCTGAAAGTCTTTTTGAAAGCGAAGTATTCGGGCATATAAAGGGATCTTACACAGGTGCCTCAAAAGATAGGATCGGAAGATTTGAAATGGCTGATCAAGGGAGCGTTTTTTTAGATGAAGTAGGTGAGATCTCTAAGCCGATGCAAGTAAAACTTTTGCGATTTCTTCAAAGCATGGAGTTCGAGCGTGTAGGGGAGAGCATAACTAGGAAAGTAAATGTTAGAATAATAAGTGCAACAAACAGAAATATAGACGAAGATATTAAGAATGGCGATTTAAGAGAAGATTTTTATTACCGTTTGAGCGGAATCAGAATAAAATTACCTCCTTTAAGAGAAAGGAAAGAGGATATTCCGCTATTGGTGGAACATTTCCTAAAAAAGTATTCTCCAGATTTAGATATTACCATTTCCGCTGATGTAATGAAATTGTTAAACGAATATTCATGGCCTGGAAATATTAGAGAACTTGAAAATGTAATTAATCGTTCGATAGTATTGGCAAAGGATAGAATAATCAAACCGGAAAACCTTCCAGTTGAAATTTTTGCAGGCACTAATAAAGAGTTTGGAACAATCGTTCCAAGTCTAGCTGAAGTAGAAAAGAACTATATAATAGATACACTAAGAAAATTTAGCAATCCAAAGGACGCAGCCAGAATTCTCGGAATTTCGCTTACGACTCTTTGGAGAAAAAGAAAAGAATACAAGATTTAGTCAAAATTTTGATTTCAAATTGGGATAATTCGTATTCGGTCGATTTCTATTTGAAATGGGTTTAAGAAGATGAAAAATAAAGAGTTAAAAAAAATGATTTCTTTTTGAAAAAAAAATAATATATTTTACGCGGTTAGTTGCATGCAAAATGTTAACTGCGCTAAAATAGACTCAATTCAAAGAATATAACTTTGATAATCTAGATGTCATTTCGGCATAACTTTTGTACCTAAATAATAGTTAAATAATTAACATACATTAAACAAATTATGGAGAATTATCACCCATGAAACAATCTGTTTTTATCACTGTCCTTACAATTGCTGCTTTCTTAATTGCATTAGCAATTTATAACTTCGTTTTCGGGAACCCCGCCAACTTTGTTGACGGCGTTGGAAGAACAAATTCTGGCGGTAACCTATTAGGAACCATATATACTGGCGGACCTTTAGTTGTTCTATTAATAATGCTTTCACTTATGGATGTCGCTATTATTTTTGAAAGAATACTAACTCTAAAAAAAGCGGGCGGCAAGAGAGCAGTACCTAGTTTTTTCAAAGATGTAATCGCTCAATTAGAAGGCGGTGACTACGATGCAGCTATAGAAAGCTGTGATAAACAAAGAGGATCGGTAGCAAACGTTATTAAGGCTTCTCTTTTGAGATATAAAGAGCTCACGGTAAAAGGAAAATCAGTTGACGCCGAAAAACAATTAGTAGAGGTTCAAAGAGCTGTTGAAGAAGCTTCTATGCTTGAAACTCCATTGTTAGAGAAAAATCTTATTACACTATCAACAATTGCTTCAATTGCAACAATGGTTGGTTTACTAGGTACGGTTATCGGTATGATTAGAGCATTTGCTGCTATGGCGCACGCAGGCACTCCGGATGCAATTCAACTTGCAACAGGTATTTCTGAAGCACTTATCAATACAGCAGGTGGACTTATAACAGCTATTCTTGGAATTGTTGCTTATAATTTCTTTGTTAATAAAGTTGATAATTTTACATATATGGTAGATGAAGCAAGCTATAATGTTATTCAAATCCTTAAATCGAAATAAAGAGGCTTAACTATGCCAAAAATTAAAAAAGGACGTATAGCCGTAAAAATCGATATGACGCCCATGGTTGACGTTGCTTTTCTACTTCTAACATTCTTCATGCTAACTACGCAGTTTTCACCTGCCCAGCAAGTGAAAATTGAGGTGCCTTCTTCCCATTCGGCATTCAAACTTCCTGATTCAGACGTTATGACGATATATGTCGATAAGGCTGGGAATATATACATGGGCGTAGATGCCCCTGCATTGATGGCAAGGTTATTCGGTCAAGAGGCTAAGCTTAAAAGAATGGTTCAGATTAAGGTAGAAAATCTTGCGGATCTTCTAGTTCAAGCCCGTATAAGTGATCCCAGGCTAAGAACAGTTATCAAAGGCGACGTAGATGCAGATTATGGAACTATTGAAGATATAATGGGCACCTTGCAAAAAACAAATATTACAAGATTCGCCATGATCACAAATTCAATTGTAGATAAGAAATAATTTAATTATAGAGGAAATTAAAAATGAGTGGAGTTGACGCTGGCGGTGGAAGAGAAGGGAAGTCAAAAGGTCACCAAAAGAAAGGCAAGAAAAAAAGAGCCGGTGTTAGGGTAGACATGACACCAATGGTTGACGTAGCTTTTCTCTTATTGACATTCTTCATGCTTACTACCGTTTTACTTAAACAACAAACTCTGGAGATAAATTTACCTCCAGACGCAAAAACAAAAATAGAAATAGCGCAGTCGAACTTATTAACAGTTTATGTAGATGCTAATGATTCCGTCTATTATGCAGCCGCAACAGATAAGCCTCAACCTATTAATATCAGTGGTTTAAAAACCTTTTTTGATAAGCAAGCTCAAGGAAACCCTAAGCTTGTTATTCTATTAAAGTTTGATAGGAAATGCAAGTATCACATGATGGTTGATCTAATAGACAAGTTAAATTTGGCTAACCTGCAGCGCTTTTCTATTGCACCTATGACTGATACTGATACAAAAGCATTATTAAAGGCATCTTAAAAACGAGGTAAAAAATGAATAATAACACAATTGCAATAGACAAGACGGAATATGGTGCCTTCGAATTAAAGAAGTTATATCCGAAAAATTTCAGCATCGGATTTACAATCGCTGTACTTATTCACGTTTTTCTAATTGGTACATACATTTTCATTCAATCTATTTCTAAAGATGATGAAAGTAACATTGATACGGTTAGAATTTTAAAATATAGCGATCTTGGACCTCCTCCTTCTTTAAATGATCAAACTCAACAGCAGCTGGCTGTTTCTGCTCCGGCGGTCAAGCCAACTGTTGGTACCCCAGTTCCGGTTCCTGATGCTGAAGCACCAAAAGAACAAACGATTGCAACACAGCAGCAGATGAGCCAAGTATCCTCTCCAATTGGTGAGGGCTCGGGAGGCGGTAATGTACAGATTACTAAGGATTTGAAAGTTGATGCACCAACTAGTGATGTTCCGGGAATGAATGAATTTGTTCCGGTAGAAAAACAACCAGAAGTCGTGGTTTCTGCGCAGCCCGAGTACCCTGATCTTGCAAAAAGAGCTGGAATTGAAGGGACTGTATACGTGAAAATTCTTGTTAATAAAGAAGGCAAGCCTATAAAAGCAGTTGTAATTAAGAGTGACTCTGAGGTATTTAATCAGCCAGCCATTAATGCCGCGATGAAATTTGTTTTCACTCCGGCAATTCAGCACAAAGCGCCTGTAATGGTCTGGGTTGTAGTACCGTTTAGATTTAAGCTTAATCAATAACAAGGCTACAAATGCTTTGGATGAAGTATCTTGCATATTCAATGGCATCGATTTTTATTATACTCGGTGCCGCTTTTCTTGCAGGATATTTCATACCTATAAATTTCCCGTTAAATTTCCGTATTATTTTAGGAGTTGTCTTCATCCTATACGGTGTCTTTAGGATTTTAATTACTTATTACAAAAATAACAACAGAAATGAAAGTTAGTCTCTTTTATATAGCCATAGTATTTTTCTATACAATAGTATTTATTACTGGCTGCCAAGAGCCCCAAGTAACTCCGACAAAAGGCTATCTTAATGCAGCTGTTGATGAAGCAGTTTACCCTGTAGTAATTAAAGAGAGCGTAGTTTTCGACACGCTTTATAAAACTGCTAAAATAGACTTGAAAAAAGTTACACCATTTGACGGAATAGCCGGAATATTAAATGGCAATTATAAGATGTTAGTAAGTACGATGGGTTTAAACCAAAAGCAACAAGACTTTGTGAATAATAATAAAATAGGTTTGAATATATTCAAGTTTTGTTATAACGCGATTGCTGTAATAGCACCCAAAAACAGTAGCATTCAAAATATAAGGATAGACGAAATACAAAGCCTCTTGCTAGGAAGTAGCAACAATATTAGAATTGTAATTCCTCAAACTAATACAGGTACGTATCAATATATCTTAGATAAAATATTAAACGGGAAGGCTCCTAAAAATGTTGAAGTTGTTCCTAGTGATAGTGCGGTGTTTGCAGTTGTAAAAAATAGTACTGATAAAATCGGATTGCTCAGTTTTAATACTGTTCAGGATTCATCAGATATAAAATTTTTAAAAGTAGGTGAGTTTAATCAAAATAAATTGGATGATAATTACTACGAGCCGCATCCAGGATTGGTATACAAAGACTATTATCCATTTAAGGAAACAGTATATATTTATTTAAATGAAAAGGGAAGAAGTGTTGCATCAGGGTTTACAACATTTTTGACAAGTTACCTTGGGCAGAAAATTGCTCTCGGTCAGAATTTGGCACCCGCAGCTGTCCCTGTAAAAATCAATCAAAATCAATAATATGGATTAGAAGATGAAAGCAATTACCTTCGTTACACTTTTAGTAGCTTTAACAAGTTTAACATTTGCGCAGCAAAAATATGATGAGGCATCGAAGTTTATAAAGAATAAAGAGTATAACAAAGCCCTGACAATAGCTCAAGATTACTTAAAGCAGGATTCAACTGATATTGCTATAAAAATTTTGGTTGACCTGTCTACCAATGATGAAAATAATCCTAAGGTATATGAAGGATTAGGTGATGCTTATAATAAAATGGGAGTGTTGGAACTTTCGATAAGCGATTATCAAAAAGCAGAAAAACTAGATTCTCTTGACGCCAACATAAAATTTAAAATAGCAATGGCGTTTGAAAAACAAAAAAGTTATACAGATGCAGCTAATAAATATCTTCAGGTAATATCTCTAGACTCAACTTATTCGCAAGCGTACTACAATTTAGGTAGGTTGCTTTATTATGCTAAGCAATATCCAAATGCTTCATTTTATCTCGAAAAATATATAACCTTCGATTCTAAGAAATATGATGCGTACTTTTTTGCTGCAAGATCATTGTTCCTCATGCAAAATTTCTCTCAGGCTGTTGAAGTTACCCAGAAAGGATTAACTGTATTCCCGAATGACTTAAAGTTAGAAAAAATTGAGGCATTATCTTTAACGTATAGCAAGAATTTTCCTGAAGCTTTGAAAATTTTATCCACAGTACCTGATTCGTTATTTTCAGCTACTGATTTTTCTACTGTCGGAAGCGAATTTCAGGCTGTTAAACAAGATTCCGTTGCAATTATTTATTTTATAAAAGCTTTGGCGAAGGACTCTTCATTAACCGAGCTAAATCAAGAAATCGCAAATATGTACTTGAGTTCCGGGAAATATACACAAGCAATTGTTTATTATGATCGTAGAATCAAGTCTGATTCTACCTCAGTAAGCTCCTACGTAAATAAGTCTCTTTGCTATTTACAGATGCAAAACTATGATAGCGCAAAGACGGCCTTAGTACAAGCCATTAACATTAAAAGCGATTATCTACCTGCCTTAATTTGGTTAGCAAGAACCGATCAATATATGCGAAACAATGATGACGCAGCTGATGTGTACACAAAAATTTTGAAAATTACATCGGGCAAGGAAGATCAATTTAAAAACGAAGTTGCTGAAGCGAACGGATTTTTCGGGTATACAAATCTTGTTAAGAAAAAATACAAAGATGCAATTCAAAGCCTAAAAACTGCACTGAGTTATACTCCAAATAGTGCACAATATCATTTATGGCTTGCTCAGGCTTATGCATTTAGCGGGAATAAAGCTGAAGCAGCAAAAGAATATAGGGCAGTACTTTCAATCGACCCGGGTAATGCCGATGCAAAAAAAGGTTTAAGACTTCTTAGTCTTTAAATAAAGGAATTAGATGATTAAGATATATAACTTAAGAAGTTATCTTGCTATTCCATGGGTTAGAGTTTTAGCTTGGTTATTGGTAATATTAGTGGGATTATTCTTAATTGCAGCACTAGCTAATTATTTAACTATTGCAGTATTCCATCTTTAACCTATTTAAAATTGAAAATATTATTAAAGCGGAGGAGTTAATTAACTAAATTTTCTCTTCCGTTTCTTATTTTAAATAATGATTTATTTATTTCATAGGACTATTTTTTATTGTTGTTAGCCCTGAGAAAAAGATTCAACTAAATTTTCTTATCTTTACTTAAACAAAAATCCATACAAATAACCGGATAGAAATGAATTATTTCAATTCTAAGTATTTTACTTATAAGAATAATGAGTTATACTGCGAAGGTATGTCTTTGAAAGATATACTTAGAGAAACGGGCACTCCAGCTTACGTGTACAGTCAAAATTATTTTATTGATAGATATAATGAATTAGACTCAGCTTTTAACGAAATTGATCACAATATATTCTATGCAGTTAAATCAAATTTTAATCTGAGCGTTATAAAAACTTTTGCTGATATTGGCGGCGGAGTAGATGTAAATTCCGAAGGTGAGTTACTTCGCGCATTAAAGGTTGGTGTGCCTAATGATAAAATTATATTTTCAGGAGTTGGAAAAACATACGATGAAATAAAAATAGCTCTTGAAAAAGATTTGCTTATGATAAAGGCGGAATCCGAAGAAGAGCTAGTTTTAATAAATGAAATTGCGACCATTTTAAATAAAACAGCTCGTGTTGGAATAAGGGTAAATCCTGATGTTGATCCTAAAACACATCCTTATATTTCAACCGGATTGGCTGAAAACAAATTCGGCGTGGATGTGCCCACTGCTATTAAACTGTATACTGAAAGAGATAGATTTAAGAATATTGACTATACAGGAATTGATATGCATATTGGTTCTCAAATAACTACTGTTGAGCCATTTGTTTCAGCCGTTGAAAAGTTATCAGAAATATTCCTTAATCTTAAAAAACAAGGCATTAAACTAAAGCATTTTGATATAGGAGGCGGGATAGGAGTAGAATATCATCATGAGAGGATTTTTTCCCCAAGTGAATTTGCAAAAGCATTAATACCTATACTAAAGAAATTAGATTGCAAGGTTATTCTTGAACCGGGTAGATACCTATCAGCTAACGCAGGCATTTTGATTGCACAAGTTCTTTATACAAAAGTAAATCATAAAAAGAATTTTATTATTGTTGATGCAGCAATGAATGATTTAATAAGGCCAAGTATTTATGGAGCTTATCATCATATTCAACCAGTACAGATTAATAAAAGTTGTAAGGATATTTCTGCGGACATAGTTGGTCCAGTTTGCGAGAGTGGAGATTTTTTAGCTAAAGATAGAAATATTCAAGAATGTAAGCGAGGAGATTATTTGTCGGTTATGTCAGCTGGAGCATATGGAAGTACTATGGCTTCAAATTATAATGCAAGGAGACGTCCACCGGAAATACTTGTTAATGGTAGCAGTTTTAAGGTTATTAAAAACAGAGAATCATTTGAACATCTTTTTTTTGAAGAATATCTTTAAGGAAAAAACATGAAAAAATTTATTATGGTACCAGCTTTAGTTGTTTCTATTGTTTTATTATTTACACTAAATGGCTGTTTGGTCTTTCATAAAATTAGCTATGAAGTTCATCTTGACACGCCCGAAAAAGGGTATGCAATTGTCACTGCCTACGATATGCGCTCTGAAGCTGAGACTGATGAGGATTACCAAAAGGATAAAGATAATCTATTCCAATATATGTTGAAGAGCAAAGAGTTTGTGGAACAGCAAAGAAAACAAGGAAGAGAAATTTATTCAAGAAAACTATTCGTTAAAGACGGAAAGCTTATAGGGCAAGGAGAATTTAAATTTGATAATATAAATAGCGTAGAAAGTATTAAATACGAAGACGGATTTCATTATTTAAATTTAACTCTTGATGATAGCGTAATTTACACAAATGGCATAATTGTAAAGTCAAAAGATTTTAAAAGAATTTTGTGGGATAAGGGAATGAAAATATTAAAGTTTGAAATGTTCAGCGAGTCTTTTAAGGGAAATCCTTACAGACCGTTGGCTCCGTTTTATAAGAAATAACTGAATTAAATGTTTGTTGAAATTGTATTTCCTTTACCTTTTCGCAACTCTTTCTCTTATAGTGTTCCTGAAGAGTTAGAAATCTTAGCGCAAATTGGAGTTAGAGCTTTGGCCCCATTTGGTAAAAGGACAATTACTGGGTTTATTGTTAAAATAATAAGTAAGCCTGAAAATTTAGATAACGTTAAACCGATTCTAGATGTTCTTGATCCGGAGCCGATTTTTTCAAAAACTTCCCTTGAATTTTATAAATGGCTATCCGATTATTATCTATCATCGCTTGGTGAAGCACTAAAATTAGCAATTCCTTATGGTACTGATGTTGAGTCCAAAAGAAAAATCATTTCTGATAGGAACCTATGCTTACAATTGCTGCAAGAAGAAGGGAAAAAGGAAAGTCTAAAGAAAAGAATACTGATAATTCTCTCGGAACATGATGAAGTAAGATTTAATTCCCTTCAAAAAAATGTCAAAAGGAAAAATATATATTCGATAATTAGTGCATTAGAAAAAAAAGGAGCTATAACAATATTAGATGAAATTGAAGAAGCAAAAGTAAAAATTAAGATAGCTAAGTTTGTCGAGCTCAATAAATCTATTGGTGAAATTTATTCTTATATTCCCGAATTAGAGACCAGGTCGCCAAAACAAGTAAAAATTCTATTAGAAATACTTTCAAACAAATCCAAACCTATTTTACAATCAGAATTACTTACTAAAGCAAAGGCTTCGCAGGCGTCAATAAATTCATTAGTAGAAAAAAAATTAGTAAGAGTAATAGATAGGGAGATTGAAAGAAAATATCATGAAGAATATAAGGAAAATCTTGTTGAGTTTGAATTAAGTATGCATCAAAAGATTGTTATTAGTGAAGTATCAAAGAATTTTCCGATTGGAGACTTTCAAACTTATCTTTTACACGGAGTAACAGGAAGTGGCAAAACTCAAATTTATATCGAGCTTGTAAAAAAAGTATTATCTCAAAAAAAAACCGCATTGATATTAGTTCCGGAAATTTCACTAACTCCCCAGATAACATCAAGATTATTTAACAATTTTGGTGATACAGTATCTGTAATTCATAGCCGAATGTCATTAGGGGAGAGGTATGATTCATGGCGCCGGATAATGAAAGGCAAATCAAAAGTTGTTGTGGGTGCTCGATCTGCTTTATTTGCTCCGTTGAAAAATTTGGGAATTATTGTTGTTGATGAAGAACATGATGCTAGTTATAAGCAATTTGACTCAGCCCCGAAGTATAATGCTCGAGATAGTGCAATAATTCTTGCACGGTACTCAAAATGTCCTGTTATTCTAGGTTCGGCAACACCTTCAGTAGAAACAATGTACAATGCATTAAGTAAAAAATACAAATTAATTGAGCTTCCTGAAAGAATTGATAATGCTAAACTCCCTAAAATTTCACTTGTTAATATTGCCATCGAAAGAAAAAAGAAAAAGATGGAGAACGTTTTCTCTAAAATTCTTCTGGATAAAATTGAGGATAGGCTGAAAAAAAAGGAAGGCATAATAATACTTCAAAACAGAAGAGGTTTTTCTACCCAAATTTATTGTGAAGACTGCGGCGAAATAGAAACTTGCGATAATTGTTCTGTGCCTATGGTTTATCATATTAACCAAAATATTATTGAATGCCATTACTGTGGTCTAATTAAAAAGATTCCTAATGCTTGCACGAATTGCGGCTCTCTTTCAATAAAATATTTTGGAACAGGAACTGAGCGTGTGGAAGACGAGCTTTCATTCTACTTTCCTCATGCGGTAATTAAGCGAGTTGATTCTGACTCAATATCCAAAAAATCTTCACTCAGTAAAATACTATCTGAATTCGGAAGGGGCAATATAGATATACTTGTAGGCACCCAAATGGTTTCAAAAGGTTTAGACTTTCCGCGACTAACTTTGGTAGGAGTAATATCTGCTGAGACTACATTATGGCTGCCTGATTTCAGAGCTGATGAAAGAACGTTTCAGCTTCTTACGCAGGTAGCTGGTAGAGCAGGCAGAAGCAAAGCTGAAGGAGAAGTAATAATTCAGACACAGAATGAAAATTATTTTACATTACAAAAAGTTTTGCAAAATGATTATGCGGGTTTCTATCAAAAAGAAATCAAGGAAAGAGAAAATGCAATTTACCCGCCTTTTGCAAGGCTCTGCTTGATCGAAACTAAGGATGTTAGAGAAGACAAAGCAAAGGGAGCAATTGTTGATTTTTACAAAGAGCTAATTAACTATAAAAAATGGCTAATTATTTCCCAACCTACCAGCGCCATAATTACAAAAGTAAAAAGAAATTTTAGATTTCATATTTTGATTAAGGCTTTAAAGGACATAGATCCTGGCGGAGCTGTAATGCGGAAGGCAGTTATTAATTCTTATATAGAGTTCAACCGTAAATCTCGATATAGAGATGTAAAATTGATTTACGATGTTGATCCGCAAAGCATTTTTTAAAAAAGTGCCCGAAGTTAAACGGGCATACAAAAAAAATAGATGAAACTATCCTCTAAACATACGCAAGTATGGAATGGCATTTGCAAGCAGATAAAACAAAAATCCTCCTATTATCCAGATACCAAATACTACCGCAAAATAGGCTGCTATATTTCTTGCCTTAAACATTTTTGCCAAACCTATACTCAAGATTAAGTAAGCCCAAATTGAAAAGACATCAAGCTTAGATAGAACAAATCCCAGCAAAGTTGATTTATCCGAATCAAGAAAAGCTGCAACACTAGTATCGCTAAAAAGTCTTCCAAATGCAAAAGCTAATATAGCAGCAATAATGACTTGAATGATGGCAATGTAGGAAGTCATACCGCTTGCTACTAATACTGAGTTGTAATTCCCATCGCCTTTTAATACGAATTTGGCAAAGAGATAATATATTCCGCACATAATAAAAAATACAATAAAACCTCCGATAAATACACCTAAAACTGTCAATATCATTTGTAAAGGTCCGAACTTTTGCATTCTATCTTGAATTGTGCTAAGCTGCTTATCAGCTTCATCTTGCGTCATTTTACCTTCGCTAACTAGCTTATTATAGTTTTGCTGCATTTTAGTCATTTGCTTATCTACAATTTGGAAATGAATTTCCTTATTACTCATAAGCAAAAACTGCGTTATAGTAACTACGGTAAGTAATAAAACAAAGGGAAGAAACCAGTCAATTGTCTTTATGGGGTGATTGGAAATATACTCATATGTCTTAGCAGGTTCAGTGAAAATACCAATCATTTTATCTGAGTGCGATAATTCAGGTTCCTCGCTTGAATCAATAATTTGAGATGTTTGATCTCCGTTTTGTTCAAAATTATTCATATCATGTTTCCTTTAATTGTTGAAAGAAAAAGAATTGACTTAGAGAAATTATTTATACTTTTCTCAAATAGCAATAAAAATATATTAGTTTGATAAGAATAACTTTTTGCCATCTTAAAGTTAAAATTAGTAGAGTTGTTATCTTGAATGCAAGGAAATGCAAGTTGTTTTGATCTAAATTTTTGCTGAACTTTACCTATATATTTTATCACTCTTATTAATTGGGTAAAGAATCAAAATATTTATTGAGAGAAAATAATGAAAACAATTATAGAACCCTTCAAAATAAAATCAGTTGAACCAATTCGTTTTACAACAAAGGATGAAAGAATTGATATACTCAAGCATGCTGGATATAATCCATTTTTAATTCGGGCAGATGACGTTTTAATTGATTTACTTACTGATAGCGGAACTTCTGCAATGAGCTCAAAACAGTGGGCAGGTATTATGGACGGAGACGAATCGTATGCGGGTTCAAGAAGCTTTTACAAGTTTGAATTAGCTGTTAAGAAAATTACAGGTATGAAATTTATTATACCAACTCATCAGGGAAGAGCAGCTGAGAAAATACTTTTTTCAATTACCGGCGGTAAAGGAAAATATTTTCCCAATAATACACATTTTGATACAACACGTGCAAATATTGAATTTTCAGGTGCAGAAGCTGTTGATTTGCTAAATGAAACAGGCAAACATCCGGAACTGCGTGCTGACTTTAAAGGTAATATGGATGTAGAAAAACTTGAAGAATTTATTAAAAATACTGGGAAAGAAAACATTCCTTTCTGCATGATTACTATTACTAATAATTCCGGTGGTGGACAGCCGGTGTCCATGAAAAACATAAGGGATACTAAGGAAATATGTAATAAATATGGTATCCCCCTGATACTTGATGCATGTCGGTTTGCAGAAAATGCTTATTTTATTAAAAAGCGCGAGCCAGGTTATTCAAATAAATCAGCTCTTGAAATTGCTCAAGAAATGTTTTCTTATTCAGATGGCGTAACAATGAGTGCTAAGAAGGATGCACTTGTAAATATTGGAGGTTTCCTGGCACTTAACGACGAAAGTTTAGCGATGAAGTGTAGAAATCTCTTAATTGTTACGGAGGGATTTCCAACATACGGAGGTCTGGCAGGTCGAGATTTGGAAGCCATTGCACAAGGATTGGAAGAAATCCTTGATGAACATTATCTTGAATATAGAATTCGAAGTATTGAATATCTTGGAGAAAGATTAGTTGATGCAGGAGTTCCAATAATTGAACCGCCAGGGGGTCACGCAATATACTTAGATGCTAAAAGATTTTTATCACATATTTCACCGGAGGAATTTCCCGGTCAATCAATTGTAGCTGCACTTTATATCGAAGGTGGAATAAGATCAGTAGAAATAGGCAGCGTAATGTTTGGTAAGTATGATAAAAACGGAAAGCTCATACCTCCTCCTATGGAATTAGTTCGTCTTGCAGTTCCTAGAAGAGTTTATACGCAGAGTCATATAGATTATGTTTTAGAAATAATAATAGAAGTATTTAAACGGAGAAATTCTTTAAAAGGTTACAAGATAATTTATGAAGCGCCGATGCTTCGTCACTTTACTGCAAGATTTGAGGAAATCAGCTAATTAAATTAATATGAAAATTAAAAAAGTATATGATTATTCAAATGGAAGACAAATTTGGAGATTGATTCCGACTGATTCCGGTAAAATAATTATTGAAGATAGATGTGTTGAAACTAAAGAAGCTTATTTCAGCTGTTTGGATATACATAATGGTGATAAAATTATAAATAATTTTCAATTGAATGAAAAGTATTGGGTTGGAATAGAAAAAGTTTATAATGACATAATATTTTTTCATAAATATGTTAAACCTGATATGCCAGGACACAAAGGTATAATTGCTTATGATTTAATTACTAAAGAATTATTATGGCAAACCGAAGAATATAATTTCCTGTTTATTTATGGAAGTAAGTTATATAGTTACACTCAAATGTTTGAAGGAAGGAAATTCTATGTCCTTGATTATAGAAATGGAGACATAATTGAGGAATTAGATGAAAATATTTCATATGTCAATGAGTTGCGTGAGAAGTCTCTTAGTATTCAAGATTTTGAAAACTATCTTTTCCCTATATCTTATTGGCCGGATTCCAGTGAAAAAGAACCCAATAGAAATCTTTTGGAAGAATTTTATAAGCTCAATTTTATTACAGGAAGTATCGAATTGGTAAATTACAAAAGTACAATATTATTAAGCTATCATAAAGCAATTGATGGTAACGGTTTAGAAAATAAATTTGCTGCTATTGATATTCTTTCTAAAAAGATTATTTTTGAAGTGACATTAAATACTCGCGTTAATGCATATGTTCCTGATTCCTTTTTTGTTAAGGACGAGCTATTGTTTTTGTTAATTGAAAAAGAATATCTTTTTGTTTATTCATTAGTAGAATAAGCTAAAAATAATATCGAGAGATTTATGGAACTGACTGATGAAGAAAAAGGTGTGTTAATTCTAGCCGCCCGGGATTCAATTCTATCCTTATTTGGAGAAAAGGTACCCCCAATTATAGATTACAGCTATTTCCCTAGATTAGGACAAGTTGGACAGGGAGCATTTGTAACAATAACTATTGATAACAAACTTAGAGGTTGCATTGGATATATAAGTTCTAATATGACCTTGCTTGATACAGTATGCAACGCAGCTGAACAAGCCGCAACAAACGACCCCAGGTTCTATCCATTAAGTGAAGAAGAATTCCATAAGGTAAATATTGAAATTTCAATTTTATCACCACTTATTCCTATTTCAAATTATCAACAAATTGAAATTGGCAAGCACGGGTTAGTATTAGACATAAACGAAAATAGGGCATTATTACTCCCCCAAGTTGCAATTGAAAACAATTACAATATTCAGCAATTTTTAACAGCACTTTGCGAAAAAGCGGGTATTGATCCATTTGCCTGGGAAGCAGATTTTCTAGATATTAAAACTTTTACCGCAACGGTTTTTTCCGAAGAAGGAAAGCGAAAAAGAACCCATGAACAAAATTAGGCAGCCAGTTGTATCTGGAACCTTTTATCCATCTGACCCCAAAAAACTTAACCAAGAATTAGATGTTCTTTTAGCAGTATCTCATCCGACACAAATTTTTACCTCAATATCAGGGATAATTTCACCTCATGCAGGATATTTCTATTCAGGAAAAACGGCAGCATTTGCTTTTAATATTTTAAAGAATAAAAATATTAAAAACATTATAATAGTTTCACCAAGTCATAGGAAATATTTCGAAGGCATCTCAATTTATGATGGAGATGCGTTTAAAACACCTTTAGGAATAGTTGAAGTAAATAAAGAAATTGCACTTCGAATAATGGAAAAGAGTAGCTATATCTACTTTGGATCAGTTGAGCATAAAGAGGAACATGCGATAGAAGTTCAAATCCCTTTTCTTCAAAAAGTATTAACAGATTTCAAAATTATTCCAATTATAATGGGTAGTCAAAAAAGAAGTATAGTTGATGATCTCGCTTTACATCTTTCAAAAGTAATTGATAATGAAACAATAATTCTGGCCAGCTCTGATTTGTCGCACTACTACTCTAAAATTGAAGCTAGTCAATTGGATTCGGTTGTTGAAACAAGAATCATTGATTTCGATTTTGATGGATTGCAGTCAGATCTTGAAAATAGATATTGCGAAGCTTGTGGCGGCGGACCAATTGTTGCAATGATGAAGGCAGCATCTCTATTTGGCAGTCATAAATCATTAATCCTTAATCGAAGCGATTCTGGCGATTCATCAGGCAACGATGCTCAAGTAGTTGGATATCTTTCAGCGGTTATTTATGGTGATTAGTTGTCTAAAATAAATTTAAAGATAGCTATAATAGGAGCTGGAAAAATTGCTTTCTCATTAGTTGACTCTTTAATTGATTCAGGATTTGTTGTATCAATTATTATAAGTAAGAGCATTTCCTCAGCAAAAGAATTAGCTAGCAAATTTGATATAAAACAGTATTCCGATAATTTTCGAGATATACCTATAACATGTAATGTTTTTTTCCTTTGTATCCCGGATAATCAATTAAATTTAGTAGCCAAAATACTTTCAAAGAGAAAATTTGACTTTCGAAATTCTGTTTTTGTTCAAATGTCCGGTGCTCTTACAACTTCAGTCTTAGATGCGTTGGATAAGAAAAAAGCATTAACTGCATCTTTTCATATTATGCAATCATTTCCATCTAAGAAGACTATAAGGATATCCAAAATTTATGTAGCAATTGAAACTAATAGCCAGCGGGCCGAACGAACTCTATTCTCACTTGCAAATAAACTTGGCTTAATTCCCTTTAAATTAGAGAACCGAAATAAAATATTTTACCATTTAGCTGCAGTGCATGCTTCAAATTTCTTGGTTGGAAACATATTTAATTCACAACGACTTTTTGATAATGCGAAAGTAAAAGAAGTAGATTTTCGGGAGATAATGTTTCCTATTATTTCTTCTACATTTTCGAATATAAAGAAATATGGGTCATCCAAATCCTTGTCTGGTCCGATTGAACGGGGCGAATTGCAAATTATTAAGAAACATCTGAATGCGTTAAAGAAAATAAAGTATACTACTAAAGTTAACATCGAAGCTCTAAATTATATCTCTCAATCTTTATCACTTTTAGCATTAATTGAACAAAGTGGCGTCAAACTTTCCACTGTTCAGAATATTATTTGCGAATATTTATTAATTGAACTAAAAAGTATATCCTCAAAAATCTGACCTAATTTACGGTGCCCTTCAGGTAAAACACATTATCATTTTTATTATATTTGAATTTAATTTTTGAAAGATAACCCGGAGGACTTTACCATCGAAAAGCAGAGAAATAATCAGACTGAAGTGATAGATAAAATAGTGTCTTTATCAAAAAGGAGAGGATTCGTTTTCCAATCAAGCGAAATATATGGCGGCTTGAACGGATGCTGGGATTACGGTCCGCTCGGCGTTGAACTTCTAAAAAACATTAAAGAAGAGTGGTGGAGGTTTATGACTTACCGTGAAAACGTAGAAGGATTAGACGCATCAATTCTAATGCATCCGCGAGTTTGGGAAGCATCAGGACATGTTGAGAATTTTACTGACCCGATGATAGACTGCAAACAGTGTAAATCGCGATATCGACTTGATACACTTTCAGATTTAATTGCGGAAAAGAAAAAGAGAAAAATTATTGAAGTATTTATAGATAATATATCGAAGACAAACCTTCTATTTAATATTTCGGCTGGTGACATTAGAAATCTTTCAGAACAAGAAATAAATGATACTTTTAACAATATTTTGGAAAATAATGAGCTTAGTTTACTACTGCTTAAGGAATTAAATTGCCCTCAATGTGGAAACAAAGGAACCTTCACAGAAGCTCGAAAATTTAATTTAATGTTTAAAACCTTTGTTGGTCCTGTAGAAGATAACGGGTCTGTGGTATATCTTCGCCCAGAAACAGCACAAGGTATATTTGTCAATTTTTTGAATGTTCAGAATTCATCACGCCAAAAGATCCCATTCGGGATTGCACAGATAGGCAAAGCATTTCGTAATGAAATAAACACCAAGAATTTTCTTTTCAGAACTCGTGAATTTGAGCAGATGGAGATGCAGTTCTTTGTTAACCCGACTGATGATAAGAAATGGTATGACTACTGGAAACAAGAACGACTCGATTGGTTCTTCTCGCTAGGAATGACAAAAGATAAACTAAGATATCATGATCACCCTAAAGAAAAACTTGCGCATTATGCTAAAGAAGCTACTGATATTGAATACTTGTTCCCCTTTGGATGGGGTGAGATTGAAGGAATTCATAATAGGACTAATTTTGATTTAAGCAGACATGAAGAATTTTCTGGTAAGTCATTAAAATATTTTGATGAGGAATCTAAAGAGAAATATACTCCTTTTATTATTGAAACATCGGCGGGTGCAAGTAGATCATTTATGGCGTTTTTAACTGATGCTTATTATGAAGAGGAAGTTAACGGTGAACTTAGATCAGTGCTTAGGCTACATCCTAAGATCGCTCCTACTAAAGCAGCAATTTTCCCTTTGGTAAACAAAGACGGAATGCCGGAAATTGCAAAAAAGATCGAAACAGATTTGAGAAAAAAACTTAAAGTCTTTTATGACGATAAAGGTGCAGTAGGAAGAAGATATCGCCGACAAGACGAGGTAGGTACACCGTTTTGTATTACTATTGATACCGAAACTCTAAATGATCAAACTGTTACCATTCGTGAGCGTGATAAAATGACTCAAGTCCGCGTTTCGGAAGACAAGATATTACAATATCTACTTGAAAAAATAGACTAAGCCAAATTGAATGCTATTTCAAAGTCACACACATTGATTTTTTTAAGTTTGAGTCCTACTTAATAGGTATTATTTGAAAAAGCTTGTTGTAATATTTATTCTCTTAATTGCTCCATCTGCAATATCGCAAACTGATATATTCGATTCGACAGTTGCTGCTGGAATCAAACAGATTTATGACATTAAATTTCCGGAAGCAGAAAAAACATTTAGAGGATTAATTGCTGATTATCCTAACAAACCTCAAGGTAGATTCTTTCTTGCAATGGTTGATTGGTGGAAAATACTTTTGGATCCGGATAATGAGTCATATGATGATATTTTCTATCAGAAACTAGAAGATGTCATTTTTCAGTGCGACCAAATCTTAAGAAGCAGACCAAATGATGTAAATGCCTTATTCTTTAAGGGGGGCGCTATTGGGTTTAGAGGGCGATTACATGCATTTCGAGAAAGCTGGCTTAAAGCAGCAGACGATGGTAGAGAAGCACTTCCAATTGTCGAATATGCTGCAAAGCTAGATCCGAATGATGTTGATGTGCAGTTAGGATTTGGTATTTATGATTATTATGCAGCAGTAATTCCGGAACAATATCCTCTAATGAAACCACTGATGATTTTTTTCCCACCTGGTGATAAACAAAAAGGTATTAATGAACTTAAAAATGTTGCACTCAATGGAAAATATGCAAAATATGAAGCCCGATATTTTTTGATGACGTTGTATTTTTATTTTGAGAATAACCCGATTAAAGCAGGTGAATATGCAAATATGCTAACTGAGGATTTTCCGGATAATCCCATATTTGAAAGATGGAGTGGGAGAATAGCAGCCAAAAAAGGAGACTACTTTAAGGCCTCAAAGATTTTTTCCGATGTTTTATTGAAAGCAGATAAAAATTATAATGGCTACAATTCTCCAGCTGCAATTCGTGAATCAGTATATTATATTGGCTATCAGTATAAGAATTTGAATCAGCTTGATTCAGCCATAATTTATTTTAAAGAGTGCGCAAACCTATCGAGACAAATTGATGTAAAAGAAAATTCAGGATTCTTAAATAATTCTTATCTTTATCTGGGAATGATTTACGACTTACTGGGTAAAAGAGAAAAAGCCATTGAATATTATAAGAAAACCTTGCAGCTAAAAGATTATAACAATTCTCGCTCATTAGCTGAAAATTATTTGAAGAGTCCATACAAAAACTGAAGAATGTAAAATAATACGATTGTAAGATTTTGTAGAAGCATATCCAAGAAAGAAATAAAACAAATAACTTAATTTTGACTAATTATCTTTCTATAATGCTGTAGAAATTGTAATTCGGTGAATTGCTCCTATTAAGCCTAATGAAGAGAATCCATAATCAAAATTATATTTTGAGATCACTAATCCAAGTCCTACATTGAAGCCAGCTAAACCTGCAAATGAGCCTATTGTTAAATCACTTCTTCTTTGATTATTATAACCTAATCTTAAACGAAGTACCCGGCTTAAGGTAAATTCAGCACCAAAAGTAAATGCCTTAAGCTTCGATCCGAAGTTTGAACTATTGTTATTCAAATTATGAAAGTCAAGGGATAATCTTAATGGAAGGTGTTCCATTTCTTTTGACACTCCAAATACAATATCAAGAGGCAAAGCCTCCTTTGTTGAATAATAAGAGGACATTTCAGAGCCCAAATTCATTATGGCAAGCCCAAAATCTATCAATTGAGATTTTAGTGAATAATGAAGCCCCAAGTCAACGGCTATGGCACTCGAAGATCTATCATCAATCTTTGAATAGATCAGTTTGATATTAGTACCGTAGTAAAAATTTTGGTCTAGTTGATTTGAATAACCAATTAGAGCTGCTACTTCGCCGGCTCCGAAAGAACCGGTTTTATTGCCGAACTGATCTGCTTGTGTGAATGTGCCATAATTTATATACTCTACTGCAGCCCCTACTCTGCCAATTTTTTTTAAGTCGGTTGAATAAGCAAGACTGGCAAGGTTAATATCAAGCACATGCTTTACAAAGGAAAATGAAACCGGAGTTCCTTTAATCATTCCAAGTCCGGCCGGATTATAAAAAATGACATTTGGATCGTCCCCATTTGTTACGTAACTGCCCCCGAGTGAAGCTGCTCGTGCGCTCATATCCAAATTTAAAAAATCATAAGTATTCTGTGCGAATGCATTGCTAATCGAGATAAAAACGAGTGTACAAACTAAAAGGAATGACTTCTTCATAAATTTCCAAAATTTTCGACACTTATTTAATTATATTATGAAATAAAGGCAAGGGAAAAGTAAAGAAAAAGGGAAAATACTCTACTCTTAATAAGAATTTCGTTGAAATGAACTTCTTTTCTTGAAAACATTATAGTTGTATTGTCTATAATAGGAAGTTAAAGTGGGAAATAGAAAATTTTATATATGAAAATATGCACTTTAATAGTTTTTGAAGAGTTTTCTTAAATTATATTTTCATCACGAATGATTTTGGAAAACAAACATCTAACAAATAATAAAATTATTATGTAATCGGAATAAAGGGTGAAGTAATTCTTTACCAAAAATATCAATTATGCTATATTTTACATGTAATTGCTAAAATGCAATATTTATTTTCTGTAAATCTTTACAAATAAATAAATTAAAGTGCTAAAAAAACCTTCATGAATATTAGTATTAGATTCTCGCTTTGATGCTGTATGTATAAATAAAAATTCTAAATACATGTCTTAAATGAATTAGTATATAGATGCCCATTTTATATTTTATTTATTTAGTATAGTAGCGAATGCATAAGGATTGCCGGACGTAATGAATTATATTTGCAGTAATTATTTTATATAAATTTTAATTCAAGTATTTACCCTTAATCAAAAAAATCTATTACTTTATGGCAAGCAATATTAGCCCTGTAATTTTAACCGCTTTGGACGTTGAAGTTCACTTTGGTGATCAAATGGTACTTGATAAAGCATCTCTTAGCATTCATGAAGGCGATCGTATTGGCTTGGTTGGAAAAAATGGTGCGGGTAAATCAACCTTCCTAAAGATTATCTCAGGGCTATTAAAACCGGACTCGGGTGAAATTGCAAAAAAGAAGGATATTGTTATAGGTTTTCTCTCACAAGAATTTTCATTAGATGAATCAAGAAATGTTTATCAAAATATCTTAGACGGGGCTAGTAGTATTTCC
Organism: Bacteroidota bacterium; assembly: GCA_021777835.1. Classification (GTDB taxonomy): domain Bacteria; phylum Bacteroidota; class Ignavibacteria; order Ignavibacteriales; family Ignavibacteriaceae; genus FEN-1297. The sequence goes on along the minus strand of JAJYDC010000020.1, from coordinate 28,095 downwards.
AATTTGTTGGAGCAATATTCAAATACTCAGTTCGATTCTCCAAATAAAATAGTACTTGAAGAAAAAATTCTTAACATTGACGGTTGGAATTTAGATAAGAGGATTGACCTTCTCATACATTCTTTAAATGTTGTTGATCCGAAAAGAGAGATTATAAATTTATCCGGAGGAGAAAAAAGGCGTATTGCTTTGTGCCGCGCTCTTATTTCACAGCCGGATTTGCTTATTTTAGATGAACCTACTAATCATCTGGATACAAATTCAATTGAGTGGATTGAAAATTTTCTTTCTGCTTATAAAGGCACTTGCATTTTTGTAACTCACGATCGTTACTTTCTTGACAGAATTGCAAACAGAATTGTTGAGCTTTCATCAGGCGTCTTTTATTCTCATCAAGGAAATTATACTGATTATCTGATAAATAAATCAGAAAGACTCGCAGTTAAGGAAGTTGAGGAAGGGAAGAGACTAAACTTCCTAAAAAGGGAGCTAAATTGGGTAAGACGCGGTCCAAGGGCAAGAAGGACAAAAGCAAAAAGTCGACTTGATAATTTTTATGAGGTCTCTTCAAAAAAAGGATTTGAAGAGGAACTAGACGTTGAGCTGATTATTCCTGTTCCGGAAAAATTAGGTAGGAAAGTTGCTGAATTTATAAATGTTAAAATGGAAATAGGGGGTAAAATTTTATTTGATGAGTTTAACTTTGCTTTTGAAGCAGGTCGAAAACTTGGCATTATTGGTAGCAACGGGGCAGGCAAAACAACTCTGTTGAAAATAATCCTCGGAGAATTATTTCCTACCGCAGGTAAAATAGAAATAGGAGAAAAGACAGAATTTAATTATATCGATCAGCACAGGTTGACACTAAATGATGAAGACACGGTTTTTCAAGCGATAGGAGAGGGGAACGAAATAATTAGGTTTGGTAAACAAAGTTTAAGTGTATGGACGTATTTAAGAAGATTTCTTTTTTCGGATGATAGAATTAACACACAGATTAGGCGCCTTTCCGGTGGAGAGAAAAGTAGGTTGACACTTGCAAGTATACTTAAAAGCGGAGGAAATTTTCTACTACTTGATGAGCCAACAAACGATCTTGATCTTCCCACTTTGCGAATTCTTGAGGAGGCTTTGATTGATTTTGATGGCTGTTTAGTAGTGGTAAGTCACGATAGATATTTTCTAAACCGCGTTTGCAACGGGATACTTGCTTTTGAAGATAACGGAAAACTTCACTTTAGCGAAGGAGATTATGATTATTATATAGAGAAAAGAAATGTGCGAAAATCAGAAGAAAAGTCCGTCGAACAAAAAATTAAAAAGGACGATACCCGTATAAAATCAAAGGTAAGAAAACTGACATGGAAAGAATCGAAAGAACTTGAAATTATTGAGGATGAAATTATGAAAGAAGAAGCGGAAGTAGAAAGAATTGAAACGATTTTTTCATTGCCTGATTTTTACGAAAAATATTCTTCTAATACTGATGAACTAAATTTTCAGCTTAAGAGTGCAAAAGATCGTATCAATTATTTGTTTTTGAGATGGGAAGAATTGGAAGAGCTTGGAAAAGGGAATTAAGATTGAAGTGCTTAGTAGCAATAATTAGCAAATTGCCCTTGATGCATACTAAATGTAACCTTGTTTAGATTTTGGTCTTTATTTAATTTTGATTAAGAATATTTACGGAGATAAAATGAATTCGCTTAAAACAGCTTTTTTAATGTCAGTAATGATGATTTTGTTCCTTTTTGTAGGATATCTTGTTGGTGGAAGAGGAGGAATGACGATCGCGTTTTTCTTTTCACTTGCTATGAATTTTGGATCATATTGGTTTTCTGATAAAGTGGTTTTATCTATGTATCGTGCTAGGCAAGTGGATTTTAACACGGCTCCAGAATTATATTCTGTTGTGCAGGAACTTTCGCATAGTGCAAATCTTCCAATGCCTAAAGTATACTTAATAGACGACCAAACCCCAAATGCATTTGCAACAGGCAGAAGTCCGGAACATGCTGCAGTAGCTGCAACAACAGGCATCGTAAATACTTTAACAAGGGAGGAGCTTTCAGGTGTCCTTGGACATGAACTTGCCCACGTTAGGCATAGAGATATTTTAATAGGCACCATTGCTGCGACGATTGTTGGAACAATAACATTTATTGCGCAAATGGCGGGTTGGGCTATGATGTTCGGAGGAAGGGGAAGCAGCAGGGATGACGACAGCGGCATTGCTTCTTTGTTTTTAATTATACTTGCACCCATTGCCGCAACGCTGCTACAACTTGCAATCTCACGATCTAGAGAATATTCAGCGGATGCCGACGGAGCGCGAATTTCTCATAACCCTCTTGCATTAGCATCAGCACTAAAAAAAATATCGGCTGTAAATCAATTGAAACCGGTTAATAATGCAGGGCCAGCTACGGCACACATGTTTATTGTTAATCCTTTAAAGGGAGGAGGAATAAAAAAGCTTTTCTCTACTCATCCTCCGATAGAGGAAAGAATAAAAAGACTTGAGGCAATGGCTAGTGTTAGAGGTTAAAATATTAAACAGTAAAGTTGAATTGATTTGTGGATTTTGTTTAGATTTAACATAATATAAATATCAATTTTTAAGGACACAACCATTATGAATTCTTCTGTGAATCATTACAAAGAACCGGCTCCAATTTTGGATAAAGAAAATCCATTTGAATCAATGATGGAAAGATTTGAAATTGCTGCAAAGATTATCGGTTTGGATCAGGGGATATACAACTATTTAAAAGCTCCAACAAAACAAGTAATTACTTCTGTGCCGATTGTTATGGACAATGGTAAGTTGGAAGTATTTGAAGGCTACCGTGTAATTCATAATGATATACTTGGGCCATCAAAAGGCGGTATCCGATATGCGCCGGATGTTTCTCTTGACGAAATGAAAGCGCTTGCTGCATGGATGACCTGGAAATGCGCAATTGTTAATATTCCATTCGGCGGTGCAAAGGGAGGAATAAAATGTGATCCTTCATTAATGAGCCAAAGCGAATTAGAAAGACTAACACGTCGATTTACTTCAAATTTGCTCGATGTGTTTGGGCCCGACAGGGATATTCCTGCTCCTGATATGAACACTAATGAACAAACCATGGCTTGGATAATGGATACCTATAGTATGCATTCTAAAAAAACCGATAATGCCGTTGTTACGGGTAAACCTACGCTTATTGGTGGATCGTTAGGAAGAAAAGATGCTACGGGCAGAGGAGTTATGTCGGTTACACTTGGAGCGCTTTCAAAAATTGGTATCAAGCCTGAAGAAGCTGTTGCTGTTATTCAAGGTTTTGGGAACGTAGGTTCTATTACAGCCCACGCTCTTTATGAAAAGGGAGTTAAGATAGTAGCATTAAGTGATATTAACGGTGCTATATACAATTCAAAAGGATTTAATATTACTGAACTTATTGAACATGTGGAACGGCATAAGACCTTAATCGATTACCAAAATGCAGAAGTAATTACTAACGAAGAACTTTTAGAATTGCAATGTGATGTACTTATTCCGGCCGCTAAAGAGGACCAGATAACATCTAAAAATGCCAATAAATTAAAGTGTAGAATTATTTCAGAGGGTGCAAATGGACCGACAACAGCAAAAGCAGATCCGATTCTTCAAGCAAATGGAATTCTGGTTATTCCTGATATTTTGACGAATGCAGGCGGAGTGACAGTTTCATATTTTGAATGGGTTCAAGATAGAATGGGTTATTTCTGGACTTTGGACCGCGTTAATCGAAGACTTGATAGGATGATGCATGAGGCTTTTGTCAATGTTTATAAGTCAGCAGCAAAATATGATGTTTCCTTAAGAATTGGAGCATATATTATAGCAATTGAAAAAGTAGCGCAGACCTTAAAGCTTCGCGGGATATATGCGTAGCAAAAAGTCTATATTTTATGTAAAGGGAAAACTTTTCTCTATCATTTTTATTTTGTTTTATATTTTTTCCGGTAATGCTTATTTAAGCAAGTGCCAATCAAAAAGTAACCTTACAATATTTAAAAGTCTTGTAGACTCTGCGATCAATAATGTTGTCTCAGATCTACCGGACAAAAGTAAATACGTAAAGCTTAATTTAAATCTCGGTACAGCTTATTCTGTTTTTACAAATGAAATGATTGGTGCTTTGAAGAAGAGAGGAATTGATATTTCAGAGAATAAATCATCTAATTCGACTGTAAATACGGTTAACCTAACTATTGAGAAAGTGAATGTTATTTACAACAAAATGTTTAGAAAAAGTTTACTTGGAGATTTTTATGTGCCGAGATTCTTTAGTCTTTCCGGTAGTTATTCAATCATAGGTAAGTCAACATTTGTAAGAAAAATTCATTATACTTACACCGATACAGTCAGTTATGATAATTTAAAAAACTTGCAAAATGAATCTTACCCATTTACTGAATCAGAGATTCCATCAGAACCGTTTCTTTCTAGCTTTTGGGAGCCGGTAATTGCACTAGGCGCCACCGCAGTGGCTGTCGTATTGTTTTTTACAATTCGAAGCAAGTAATGAAAATTACCTTTGAAGCCTAAAATTAATTCTTTATTATTGTGTTTTAATTTTTGAAAATCAATAAAAAATGAAATATTCTTTAATTGTATTAGCATTTGGGCTAATTCTGTGGGGTTGTGGTGCCTCGTCTCTTAACACAGCCAATATGACGCCTAGTGAAAGACTTAATTATGCATTAAGGCTGTATAATAATCGTGATTATGAGCGGGCATTAAAAGAATTCCAGGGTATAGTCCTTCAGTTTCCCGGCAATGCGGTTGTAGACAGTGCACAATATTATTTGGGTCAAACAAGATTTAAGCGCGGCGAATATATTTTGGCAGCTTATGAATTTAGCAAATTGATTAAGAACATGCCGTCTAGTCATTTTGTATCAGATGCCCAGTTTATGCTCGCTGATAGCTATTATTTGCTTTCTCCGAATTATGCACTTGATCAGAAATATACTAAGAAGGCAATAGAAGAATTCCAAGCATTTATTGATTTTTTCCCCACTAATGCAAGAGTTCCTGAAGCAGAAAAAAAGATTGCAGAAATGAATGAAAAGCTTGCGCACAAAGAATATCATACCGCCTACATATACGAGAAGATGGAATATTATACTGCGGCTTTGAAATACTATGATTTAGTGTTAGATACGTATCATGATACTAAATATGCTCCTTTGGCGCTTTATTCTAAAATCAAATTATTGGTTGATAGAAAACGAAACGATGAAGCATTAACAGAGATATCTAATTTTATTGAAAGATATCCAAACGATAAGAATATAAAAGAAATTGAAAGAATTAAAGCTTCCATACAAAGCAAACTATCTGAATCTAAATGAAAAACCAATCAAAAAAAGTTTGCGAATCTGTAATGTCAATGACTGAGCTTGTGTTGCCTAATAATACAAATCAACTAGGGAAGTTGTTAGGTGGTCAGCTAATGCATTGGATAGATATTTGTGCGGCTTTATGTGCAATTAAGCACTCTCAATTTATTTGTGTTACTGCGTCTGTTGATAGAATAGATTTTCATCATTCAATAAAACTTGGTGATGCGGTAACTTTAGTAGCGTCAATAAATCGAGTATTCAATACATCAATGGAAGTCGGGGTAAAAGTATACTCAGAATCATTTAAAGAAGGGACGCGAATTCATACCAATTCAGCTTATTTAACTTTTGTCAGTGTTGATAATGACGGTAAGCCGGTAAAAGCAATGCAGGCAATTCCCGAAACCGAAGATGAAAAAAGACGTTATGATGAAGCGCTTCAAAGAAGAGAATCAAGAATTAAAAACAGAAGTATATAGTCTTTACTTCATTATTATTCTCTTTTTATTTCCCGCAGAAATTTTCTCCCAAGTTCCCATAAATGGCTTTTGTAAATATAACAATTACAAAATACCGGCAGATTACAACTCCTTAATTACGCTTAATTATAATAACGATTATTATTCTGACTTAATCCTTTTCAATCCAAATATTAATAAAATAGTTTCATTGGCCGGAAAGGTAAATGGTAATTTTGCAAAGCCGGTTATATCTAGGATCCCTTTAACAATAACAAAAATTCAAAACTTAAATGAATTCAATAGTCCTATAAAGAGATTTGCGTTTACAAGTAGAGAAAATAGGAGGGTTGGAATATATACTTTTACAAGTTCTGGCAGGGCAAGATTATTGAGTGAAGTTAAATTTAATTCTTACCCGGAAAATATTAGCGCGGTCGATCTAAATGGAAACGGCAACGATGAACTCTTGATCTCAGGGCCTGCGTTTAATGGTCTTTCCATTTTGTATCTGACTTCTAAAGGAATGATTGATAGAAAAATAGTAAACGATAAGAGTTTCTCAGAGGCCGTGTTTGCAAATTTAAGTAATTCAGGTCAAAGTGATGTTGCTGCTTTTAATACTATGAATAACTCGTTGGTTTTTTTATATAACAATGGAAATAATAATTTTAAGGAAGTTAGGTCATTTAAGATGAATGAAAAAGTTCATCTTCTTCAATCAGTTGATTTGAACCTGGACCACTACCAAGATTTAATGTTCGCAAAAGGAAAATCTATAGTAGTAATGTATGGTGACAATACTTCCTCTTATAAAAATGTAAATATTATTAAGACTGACTATTATCCTGATAAAATAATAACAGGCGATTTTAACCAGGACGGTAAGATAGATATTGCATATATGAATTATGAAAATTCAGAACTTTCTATTTTATTTTCAAAAGGTGATAATAAATTCTACCCGGAAATGATATATATGTGCAAAAGCGGGTTGAAAAATATTATCCCATATTACAGCAAATTTATTAATGGCATTGAAGCTATTAGCGATAAAGGAGAAATTTATTCAATAACTAATATGACTTCATTTTCGGAAAATGTTAACTTAATTGTTAGCCCAAGACCAAGGACGATTACTTTCTTTGATCATGGCAACAATGGCATTATGGATTTGTGTTATATTGATAGTTTAACTCAAACATTAAACCTGATTGTAAGAAATAATTCAGGAAAACCGGCGTGGTTTTATTCATATCCCCTTTTTGAAAATCATGATCAAATTGTTGTTGATAACACAGATCCCAAAATTAAAACTTTCTATTGTTTTGATACCGGCAAAAAGCTAATTGAAGTATTGAAGATTGATTTTCAAAATGACACCATCGAAAGAACATCTCTATATTCATTAGGACCAATCGCTGATCTAAAAATAAAAAGAAACAGCAGTGAACCTGCGTCTATATATGTCGCATATATTGACAATGGAAGCTTAGGGCTAAGTATAATGGAATATCACAACTTCCGTTATTCTAACACGAACTATCAAGACTTGGCTTATTACGTTAGGTCTGCAAATATTTCATTAACTAAAGATATTAGTATAGTTTATTTGCAAGTAAGAGATAATGATATTTCCTTAAATAATACCGTCTTCAATAGCGAAAATATTTATTCAAATAGAAGAATCTCTATTAGTGCCTCTGACTTATTATCTAGCGCTTTGTTAACTTCTGATTTCTTGAACAGAGATGAAGATGAGACTCTATGCCTAATAAAAGCAGATAGTAACTCTTCAATAATCTTCTCAACAAGTAAATATACAAATGTCGTTAAAGCAAAGAAGCTAAATGAAGATTTTTCAGGGAATAAAATTGATGATTTTTACTTCGGAGAAATTAGGAATAAGGGCTTGAAGAAGCTTTTTTTTTATAACGATAAAAATAGAAGTATTAATAAGGTCGAATTCATTAGAGGCGGCAGAGAAATTGTTGTGTCTAAAGTTGCTGATGCAAACAACCTTCAGAGTTTTTTCATAAGAAATATGAGCTATAGAAAAATACAATTGGTTTATACAGACAAAAGGAATAATTGCATAACCATAAAGCAGTTGATATGACTAAATATTTTTTAATATCTTTTTTTACATTAACGATTATTTATTCAGCTGAAGCCCAACAATTAAACAGCACACAGCTTGATTCACTTTATTATCTTGTAATGCAGACTCGGCGCCCATACTTATTAGGAAACAAACAACATTTACTTTCCATTGATACGACCCACGTTAAATGCGGATTTGGTTTGATAAGTGAGGTAAAAACGCATTTTCGATTATTTAGTTTGCAGCAACAAGAAGTTCTTCGAAGTTTGCTTAATAGACCATCTTCTGATACTAGTTTTGTTACTCCTAATAGATTCTTTAGAGTTCACTTTACAAAAACTGAATTTCCTAATTATATACCACCGCAAATAAGAGATACCTTAGAGGCACAATATGTTAAAAAATATCAAGAAATTTATTTAGACTCGCTGTCAATTGCATTAGATTCGGTTTATAATTTTGAAGTAAATTATCTTGGCTATCCACCGCCGCCCTCCGATTTTGGTGCGGGCGGTGATAATAAATATGATATATATATTACAAGTTTGGGAAATGAGTACGGCGAAACTGATCCGGATTCATTAATCCCGGGCACAAATCAACAATATACATCCTATATGATGATTAACAATGATTTTAAGGGTTTCCCTACTCAAGGAATAGATGCTGCTCGTGTTACTGTTGCTCATGAATTTCATCATAGTATACAAGCCGGCGATTATATATTTCGATATGACAGTGATGCTTTTTTTTATGAACTAACATCTACTTCGATGGAGCATTTCGTTTATCCATCGATCAAGGATTACTATCAGTACTTGCCAAGTTATTTCAACAATACTGAAAATAGCATGTCTATAAATGGAAGCAACCAGGAATATGCTCTGGCTATCTGGAATATATTTCAGAAAGATCGGTTTGGCTTTGGAATAATTAAGAGTGAATGGGAACTAATGCCGCAAATGCGAGCAATGGATGCAATAAATTCAGCTATACAAAACTACGGATCTTCATTCGGTGGTGAACTAAATAAATTTGGTGTTTGGATGTATTACACAAATTATAGAGCAATTCCAGGTAAATACTTTAAGGACGCTTCCGGATATCCCTTAGTAAGACCGGTAGCAAACCTTGATTTTTCCTCAACCTCATTCCCGGTAAAATTAAGTACGGCTTCATCATCAAATTGTTTTTTAACAATTGTAAACAGAGCTAATGTGGATACTCTTGTAACAGTTATTACCAACTCGGATGTTCAAAATGCGATTGACAGTAATTCATCAGTTTATCCTTTTCAGTTTGGACTTTACAATCAACAAGTTGCTGGGGCAAACAAATTAACAAATAATTATTATACGACTTTTGCTGCCGATAAGAATTCATTTTGGCTCACCGCGGAAATACTAAACGGAGATACTGTGAACCAAGGGCAATCTATCGCTTCACCTGTCAATTTTGCTTTTCCCTCGCCATTTAATTATTATAAAAATAGTTCTATTTATATACCGGTTACACCAGATCAAACTCCCGAAGTGAGTCTATATATATATTCTATTTCAATGAATTTAGTATATTCTTCAAATGAAATGATAATTAGTTATTACGGTCAGAAAGTTGTGAAATGGAATGGTAGAAATAATAACAATGAAAAACTTCCTTCCGGGGTTTATTTATATATAACAAAATGTGGCAATAATATTTCGAAAGGGAAGTTGGTGATTTTTAATGAATAATTATTTACTACAAGTAAAAGACGTTTCAAAATATTTTGGGCGAAGACTTATATTTAAGAACCTAAACTTTGAGATTAGTAATAGCGGAATTCTTGGCGTATCCGGCGATAATGGATCAGGAAAGTCAACTCTGGTAAAGATTATAGCTGGAATTAGTTCACCATCTTCTGGAATAATAGTTCATAATGATGATGGAAAAGAGATTGTTCAAGAAAAACTCCATAATTATATCGGTTTTGTTTCTCCTTATCTTGTTTTATACGAAGAATTTTCGGCTTACGAAAATCTTTCGTTTTTCTCAAATATTAGAGGAATTAAACTAGATAGAGAACGCGCAGATTTTCTTCTTGAAAAATTGTTACTCTTTCAGCGCAAAGATGATTATGTTAAAACATACTCATCTGGCATGAAACAGCGGCTTAAATTTATTTTTGCACTTATTCATAGCCCAAGTCTTGTAATTTTGGATGAACCAACATCAAATCTTGATTCGAAAGGTAAAGATACAGTCTATCAAATCATAGAAAACGAAAGTAAATCAAATATAATTATAATTGCCTCGAATGAGCAAACTGATTTGAATTTATGCAAAAGAGAAATTAACTTGCAGGATTTTAAAATAAAGTAAGCGGCATAATAATTGTTTGGTATATGTATGTTTAAGAAAAACAAATATCTTTTTGACTAAATAGTCATCTTTTGTGGCCAAATATTTCTTAAGTATAGGAATGGAAACAAAAGAGTTTCGTTTTAAGCTAAATTGAAGATATTTAATGTAAAATTATTCTTTTCACAAATGAGAATTAAATGAGCGCTAAAGCTTACGCATTGTATTTGAAGGATTTTCGCTCGGAGATTAGAACTCGATACGCGGTGAATTCACTGGCAATGTTTGTGATCGTAGCAACTAGTGTTATTTTATTTTCAATTGGCAATGAAACTATAACTCAAAGTTTAACAGCAGGACTATTCTGGGTGGTGATTTTCTTTTCAGCAATGTCAGGACTTTCACGAGCATTCGTATCTGAAGAAGAAAGAGGAACAAGTTTAACATTGCAGCTGCTTGCGGCGCCATCGACTATTTTTTCAGGTAAGTTATTATTTAACATGGTCTTAGTCTTTTGTATGAATATAGTAATAACAATACTTTATTCGGCACTTTTTGACGGTTTTGCAGTGAGGAATCTAACATTATTTATTGTATCATTCTTTTTTGGAAATGCCGGTCTTGCTATTGCCTCTACAATAATTGCAGCAATAATATCAAAAGCAGGAGCAAAAGGCACTCTTTATCCAGTCCTTTCATTTCCGATTTTATTACCTTTAATATTGACATCAGTGCAATTAACTTTGATGTCCTTTGAAGGAGCGAGTTTTTCAGATGCAAAATTTGAGTTGTCCATTATTATCTGTTATGATGTCATTATGCTCACAGCGTCATATTTGCTCTTCGACTTTGTATGGAAAGATTAGTAAATTTAACAGTTTTTTAGGATAAAATATATGGCTTGGAAAATCTTCTTATTTGTGTTGCTTGCATTTGTTTGTATTGCAGGAATTGCCTTCCCAATAGTTCCTGTGCCGACAAAATGGTATGAGTTTCCTTTCATTCCTGGGCTGAAAGAAAATGCCAAAATTATTTTCTTTCATGTACCTACGGCTTGGCTTTCGGTTGTGGCTTTTCTTATGTCAACAATATACAGCTTCAAATATTTGAAGAATAAGAATTTGGATGATGATGCAAAATCATACGCTGCTGCACAGCTTGGAATTATATTTTGCATTCTTGCTACGGTAACCGGAGCTGTATGGGCAAAATTTGCTTGGGGATCTTTCTGGAGCTGGGACCCTCGGCAAACAAGTATTTTTGCTTTACTTTTAATTTATGGTGCTTGGTTTGCTCTAAGATCTTCAATTGAATCAGAAGAAAAACGTGCAACACTTTCTGCCGTGTATGCCATTATTGCCTTTTTAACAGTCCCTTTCTTCGTTTTTATTATGCCGAGAATTATGAAAGGACTACACCCTGGATCCGCTGACGATACAAATTCAGGTCCTGTTATAGATTTTAAGATGAATGCTAACATGGAATTAATCTTTTTCCTTTCTCTTATCGGTTTTACGATCTTATATTTCTGGATGTGGAATATTGGTTATAAATCAATAATTTATAGAGATAGAATTAACAAAAAATATAGAGGTTAACTTGCAAGGACTATATCAATTTTTAAACGAAAATGCGATTTACATAGTGATGATTATCGTCCTTATTGTATGGACGGGAATCTTTTTCTATTTGATGAACTTAGATAAAAGAATGAAAAATATTGAAAAAGAAATCAACGGAGATAAAAAATGAAAAAGAAATATATATTTGGCGGCTTTATTATTATAGTGTTTTTGGGCCTGACTGCCTATCTTTTTACACAAAGCAATATTAAATATGAAAGTAATCTTTCAGTTGTAATGGCAAAGGATAAGACAGTTAAAGCTACTGGCAAATGGGTTAAAGACAAGAACTATATCATAAACACTGCAGACAGAACATTTTCATTTTACATGATGGACAATCATGGCAATCAAATGAAAGTAATATATAATGGTACCATACCTAATAATTTTGAAACGGCACAATCTGTTGTTGTTACAGGTAAATATTATGATAACTGTTTTCACGCTACAAGCATTTTAACCAAATGTCCAAGCAAATATGAAGGTCAAAATATACAAGCTGTTAAGACTTCAACATTGTAAAGTTTGGTTAAAGGAATGAGTGTATAATTTGGCCTACACAAGGAATGAAACGAAAGAATTACCTTGATTCGAATTTGATTGTTTCGTTTTTCTTAAAAAGCGTATTAAATTAATTATAGACTGTATGAGGATAAAATGATTGGGAGTCTGATTTTAACATTAGCACTTGCTAGCAGCATTGTTTCAATGGTAATGTATTATCTAAGTTATCGTGGTTATAATAATGCATTAAACTTTGGCAGAATTGCTTATCATATAATGGCAATGCTTGTGATTGTTGCTGCTGCATTACTTGAATATCTTATAATAACGCATAACTATAGCTTCAAATATGTGTACGAGTATAGTAGTAATGAGCTAAAAAGAGGAATCTTAATGGCTTCGTTCTGGGGTGGCCAAGAAGGCAGCTTTATGCTTTGGCTATTCTTAACGACTATTGTAGGTTTAATACTGCAAAATTACTCTTCAAAACGAGGTGATCTTGAACCCCGGGTTATGGCGGTATTTTCACTAGCAACTTCTTTTATACTCCTAATGGTTTCGCCTCTTTTTAAAAATCCATTTGTTAATATTTGGGCAGAACCAATTTTCATTTCAGTGAAAAGCATAAATCAGTCGATGTTAAATCTTCCTATACTTCAGAATTTTATTTTCAGTGATGGTTCTTCCGGACAAAATTTTGTAAAGATGAACGCAAGCCTTTATTCATTGCTTACACAAAGTGGTATTTCTATAAAACAATTTATTATTGACGGCAAGGGTCTTAATCCTCAGCTAACCAATTTTTGGATGCAAATTCACCCGCCTATTTTATTTACAGGCTTCGCAATGTCTACAGTTCCATTTGTCTTTGCTATGGCAGCAATGATGAAAAATGATTATAGAGATTGGGTAAAACAATCTTTTCCTTGGATATTAGCTGCATGCGGAATTTTAGGCCTGGGAATTATGCTTGGTGGATATTGGGCATATGAAATGCTGGGATGGGGAGGTTATTGGGCTTGGGATCCTGTTGAGAATTCTAGCTTTATCCCCTGGCTTGTTGGCGTAGCTGGTATTCATACACTTCTTGTTCAACGAAAAAGTCAGTCAAATGGAGATGGAATAGGCAAATTTGCTAAAACGAATCTAATATTAATGTTGATGATGTATGTACTTGTTATTTATAGTACATTTTTAACAAGAAGCGGCGTTTTGGGCGATGCTTCTGTTCACTCATTTGTTGATCCTGGAACTATAGTATATTTATTCTTAATAATCTTTGTGGGTACTTTTTTCTTTCTTGGTCTTGGAACTTTGGCTTATCGCTGGAAATATTTAAGTACTAATATTAAGACGGAAGAAAATATACTTTCAAGAGAGCTGGCTCTTTTTACAGCGGCAATAGTCTTAAGCGCTACTAGTTTAATTGTACTTATTGGAACTTCTGCCCCTATATATGGACACTCTGTTGATGCTTCTTTCTATAATCAGATGACTTTGCCAATTGTCATTATTATAGGTTTCCTTAACGGATTAAGCTTATTAATGAAGTGGAAAACAAATAAGGGTGAAGAAGTATTTAAAAAATCATACCTATCCATTTCTGTTACTCTAATAGTTTCAACCTTAATTATTGTATTTGGTCATGTTACAGATATTATGATTATTTTACTAATAATTTCAGCAACATTTGCTCTTGTCGTTAATTCGGAAATTGCTATTAAAATTATTCGGGGTAATAAAAAAATGCTTGGAGCCTACATAGCACATATAGGCATTTCGATATTTCTACTAGGTGTTGTTGGCTCAACTGTATTCAGCCGTGAAAAAGACATTGATCTTATAAAAAATGTTCCTAATAATGCATTTGGATATCAGATGACTTTTACAGGATATAGATCAGTAGATAATAATACAAAGTACGCCTTCAATGTTCAAATGAAAAAAGGAGAAAAATCATACAAGGTTGCTCCTATTATGTACATTAGTGATTTTAACAATGGCTTAATGAGAGAACCGGCAATATTATCTTTATTGACTAAGGATTTTTATGTTTCTCCTATGGGTTATGATAATGGCTCTGAAACCAAAGCTGAAGGACAAACAATATCTTTATCACTCGGAGACACTACTAATTTTGATGGCGCAAAGATTTCATATAAGGATTTCGTTGCACCTGATATGAGCATTATGATGAATGGTGGCGATTTTAAAATGGGCGCAAATCTTGTTATTCAAAAAAACGGCAAATCGTATAATGCCGAAGCAATTATGGAAAAACATGGTAGGGATGTCAAGTTTGATCCAATTGAATTCAAAGATGCGAATATTAAAATACAACTTCAAAAAATTGATCCAACTTCCAAACAAGCTCAATTTATCTTCTCAAAGCTTTCAGGAGATAACTCTTCGGCTACTCCTCCAAAAGAAGTACTTTCAATTTCGGCAAGTACTAAACCATTTGTGAATTTAGTTTGGACAGGAGTTTTGATCATGGTGTTTGGCTTTTTTATCTCTGTGGCTAGAAGGCTAAAAGAGTCGATGATATAAATTTTTAAAATTATAAAGACTTTGACAATAAAATGCCCTCCTATGAGGGCATTTTATTTTTAAATGTGCCAATCACTTCTTTTTAAATATGCTTTAGTAAGAGGCAATCAGGTGTTCTATTGAATTCTTGACTAACCAATTTATTAATATTTTGAATTTAAACTCTTTCAGCAATCCTTACCTAAGATTTTATTCTCTAACAATTCTCATAAAACCAAATATACCCGATGGTTACGACTACTTTTTATTTGTCTAATTTCAATATATGCAAAAGAACACGACTAATAGTGATAATAAAAATAAAAACGTGGTAAAGTATTACCTAAGTAAAATCATTTTTTTCGACATTGTAAATATTTTACCATTGGCAATAGCTTGAACTCGATAAAAATAAATTCCCGATGCTAAACTAGCGCCATTGAAAAGGATTTTATAATTACCTGCAGTATGGTTCTTTGCAATTATATCAAGAATCTTTATCCCGGCAACATTAAAGAGATCGATATCTACAAAACATTCTTCAGGTATGTTGTATTCAATTACAGTTGAAGGATTAAATGGGTTTGGATAATTTTGATTCAAGTTGAATTTATTGGGAGCTATTAATTCAACCTTTGTGATAAATGAAAAAATATAACTTCCATCAAGATCAATTTGCTTTAATCTATAGAAATATATTCCAATAGAAAAAACTTTGCGATCAATGAAATAGTAGCTGTGTCTTGATTTAGTATTTTCATATCCCGGCATAAATCCGATGGATTCCCATATGGCGGACGATGGTGATTGTCTTTGAATTTCAAAGCCGTAATTGTTTATTTCTGTTTGTGTTTCCCATGAAAGCCTGAACTCATTGTTTTCAGTTAAAGATGCAGTAAATGAGGTTAGCTCTACCGGGAGAGGAGGTGTGGAGCTATCAACGATTTGCTTATAAAAGTCCAATGAATTGTTATCGGAATCCCATCCCGAACCATTTGTACCGTATGTATTATTTCCATAATTATCTTTTCTCCTAAGACTTTGATAATTGTCTGGTGCTGAAATATATTTAGTTTCAGAAGCGTTTACTGTACTACCATAACCCAGGAAATCTATAACATTATTTGATTCGATAGGATTAAGTACTTTCAGAGTATCAGTAGAATTTACCAATACAATCTTGCCTCCAGTTCCGGAAATGGAAATACTATCTATTAAGTTTGGAGTAGCCGGTAATTCGATGCCCCCTTTTGTCCCTGCACCCTCTTGAATAAGATAATAACTATTTGCCTGAATAATACCTGTAAGATCGGTTGGGCGCCAACCAGTGCCATTATCTGTAGCCGGAGCATACTGTATTGACCATGAAGATAGATTGATAGAACTTGTGGTTGGATTATATAAAACAATATAATCATACTTATAATAAGCTCCTGTATTTCCTCCCCCTGGATATACTTCAGCAATTACAACATGATTAGCTATTTGGCTAAAATTAGAGGTGTTAACAAAAAATAATGAAAAAAGAAGCAAATATAATTTTTTCATATAGTCACCAAAGATTGGTTGGAAAATATATTTTAGAAATAGTATTAGACAAAGGGTGCACAACGAAGTATTTGCTTCGACCCGGAATAGATCCCCTATTCCTAACAAAATTACCTTTTAAAAAATCAAAAATTATTATGAAAAAGTCAAATGATGATATCTTCTATTATATTAGAAAGGAATTTCTTAATTTCCTTAAGTTTCTTAAAAACATAACATAAACTTATCATGACTAAAAAAATTATTATTACTGGCGCAACTGGCTTAATCGGTAGGAAACTTAGTAAGGCACTTATTGATAGAGGTTATGATATTATTATCTTTTCAAGAAATGTATCTAATGCAAAAACTGAAATTCCCGGAGCATATAAGTATGTTCCCTGGGATTATAAAAAGCCTGATCAATGGCAGAATGAAATAAACGAAGTGTATGCCGTAATCCATCTGGCAGGTGCAAATGTTTTTAGTCGAAGATGGAATACTTCTTACAAGGATTCAATTTTGAAAAGCAGAACAATAAGCACTGGTAATTTGGTGAATGCGATTAAAAATTCTACTGTTAAACCATCCGTATTTATATCTTCATCTGCAGTTGGCTACTACGGTGACAAAGGGAATTTATTAATAGATGAGACTTCATTATCTGGCGAAGATTTTCTTGCGTCAGTTTGCAGGAAGTGGGAGGAAGAAGCAAATCAAATTGAAAAAATTGGAGTAAGAAATGTCCTTGTTAGAACTGGCATAGTATTAAACACCAACGAAGGAGCACTTAAACAAATGCTCCTGCCATTCAAATTGTTTTTAGGGGGGCCAATTGGTAATGGTAAGCAATGGTTTCCTTGGATTCACATTGATGATATTGTAGGTACATATTTATTCTCATTAGATAATACATTGATCAAAGGGCCAGTAAATGCGGCCTCTCCTAACCCAGTATTGATGAAGGAATTTGCAAGAATTCTTGGAGTTGTTCTACATCGTCCATATTTATTTTCTGTACCAAAGTTCATACTAAGAATTGTATTAGGGGAAGTAGCTAACGTAGTAACGGCCAGTCAGAATATCTATCCTAAAAAACTAATAGAGAACAACTATATATTTAAGTTTGATAATGTCAGAACGGCTTTGGAGGATTTGCTTGAAAAAAAAATGAGCTGAGTAAACTCAGCTCATTTTTATAATTTAAACTAAAATTAGTAACGGTAATAATCAGGCTTAAACGGACCTTCAACAGTTACGCCAATATATTTTGCCTGTTCGGATGATAACGTATCAAGCTCAACGCCAATTTTTTCGAGATGAAGCATTGCAACTTTTTCATCAAGATGTTTTGGAAGCATATAAACTTTGTTCTCATATTTATCAGAATGATTCCAAAGCTCAATTTGTGCCAGAGTCTGATTTGTAAATGAATTAGACATAACAAAAGAAGGGTGACCTGTAGCGCAGCCTAGATTTACCAGTCTTCCTTCTGCAAGAACAATTATATCTTTTCCGTTGATGGTATATTTGTCGACTTGTGGCTTAATTGTGTCTTTTGTGCTGCCATAATTCTTATTTAACCATGCCATGTCAATTTCGGTATCAAAATGCCCGATATTGCAAACAACAGCATTATTTTTCATCAACTTAAAATATTCTCCTGTAACGATATCCCTGTTCCCTGTGGCAGTAACAATAATATCAGCTCTTGGAACAGCATTAACCATTTTCTTCACTTCATATCCATCCATTGCTGCCTGAAGCGCGCAAATAGGGTCAATTTCAGTAACTATAACTCTTACTCCTGCGCTTCTTAATGATTGAGCAGAGCCCTTTCCCACATCGCCGTATCCAGCAACAACTGCAACTTTGCCTGCCATCATTAGATCGGTCGCTCTTCTTATAGCATCAACTAAAGATTCACGGCAACCGTACTTATTATCAAACTTAGATTTTGTAACGGAATCATTCACATTGAACGCGGGTATTGGAAGTTTTCCATTTGTAACTCGTTCATATAACCTATGAACGCCTGTTGTTGTCTCTTCCGAAATTCCCCTGATACCCGATACAAGTTCTGGGTACTTATCAAGTACCATATTTGTAAGATCACCGCCATCGTCAAGTATCATGTTTAACGGTTTGTTTGAGCCCTCTCCGAAGAAAATAGTTTGTTCAATGCACCAGTCAAATTCTTCAGCGTTCATTCCTTTCCATGCATAAACCGGTATCCCCGCTGCTGCTATTGCTGCAGCTGCATGATCTTGAGTAGAAAAAATATTGCATGACGACCATTGAACTTCAGCGCCTAACTCTACCAAAGTTTCAATAAGCACTGCTGTTTGAATAGTCATGTGTAAACAACCAGCAATTCTTGCATCCTTTAAGGGCTTACTTTGCCCGTATTCTTTCCTTAGCGACATCAGCCCGGGCATCTCTGCTTCGGCAAGCTTTATTTCTTTACGTCCCCATTCTGCAAGCGCAATATCTTTTACCTTATATTTCAACTTGCCAATATCCTTATTAACTCCAATTTGACTCATTATATTTTCCTTATCCTTTATTAATAAACTTATGCATATTTCTTAAATATTGGGACAAGATCCAATTGTTCCCATGTAAAATCTTTATCGTTTCGTCCAAAATGACCGTATGCCGAAGTCTTCTGGTAGATTGGTCTCCTCAAGTTTAATCTTTCAATAATTCCTTTAGGAGTTAAATCAACTTCTTTCGATATCATTTTAGATATCTCTTTATCTGGAATTTTTCCAGTACCTTTTGTGTCAACAAAAATTGAAACAGGTTGAGCAACCCCAATAGCATATGCGACCTGAACTAAACATTCATTTGCAAGTTTGGCAGCAACAACATTTTTTGCAATATGCCTAGCTGCATATGCTGCGCTTCTATCAACCTTAGACGGATCTTTTCCTGAGAATGCGCCTCCGCCATGAGGTGCCCAGCCGCCGTAAGTATCAACTATGATTTTTCTTCCTGTTAGTCCGCTATCTCCGTGAGGACCGCCTATTTCAAATCGTCCCGTTGGATTAACAAAATACTTCGTCTTTTTATCAAGATATTTCTCGGGTATAATTTTTTTAATTACATTCTCAATAACATCTTCTCTTATTTTTTTCTGCTTTGCATCCGCATCATGCTGTGTGGAAATTACAACAGTGTCAACGCGAATAGGCTTATTATTATCGTCATATTCAACCGTAACTTGGGATTTTGAATCTGGACGAAGATATGGCATCAGCTTTATATTATTCTTTCTAATGTCTGCCAATTTCTTTACTAATTTATGTGCAAACATTATTGGCATTGGCATTAGCTCTGATGTTTGATCACAAGCATATCCAAACATAAGTCCTTGATCGCCTGCACCACCTTTATCTACTCCCATTGCTATGTCCGGTGATTGTGAATGAATTGCATTTAATACCGAGCAGGATTCGGAATCAAATTTATAATCCGCGCTTGTATATCCAATATTTTTAACTGTCTGCCTAACAATATCTGGTACCTCTATGTATGCGCTTGTAGTTACTTCGCCGCCTACTAGAACCAAACCAGTTGTAACAAAAGTTTCGCAAGCTACTCTTGCCATCGGATCTTTCTTATAAATTGCGTCTAAAATTCCGTCGGATATTGCATCACTAACTTTGTCAGGATGCCCTTCGGAAACAGATTCAGAAGTGAAAAAGTATGACATTTTATTTTCCTATTATATATATTAATAAAAATCTATTTCAGATGAATCACCGGAATTAAGTCTTTTGTAACTTCCTTTGATCAGAGAATTATTCCCAATGATAGAATTTTCTAATAATGAACGCGATATCTGTGCATTTGTTCCCACGATGGAATTCTTTATAATACATTCGGAGATATTACAGCCATCATCAATAGTTGTATAAGGACCAATCACTGAGTTTGAGATTTCAGCACTATCAGAAATAAAAACCGGGTGATTAATTACGACGTTTTCAAAATTCTTGCTTACACTTTTATGATTAAGTAAAAACCTATTTGTCGATAGAAGTGTCTCAGGATTACCGCAATCATACCATCCCTCAACCGGAAATGTGGATATGTTTTCTCCGGATTCGATCATCATCTGTAAAGCATCTGTTAACTGAAGTTCGCCTTTGGTTCTTACATCTTTTTCAACTAATTCCCGCAGACTCTTTGCTAATGTTTCAGAATGCGATATGTAATAAAGTCCAACTAGCGCTAAATTAGAAACGTATGTTTGCGGTTTTTCTATAAGCTTTTTGATATAACCATTATTAACTACAGCAACACCGAATCGTCTCGGGTCTTCAACTTCCTTTACACCAAGGGAGGTTTGTTTATTCTTAAATACATCCTTCAGATTTACGTCAAAAATTGTGTCTCCAAGAATTATAAAAATTTCATCGGAATTAAAAGTAGGAATAGCTTTATAAATAGCATGCCCCAACCCTTCCATTTCCTTCTGCTGTACAAAATCAGCTTTGATGGATGGATACGACTTAATTACATAATCTTTTATCATGTTGCCAAGATGACCGATTACGAATGTTGCTTCGTTTATTCCTTCTTCTATAAGCTTATCTAGAATGTGGGCGATAATGGGCTTTCCCCCTACATTCAATAAAACTTTTGGAGTGGAATAAGTGTGAGGTTTTAACCTGCTGCCAATTCCAGCAACCGGTATTATCGCTTTAATTTTACTCATTCTATCCTATATTTTAACCTTAAAATTACCTAATCTATAAAAGAATAACAAATTTGTTTTATTAGGTTTATAGAACATTTGTCTAAAAAAAACGTTACTTTTATCGGCAAAATATTTTTGTATGATTATAATGGACAGGAGAAAACAATGTTCAAACCTAAAATGAATTTTTTCTTAAGTGTGCTGTTTCTTTTTCTAATTTTAACCAATATTGAATTTGCTCAAACCCAGGAAATCGATGCAATTAAGAAAGCTGCAGCCCTGAAAGACAACTCTCAAAAAATAGAAGCTTTGAAACAGTTTATTAAAGACTATCCGGGAAGCAATTACGGAGGTATAGCAAAAGCTAATATTTTTTCTGCCTATCTTGACCTTGGGAAGGTTGATTCTGCACTTTATTTTGTTAATCAATATTTTGCAATAATCCCTCCTGAAATGAGAATGAACCCCTATAACGAAGTAGCTTATACATTAGCACAAAAAAAAGTTGGACTCGATTCAGCAGATGTGTATTCAAAGAGAGCCGTAGATTTGGCTCGGAACAATAATCCGCAAAACCTTTCGATGTATTTAGATACTCGGGCTCTTGTATTATTTGATTTAGGAAGATTTGATTCTGCCTATGTACTAGAAAAGCAGGCAATTATTGGACACGAAAATGATCCTGCCTATCTTTTAAACTTAGCTGCTTTTGAAGAAGCTACTGGTAAAAAACTAGAGGCGATCAATACAGCCGCGCTTGCTATTATAAATGGTGACAATGATCAAGCTCTCATAAGGCTGAATAAGTGGGTCTCTGAAGATAAATCAACAATTGAAGAACAAGATAAACTAAAAAGTGAAGTGGCATCTGCTTCGTTAAAAAAGTATTTTGAAGAAAATTCAACTAAAGACAAAATTTCAACTAATTCAAACGCAAGTGTTTTCTTAGCTCAACTGGGGGTCAACTTGCCTCAAGCAGAGAAATGGGCTAAGGAGGGAGTCTCTTCATTAAATAAAAATTCTAGCATTGACGATATTATCCTTTTCAAGAAGAATCTTGGTATAGTCTATTTAGCAGAAAATAAATTAGATTTGGCTTTATCAGATTTGAAGTCAATAGAAGAGTTCGATGATCCTTGGGACTTTGATTTTTGGTTTGCACTGGGTAATACTTATGAAAAACTAGGACAAAATAAAAATGCATTGAACGCATACATATCTGGTGTTATTGGCTTTGACAATCAAAGAATTTCAAGTGCTGCCGCCAAACTTGCACAAAAAGAAGGCATTGATAAACAGGGCTTGCAAAATATGATTGATAAGCAAAAAGAAGAACTTGCTTCTTTTGTGCCTGGTCATTTTAATAAAAAAACCTCCGGTAAGGTAGTACTTGCAGAATTATTTACGGGTGCTGAATGCAACCCATGTGCGGCTGCTGATTATGCATTTGACGCGTTGTCAAATTATTATCCAAGAAAAGATCTCGCAATTTTAGAATATCATGTCCATATCCCTGGACCTGACCCCCTTACTAATCCGCAATCATTTCAACGTTATAAGTATTACGGTGGAAATTTCGGAACTCCTACAGTTTTCTTTGATGGCAAGGAAAAGGTTACCGGCGGCGGACCTAAATTTTTATTAAAAAACAGATTCAATGTTTATAACTTAGCAATTACAAAAATGATGAAAGAAATACCTGAATTGCATATTACCGGTAGTGCCGTAAAAAACGAAAAACTAATAAATGTGAAATTAGATATTAAAGGTAAACCTCTCCAAGATGCTTCCCTTCATTTGGCACTAGCTGAGAAATCAATTGACTATTTAGGTGGAAATGGAGTTGATAAACAAATTTATGTTGTTCGCAATCTTATTGGTTCAAGAAATGAAATTGCTGTAAATCTAAAAAATAATTCCGAAAATTATAATGAAGTTTTTGACCTTAATAAAATTGAACAGGGACTGACAAATTACCTTAGTGACCCGACAAAAGATCCCTCCTGGCGTCCAAATGTGCGATTTACTGGCTGGCGTGCTAAAACTGACAAAATTGATAGCAATAATCTGGCTATTGTCGCGTGGGTACAGAATAACTCCACAAAGGAAATCCTTCAATCATATTATATTGATGTACCTGCTGAAGCATCAACACAAAAAGCTAATTAATGTTATGGGGAACGGAATCAATATGAAACGAAATATATTTTTGCTGATGCCTATATTGTTTCTCTGCGTTTTCATGCAAAATTTATTTTCTCAGGATATTTCTCCCGAGAAAATTGTTGACCTTAAGGTAAAAACTTCACTAACTCGATTGAAAAAGGATGGAATTATTGATGTGTTTCTTGTCCTGAAAATTAAACAAGGTTGGCATATAAATTCAGATAAGCCGTTCGATAGTAACTTATCTCCCACATCAGTTAATTTTCAAGACAAACACGAATTCAAAGTAGTGAAAATAACTTACCCGCCGCCGATGCTTAAAAAACTTAGCTTTTCAGAATCAGAATTGGCACTATTCGAAAATGAAACAACAATAAAGGTTGAATTAAAACCAACTAATAAAGAATTTAAAGGAAAGCTTAGAATTGAAGGTGAGTTAAATTATCAGCCCTGTAACAATGAAACGTGCTTGTTTCCTGTGTCAAAGCCGTTCAGTTCAATCGTAAAATAGTTTCTTGATTATAATTATGCCTCTGCGGTTAATCAAATATACCTCAGAGGCACTAATAAAATTAAATTGCTAACTATTATTAGTATCTCTAATAATTCCCTCCGTTATAACATCTTCAATATTCCTTGTATTATTAAAAAAAGAAAGAATTTTTTGAAGAACTCTATCGACTACTGCGTCAGGACATGAAGCGCCGCTTGTTAATATTATATCAACTGGATTTTTCATCGGTAGATAATTGATTTTAATAATCTCTTGTTTGGAATGGAAATTATAATGCTTAATCTCATTAGAAGAAATAATTTTCTCTTCAGAGGAAATAAAATAAGTCTCTAATTTTTCTTCACATAATTCAACAATATGGCTTGTATTACTGCTATTATATCCCCCTACAACAATTGCAAAATCTGCTTTTTCTTCTAGCAATCCATAGGTTGCTTCTTGATTATCATAAGTTGCGTAACATAAAGTATCACGCGTATCTACAAAATGCTCCTTAAGGTTTTCAATTCCATATTTCTTAATCATTGTTTCCCTTAAAAGGTTTGCTATTGCTTCAGTTTCACTAGCAAGCATGGTCGTTTGATTTACAACGCCGATTTTAACTAATTCATTTTTTATATCAAATTTCTCAGAATATTTTCCGGCAAAGAGTTTATAGAAATCATTTTTGTCTCTTTCTCCTAAAATAATTGATGAAAGGAGTCCGGCCTCTTTTAAATCTCGCACTATCAAAGCCGGTGAGTTCTGAATACTATGTGAAAAAGTCGCCCGTGTTTCTTCATGATTATGCTTGCCATGAATTATAATAGTACAATTTTCATTACCTAATTGCACCGAACGGTTCCATACCTTTTCAACAAAAGGGCAGGTGGTATTATAGCGGTATGGATCGATTCCCTTTTTCTTAAGCATATTTTGAATTTCAATCGTAGTGCCAAATGCAGGGATAATTACAATATCTTCAGGTTGAAGTTCATCCCAATCAATAAGTTGTCTGCCCGATGTGTCCATAATAAATCGAACACCCCTATTGGTCAGATCAATATTCACTCCAGGATTGTGAATCATTTCACTTAATAGAAAAATTCTTCTCTGCGGGTTTTGCTCAAGGGTTTTATATGAAATCTCAATAGCATTTTCAACTCCGTAACAGAAACCAAAATGACGTGCTATGAAAAATCTTACGGGGCCAAAATCTAATAGTGTTGGTGAGAAGTCCTTTTTACGAGGATCGCTCAACTTCCGAGAATCTTTTATCCTTGAGATAAAAGAACTTTTATAGAACTGAGGGACATCAAATCGTTTCATTTAAGTAAATTAAAATTGTTACCTGCAATTTAGCAATTCTGCTCCAAAACTTCTGTGAATTGAAGATTGATAGGTCATTTTTAACATTAATTGAATAAAAGACATATTCCCTTGTTCTTTACTAAAAAAGAATGAAAGTAACTTAATTTAATTAAAAGGTAGGTCTTATTCTTTTAATTGGTAAAGCCATCTCATTAAGAGATGGCTTCCAATATTGATTTTACTTAGTCAAAACTAATACACCAAACTCTTTATTATTATTCCCATCTGGCAGCATCGTTACCGTATAAATCTTACCAGTTGATTTGTCAAATGCCATAGTTCTGGCTCCCTTCTCGGTTGTAATAGTATCAATCACCTTAAAGTCGGTAGGAGAGGATTCTTTGATTTCTGTTATGGTTCCGTCCCAGCATGAACAGAATAATAGTTTCTTTGTTGGGTCAAAAACTTCGGCATCAACTCCAGCACCTATTGGCATACTCGTGATCAGTTTCTCTGTCTTTGTATCAAATATGGTTACTATTTTATTTCTGCACCCCGAAAATAAAATCCCATTCTTCAAATCAATTGCAAGTGCTGAGGGCGATTTACCTGGTGCAACCGGCCACTTAGCCAATGTCTTTAAAGTCGCTGGATCAAATTCCGCAATCATGCTCTTATCTTCTAAGTTTACATACATTTTTCCGCTATTATCGGATGCTGCAAATTCAGGGCTTCCGTCAAGCTCAATAGTACCGATTACTTTATCTGTCTTTGCATCTATTGCCGTAGCATTTTGGCTATCTCCGTTAAAAGTAAAAACTCTGTTTGTATAAGGGTCATAGACAATTGCATCCGGTCCTTTTGCAGCGATCTTAATATTATCAACAATCTTCAATGTTCTAAGATTAAAAACAGTAACAGAATTATCCTGGCCGTTACTTATAAAACCTTTTCCATATTTATAAGCAATTGCTATACCATGGACTCCTTTAAGATTGTCTATTTCGCCAACCAATTTTCCTGTGTTCAAGTCTATAGCTTCGACTTTTGACATATGGGTAACGAACAGTCGATGCATGACTGTGTCTATTGAAAGGTAATCCCAGCGGTTTTTCCCGCCTATTAAAATTTTGCCTGTAACTTTGTATCCGGAGCTTTGCGGAAATAAATTTTTGGGCAAAATCAAAAATGACAACACAAAAATTATGACAAAGTAACCCTTCATTTGTTTCATACTGACCTCTCCGTTTTTATTTATCGTTTATATTTTGCAATTAATACAGGAAGAACAAAAAGTAAAAGCAAGCTTGACAATGAAAATCCGCCTATAACGGAAATAGCAAGCGGCTGCTGCATTTGTGCGCCTGCGCCAATACCCAATGCGAGTGGCATTAAAGCTAATATTGCAGCCAGAGCTGTCATAATAATTGGACGGAATCTTACTGCACCGGCTTCAATAATTGCTTCCTTTAATGGCATTCCTTCTTTTTGAAACTTTAAGAAATAATGCACTAGAAAGATACTGTTCTCGGCAACAATACCTACCATCATTATTGCTCCCATAAAACTGGAGATGTTAAACGAAATGTTTGTTATCCATAAAGCGAGAAATACCCCGAAAAGAGATAAGAGAGCAACTAAGTATATCGCAAGCGGCAGAAAGAAAGATTCGAATTCAATTATTAAAACTAAAATCACCAACAACGATGCGGCTAACAATACCATTAGGAGTCCATAAAAAGATTCCTGCTGTGTTTTGTAAATTCCGCCGTAGCTAATTGTTACACCATTGGGTAGAACCAATTCTTTCTTTAACTCACTTTTAATAGCGCCAATTGTGCTCCCAAGGTCTCTACCCGAAATTCTTGCCGTAACTGCTACCATTTGTTTCAGATTTTCTCTGTCAATTTCCGACTGCCCCGGATCAACAGTAATGTTAGCAAGTGATCCCAATAAATAGCTTCCTCCGTTCGGCGATATAATCCGCACTGATTTTAATTGCTCAATATTGTCTCTGTATTTATCCGGATATCTGATTCTTACCCCAATTAATTTCTCACCGCTTTGGACACTGGTAGAAATATCGCCGTGAACATAATTGTAAATAATTTGCTGAAGGTCGGAAACAGTAAATCCAGCTCTACCGGCAGCTTGCTGATTCACTTTAATAATAAAAGCTGGCCCGCTAATAGTAACGCCGTTATATACATCAACAACGCCCCGAACATTCTTTATAAGTCCGGCAATTCTTTTAGCCTCTGATTGAATCAATTCCTTATTATCACCGAAGACTTTAATTTCAACCGGCGAAGGTACGCTTGTAAGGTCGCCTATTAAATCCTGCATTGCCTGTCCGAAATCAATTTGTAAAGCTGGTTCGGAAGCCTCTACCTTGAGGCGAAGCTCATTAATTATCTCATCTATACTTTTGCTTCGATTGGTTTTAAGTTTTACTAAATAGTCGCCGCTGTTAGGCTCGGTGATAAAAAATCCCATTTGTGTCCCGGTTCTTCTTGAATAAGTATCAACTTCTGGAATGCTCATGATAATTTTTTCAACTTGCATCAGCATTCTGTTTGTTTCATTCAGCGAAGTTCCGAATGGCGCCACATAATCCATCACGAAAGCTCCCTCATCCATCTTGGGCATAAATTCGCTGCCGAGATGTGAATAAATATAATAACCAGATGCAGCAAGCAAAAGAATAACCGGCAAAACAATCCACCTTCTTTCAACAAGAAAACGGAGAATTTTTTTATAAAGCAAAAGAATTCTTCCGGAGCTTTCATTTTCAGCTTCTTTTTGAAAATCTTTAACATGGATTATTTTAGAAGCCAATAACGGAGCAAATAATAAAGACAGCACAAGAGAAACGATTAATGCCAATGCCATTGTAAGCGAAAGTGATTTAAAGAACGCTCCAGTGACTCCGCTTAAAAACGCAAAGG
>JAJYDC010000005.1 GCA_021777835.1 Bacteroidota bacterium | reverse complement strand
AATCTAAACTGAAAGAGATGTTTTGTTGAGGATCTGTACTTGTTATTGTAACAGGAGCACTTGTGCAATTACCTGATGAATTAAAAGTTAATGCTGTTAGCGCAGGAGTTACAGTAGGCTGAGGAGATAACAAAGTTTTGCCTGTAGAATCATATACTTGATAACTTGGTGTCCATGCTCCTGCTGTATTTGTATAAGAAACGTTCAATGTGTAAGCAGTACCGTCTTTTCCAACTATCTGAGTAGAAGTGGGAGAAGGCGGAGCGGTATAAGGAGTGCTGCCAGCAAGGCTATCGTCAAGATTGACAGTATTCGTTGCAATTGTAGCCGAACTGCTTTGAAGATTTCCGCCCCATGCAATATTAGAAGTTTTTAATGCAGGCAGCTTTAAGTTTTTATCTACTACAATATCCTGTATTTTTGTCCCCTGAGGAATTTGCCCTAAGCCGTTAGCAACCTTACCTTGCACAACTGCACCGTTCTGAGGGTCAACAAGTTTCCCGTTGGAGTCAAACTCAAACGCGCCTGCGCGTGAGTAAAAATTTTGTCCATTACTGTTTAGGATGAACATTCCGGGTCCCTGTAATGCTAAGTCAGTTGATATCCCTGTGGATTGAAAAGTTCCCTGATTCCAATTTCTGTCGATTGAATTTATTTTCATGCCTAAGCCGACTTGAAAACTGTTTGTACCACCAGTAGTGTCTGTTGGGTTGGTACCTGATTTAACAAGCTCATTAAAAGTATCGCTAAAAGTAACTCTTGAACTTTTGAAACCGATAGTATCTACGTTAGCAATATTATTACCGATAACATCCATCATCGATTGCAAATTTTGCAAGCCGGATACGCCAGAGAAAAGAGAATTGAGAAGTGCCATTTTAACCTCCTAAGGTTTATAAGTTATTTAACCCGGAATCAATCAGTCCTCCGGATTAAGAGCGCCCTCGAAAGGTCCCGCTCTATATTGTTGATTAATTATTTAATTATGCAAAAACCACACTATCTATGTTCGTAAATATATTTTCATTGCTATCGCCCATCGGTAGTGCTGTAACTACAGTCCGGTTGGGGATATTAACTATGTATGCAGTATTATTCATCATAACTAATGAATCTTTAGAGCCTTTAGATTCAGCTTTTTGAACTGCATTTTGAATTTTATTTATTTCGTTGTCATTAAGCTGAATATTCCTTGAATCTAATCTTTTCAAAGCATGATTAGAGAATTTCACTTTGCTCAATTCTTCTTGGAAAATTGAGCTAAAGCTATCAATGCTATTTTTGGGGGCGTTATTTCCTAAATCTTCATTTTGAGTTATAGGAATAAAAGGTACGCTTATGCCATTTATTTCAGTCATATTGATTTACTTATAATTTTCAATTAAAAATTTCCATAACATCTGAAAGTTGGTACTGAGAATTTCCGACCATTAAGCTTGCGCCATTGGCGCCAAACTGTACTCCTGAAATAGTTCCTTCGATAAATGGTGTTGCTGTCATTGTACTTCCGTCCGAACCTGTTGCATTAACTGTGTATGTATAACTACCTTGTGGCAGTGTATTACCATTATTATCGGAGAAATCCCAAGAAAGTTTATTGTCGCCTGAAGCGGTTGGCAAATTGTTCAAAGTTTTAACCACATTGCCATTTGAATCCAATACACTAATTGAAACAGAAGAAGCATTAGATGGAAGAGTATAGCCAAGGTCAATAGAGCCTTGTCCGTTATTTTGAAAGCTGCCTCCTCCCAGTTTTACATTCTTCCCAATCAAAGTTGAAGAAAGTGTATTATTGATAGATTGTGTTAAAGCATAATTTGCGTTTATACTAGTTGTCATTGATGTATTCAGATTTTGAAGCTGTTCAAGGGAGCTGAATTGTGCAAGTTGTGCTGCAAATTGGGTTCCGTCCATCGGGCTCATCGGATCTTGATTTTGCATTTGTGCAATTAGTAATTTCATAAACGAATTTTTATCTAAAGTATTGATGGCAGGAGTAGAGCTTGTACTCGATGATGAAGATTGAGTGTTATTAGTTGTCGTGTTTACTGAACTTATCATAATCTTTTATCCTTATATTAAATAATCGTAGGTATTGTATCCCATACTCTTAGAGGAAACCGCACCTGCGGGCTCTTCTATCTTTCTTTCATATTGATTGTAGCCTGATTTTTTCTTTTGAGTAAGAGATTTATTAGTGTTTTCATCGTTATTATTAAGTGACACATTTACCGATGATAGCTGAAGACCGCTTAGATTAAGAGATTGTTTTAATTCGTTGATATTGTTTTGAACAATTTGCCTGACATTTTCGTTTTCAACTTCGACGCTAGCATGAACTGATTTATCAACTACATCAAGAACTATCTTAACTTTGCCAAGATTCTCTGGGTCTAATTTTAGTAAAGCACTTTTTGAATTACCTTGCTGAACAAACCTATTTATTTCATTCATTAGCTCATTGGCTTTAACTATTTTCATTACATCGGCAGGCAAAGAAGGTAATTGCACAGGAGCATCATTTTTTAATGCTGCAGTTACTTCGTGAGTAAACGATTGACCTGAAATATTCTGATCATAATTAATTTGTTTCTTATCCAGTGTCTGCTTTTGATTTTGCTCTTCATTTTGATTACTGAATTTCAGATTGTCATTCAAATTAATTTTTGATCCATTTGAATTTTGAGTTGCAGAAATCAAAGGACTATGAGTCGTTTCGTTAGAATTTTGAGCTGTATTATTTGGAGTAACGACCACAGGTTGTATTTTACTTCCTATGCTTGATGAAGTATCTTTTATTAAGTCAGCACTAGCGGGAACAGATTCCTTAGGTGCAGTATTTCCTTTAGATAACATTAAATCCGGCTTAGTTGAGTAATTTTGAGTTATCTTAGATATTGGATCTGAGTTTTTAATGTCATTTATTTTAAGAATAGAAGAAATTTCAATCCCGGGCTTAGATTTCAAAGTATTTAAGAACTCTCCGTTTTGATATTTATCCGTTAAGATAGATTGAGTTGGAGAGTTTGGCTGCTCAGTATTGTTAAGAGATATTTCTATCCAATCTCCATTTCCAATTTTTGATGATAAAGACTTTATTGGCTTTGAGTCTTGTCCAGCAATTAATTTATTGTCTTTTGAGACAGCGATATAGATTTTCTGACCGGGTTGTTCGATCAATCCGGAAGCGCCTATAGATAATTTCTTTGTGCTTATATTATTAAGTACAGCGGCAGATAATTTAATTTCTGTGTCCGGGTTAGATATTTCGGGAAGCTGAGTTTTACTGCTATCTTCATTTCCGAATTTATTCTGAGGTGTTTGGCTAGTTGCTAGGTTAATGTTTTTGATACCTTTCTCAATTTTCTTGGCATTTAAATTCTCATTTATGCCTAGTTGAGCATTTAAACTGGAATTTGAAGTGTCATTAACCTCATCAGAATTTATAGATTGTGTTTGAAGTAATTTTTCGGTCGATTGTTTTTGAGAATTCACGCCAGTTATTTGTTGAAACGCACTTGGCTTATTATTTTGAGAATTTATAGTTGGCGCACCATCAGGTGATACCGATTCAGCTGCAACCGTAGAATTTGCATAGTTAAAATCAGAAGACCTTATGTCGTTAAATCTAACTTCATTAGCTGATGGTTTAGAGATTTTCAGGGTAAAGTCAGAGCCCTCAAGGTTAAGCTTTAATATTATCGGATTATTAGATTGAAGCAAGCTTAATATATTTGCTGCCAGGGCAGTACTATTCTTAGTTTTTTCTATACCAGTTTTAGCTGATTTTTCTTTACCGATAGGTTGTTTAGAGCTTGAATTAAACAGTGCAGTTATCGCATTCTCGATTGTATCCAATTGATCTTTAGCAGTATTATCGACAGGCGCATTAATAGACTTAATTTCTGAAGTGCCATTTGGGGTTGACTTAGTTAATTCTGAAAGCATATTTTGTAATTCATTTTGAACAGAAGCAAGCAAGGTGCTGTTTGTGTTTGCCTTGACAGGTGTTTTATTATTTGAATTTTCACCAACCAGTTTTATTATGTCTGAAAATAAATAAGTTGGATTATTTAGCTTCAGCTGTTTAGGCATATCTATTGTTTCCGCTTGACCGGATAATTGGACAAATATTGGATTGAAATTCATATTATTTTGCTAACGTTATTCTATTTGCTGTTTCAGGATTTAATGCCGACAAAACTTGTGCCGCACTCTTCTGTCTCATCGAATAAATTATATCTCTTGCAACATTATCGGAATAACTCTGGATAATTTTAGCTGCTTGCTGCGGATCCATTGATTCATATAGCTTTGCAGTTTCCTTTGTCCACCTTATATAACTTGTATCAGGCTTCGCTTTTGCAATATTTTTTTCAATTTGCTGGTCAGGTTTTTGTTTAATCTCCTTAACGGGTTTTGCAGATACAAGGTTTTTTTGTTTAAGTGCCAGCCTTAAAATCCTCAAACTATCGATTAAAACAGAGTCAACTTGTCTTGCTGCATAAACGGTATCATGATTTTGGCCTGCGTACATGGTTCGAAGTGAATCCAGCAGTTCATTTTTTAATTCGTTCTGCATAAAATCTTTTAATTGCCCGAATGTAACTTTAGAAGTGTCATTAGCTGTATTATTTTTCGTTTTTTGCGGAACGCTAGAGAAGTCGAGCTGGAATATATTTTTATAATTCGAGTTGAGATATACAATCAACAAAGTGGTTAAAATAAAAGCGGCCACAAATGAAACGATATATATTATTTTAGATTTCACTTCTTTTGCCTGATAAATTTCTGATTTGCTAACTCATCCGTATAAACTGATTCTGCGTGTTTTTCTTCTAGTTTAAAGTCATCATGTAAAGACTCTTCAAGCGAATCAAATATTTTATGTTCTTTACTTCGCTGAGTAAGTTCTAATAGTTTAATTCTTTTATCATTATTGAGTTGATTTATCTTTTCAGTAATAAGTGATCTTTTTTTACTTAGGTTTGATTCATAACTTTTCTTAAACTTTATATCACCAATATGTACGCTCTTTTCAAACTCTCTTCTTCGGCTAATCATTTCTTCCTCGAGAAGTATGTTATATTCCTTATTTAGTTTGTCGATTTCAAGTTCAATTTGAGCAACTTCCTTTTGAGCTTTCTTTTCAAGGTTTTCTTTGACGCGTTTAATTGCTTCGAATTTATAAATAAACTTTGTCATAAATTATTACAATGGTTTTTCAATTATTTGATTAAGCCTTGATACCGTTTCCTCAAAGATTGCTTTTTCCTGAATATCCTGTTTAAGGAAATTTCTTAATAAAGTTATTTTAGAAAGAGCATGATCAATCTGAGGATTACTGCCTTTAACATAAGCACCAATATTTATTAGATCTTCTGCGTCTTTATAAGTTGCTAAAATTTCATTAAATGCGACAGCTCTTTTTTTATGATCGCTGCTTACAATATCGGGCATAACACGACTGATACTTTGCAACGGATCAGTTGCGGGAAACTGTCCTTTATTTGCAAGTTTACGCGATAGTACAACGTGCCCATCCAAAATAGACCTAACTGCATCAGCAATCGGCTCATTCATGTCATCTCCGTCTACAAGCACGGTATAAAATCCTGTAATAGATCCAGACTTTGTATTCCCAGCTCTTTCCAGCAGCTTAGGCAGAATTGCAAAAACAGAAGGGGTATATCCTTTAGTTGTCGGAGGCTCACCGACAGTCAATCCTATTTCTCTTTGAGCCATAGCAAATCTTGTTATTGAATCCATCATAAGAACAACATCCAGCCCCTGGTCTCTAAAATATTCGGCAATAGTTGTTCCAATAAACGCACCTTTCATTCTTATAAGAGCGCTTTTATCGCTAGTTGCAACAATTACAACAGATCTTTTTAATCCTTCTTCGCCTAAATCCTTCTCTATAAATTCTCTAACTTCTCTACCGCGTTCCCCAATAAGTGTTATCACATTTACATTTGCATTCGTATTTCGAGCAATCATTCCCATAGTTACGCTTTTACCTACACCACTGCCAGCGAAAATTCCTAATCTTTGTCCTTTGCCGACAGTTAACAGTCCATCGATTGATCTGACGCCTGTCTGCAAGGGCTCCAATATTCTTTCACGATCAAGCGGATTGGGGGGCTGACTATGAATCGGCAGAAAACTAGTGCACTTTATTTCTCCCTTACCATCTATCGGATTTCCTAAGCCGTCGATCACGCGACCTAATAATTCCATGCCGACACCGATCTGAAAATTTTTCCCCAAAGCTTTTATTTCACAAGAAGGTGAAATATTGTGAACTTCGCCAAGAGCAATGGATAAAACTTTGCCGTCTTTAAACCCAACTACTTCAGCTTTACAAACTTCATTTCCTTCTCTATCGGTTACTATGCAAATCTCACCAAGTGATGCATTAGGGCCCATAGAAACAATAACTAATCCGACTACATCAGTAACTTTTCCGCTGACGATTACCGGGTCAAATCCATCTATTATTCTCTTATATTTACTTGATATTTTTTCTACTAATTCCATTTAAGAATTTCCAGGAATAAAGCATGAGTCTAATTGTTTTTTCAATTCAGTAAATTGGTTTGAAATTCTAGCGTCAACATTGCCTATTTCTGTTTCGATCAAACATCCGCCGGCTTCAATTCTTTCGTCAGGTTCAAAGTTAATCTTAGAATAGGAATCACCTAAAAACAGATTTTTGCTTTCCTCGTTTAAGTTTCTAAGATCGCCGGGGTTTAACTTTATCAAAATTTTATTGGATCCTAAAACTCTTTTTATTGAATCGCTCAACACGCTATCAATTATTGGGTTCTGAGATATTTCTCGTTTTACAATTCTTTCAGCAATTATAAATGATAGGTTAATAACCAATTTTTCAAAGGACTGACTATATTCATTTACCATCAAATCAAATTCAGAAATGATTTTAGCCATTTCGTTGTTTTTTTTATTTATTTTGTCTGAGAATTCTTTCTCGAGTAAAATAGTTGCTGATTTTCGTCCTTCATCAAAGCCTTCTTCATAATGTTGTAAGAACTGAGACTGCAAGAAATCTTCACTACTTTCAAGCTTAATTTGATCGCTGCCAGATTGGTTATGCAGCGTTACATTCATTCTTCTTGATTTTACGTTTAGCTTAATGATATCAGACATAAACTTCTTCCGAGCCTGCACGCATACTTAATACTATTTCACCGCTCTCCTCTAATGCCTTAACAACGTCTATAATTTTTGCTTGAGCGGATTCGACCTCTTTTAGTTTAACCATTCCCATGTACTGTAATTCTTCTTTCAATAGATCGGAGGCTCTTTCGGACATATTTGCGAATATTTTTTCTTTTAATTTTTCATCAGCGATCTTTAATGACAGTGCAAGATCTTTTCTGTCTACTTCGCGTAATATTTTTTGAATATCTTTATCTTGTATGTTAATAATATCGTCGAACAAGAACATCAGCCGCTTAATTTCATAAGCTACATCCGGATCTCTTTTTTCTATTCCCAACATTATTTCTTTACTTAAACCTACGTTTGTTCTATTTAGCACTGCAGCTATACTTTTTGTGCCACCGATCTTACTAAGAGATTGCCCCATGCTTAACCCGGCCATTTCATCAACAACCTTTTCAATTTGTTTTAGAGTTTGCGGAGAAATTTTTCCCAAAGTAGCAATTCTAAAAGCTACATCAGTTCTTAAGGGTTCGGTTAATTCTTTCAAAGCAGACGCAGTTTGGTCAGGATGAAGATGTGAGAGAATAAGAGCAATTGTTTGAGGATGCTCTTTATTTAAGAAGCTAATCAATTGACTAGAGTCAGCTTTTTTTAGTACATCAAAACCTCGCAAAGTTGTAAGGTTCTTTACTTTTTCTATAATCTCAACGGCTTTATTTAGGCCAAAGGACTTTTCTAATACAGCCTGTGCATATTCAATTCCGCCCTCAAGTACATATTCACGTGCCGTAACCATGTTATAAAACTCTTCCATAACAGCGTCGACGGTTTGAGAAGGAACATTTTTCACTTTAGATATTTCGGTCGAAATTGACTCAATTTCAGACGAATCGAGATGTTTAAAAATCTCGGCTGCATTTTCTACATTCAGGGCAATGACGAGCATTGCAGCTTTTTGAACACCCGGTAAATCAACTGTCTTTTTTTCTTTTGCCATATATATTAAATAAATTCGTCTTCATGCAGCCAAGCATTTATTAGCTTAGCAGCTTCCATTGGATTTTTTGA
Source organism: Bacteroidota bacterium (assembly GCA_021777835.1). Classification (GTDB taxonomy): domain Bacteria; phylum Bacteroidota; class Ignavibacteria; order Ignavibacteriales; family Ignavibacteriaceae; genus FEN-1297. Next base: position 152,290 of record JAJYDC010000005.1, on the reverse strand, counting down.
TGCATAATTTGAAATTTTTTCCTGCTGATTTTTTTTACGAACCGCCTCATCGGAAATTTCATCTTCTAAGTCGCCCATAGGCAGCAAATTCTTCTTAATATTCATACCTAATTGAGGAGACTGCTTTACGCCAGCTAGTTCCGAGACTCCAAAGCCATTAGCATCATAGCCGTTGTTAAATGTGCCTATAATTATTTTTTCATTCTTTAATCGTTTCATAATCCCTTTAAGCAAAAATATAGAGGCTAAAATTGCTCCAATCATAAGCATAGGATTCATCCATTTATTAGGGTCATCAAACATTCCCGGCTTTGTTATTTTAACATCCTCAATGTCTTTGGTTTCAAAAGGAATATTAACCAGTGAAAATTGATCATTTCTTGTAGAATCAACACCAACAGCGTTTCTTATTAGCTCGCCAAGCTTACCCATTTCTTCTTGTGACCTCGGCTTATAATCAGTCTTAACTTCATTTCCTACTTTAACTTCCTTTGGGACATCATTTATTACAGCAGCCACACTAAGTCTCTTAATATTTCCGGTACCTTCTACAACTTTTTGAATCGTCTTGCTTATATCGTAATTAGTAACGCTATTTTGGCTTTGCTGCGCAGAGGAGTCCCCCATAGTTTTGCCGTTATTATTAGTCTTAATGGTCTGTTCACTTATAGCAACTTGCGAATTTGGGTCATACGATTCCATTGTTTTTTCTACTTGGTCAAAATTTATATCGGCGTTGACTTCTACCATAGAGTTTCCATAACCGAGTACATTATCTAGCATTGACTGAGCTTTTTGCGCAAGGTAATTTTCTATTGACTTTTTAATTTCATATTGCTTTGAGCTTGCAACTGCCAGCGGGTCATCGTCCTCTTCTTTTGAAAGAAGTTTACCGCGAGTATCTAACAAAGTAACTTTTCCAGGAGTTAATCCTTCAACGCTACTTGAAACGAGATTTATGATAGCAGCAATGTTGCTTCGTGTAAGAGAGTAATTATCTCTAAGCTTTAGCACTACGGCAGCAGTCGGCGGTTTTTGTTCATCCTTAAAAACCGACTTTTGCGGTATTACAAGATGGACTCTTGCTCCAGCGACTCCATCTATTTCCATTATGGTTTTTGTCAACTCACCCTCAAGGGCTCTCTTAAAATCCAGCTTCTGCATAAAATCGCTCATGCCCATAGTTGACTTATCGAAAATATCATAGCCAACTACACCTGAACTTGGAATTCCTTTAGCGGCTAGTGATAGTCTTACTTTATACACTTCAGATTTAGGAACTGCGATAGTCTTGCCATTATCCTGAATTTCATATGGTATTTTTTGAGTCGTAAGCTGCTCAACGACCTTTGATGCATCATCCTGTGAGAGATTAGTATACAAAGGTGAATAGTTAGGTTGATTCAAAAATGATAATAGGACTATTAACAAAACTGCGGTTATTCCAACAGTACCACCTATTACTATCTTTTGTTGAAACGAAAGCTTATTAAAAATATTTAAAATAGCACTTAAAGGATTTTCTTTCATTTTTTACACTTGTATTTGAGATAATTGTGTATACATATCAATTGCTTTATTACGAATTTCCATTAACAGATCGAGACTTGTTTTAGCTTTTTCGCCGGCAATCATTACATCTTGAATTTCGACATTACCACCAGTAACAAACTTTTGAGTCATTTCATCAGCATCCAATTGGTTTTTATTAACTTGCCCCATAAAGTCTGTTAGTATATTCCCGAAACTATCATCCTTGGATTTTTCAATTTTAGTTGAATTTAATATTTCAGGAATACTATTTTGTATTGAACTGATTTGCATAATTAACCTCGCTTGTCAAACATTGAGCCTATTTTTACTCCGGACATTTTTCCGGTTTTTTCATAGGCATGATAGTCTATAATTTCATTCTTATTCTGCGGATAAAGTTTTACAAAGTAATCTTTCTCAGCAGATGAAAGGTTGCTATCAGTTTTTTTATCAACAGGTTTAGATTCCAACTTAAACTGCGGCTCTGCATTTTTTGCATTTTTAACAGATCCGTTATAAACCTGAGGGTTGTAATTTCCAATCATATTAGTAGATATTTTCATCTAATTAAATCCCGAGTGAATCTTTTACCATTTGCTTAGAAGTATTTAATGCCGTAAGATTAGCCTCATAACTCCTTGAAGCTGAAATCATATCAACCATTTCTGTCACAATATTCACATTTGATTCTTGAACATATCCTTTAGAATCAGCATTAGGACTATCTGGCTGATAGACAATGTCCCCCGGCTTTTGATCAGTCATTTCTTTGTCAATAAACGCGCCGGCATTTCCTCCGGTAACATTTTGCGGTATTTCCGTATTTGAAATGTGTGCGCCATTATTCACTTCTAAACTCAGGGTCGGAGTATCTGCAGGCAAATTATTTGGAAACGGATTTTGTTTAGCAACAATCTCTAGAAATTTTCTTTTGTACGGCTGACCATCGGAAGTGCGTGTCACATCAGCATTAGCAATATTTTCGGCAATAAGATTCATTCTCTTTCTCTGAATACTTAGGCCTTGTGCACTTATATCAAAACCAGGGAAGGTACCATTTATTTTCATATTGGGTTTCCTTGAATAACACTGTCAATTTTCTTAAAATAATCTCCAATTTTCTGAGCGGCAAAGCTGAAATTAAGGTTGTTCTCAGCGAGATCTGCCATCTCTTTGTCAATATCAACGTTATTAACTCCTGAGACATTATCCTGGCTGTTATCTGTAACTATTGTGCACTTAGGAGCAGAATCTAAATTATTATTTTCAACAAAACTTCCGTCTGATTTTTTAAGTAGTGAGCTTGTATTATCATCCAGCACTTCCTTAAAAAGTACGTCTTGCCTACGATAGTTTTCAGTACCGACATTGGCAATATTTTGTGCAATCACTTTATTTTTGACTGCACAGTAACCGGCAAAATCTTCAAGTAATTTTATTGTTGATACGGGCATAATTTGACCTAATTTTATTTCTTCAGTGAAAGGTCAAATTAGATGCCAGTTAAAGGTTTGCTGTTTTATTTGTCTAGGTGAGATTTGATATTAAGATTGTGGCTAAAGACGTACAGTTGCGAAATATTATTCAGAATAATCAAGGATAATTGACTTAGTCTGTCCGCATGAACAAACAAATTTGATTTCTTTAATTGAATCATTAGAATCTTTCTTCAAAATAATTTTAACACCTTCATGGTTCTCTTCTTCAACTGATACCTTTGTTTTTCCAACAAATTCTGCATTCGATTTTTTTATTAAATGTCCATTACCGTTGGTTTTTGGAAAATCAAATTCATTGAACAAGGGTTCCTCAAATACGCTTTTCATATTAAAATGCCTTATTTATTATTTCTGAAATTTTTTCTAGAGGCGAAATAACATCTGCTAATCCAGCATCGACAATGGCCTTTGGCATGCCGTACACGACGCAAGATCCTTCATCCTGTGCAATACAACTTCCGCCTATGCTTTTTAACTTTTTTATTCCTTCAAATCCGTCTTTCCCCATTCCTGTCATAATAACACCTAATGTACTTTTACCATAAACGTCTAATACTGAATTCAACATTACATCAACTGAGGGGCAGTGCAATGTTGTGCTTGGTTCTCTCGAAATATTGATAGTAGCTTTTCCAAGTACTGATTTATTAACTGTCATATGAAGCCCGCCAGGAGCCATGTATATTACTCCGCCCCTAATAACTTCGCCATCTTCTGCTTCTTTCACTTCCAATTCACTAAGTCCATTTAATCTATCAGCTAAGGATTTTGTGAACTTAGGAGGCATGTGCTGCACAATGAATATCGGACAGTTAATTTTCTTAGATAGCAATGGAATAACTTTCTGGAGTGAAAAAGGTCCACCAGTTGAGATGCCGAGTCCGATTGCCTTATAAGAAATTATCGGCAAGGTACCTGTGGAAAAGTTTTTCTTTTTATCCGACTCAGTAAATTGACTTAATTTTTGAACACGTTTTAATCTATCCCTTGTAGCTCTCTGCTTTACTATTTCTTTAATTTTAGAAATTAGTTCTTCTTTGATCTTTATAATATTTACATTGATAAATGATAGTTCCTTTGGTATAAAATCAACTGCACCAAGTTCAAGGGCTTTAATAGTAACCTCTGCACCTTCAGTTGTAAGCGAGCTCAGCATTAGTACTGAAGTAGGACAATCTTTCATTATTTTTTTTAATGCCGTAATTCCATCCATTTTAGGCATTTCAATATCTAAAGTAACAATGTCCGGTCTAAGAGATTTAATAATGTTGTAGCCTTCTTCACCATCTCTTGCAGTCCCAATAACCTTTATTTCCGGATCACTTTCAAGCATTATAGTAATAGATTTACGCATGAAAGCCGAATCATCAACAACGACAGCTTTAATTATATTATTTGAGTTATTAGTTGGCAATTTTATTAATCAATTCATTTATATCGACAATCATTACGACTGTACCATCTCCCATAATTGTAGAGCCAGCAATCCCGTTTATGTTCCCTAGATAACTGCCTAAAGATTTAATAACAACTTCCTTTTGTCCACAAAGCTCATCGACCTTAATACCGAAAACCTTTTCTGCCAGACCAACGACAACTATATATTGCCAAATCAATTCACTAGTTCCTTTGCAGTCATTGTAAAGAAGGCTATCAATGGCAACCAGAGGAATTACATCTTCTCTTCTTCTAATTACGTCATGTTGATTGACAGAGTATATATCCTCAGTATGAACCCTTAAAACTTCTATTACTGAATTCAATGGGATTACTACAGTTTCAGAGTTCACTTTTACAACCATTCCCGGGATGATAGCCAAAGTAAGAGGAAGCTTTACGATAATTTTAGTACCTTTATTAACAATAGATTCAATGCTTATAATACCGCGCAGCTTCGTTACATTAGTTTTGACTACGTCCATTCCAACGCCTCTGCCAGAGACGTTTGTTACGACTTCAGCTGTAGAAAAGCCGGGCAAAAATATAAGGTTATATGATTCTTGTCTGGTTAATTCTTTTGCTTTTTCTTTAGTAATCAATCCTTTTTGAATCGCTTTATCTTTAATGAAATCCGGGTCTATACCTTTACCATCGTCTTCAATAGTGATTATTATTTGATTACCTTCTTGTTCAGCAGATAGTATAACTGTACCAACCGGATTCTTTCCGATTTCTTTTCTTCTTTCGGGCGATTCAATACCATGATCAAGAGAATTTCTAATCAAATGAACAAGAGGGTCATTTATCTCTTCTATCAAAGTTTTATCTAACTCAGTATCCTCGCCTTTAATAATTAGATTGACTTCTTTTTCAGTTTCTCTTGCCAGATCTCTTACAACCCGAGGGAAACGATTAAAAACTTTTCCAATTTTAACCATTCTGGTTTTCATGACAACAAGCTGGAGTTCATTTGTCATCAAATCAATTTGCTTAGCAGCATCAGCAAGGTCCCTAGACATTTTCGTGCCTTCATAGTCCAGTGCAACCTCAGAATTTACCTGAGCCAGTCTGTTTCTGCCCAGTACCAATTCCGATGCAATATTTAATAACTCATCCAACCGTTCTACATCTACCCTTATCGAATTATCAACTTTCTTTGCTGCAGATAATGATGCTAGTTCTTTAACTACTTTAGGTTGAGCGGATTGAGGTTCAATCGTTTTTAATTCTTTTTTTTCTTCAGGTATTACATCTATTGTTTTTTCGTCAGGTGATCCGATTTTATTTTCCAACTTATCTAATAATGATGAAAGCAAATCGACAGTTTCATCAATCGGAACCTCTTCATTAAAGTTAGTTTCTATGGAAGCAAGAAGTTCCTTTATTTTATCGAAGGCAACTAGAATACCATCCATTAATTCCCGATTAAGTACAGCTTCGCCTTTACGAAGTTTATTAAGAATATCTTCACACCTATGGGTTACCTGAGTTAGTTTATCCAAGCCCAAGAAACCTGAAGTTCCTTTTATTGTATGAAAGGATCTAAATACATCGTTGAGAAGGTTACTATCGTTTGGCTTATTTTCAAGTTCGATTAGATTCAAATCTAATTTTTCAAGTATTTCCTTTGATTCAACAATAAAACTATCTACTATTTCCTTCATTTCGGGATCTTGCAGCATAGAATATTTATTATTTTGGCTCATAATTATGAAAATAATTTATCTATTTCGTCTTGTGATGCTTTTTTAAGCCTATTGTTTACAAGTATATCCGCAGTTTCCTGTTTTTCTTTTGATTTAGTATAAATTGCTTCGGGATTGAAGGCTGCGGTGTCAGGAATTATTGCTTGAAGTGATTCAATATCTTTGATTTCTGTTTCATCGAGATGCATTACTAAAGACGATAGTCTTTGTCTTACTGATTCAATTAAGTGATTAACAGATGCCAACTGTTGTGAAGTAATATCTTGCACTTGCAATGAAAGAGCAATATTATTTACATCATTTTTTGTTTTATCAAATACTTGAAGAAGTCTAGGTATTATAGAAGTAACGCTATCTAGATTCTCATATTTGTTAATTAAATCGATGGAATTAGAGTCTTTGCTAAGACTCTCTTTAATTTGATTCCAGATAATATTTCTTTCTTCTTCTTTAGCTTGAATTGTTTTTAGATCATTTTCAACTTTTCCGATTTCAGCTGATATTGAATCTACAGTATCTAAAATTTCCGTAGTTGCCAATTCGGTAGCATTAGTAACATTATTTATCTGATCTTTAGCTTTAGGAATCTTAATTGTGCTGTCTGAAATAGAAGAATTAATATCTTCAAGCAAAGGAACCGTTTCGCTCATAAAATCTATTATGCTTTGGATTATAGGAATAAATTTTTGTCCATAGAAAAAAACGACTTTTAGGTCATTTAGTCTTTCAAACAGCTCCGACATGTTGCTTACTTTTTTCATAAAAATTCCTTAAACGGCAGTTAATATTTGTTCAATTTTTTCTTTTAATATTTGAGGCGTAAACGGCTTAACGACATAATTGTTTACCTTAGCTTGAAGAGCTTCGATTATATCTTCTTTAACGCCGCGAGTGGTTACCATCAATATGGCCAATTTGGAATGCTTTTCATCCCCGCGTATGCTTTTCACAAGTTCCAAACCCGAGAGGACCGGCATGTTCCAGTCTGTTATAACGAAATTGATGCCATCATCCATTCCTAATTTATCTAGGGCGTCTTTACCATCGCATGCCTCCACAAAGTCGCTGTATCCAAGACTTCGTAAAGAATTTATTACAATTCTTCGCATTGTTACGGAATCATCAACTACAAGAAATTTTATGTCCATTGTAATATCCTTAGTTTAAATATTTTGAAACTTCATATACAACTCTTTTAGGGTCAAAAGGTTTAATTAAATAAGAGTTTGCGCCGAATTCCATTCCTTTTTGGATTTCTTCGCTTCCCGCTAGTGAAGAAAGAATAATGATTGGAATATTTTTCATCTCTTCATTGTTACGAATAGCCTTTATTAATTCAAAACCATCAAGATTAGGCATATTAAGGTCGGTTATTACAAGACTAATTTTTCCATTCGGTAATTTCTCAAGAGCTTCCATACCATCAGAGACGGAAATTATTTCAAAGCCTTTCATAGCTAAAGCGAATGAGACAAATTTTCTAATAGACGGCGAATCGTCGGCTACAAGAATTACTTTTTTCATATATCCTCTTACTCCTTCTTATACCCAATTGTCTTTGGAAAGCTAACCAATGCAAATGCTTTTGATATCATATGCAAAGTCTCGGCGTAACCTATAAAGAAATAGCCGCCTTTGTTAAGCGAGTTATATAAATTTGAAACAACTCTTATTTTTGATTTCAGATCAAAATAAATAAGAACATTAGCGCAAAATATTAAATCGAAGCCGCTCATTGACTTCATGCTCAAATCATCAAACAAGTTTGATACTTTAAAGGAAACCATCTTTTTTATTTCAGGTTTAATTTCATAATTGTTTCCTTGTGTAATAAAATATTTTTTAATATAATAAACTGGTGTGTTACGGATGGAATACTCTTTAAATTTTCCTTCTTTCGCTGTTTCGATAACCGCATGATTTATGTCTGTTCCCACAATTTCAAATTCTACGTCAGGAAATTTTGGTTTTATCAAATCAGCAATAATTATCCCTATTGAATAGGCTTCCTCACCGCTTGAAGAAGCGGCACTCCATATTTTTATTTTCGGTCTTCCAGCTTTTCTTTTAGAAATTATCAACTCCGGAAGAACTGTTGAGGCAAGTGCATCTAACTGCGGTTGATTTCTAAAAAAAAACGTTTCATTAATAGTTATAGCCTCGTACAAATATTTTTTTTCATTACTGCTACCGGGATGAGTTTTAAGAAAATTAAGATATTCATCATAGGATTCCATGTTAAGGTAGGTAATTCTTTTTTGCAGACGGCTTTCAAGCAAATATTTTTTATTATCCTGAAAATATATGCCGCAATTGTCATAAATGTATTTTCGGAAATTTTCAAACGAACCATCTGAAAATGTCAAGACATTTTTTTGTTTATCTTGAATTGTATTTTCTCTTAAAGCTAAAGTATTAGTTAATGGTGTCATATTCTATTTTTGCATTTCAACATGAATTAGGCAACCGACTTCTGGGATTGAATAAATTTTGCTCTCTCGCTTACCATTTCTTCTTTATCATTTGCCAACTCGGAAATTGCTTGTACGGTTTCAGGTCTATTTATATTGCCGAGAACTTCCAATAGCCACATTTTATTCCAAATATTATTATCTTCTAAAATTTTATCTAAAAAGAGCACAGCAGTATTTTGATCAAAAGCAAAAAGATTTTCAGTAGCAGCTTTCCTTATCTCTTCATCAGGATTATCCAGGCATCTTGTAAAAGAGTCTGTTAAATTCCTTATTTGGATATTAGAAAGGATGTCTTTTATACCATCAGAATTCATCATTGAAATAGCTTCCAGAGTAAGTCCAAGTAGCTTATTAAGATTGTGAGGGTTTTGATTTATAATAGATGGTACCATGTCAAAGAAGGTCTTCGGGTTTTCTAAAATTTTCGGTTTTATTATTTCATCAGTTTCCAGATCATCTCCAAGAATTCTTACGCAAGCTGCAAATGTATCATTTCCATCAAAAGCCGTTAGTAAATTAGCAGCAGGTTTTTTATATCTAGGCGGTGCTTCTTCGGAAGTTTTCAACACCATATTTTTCATTCTTTCGTCATAGGGAACATTAAGATTGAACTTTTCCTTTAATAGAAAAATTGATTCAACTGTAGGCCAAATTAGCGGCCCATCGATCTCATTTAATTCTGACAAAAGGAAGAAAAATGCTTCTTCGTTACCTACAAGCCCTAAGCTTTCAATCATTGAAAATTTAGTAAGTTCATCTTCTTCGTTGTACTTTAGAAAGATGAAGTCTAAAGCCTTTGGTGTTCCAATTTTTCCAATAGCCTCGATTATAGTAGGTTTATAAAGCTCATTTCTTTCGTAAATTGAAATTATAACTTCAATTGCTTCCGCAAAATGAAGATTTCCAAGCGCTTCAATACAAGCCATAACAACATTATCGTTATTATTATTTAGTAACAGCTCAAAGATATCCGGAGCAGCTTTTTCATCTCCAATTAGACCAAGAATATCCACAATAAACTTTTTATCATCATTATTTACTAGTCTAAGGTATTCTATCATAGCATTTACAGATCCAACACCGATTTTCAAAAGAATTTCACCTGCTAGATTTCGAGTAGCAATATTGGAGGAGGAAATATACTTAACCAATATATTGGGGATTTGAGGGCTAGGATTAAGCACAAGCATTAAGTCTACAGAATTCCGAACCCCTTTATCCGGATCTTCCACAAGGGAACAAACCATTTCTGCAACTTCGTCGGTTAAAGTTTCATTTATTAAAGCTTCTACCGCCATACTTCTTACAGATGGGTCATCCGATTTTATTTTACTTATCTGGTTGAGATACGAATTTGCCATTCGGACCATTTAGAAAGTTTCCCAAAAATTATTTTGAATTAATTAAGTTAACCATGATCAGTCTATACATTAACAAACAATTCAAGTCTGCCGTCAAGGTGCAAAATTAGTGCCGCGAATAAATTCCTTTTCTTTAATTAAATTCACATCGACAACTTGAATACTGTCCAATATTAGCCAGTTGAAAAATGTTCACCAATAGAATGTCAAACAACGCCCTTACTATTCATAAAAGTGGTGTATAACTTGTCGGTCCCAACTATGTGTTCAACTAGCCATTTCTTAAGGAAATTAAGAACATCTTGGGAAATAACAGTTTTACCCGAATTAAGTTCCTTTTCTATTTCTAAAACCTGATTTACAAGTTCGTCATGCAAGGATTTATGCTTAAGATATCCAGGATATGAATGCTTAACCATTAAAGACTCCTCGTGCGTAAAATGAACCTTGGTATAAGAAATTAGCTCGCTAACAATTCTACCTATCGCTTCCTTTCCCTTGCCTTCTTTCATAGCAGAATGAAGCTGATTTATAAGCTCAACTAATTTTGAATGCTGCTGATCGATACTATTTATTTTTACACTATATTCGTCAGACCAATTTATAAGTGCCACATATCCCTCACTGTTTTAGTATTATTGTTAAAAACTTATACTAACCTTATCTCTTTAATTTTGATATTCGTACATCTTTTCATTTTTTGACTGAACTTTACTATTTTCTGATATCTTAAAATGGCTCATCAAATTTTCAAGATTACTAGTTAGGTTACTTAAATCTTCTGCGGATTTCGCTATTTGTTGTGATCCTGCAGCACTTTCTTGAGTAACATTACTTATTGATTCAACATTCTTGCTTATTTCCTCAGCAGACGCCGATTGTTCTTCGCTAGCTGCAGCAACTAATGCAGCGACGTCAGAAACTTTTTGAGCCTCAGCAATAATTTCCCGCAAGACTTCACCAGCTTTGTTTGCCATATCTTTTCCATTATCAACTTCATGTTTCCCTTGTTTCATCGACTCAACAGCTTCTACAGTATCCTTTTGAATTTGCTTAATCATACCTGCAATTTCTTTAGTAGCTTTTGTTGTGCGCTCGGCTAATTTCCTAACCTCATCTGCAACTACTGCAAATCCGCGCCCCTGCTCACCAGCACGAGCGGCTTCAATTGCAGCATTTAAAGCAAGCAAATTTGTTTGATCTGCAATGTCGTCAATTACTTGAATTATTTCTCCTATTTCATCGCTGCTTTTGCCAAGGGCTTCTACAGTTTGAGATGATTTTTCTACCACTTTAGCAATTCTCATCATTCCTTGAATAGTATCCTCCACAACCGCACCACCTTTGAATGCTTTATCTCCTGAGCTTTTTGCTGTGTCGGCAGCTATTGAAGCGTTCTTTGTATTATCTATAATTGTTCTAGTCATTTGTTCTATAGCTTGTGCTACTTCTGTAGTTTGATGAGTCTGTTCACCAGCGCCTGCAGCCATCTCTTCAACGCTTGCAGATATTTGGTTTGAAGCGCTTGCAGTTGCTAATATTGATTCACTTACTTTTTGCAGAGCCTGAGACAGTGATTCATTAACGGTATTTATATTATTTTTAATTAATTGATGATCTCCTTTATAGCTACCCTTCACTCTAACAGTAAAATCACCATTTGCCATTATCTTCAGAACTTCTGCTGATTCGTTTAACGGAGCTACAATAGCATCGAGTATTGAATTAATACCATCAATTAGTTTACCCCACTCTCCCTCAAACTTTGAGGAATCACCTCTTAAGGCCAAATTTCCTTCTTGATTTGCTTTTACTAACATATCAGCTTCTAAAAGCAGAGACCCAATAGTATCAACTTCTTTATTAAATGCTGTGGCTAGAGAATCTTTATTCGAGGCAAGCGGCACTTTTATGATTTGTCCGGAGGCAATTTTCTCTGCGGCGTGAATTTTTTCAATTTGAGCATTTTGCAGAGTTTTTAATGATAATGCCAGTTCACCAATTTCATCCTTTGACTTCTGCTCAATCTTGTTGTCATAATTACCAAGCGCAAATTCTTTAACTATATTTTTCATTTCATCAATAGGTTTTGTAATTGCCGGAGCTAAAAGAAATATTCCTATAAGCAAAACAATACTTCCAATACCCATTCCGGTTATTGTGATTATAATAGAATAATTTACGCTGCTACTTGCAGACTGACTTATATCTTGAGCTTGTTGAGATAATACGTTAATTACTTCTTTAAATTTTTTCTGCAACTTAGTTCCTACCTCTTCACCAGAAGTCGTAGAAATATCAGCGGCCATATCATAAGTCTGTGTAGCGGATGCGCTAATAATTGCATCAGCAACAGTACTTTTATAATCTCCCCAAATATTTTTTACGTCTGTTAATTCTTTTTTTATGCTTGAATTTAGATTACTCTTGAGAAGAGAATCTATACTCTTATCTACAGAGGCTTTAAGATTACTATATTCGGCAGCGTTATCATTAAATTTTGATGCAAATGCCGGCATTGAGAGCTGCATCATTAGAAATTGAGTTCTCTGAAAATTTGAATAAATCTTGGTAATTTGCGATTCGGGTGCAATATAATTTTCGAATATTGCATTTTTAACATGTACCATATTGTTAAGCTGCAATAATCCGATTACTGCGATTATGGCAGAAATAAATGCCAAAGAAGCAAAACCACCCTGTATTTTTCTGACAAACTTTATATTTGAAAACCAATTCACTTTGACCACCTAAATGTTAATTCTTTGTATTTAATTAATTAAGTTTAAAATTCACCGGCAATGAAAGTTTTACTTTAACCGGTACGCCGTTTTGTTTTCCGGGGGTAAACTTCACTTCTTTTATTCCGTTAACAGCCGCTTCATCACAACCGCCTCCTATTCCCTTCAGAACTTTAACGTCAGTTACTTTTCCAGTTTCATCTATATAGATTAATAGGTAGACTTTCCCTTCAAGCCCGGCTTTTTTAGCCATTTCAGGATATTCAATATGTTTATAAATTGAAGACAGCCCACCTATTGGTTGAGGCATAACCTGTGCAAAGGCTAGGTAAGGATCCTGTTGTGAATATATTTTATTAGAAGTAAATATTACCATTAAAGAGACAAAAAGGACAAACAATAGAGTATATTTATTCATCATGATTCCTTGTATATATTTTTCCAACTATATTATCGAAGAATATCCTAAAATATTTATCTTTTACTTCCAAATGACTTACCATGACCATTGCCGTTATTCGGCAATGAGTTCTTATAAGAATTTAATTTTCCGTCCTGATTAATTTTTATTTCGGATAGTGATTTGCCATAAGAATTACTAAGATTAAATTTCTTAACTATTTTTTCTAAATTTTGAGTTAACGTTATAAGATTTTCGGATGACCGGGCTATTTGCTGAATACCGAGTGCGCTTTGCTGAGTTACAGTGCTAATTGCGTCAATATTCTTGCTAATCTGTTCAGCGGCTGATGACTGTTCTTCGCTTGCCGCAGCTACTTGAGCAACTATATCTGAAGTTTGTTCAGCGCCTCTAATAATATCTTCCAAAACTTCGCCTGCTTTAGCTGCTAATTCTCTGCCTTTATCTACCTCTTTAGTCCCTTGTTTCATTGAAACAACAGCTTCGTTAGTGTCTTTCTGAATTTTTTTAATCATTGTTTCAATTTCTTTAGTAGCTTTTGTTGTGCGCTCAGCTAATTTTCTAACTTCATCAGCTACCACAGCGAAGCCCCGACCTTGATCACCTGCACGAGCCGCTTCAATAGCAGCATTTAACGCTAACAAATTTGTCTGGTCAGCAATGTCATCGATCACCTGGACAATTTCTCCAATTTGATCACTACTCTTACCGAGAGCAGCCACAGTTGTTGCTGATTTATTAACTACGTCAGCAATCTTAATCATGCCTTCAACCGTTTCTTTAACCACCTCGCCTCCCTGTTTCGCCTTTAGTCCAGATTCCTTAGCAGTTTCTGCTGCGAGAGTAGCACTATGCGTATTATCTAAAATTGTTCTTGTCATTTCTTCTACTGCACTTGCAACCTCAGAAGTTTGCTGTGATTGTTCTTCAGCACCAGCAGCCATTTCTTCAACGCTAGACGATATTTCATTTGAAGCATTTTCTGTTGAGGATATTGCAATTGAAACTTCAGAGACAACATTATGCAACGATTCCCCTAAATTATTAATATAATTTTTGTATCGATTATAAGTCCCTATAAAATCCTGTTCTATACGGGCAGTTAGGTCTCCGTCGGCAAGTTTTTGCATTGTACCGTAACCGCTTCTAACAACTGAAATTATTTCTTTTACGGTTTTATTTATCCCATCAACAATATCTCTGTAACCGCCATTAAAATTGTCAGCATTTCCCTTATAATCAGTATTACCTTGTGAAAATTCTTTCACAAACAAATCACTTTCAATTCTTAATTCGCTTAATGTAGCCGCTAGTTTAATTAGTATTGGGGCAATTTCATCCTTAGTATCTTGAGGCGATATTTTAATGCCAAAATCACCGTCTGAAATAATTTGCAGTTTGCCTATAATATTTTTTTGCAAGTTCTCAGTAAAATTGTCAATTGAATTAGCAAGTAAACCTATTTCATCGTTTCGCAAGAATTTTAGCCTGGAGCTTAAATGTCCTTTCCTAATTTCATCTAAGGTTTCAAGAATTCTACTAAATGGTTTATTTACAGAAGAATAAATTAAATATCCCATAAGTATCGTAATTGAAACTGTTGCAGCTAATTCCCAGAGAATATCATTAATTGATAGCTGTACAGTTTGAATATTGCTTGCATTTATTATTATTGTGGCGGTTATTACTCCTAAAAAGATAAGAGGCGTTAAAAGAACTAATATAAACTTGTGTTTCATTCTTCGGTTATCAAACCATTTCATATCATATTCCTTGTTCTAGAAATTAAAAACATTATTTAAGCTACTTCGCTTAAAGATTTAGCTTCGCTATTAGATAATATTTTTTCAATGTCTATTAGCGTTATTAATCTATCTTCAAGTTTTCCTACTGCTTTTATGAACTCAGAGTTAATGCCGGTAACCAATTCAGGGGGCGGTTCTGTAATGCTGGAGGGTATTCTTAGAACTTCTTTAACTGCATCAACTATAAATCCAACGGTTTTTTCTTTGACTTCTACAACAACTATTCTTGTGTTTTTATCATGAGCTTTTGTTTCCATGCCAAGTTTTGTTCTTAAATCGATAACTGGGATTACGCGCCCTCGCAGATTGACAACCCCACTTACAAAAGCCGGTGCATTCGGCACCTTCGTTATTTGCAGCATTCTATTGATTTCTTGAACAAAAAGTATATCAATAGCAAATTCTTCATTTTGAATCATAAAACTAACTAACTGCAGCAGTTCCGAAGATTCTTTCTTTAAATTCTCCAAACTTGTCATTTTCCGCTCCTAATTATTTTGGGATTAGATTATCCGATTTTCATAAGCAATAAAACAGCCTTTTATAATTATCGAAATAATTACAAATTATTTTAGTACATATCTAATAAATTTTTCAATTCAGGCTACATAATTTTGCAAATTAAGTGTGTTATTAAATATGCAGATATTCATTCCACAAACTGAATCTTCCGCCCTCAAAATTATACCGCTCTTATTTTCAATATTGCTAATCAGGGCTTTGATTAAATGCTTAAGGGTTCGAAATTTTGGTTTTCATGAAATGACTTTGTATTGACATTCCGATATCTAAAGAAAATTCAAAAACTTACGATTATATTAGATGGAATTGGGAAGAGGTTATATAATAGTGTAGTAAAAGCTAGATTACCAAGATCTCTCAAAACTCCGACTATTTAATGCCCGGGGGCTAACTAATTCTTTAGTATAAAAAAGGCATGGTTAATCATTAAAGCAAATAATCATTACATGAAACTATAAAATGGGAAAACCAAAAATTTTAATTGTTGAAGATGAATTGTTTGTTGCCGAATCTTTGAAAAATACAATTGAGGAACTAGGGTATGAAACAACCTCAATAGTAACCAATGGAGAAGATGCAATAAATTCAGTAAAATCCGGAAATGTTGATCTTGTACTTATGGATATTGTCTTAAGTAGTGAAATGATGGGCACAGAAGCTGCAAACTATATTTGGTCAAAATTTCAAATACCGATAATATTTCTCACAGGTTTTGTAAACAATAACTTTATAGACTCAGCTAAGCTGTCACAGCCATTCGGTTACATTCTTAAACCGTACGAAGAAAAGGAATTGTTTGCATTAATAGAGATTGCGTTGAACAAAAGCCAGATGGAAAAACGCAATTATAGAATTAATTCACTACTAAAAATCGCCAGGAAAATAAATCAAATAATCAATAGGGAAAACGATCTTAACAAGTTTGTCAGTTCGATAGTCAAAAGTTTTTCAATGTCAAAAGAATTTAATGGTGCATGGATTATTCTATTTGACGAAAACAACAATATAACAGCCACCATTGAAGAAGGAATTGGAGATAAGTTTAATGCAATTAGGGGAACGCTTCAGAAAATGGAGCTGCCCACCTGGTTGAGAAGAACGGTATTGCAGAATGGTATAATAGAATCAGGTTTTCAGCCTGATTTATCGTTTCTAAATAGAAATGAAAAGGCTTTAAGTATAAGACTAGAATTTGAAGGACATGTATACGGTGCCCTTGCATTAATCCTAAAACTGCGTAATTTAGGAGAAGAGGAAAGTTTATTAATTAAAAGCATTGCATTTGATATTGCTTTTGCAATTAAAAATATGGATATGGCACATAAAGCAAAAATAATTGAAGAATCCTTGTTTGAATCAGAAAAAAGATTCCGGCAGTTTATGGAATTATCTCCGGATGCTGTAATAATTCATAACGAAGGGAAAATCGTGTTTGCTAACGAGTCATGCGTTAATTTATGTAAAGCTTCAAGTATTTTTGAGTTGATGAATATAAGTATTGATGATTTAATGTTACCGAAATCATTAAATATTTTGGACCAGAAATCAGGACAGAATGGTTCCAAAATTGTTTTTCAAGAACTTAAGCTTAAGCGTTTAGATGGAATTATTATTGATGTCACGGTTTTGCCAAATCCCATTCTTTTCCAAAACGAACATGCTGTACAGCTAGTAATTAAGGACATTTCAGAACGGAAAAAAATTGATGAAGAACTAAGGAATAGACAAAGACAGGTCATTACGCTGCTAGACAGCTTGCCGGGTTTTGCCTTCTTTAAAGATATAAATCATAAATATATAATAGCTAATCAAAAATTTTGCGATAATTGGGGCTTAACAAAGGAAGAAATTATTGGTAAAACGGACTTTGATATTGTTTCGCCGGAAGAGGCAAAGGTTTTTCATCAGGACGATCAGAAAGTCATTCAATCAGGTGAAATGCTATACATCAGCCGCGAATCGCAAAATGATAATGGAAAAATTACTACAATTGACACTCGTAAGGTTCCGCTATTTGATGAATCCGGAAATGTTAACGGATTAATAGGATTAAGTTTTGATATTACTGAAAGGAAAGAAGCAGAAGAAGCAATAAAGAAATACTCTAAAGAACTAGAAGAATCAAATGCTAGTAAAGACAGGTTCTTTTCAATAATATCGCATGATTTACGCAGTCCATTCCAGGGTCTACTAGGATTAACAACAATAGCTACAGAAGAATTTGATGATTTAACTGTAGATGAGCTAAAAGAATTTTTAAATAATATTAATCATTCAGCAAAAAGCCTTTTTGGTTTAATTGAAAATCTTCTACAATGGTCAAGAATACAAAGAGGCAAAGTTGATGTTAAGCTTACTCAAATGGATTTGTACTACGATGTACAGTATAATATTAATTTGCTTCAGCCAAATGCAAACATAAAAGAAATCAGGATTGTCAATGAAATAGATAAAAATATTGAAGTACTGGCAGATACAACTGCTTTTAATTCGGTATTGCAGAACTTAATTTCAAATGCAATAAAGTTTACTAAATCCGGCGGCGAAATAATAATCAACTCCAAGAGAAATAATGACTATGAAGAACTGACAGTAACTGATAACGGAGTTGGCATTCCTGAAGATATTATTAAAGATTTATTTAGAATTGACTCACAGCATTCTACTCTTGGAACAAATAAAGAAAGCGGAACAGGATTAGGATTAATCATTTGCAAAGAATTAGTTGAGATGCAGGGTGGAAATATATGGGTTAAAAGTAAAGTTGATTCAGGTACATCTTTTACCTTTTCACTCAAAATTGCTTAAAATTATTTGATACTTTTGGTTACCTCTATACCAAGCTGTTCCATTCGGTATCTTAATTTCGATCTTGATAAACCTAGAACTTTGGCAGCTTTAACTTGATTTCCGTTAGTGATCTTTAGGGTTTTTTGTATTAGTGTTTTAAGCACTAAGTCAATAGCAACTCCTTTGGCTGGTATCTGGAGTATAAATTTATTTTCCTCTTCTTTTTGTATAGAGTTAGAACTTAACAAAGAGTTCAGGTGATATTCTTTAAGCTCATCTTCTTCAATGAGTAGAACGGCACGCTCTATAACGTTTCGCAATTCGCGAACATTCCCTTTCCATGGATAAGATTCTAATAATCTTAAAGCGGAAGGATCAACGTCTCTAATTTTCTTATCGAATTTACTTGCGAATTCATCAACAAAAGTATAAACCAGAAGCGGAATATCCTCCTTCCGCTCCCTTAGCGGAGGAATAAAGACTCTCGCAACATTAAGCCTATAAAATAAATCAGTCCTAAAATTTCCTTTTTCAACTTCAAGTTCTAGATTTCTATTTGTTGCCGCAATAACTTTTACATTTACTGCTATTTCTTTTTCACCCCCAAGACGATAAAACTTTTTTTCCTGCAAAACACGCAAAAGCTTGACTTGAAGGTCAAGAGATAATTCTCCTATTTCATCCAGTAATATCGTGCCTTCATTTGCTAACTCAAATTTTCCGAGTTTGGTCTTTTGAGCCGCCCCGGTAAATGCGCCTTTCTCGTGCCCAAACAACTCACTTTCAGCCAATTCTTTTGGGATTGCCGAACAGTTTATTTGGATAAAAGGCCCATTTTTTCTTGGACTATTTTGATGAATAAATTTAGCAAAAACTTCCTTACCGGTTCCGCTTTCTCCTTCTAATAAAATCGTTGTATCCGAACTTTGGGCAAGTTTTTCCACTGAATTGATCAGTCGTCGAATTTTTGTACTCTTACCAAAAAAATCTTTTGTTAGCTCATCACTTTGAATTATTTGATGAAGCTTTTCAACCTCGGCTTTAAGCATTAAACCATCGAGCGCTTTTTTAAGGACTAGTTGAAGTTGTTCGATGTCAATGGGTTTTAGCAGAAAATCATAGGCACCCGATTTAATTGCAGTAACGGCAATTTTAACATCAGAATAACCGGTAATCATTATAACAGGAATGTGAAAATATTTCTTTTGAAATTGTTTTAGAATATTCAGACCATTTTGAGTAGTTAGGTATATATCAAGGAGAATTATATCAGGTTGAAACTGCTCCAATTTATCAAATGCATCATTCCCATCTGTACATACTTCAACTTCGTATCCAAGTTTTGTAAGCAACTTCTTTAAGGAAATGCAAACTAAATCATCATCGTCAATAATTAGTATCTTAAATTTCTTCATGTTTTTGCATTAAATTAGGGTTAAATTTGATGAAGAATTTCGTTCCTACACCTAGAGTACTTTCAAAATACAAATCTGCTTGAAATTCTTGCAATAACATTTTGCAAACGCTTAGCCCCAATCCAGTTCCTTTTTCTTTATTAGTATAAAAATCTAGAAATATTTTATCTTTATCTTCTTCGCTAATTCCTACTCCTGTATCAGAAATTTCCCAAATAACGTAATCAGGATTTTGAATATAGGTTTTAACTATAATCTCTCCACCGCTTTCGCACGATTCAATAGCGTTAGTTATAAGATTTAAAAAAACTTGAAGCAGCTTTGCTTTATCACAAAAACTCTCAGGTATCTGCTCTTCCAGGAAAATCAACAATTTTATATTTTTTTTCAACGCGCTGGGCAGCATAATTTCAAATGCACTATTTGTAATCTCGTTTATTGAACAATATTTTGCTCCACTAAAGTTTTTCCTTGTAAATGAAAGCACATTGTCCATTAGATATTGAATACGCGATAATGCACTTTTGCATACAAGAACGGATTCAAGAGCTTCAGCCGGCAATTCCTCCTCTATCATATCTAAGTAATCAAGATTCATTTTAATTGCTGAGAGAGGATTACGAATTTCGTGAAGCAAACTTGCTGTTAATTTCCCTAAAATCTGAAGTTTGTTATCCTGAATATTATCATCGAATTGAGGCATGATAACTCATTAAATCTGCACATAAAAATATTTAATTAATTTGCGCTGTTATAATAAAAATTTGCTTACTTATAAGCAAACGATTTTGAGTTATATATCCTTTAACGAAAGGATTATTTCCCCTATGAGTTTCTAAAATTATTACTTCTTCTTTATATCATTAAGAATTTTATCTGCAACTTTATTTAATACTTCGCTTGAATCGTAGAATTTATTACTAATTTTCCCTTTAATTTCTTCTAGATTTTTATTAGAGGATTGAGACTTCTGCAAATTTTGTGCTTCAGGAGAAAGTACTAATTGATCCTTACTTTTATTATCTGCGCTTTCTGGCGTCTTTTTGGCATTTCCCGGTAAATCTTTGGGAAAATAAGCAGCATTTGATACAGATTTAATATCCATGATCTTACCTATAATAATTAACTAATTTTGACTTATTCCGTAATGCAGCAATTTGTTTACCAAGTTCTGCAAACTGATTTTTTTTCTTCGTAAATAAATTATCGAAGGAATCCTGAATTAGTTTAGTGATTTCAACCAACTCCGGATCATATTTCTTTAATTCTTCATATAAATAGTTATTTTTTAGATTTAGCTTTAATTTAACCATTTTTTCCATACCATGCTTAGCTTTGTTGAGATTGTTGTCAAAATTCTTGTCATCAACAGAGTTAAGTGTTTGTAATACCTCATTTAACAAGGATTTGATATCCTCTATTTCCATTTCAAGCTTTTTCATATTTTAGAAGAATTGTCCTGTGCTACTATAATAAGATTGCATATTAGACAGTGTTACTAATTGCGCCTGCATTTGCTGATATTGGTTTGTTAAATTATTTGCTTCAGTATTTATTGTTGTCTGAGCGGAAGTAATTCTATTATTTAGATAAGTAATATTATTATTGTAAGAATTTTGCGTCAAAGCTAAATATCCTCCGGCGCCGAGATAAGGAGAAATAAATTTTGAGAGGCTATTAGCAATTCCATTTGTAGAATTAAACATTGCTTCAACCTGGCTTGGATTATTAGCTATCGCTTGCTGAAGTTCTGTGGAATTTGAAACACTAAGTCCATTGTTCGGGTCAAAGGAAATACCAATCTGAGTTAAATAATTTAAATTTCCCGCCGGTAAACCGCTGACTGCTGAATACCCCACTGCCCCTAATCCATTTAGAATTGAATAGCCGTTAGCATCGCCCATAAATACACCACGGTTTGTCGTACCTGGTGTACTATTTGATTTTACGTAAGTATAAGCAGTATTGAACTTAGTAATAAAGTTTTGAATTTCTGTTTGAATAGTCTTTACATCAGTACCGACTGAAACATTAACGGTCGTATCCGTAGGCTGCATTACCGAATTTAGATTATAAGTTACTCCCGATACCAAATTGCTTACTTTATTTGAATCATTCTGTAAACTTATCCCGTTGTAAACAAATTTTGAATTTAATAAATTATTAGCAAGTGTAGTATCGGCATAAATAAATCCTGCTGTATTCGGAGATGTTGACTGGCTGAACACAGGTCTGCTTGTTCCTAAATTTAGACCTACAGAACTAAGAGCAGTACCTCCTGACGCATCTGACATATTCATTATTCTATAATCAAGCCCTGTTTGGGCAGCGGTCAAAGACAACTGAGATTGCCCCGTAGAAGGAGTGAATACAGATGCGGTCATTGTGCCGGCGGCCGATTTCTCCTCAGTAGCGGCAATTCCTAAATCACCTACAATATTATAACCTGATGCGTTAGAGATCGAAATATAGTTTGAATTATTTTGTACAGTCATCTGCAGCATTTCATTACCGGAAATATTAGGATCTGCAATCACTTTTGCTGAAACTCCCGAAACATTCGAATTTATCTGCGAGGCTATATCATTTAGAACTTGATCGTATGTTGTATCACCGCTGTTCAAGTTAAGTGTGGTTGTTGTTCCGTTAAGATTTACGGCAATTGACGCCGCACCTCCGGAGTATGCTGCTGTAGCTGACTTAGAAGCCGAAGTTACAACTGCTTGATTAGAGTTAATTGCATTTGCAATTTTCTGCATCACAGTTTGATTAGTCTCTGACGTTCCGAAGGTAACATAAACATCGCTATTAGTCTGCCCACCGTTTCCGTCGCCGCCATTAATTACAAAATGATGTGTGCCTGTAATTGCGTTTGCAGTTGCCGAAGTTAAATTTTGTGATACGGCAGTATCGTTTTGTGCAAGTTGATTTATCCTAATACTTGCTACACCAATTGAAGCTGACCCGCTGGCAGTTGCAGTAACAAATGTCGAATTAGAAGAAGTTGCTGTCTTGGAAGCAAAAACAGAAGAACTATCAGACGTCTGAAGAGTAGCTAATTCCGTATTAAGTGCGCTAAGGTTTGTGCTTAATGTTCCGTAAGACGAAACAATATTTTGATAATTCTGTACTTGGTTTTGAAGCGGTGTAACGGATATATTTGTTTGATTTGAAACATAAGACTGTACCAAAGAACTTATAGTCGAAGATGATAATATACCGCTCATAAAAAACTCCTACTTCATTTTGAAAGCTTTTAACCAGGTTTCTCTTAATTCAGTTAAAATTTTAAAGACGATCTCGGTATTCTTCTTTCTCATTTCTTCCTGGCAGTATTCGTACAATCTAAATAATCCGGGGTTAACAGATTTTCCCTCTTCAGTGTCCCACCGGAGGAAATTGATCAATTCCTTAATAGCCTTATTTGTTTTTTCCAGATTATTCCGTTGGCAATTTAGGATAGCAAAATCGTAGACTTTAATCAGTAATTGTTCGGGTGTAGCTTCTAAGACTTCTTTAACCAAATATTGGTTCATTCTGTTCGGGTTATTTTTTGTTAAAGTTTGGTTGTACATTTTTTCATTCCGGTAATCTAATTGATATTAAAATCCCTCTTCCGGTTTTGCGGAAGAGGGAAAGTGAAAGATAATTTGATTATCTAAAGAGCGCTAAAAGGCTTTGCGGAGCTGTGTTTATATTGTAAAGCTGTGTAGTTCCGATCTGTTCTTGAATCTGACCTTTTGTAGCAGCTAACTGAGCCGAAGCCATATCTGCATTAAACAAACGACTTGTTGTAGAGGTAGCATTTGTGATAGCCGAAGTTAAATAGTCGTTCTTAACATTCAATCTTTGAGTCCAGTTACCAATACTTCCAAGTGCATCTTGAACATCACCTTGATAAGCCGAAACTGCAGTTCCCAAGCCAGTAATACTTGCCGACGTTGCGGTGGTAAGAGAGCTTAGATCAAGATTGCTCAATGTTCCAAAATTAATCGTAGAAGTTTCGCTGACGCCTGTTTGGAAAATAAAGTTTGCACTTGCTGGAACCGATGAACCACTGAGAAGACTGGTGCTGTTGAACTGAGTATTACTAAAGATTGAACTGATTTCATTACCCAGGGCTTTGATATCATTAGCAAGCGATGACAGGTTTTTTGTAGGATCGTTTGCATCGGTAACTTTTCCTTGTATCTGGATTAGAAGATCATTGATACTTGAAAGAGCTGATTCTGCTGTAGACAAAATGTCTTTCGCAGAACCTACGTTATTTTGAGCAGATTGCATTACTGCAATTTTTCCCTGCAATTCTTTTCCAACTCTGTAACCTGAAGTATCGTCGGCTACTGAATTGATCCTCAAACCGGTAGCAAGCTGCAACTGAGCTTTATTAGTGTTTTCGGTTGTTTGGGCTAACGCATTGTATGCAAACAACGCATTGACGTTTGTGTTGATTTGAAATGGCATATATACCTCCGTGTATATTTAATTATTGTTTCCGGGATTCCATTCCCAGTGTTTGTTTATTTGAGGATTTTTTCCTCAACAATATTATCGGAAGAGAATTATAAAAGTTTAGTGAAAAGTGAAACCCCTATCATCGTATCGGAAATATTCTTTTAGAAGGAAGGGATAATGGAGTAGTGGAGTTAACCAGGTATTACATTATTCCACTACTCCAAAACTCCACTGCTCCTATTCTCCATGCTCCAATTTTATATGAGTTATGTATCATGAATAATTAGTTTGAGATATAATTAACAAGTTTTGCTTTAAGCAGTTTTATTTGATTTGATATTTCCGAATGTTCTTTAAATCTTTCTTCTGCTTCTTTTATTATATCGATTATTTTCCCTCTCTGGTTTTTTTGAATATAAGATGAGATTAAATAAAAAATAGTCGATGGCTCATAAGGATTTAACTTATAAGATTTTTCAAATATTATTTCTGATTCTTCTTGAAGTTTTGATTCGGATAACACTAATCCATAGCTGTTAAGAAAAGTAAAATTTTCAGAAAATTTCGGATAAATATTTTTAAGTAAATTAAGTTTGCTTTCAATGCCTTGGTAATCCTTAAGCACGCTAAGCAATACGTTGATATTACTATCGTCTATTACCCGGACATACTTTTCTAAATTTGCAACGATAATTTTTTTATTATTTAGCAAATCCGAAAACAAACTTTGCAAGTCGTTTAGACCTTTGATTGTCTTAGAATTATTAATCAAACCTGAATAATAGTTGTAAAGATTCTTGTCCCTTGCTTGAATTGCAATGCTAAGTCCATGAAACAAAATAGATTTATCATCTGCCAGCGGTATCTGCGATGAATATTTTTTCCGAGAAATTAATTTATTGTTTACTAAATAAGCTTCCCGGCAATATAAATCCGCTTTTCCAAAATCATTTATAAGTGCATGTATAGACGAGGCAGCTAATAGCGCCAAAGGTTGTTCCCTATCTGCTACGAGACTTTTATTTATCAATTCTATCGCTTTTTTGTACTCCTTTTTCTTTGCCGAATCCACAGCAATATAGCGGTATGCAGTCGAGATAAAGTCTTTATTTAAGTTAGTATCTTTAAGACATTCCTCAAAATAAGACACAGCCTCTTCCGTTTTGTTTAATAAACCGTAAGTCTGACCAAGCTGGTAAGCATTATATGAGGACTTTGTTCGATTATATTCTTTCTGTAAAATTTCAAGGTTTCTTTTTGCCTTTAAGTCCATTTCATTTTTTTCAACATTATAGCCAAGATGAATAATTTTAATTTTAGCATTTTTAATTTGGTAATGATTCCTTAAAAGCGCCGGTTCAATTTGCTCATGAATCGCTCCTTCAAATCTTAATTCTTTTTTATTAGGGAAAAGCCTTGGATAAGCCATCAGGGCAGCCCGGTGACCGATTTCATCAATATTATCAACTATACAAAAATATGCTTCCTTTTTAATTTCTTTTGTTAAGCGACTCATTTCTGCTTTTGAATCGGGTGACAATCTTTCATCGGCGTCTAAATATAAAATCCAATCACCGGTAGAATTATCTAAAGCATAATTACGGGCGGCAGAAAAATCATTTACCCAGTTAAAATTAAATATCTTTGCATCGTATTCTTTAGCAATTTCTATTGTCCTATCCGTTGAACCGGTATCGACTATAACAATTTCATTCACGACATCCTTGACAGAAGCCAAACAATCGGCAAGATACTTTTCTTCATTCTTTACTATCATGCTGAGTGTAATCATACAATTTCTTTAATGATATAAATTCGAGATAAAAAATATGTCATTTCGACGACCCTGCCTAGCGGCAGGCAGGCGGCAGGGAGGAGAAATCCCATGCACAAGCCCGTCAATCATAATAACCATGGGATATCTCCCCGCAAACGGGACAAGCAGTCGAAGATTTATCCCGCATGCGGGACTCCTTCGATATGACACATTAATTTTAATTCATCCATAACGTTTTGAAAAACCTTATCCCAATCACCTGGTTTTGGCTGTCTGAAAAGTTTTAACGACGGATACCAGGGAGAATCCGTCCTTTCAAGCATCCAGCGCCAATCCGGGAAATACGGCAGAAGCAGCCAAGTTTCTTTTCCAAGCGCACCGGCAAGATGCGCGACCGATGTATCCACAGTAATTACTAAATCAAGATTCGAAATTACCGCCGCTGTGTCTGAAAAATCATTCATTCCAAGTGAACTTAAATCCCTTATATTAAAGTTCACTTCATTAATTTCTTTTGCTGCTTCACCCTTTTGCAAGGAGAATAATCTCAGTGAATTTATACTTGTGAATTTTTCAAAACGATTTAAGTAAACCGAACGCATTTTATCTCTTGAATGATTTGGATTACCTGCCCACGCTATTCCAACCTTCAAATAACTTACGGCTAATTCATCATTCCAATATTTCATCTTATTTATGTCGGTTTGCAAATAGGGAGTATCGGAAGGTATTTTTTCGATTGTTGTCCCAAACAATTTTGGCAAACTTAATAATGATATTTGATAATCATAATCCACGATAGGCTCGTCAAGACTAAGTCTTGGGACAAGGTTATCAATAAAGTTCAGACCGGAAAATAAATTTACCAGCAAAGGATCAACTTCAAAAATCAAGTAACATCCCATTTTTTTTAAGCCGCTTAGGAATCTAACAAACTGAATAGTATCCCCCAAACCTTGTTCGCAATAAATATAAATTTTCTTTCCTGTAATCCTAAGACTAGTTAATCTCGGTTTGATGAAATTTCTTTTTACAGATTCATTACGTAAAAGTCTCCATTCAAATTCTTCAAAGCCTTTTTTGTAATCTCCATTAAGCAAAAGTAAAAGAGATTTGTTCCAATGAGCGTATATATGATTAGGTTCATATTTTAACGCAGACTCATAATTTTGCAATGCATTTTCAAAATCAAATAAATGCTCGCAAACTACGCCGAGGTTGTAATAAGCATCAGGAAAATCTTTTTTTGCGTCAATAGCCTTTGAGTAATATAAAATAGCATCCGAAAACATTTCCATTTCCCGGTACGCATTTCCAAGATTATAATATGCAAGATAAAGAGCGGGATTTGATTCAATGGCAGCATTGTAAAATTTTATCGCCTGTTCGACTTCACCCCTTTCCTGGAGCAGTAATCCAAGATTATAAGAAGCTTCCCAAAATGAGGATTTAATTTTTAGAGCATTTAAATAATTTATCTCCGCATCAACAAACTTTTTTAGTTTTTTCTGAGCAGTAGCTAATCCGGAAAAATATTCCGGTTTGGTTGAATCAAGTTTTATAAGTGATTCCAAACATTCGCATACTGTTACATAATCTTTTCTTTCATAAGCTAGCT
This sequence comes from Bacteroidota bacterium, assembly GCA_021777835.1. Classification (GTDB taxonomy): domain Bacteria; phylum Bacteroidota; class Ignavibacteria; order Ignavibacteriales; family Ignavibacteriaceae; genus FEN-1297. The sequence continues at coordinate 124,733 of JAJYDC010000005.1, read as the reverse complement.
TAGCCATTTCAATAAAAGGGTGGGGGTTTTCATTGAGTAATTCCGATTTATTAGTCACTGCTGAGAATTTCCTTAAATCTCTTTAATCTTTTTTAATAAATCTTCAGCCGTCTTTTCCCAGGTATAACTTTTCATATCCTGCGCGGCTCTTTGACCTGTTATTTTAATTTCATCCCGGTTGAAATAAGCGTACTCTAACTTTGATATTATTTCATCAAAATCCGGTTCTTCCCAATCAGCAATTAATTTTTTGTCAGAATCAAAAAGTTTGAATTCTTTCATATCATTTAGTAGTATGGAATTTCCCGGATTAAGAATATCTCTATGCCCTGTATTAAAAGAAGCAATTGCCGGTTTGCCGCAAGCCATATATTCCATAAGGACTAAATTCGTTCCACCTTCGCACCGGTTCGGGAAAAGACCAACATTAGACTGTGAATAAATTCCTCTCATCTCTTCATTCCGAACCAAGGGTAAAGTCATAATCCGGTTTACATCTAATCCATTAACTAAATAAATGCTATTCATTACCTGCGCCCAGTCTTTCCCTTGATAAACATATTTTATATACTGCGATGAGTGCATGGATGACATTGTATTCGGCCAACCGTTATACCAAGCATTAATTAAAACTACATCATTAAATCTTTGCTGAAGGACTTTAACGGCTCTTAAAACCAGGTCTTGCCCTTTGCGAAGTTCAAATTTTCCGCCGGAAAAGATAACAAATAGATCGGGATTCATTTTTGATTCTGAAGGATAAAAAACCTCCGGGTCTATTCCCTGAAGAAGGACATCGCAGTTCTTAATTCCTTTATCATACATCTTTTCGTAGCACCAGGAAGAACCTGCAAGAATTAAATCATATTGTTTTGAATTTTCTAATGATGTATTAGTTAATTCATTTTCAAAAAAGGTATATCCAAAATTTTTCTTTCCATTTACGTCAAAAATCTTATTAAAATCTAAACCGGCGATTGCATGAAGAACATTTCCCTGAATATTTTTAATTGAAGATTTTTCACCGTCGTATAAATCAATTACATCTATTTTTTTCGACAATTCCTTTTTGATGTATTTGCTGCAAACACCCCAGCCGAAATTGTCTCCCTTAGACATGGCTAAAAAAAGAGGTTCGTCTATTTGATACGTTTTCACATCATTCATTTTGGGAATAAAGGAACTTTCGCCAATACTTCCATTTTTTTTTGACAGAACAAGCAAATCCAAATCATTATTTATTCGTTCGAAAACTCCGTCATAATCGTAAGGTCTAGTCTGCCGGTAAAGTTTCATAGTTGGGTACCACGGTGTACCGTCTCTGCCAAGCATCCAACGCCAGTCCGGGAACATCGGGAGTAATACCCATACCGACTTCCCTAAAGCGCCTGCAAGATGAACAATCGAAGTATCGACGCTAATAATTAGGTCAAGATTTGCAATAGCTGCGGCAGCTTCAGTTAAATCGGTATTAAATTCCTTTAGATCAATAATTTTATTTTGTTCATCTAACTGATATAAACCTGCACCGAGTTGCATACTATATACTTCAACATCATCACGGTTTATTAACGGCTGAAATTTTTCAAGGGGGCACGACCTTTTTCTATCATTCCCATGTATTGGGTTGCCTGCCCACACAATTCCTATTTTTAATTTTTCAGAGGGTCTAATTATTGTTTCCCATTTTACCTTTTTTAAATTATCAATCTGTATATATGGAGTATTATTAGGAATTGATTCGATCTCCGTTTTGAAATAATAAGGCAGGCTTAGAATTGGTATTTGATAATCATAGTCCAGATCATCTTCCGAAACACCTGTTATATCTATTCTCCTGTCATATCCTGGAAAATCTTTTAACAACTTGAAAAGATATTCACTGCATTCAAAAATTACAAAAGCTCCCTTTTCCTTAAGCATTGAAAGATATCTTACAAATTGGATTGTATCTCCAAGCCCTTGTTCAGTATAAACAAGCACTTTTTTCCCTTGGATATTCTGATCAATTAAACGGGGCTTTTTTAGATTTCGCGTTGGAAAATCAGATCTCTTAATCCGCCATTCGTATTCTTCCCAGCCATTCTTAAAATCGCCAAGCAGCAATTTGCAGTGAGCCCTTGCATAATGCAATTCTACTGAATCCGGTTTTAGTGATATTACCTCCTCATAGAAATTTAAAGCATCTTTGACAAATCCGCTTTCAATTTTTGAATTACCCATCTCAATGAAAGCTAATTCTTTTAAATTATCATCATGAAGATATTTATCATACAATTCTTTCGCTTTATTAAACTGCCCTAACTTTGATAAAATATATGCTGATCTAATTATAGCGGGAATTGCTTCAGGTGCCGACTCCGAAAATAACTTTAAATATTTATTATAAAATTCTAACGCCTCTCCGTACTTCTCCTGCTGTTCGTAACAAAGCCCATAATTGAATAATACTCCCGGTTCTTCACCGTGCGATTTTAGCAGGTCGTTAAAAATCTTTTCGGCTTTCTCAAAAGACTTCAAAAAGATTGCAATAACACCTAAGTTAATAAGAGAAGGAAGGTGATCAGGTCTTGCCTGCAAAACTTTCTCAAAACATTGGAATGCCGAATTAAAATAATCCATACTCAAAAAGCACATCCCAATATTAAATTGGTAATCAGAATTATCAGGGGCAATTTTTACTGCATTTTGATAAAATTTAATAGCCGTGTCATAGTTCTTTCGCTTTAGAAAATGATTACCAAGGTTATTTTGCGCCGTTGAATTTAATGGATATTTATCTACTAATTCCTTAAGAATTTCTTCTGCTTCTTCAATTTTATTTTGTTCTTGATAGACGATTGCAAGATTATTTTTTGAGTCAATGTGGAGAGGATTTAATTCCAATGTCCTTTTATAATGTATTACGGCTTCGTCAAGCTGATTCAATTTTTGATAGCAATAAGCAAGGTTATAGTGAGCTTCGGAATGCTGCTCGTATAAAGAGATTGTCTGAATAAAATAATAAGAAGCAGAACTATAATCTTCAAGATTTAATTTTATTATTCCCAAGAAATTCAGGGCATCATAATCTTGCTGATTATTCTGTAATAACCCGGAAAGAATATTTTCAGCATTTGAAAAGTCTTTCCTGTTAAAATGGATGACCGCTTCATCATATAAATCGTTCATAATAAAACTCGCTCTGAATTCTTAGGCATTAGAAGTGTGCTCTTGTTTAAGTTGAAGCAGCTCGTTTACCTTTTCAAGCCCGGCTTTAGCAAAAAGATTTTCAGGTTCATTCCTCAAGCTCCACTCGAACATTTTCTTTGCCTTCTCATCTTCACTTTGTAGATAGAACACTTCGCCGAGTCCGGCACATGCTTGTGACGAATCGGGATTCAAGTTTAATGCTGTTTCAAAAGACTCCTTTGCCTTTTCATTTTCATTCAACCCGAGATAAATAAATCCCTTTAGGTTTTCATAAGCAGAGACAATATCGTTACTCTCGCCGTCGTGATATTGTGAATAAAATAATTTCTGATTCTCATCAAGCGCCTTTAAAGCTTCAGAGAATCTTTTCAGATTAAATATTTCATAAGCAGCATTAAGTATTTTTTCTAATACTTCTCGAATTTTTTCTTCTTTCTGTTCTGCGGAAGAATTTTCGAGGGATTCTTGAAGCAGTTTGTTTACTTTTTCGAGACCCGCTTTAGCAAATAAATTCTTCGGCTCATTCCTCAAGCTCCACTCGAACATTTTCTTTGCCTTCTCATCTTCACCTTGAAGATAGTACACCTCACCGAGACCGGCACTAGATTGCGACGAATCCGGGTTTAAGTTAAGCGCTGTTTCAAAAGATGAATGAGCGTTTTCAATTTGATCGAGACCTAAATAGACAAAGCCTTTCATATTTTCATATGAAGAGACAATATCGTTATTTCCGCCTTCGCGGAATTGGGAATAGAAAAGCTGCTCATTCTTATTGAGAGCATATAAAGCTTCGTCAAATTCTTTAAGGTTAAATAGTTCAAAGATTGATTCAAGTATTTTTTCTAACACTACACGAATCTTTGAATTATCATGTTTATTTTCATCCTCAGCCGGAATAAAATTCTCAACAATAGTAGGATTGAAACTAATTTTTTCAAGAGCTTCTTTCGGATAATTATTGTACGGATTATTTTTTATAGCCCATTCATACATCACTTTTGCATTTTCATTATCACCGTTCAGAACAAATAAGTCACCTAAGCCTGAACATGCTTCCGACGATTTGGGATTCAAATTTAACGCCTTCTCAAAGCATTCCTTTGCTTTATCATAGTCTCTATCTCCTAAATAATTATATCCTTTCAGACTAAAAAAGGCCGAAGCGAAGTCAGCATTTTGAGGGGAGGATAAATGCCCGTTAAACAATGATTCCGCCAAAGTCAATTTTGACAAAGCAGCCTTATAATCCTTTCTTTCTTGAAATTCTCTTGCCTCGTCAATCAATCTATCCGGATTACTATCAGTAATGTTATGAATTTGAGCAATATCTTTATTAACAGCAACAGAAGACTTTTCAAAATACCACGAATTGAGATAATCGCCGGAAGTTAAATTAAGCTGAACATTTTTATCCGATATAAACTCTTCCACGGCAGATTTGACACCAAAGTTTCCTTCATTATAATTACCGTCAATGAAGTCATGACCTGCAAAGATACCATGTCCTTTTAACTTAGGATACCATGCATTTAAGTCAGCTTTACAACCTTCGTATGAATGATCCGCATCAATATAAACCCAATCAAAATAATTATCAGGGAAGGATTCTGCGGATGCAAGAGAATCCATTCTATGAATTGTCACAGAAGGATCATCGGCAAAATAGCCAACGACTCTAAGATATAATTTTTTCTGCTCCTCATCTGAAATATTAGCAATATCAATATAATTAGAATCATGCTTCCATCTATCGACAAGGTGAAGATACTTTCCTTTCCAAGTGGCTCTAATTATTTTAGAATATTCCCCCGCTTGAACTCCAATCTCAACTCCATGCCCTAATAATCCCATAGTGTTAAGAAAGTAACCTAAATCATTGCGTGATTTCATTTGCATATTAGTATCCTTTGCTTTAGCGATCTATTTTTTTAAGTCCGTTTAAGGCTGTCTGGTTTTTAGGATCAATTTTTAATGCTTTGGTAAACATTTCACCGGCAGCTAAATAATTATTATTCAAAAAATTAACTTCACCTAATCCCACAAAAGCATTAGAAGAAAACCCATTTATCTTCAGAGCATTATCAAACATTTTTTTTGATTGATCAATGTTGCCGTTTTTGAAATGCTGCACCCCTAATACCAAATAAAAATTTTCAATATAAGATTTATCGACGATTGAATTATTGCCACAGATTATGGATTGAATACTTGCCGATACCTTATTAAAATTTTCGCCGGTATATTGATCCAATTGCTGAATAAAATTTGCTATTGCAATTTGAATATTTAATCCTTTTTCTCTTAACTCCAAAACTCTCATGGCATTTTTGAAATATTCGTCGCCGTCTTTTGCATTCTTCACGGGCGCCAATTTATTTTTTATTCTCTCAACTCCGGAAAGATCAGAAACGTATTTAATAAAATATTCGTTCTGAATTCTTCTATTTTCATCTTCTGTTAATGATTTGTTTTTATGTTCTACACTTCCAGTTGAATAAAAGTAAAGTCCCAACTTCTCATTTAAATGAATAAACTTAGCCTCGCGACTAATTCTAAGCCAAAACTCATAATCTCCGACGACTTTTAATTCTTCCCGGAAATTACCATACTTTTCATGAAGACTCTTTTTCCACATTGGCTGAGGACCAATGAAACATCCGAATAGAATTAAATCTTTATCAAACTGTATCCATTTATTTTCAGCTTTGGAAGTGTTTGAACCCCAATTATCATTTGGCTGAACTGTTGTAAAAATATCTGCATAGACAACGTCAGCATCCGGATTCTTATCAAATTCAGCAGCCATAATTTCCAATGCGTCGGACTTGTGTCTATCGTCTGTATTAGCGTTAGTTAAAAGTTTACCTTGCGAATGCGCTATTGCGATATTCCATGCGGTATAAATTGTCTCTCTCGTTTTTGTTTCCGCATATTTTATGTTTAGGTATTTTTGCTGGAATTTATTTACGATTCTTTTTTCATTTTGCTGCGAACCGGTATTAACAACAATTATTTCCATCTCTCCTTTTTTGAATAAGGTTTGCTCAACCAAATCTTGCAGGCAACCATCTATAAACTTTTCAGAATTATACGTTGATACAATTGCAGAAACTTTAATTTTTTTTTCAGTTTGAATTTCAATTCCTTTCAGCTTATCCAAAAGGATTTTTGAATTTTCATGATTGGGGTTCGTTTTAATTATACTGTTTAATATTTCCTCAGCATCTTTTTTTTGTCCAACTTCTATTGCTAACTGGGCTACTATATAAGCTAATCTCCAATGACCTAATCCATTTTTTATAGCTTTCATAAGTGCTTCTGCTGCATAAGATTTAACATTAAATTTCAGTTTACGCAAACCAGAGAAATACAGGAGGAATGGATCGTCAACATTTTGAATATTATTAAAATACTCATTATCAAACAAGCTGCTCTCTGCAATAATCTTTTCATAAATTTCAAATTCGGAATCTATAGTTACGTTCGGGCTGTAAAATAGGTTTTCAATTCTATAATATGCATTAAATAACACTTTGTCTTTAATAATTTCATAGAATATTTCATTCGACTTTCCTAAATTCGAAACTTTTTTCTCTGCGGATTCCGGTAGTTCATTTAAGATTTCTTTAATCGCTTGTGTGAAAAGTTCTGCACTTTTTGCCCACGAAAAATTTTCTGAATTTTTAAATCCTTTATTGATCAATACTTTTCGAACTTCTGATTTTTGAACATTGATAAATGCATTTCCTATATCTAAGACATTATCTTCTTCCACATAAATTGCAGCTTCACCTGCTACTTCGGAAATCAAAGAATTATTAGAAGTTATAACAGGACAACCGGACCTTTGAGCTTCAAGAATCGGCAAACCCAAACCTTCAAATTTTGAAGAATATACAAGTGCTACTGCACCAGTATATGCTATTGACAAGTCTATACCGACGAGAAAAACATTTTGATACTTTATTTTTTTAAGTAGCTGTAAGTATTCTGGATCAAGATTTTTTGGTCCACCGATAAATAAAATTTCGAACTTATCTTTTAATTCAATAAAACCTTTAATAAACTTAATATTGTTCATATTAAATAATCTATCGTCATAAACTAAAAAATAAGGTTTTGTTATATTATATTTTTTTTTGAAGCTATCAATTGCTTGAGGAGAATTTTTTCGGAAATTATCATTTGCTGCATTAGGGATGACATATACATTCTTAGTTGATCCGATATCGAATAACCTGTATAAATCACTTGCAGCAGAATGAGACACAGAAATATATGCAAATGCAGAATTTATTGTACTTTTTACGGAATTCCACATATCTATCCAAAACTTTCCAGGTAAATTTGTAATTTCTTGATTAAAATCATGTACCATTACTATTGAAGCGCCGCTTAATGGAAATGAATAGTACGTAGATATGAAGATTTTACCATCTTCTTCTTCATATATGTCTTGTAAATATTTTGAGTCAGCTTGACTATGAGCAAATCCGGTAAATGGCAAGATCATTCTTTTATTTATTCCAGGAATATATGGAGCTGTTGACCCACGATCTAATAATAAAATTGATTCTGCTATTGAAGACTTTGATAGTTTAGACAGCATAGATTTCCAATAACAACTAATTTCAGAATGCATATTACGTTGTAATTGAAAAATTATTCCGTCTATAATTATTTTGTTTTTAATAATATTTGTTGAGTTATTCTTATCCGCTTTACTTAAATTTACTGTCAAAGGTCTTTTTATATGGTTGTGTTGATCCAAATCGAAATTAAAACTTCGTATGTTTTTAATGTTTACACTTGCTTCTTGAAATTTATTTTGTTCATCTTCTGGCAATTTGATTTCGTTTAAGTCAAAATTTGAAATTTCGGTTTTTGAACTTACTTTGGTTTGTTCAAAATTTTCAAGCCTAAGATTTTCATTAGCCAATCCCCAATCATCATTGTTCGGCGCAAAGAAAAAAGATAGAATTTCAGGATTAATTTTCCGAGGATTCTCTTTCATAATATCTCTGCCTTCAGAATTATTATAATGTTCCAAATGAAAAAGGGGAACGCTAAAATCTTCAAAATCATATATTCTATATTTACTTTTTATTCTATGGAAAAGATCAATATCAAACCATCCCCAGTAAATCAATGATTCATCAAAACCACGGCATTCAAACCACATTTCACGCCTCATTAAATATGCCGTTGCGGTTCCTAAGAAATTACTCAAACTAATTTTATCATGGACAAAGGAGGATTGATTTTGATCTATATATGTATCTAATTCTTGCAAATTAGGATTTGAAAGTTGAAAGGCTTTAGGAATATGAAATCTAGACCCCATAAAAAGTGAATGGTTTATATAATCTTCTAAAAATTTTTCGTTTTGAATGTTTTCAATTAATTTTTCCATACTCTTAAAAGGAATATAAGTGTCCCCGTCGCAGAAAAGGACGAATTTGCCTGCTGCCCGTCTTATACCTGTATTAATAGCGTGAACCATTGAATAATGAGAATCACGATTATATTTGTCTGCAATCTCTTTGTTTACTGTTATAATTTTCAATAGTCCTTTAGCTTCTTCAGTAAGAGATAGCTTTGTAATCAATCTGGTTTCACTACCCCAATCGACTAATATTAGCTCAACACTTTCTGTCAAATTTAATTCTTGCAAATTTTGGCAAACTTTATTGATATTGGTAGACAGTCTCCAAATAAAATTTCCCATATAATTGTCGTTCTTACCTTGAACGATAATCGAAAGTAATTTTGCATTATTTTCTTGTTCTCTTTTTAAGACTTTTTTTTCAATTTTTACACTTATTTGATTAGAAAAATTTTCCTTTAAATAATTACTATTTTTAAATCCTGTTTTATTGTGTGGATCAATTTCAATTACTTGGTTAAGATATTTGGAAGCAGTTTCCCAATTTTTGATTAAAATTTCTATAACAGCTAAATCGTTTAGGGCATCAATATTTGAACTATCCACCTGTAATATATTTTCTAATAAAAATTTTCCATCAATGTATTTACCTGATTGAATCGCTTCCTCAGCTAAAAAAAGAAGTTTCTTAGAATACTGTAAAATGTTATGCTTTTTTACTTCAATAATTTCAACTTTGTCCAGTGATAAAAACTTAGCATACATTTTAGAAATCATATCCCTTCTATTTTCATTCACCAATTCATTATAATATATTCTAGGTTTTATTGACTTACTTCTTAATATATTTTCAATTGCCAGAAGGACTAGTTCAAGATCATTGTCCTTTACGCAATAAGCTCTTTCAAATCTACATTGCCAATTGCATCCGTAACAAGATAAAGGTAAGGTTATTATAGATGTCAATTCGGAATAGGGAAAAAATCTACCGAAGTGCCCTCCCCCCATAATAACAACATTTGGAGTACTAACAGCACAAGCAATATGAGGCCCAGACGAATCTGCGCCAATCAGTAATCTTGATTTCTTGATAATTGCAGCAGTTTTCAAAAGGTCTATTTCCCCAACAAGACTGTAGACTTTATTTGGGTATAAATTGAGAAGAGGTTTTGCTCTTTCAGAATTACTCCCCCCCCCTAATATTATGAATTTAAAATCATCAAGAATTGGTGATGATAATAAATACCGAAAATTTTCAAAATCCTTTATAGGCCATTGCGTAAATGGAAATAAACTTATAGTCTTTTCTGGATTGAAGTCGTTTTCGTCGAAAAATTGATCTGCAAATTTTTCATCCTCTTTACTTAGCCAAATTTCGGGAGTAAGATTTCTTGCCTCAATACCTAAACCGTTTAAAAATTCTTTATGCCGATCTATCTCGCTTGTCCGATTTTCGGTTGTTAATATTACAAACGTTGATAATTCTCTTGCTTCCATAACCCTCTGCTGGGTGCTATTTTCATAGTTACCGTCTATTCTAATGGTTTGCTTAGCTCCACACGCTAACATTATTATATCTGTAATTGCTTCACTTGAATAAACTGAGTTAATGGCAACATCGAAGTGATAGCTATTTAAATTTGAAATAATTGTAGATTTATAATCTGGTTCTTCATAAAATTTCTTTTTATCTATCCCAATAATATTTTTAACATAAGGAGAATATTTATATAAAATAGTAATATGCTCTTCGCAAAAAACTGTAATCTCACTCTTGGGAAACTTTTCTTTAATTCCTTTAAGAATAATAGAAGCTAATACATTATCCCCAATTGCATCTGTCCTTATAAATAAAATTTTCTTGTATATAACTTCCTTTGTATTATTAATTTTAACAAACCATTTTCCATTTTTAATAGTAGCCAGCGGTGAGATATTGAATTTATCTATTTTATCAACTATGGCTTCATCCGTTACCCAGGAAAAATAATTTTTCAATTGTTGTGGGAAGTGAGTTTCCTTTTGCAAACCTTTCCACTGGCTCAATGCATTATTATATCCGTAATATTTTTCTTTGAACATCAATTGTTCAGGCAAAACGTAAGCGTAATGCTGGAAAATTAAATTATGATGCTTAGTAACAGAATGCTTAAAAGGATTAATCTTTCCGACATCTATCCATTCCCCCGAATAATCTATACGGCTTAGAGCAGGTGGTTCATGCGAAATCCATTTATCTCCCGGTTTATATCTCCAGGTCCTTAGCCATTCATATTCTGTGTGATTGCCGTAAGTATTTGTGCTTGAAATAAAAAGTCTTTCACCTACAAAAAAATTGCATAAATAGTATGAAGCCGTTTTTTGCGGATTATTAACATAAAGTTGTCTACTCTGAACAATCTGATCTAATGTCCATAATTCATCAACATCTACTTGCCAAAGCAGGCATTCTTCTTTTATCTCAGAAAGTGGAGCATTTACCATTTCCAATTTACCCTTCCAGAATTGATAGATTTCTTTCCTATATATAGTAATATTTTGAGGATAAAGTTTCTTCAACTCCTTGAGATATTCGGTAGTACCATCATTGCTTAAACCATTTTTGTGAAATTCATCAGAAATATTTGCTCCGTTTTTTAAGCTCCATGCTGTATCGTTAATTAAATCAGCTACGCCTTCTACAATATGCCAATGCCATTTAAAGGGTAATTTTTTAAATACATTTATATGATACTCGATAAAAGGTTTACCGTTTAAAACTATTGTAAAAAAGTGAATTGGTAGTAAATTATGATTTCTCTGATTACTAACAATGGCTCCTTCTTTCCTTTCCTTCCACCTTTTATCATTTTTTTTAAAAACTGCATATCCATTTCTTAGGTTTTGATTTGAAGCTATTAAAGTATAGTTTGGATCATTTATCAAGCGGATAAAATTACGATAGTTTTTATAAGCAATTATATCGTCTAGGAGTAAGATACGAGCGCCATACACTTCTCCGAGCTCGGCTTCACCCGTAAATTCAGAACCGTCTATTAACACCATATCAAAAACATCAATTTTGTTCTTCTGCTTTATCAAAGCTATACCAGAAGCTTGTTCAGTTCCAATTTTTTCAATATTTTTTTTGTCTTGACGTAGCCAACCAAGGACCTGGTCCAAGGGATAAAAATTTAAATTCGTTTTTATCAACCGATAGAATTCTGTAACATCGTTTTCAGTAGGCAATTTGGAGCTATCAACCGATGATACGTTATAACAATGAACAAAAGAATCACGTTGATATGTAAAATATAAATTCTCAAATCGATCAGGTTCGATCTCCATACAAAATAGCTGAGGATGATTCTGATTTTCCCGTAGTCCTTTCACAAATGCCTCGGTGCTACCTCCGCCGGAAGATGATCCGATTTCAAGAACTGAGTGAATATTTTCCTCTCTCGATAATTTTTGAATCAGATAATAAAATTCATCATCCTTGATCTCTGGCGGAATTATATTGGAATGAATGACAATCGGGAATGCAATATAGTTTTCATAAAAAGATGAAGAGCCTAAAGCCCTTTCTCCTATTTCTCCCTCTTCAGTAATTTCATGACATTCATAATCCATTGAATGAAGGAAGTTGAAAACATCAATAGCTTCTACTTCTATTCCTTCAAGCATTTTTTGAGATATTTCAAATTGTAAATATTTAATTTTTTTCTCTTTTAATAGTTCTGAAGCCCCCTTAAGGGCATAAATTTCAGCACCTTCTATATCAATTTTTAAATAATCTATTGTACTAATATTTCTTTCTTTGCAATATGAATCAATCTTTATAGCTCTTACTTTATTTGAAAAAATTATAGGTACAATCTTTTGTGGATTATTTGGATCGTCCATTACGGGAAATCCAATACTATTCCATGCACTATATTCCTCTTGAAACTCATTAAGTGTGACTTCTGTATTATCGGAATAGACAGCAACATTCTCAAAAAAGATATTATTAAGTCCATAATCCTCTTTTATCTTTTTGAGCTTTTTATATGTTTGATAGGAAGCTTCGAAAGAATGCACATTTCCATCATCTCCTGTCAACAAGCTAAATAATTTTGTATAGTCTCCGATATTAGCACCGACATCAAAAATAGTCATTCCCTTTTTTATAAGTTTTCTAACAAGTTTTTGTTCCTTCTCCTCAGAATTAAAACTAAATTTTAATGATAAATTTTTTGTATCCTTAGTATTACTTATTAAGGAATGTTCTATTGGATTATTCTCCATTATATTAGGCTCATTTATAATTGAGGCTGAAAAATTTACTGCATTCTTATTGAATTGCTCTTTAATTAAGGAATTATAATCATTAGAGGACTTATTAAGAAGCGACTTTAATGAATTCAGTTTCTCTTGCGTTGGTAAATAGTTTGGATCAATCTTTTCAGCCTTTTCAAAAAATATTTGCGCCTCGATATCCTTACTCTGGGACAAATAAATTTCTCCAAGCTTACTAAAAGCCTCTGCATTATTTTCGTTCTTATCAAGTAATTCTATACAGGCAGTTTCTGCTTTTTCATACTCACCTGCATTAATTAGCTGCTCAATAAATGAAATGGAGCTATTACTCATCATTTAACTTTTCTTGTGATTAAAAAATAAATTATTCTTAATATCATCTCTGTTAAGGTTTTTTAAAATATATAACTATAAACACCTAACATTCGTGGCTTCTAACTCCAATATTATACCACTACAAATAATTGATTTTTAAGGCTATTAATGATATTTCGGTTGGCTTCTTTCCTTATGTTGGCTAATTTTAGCCAATTTTGAATAATTTCGAATTAAAGGTAAGGAGATTTATAAAACTCTTATTGTTAGAGAGCTTAAAAATTGAGAAAAAATTGGGGATTTTTAGAAAAAAAATTAAAATGTTTGAGATTTGAGCTAAAAACAAAGATTTTGGAAAATTGGACTATACTATTGTTTTACTTTTGAATATATTTTTTTAATTCTTTTTTGATATTATTTTACTTTTTTTTTCCTTTTATTAATTTTGGATGTAAAAATATTACTGTATTTTTAACTATTATTTAACTTTCAAAATGGGGGCTTATATGGACAAATTGGAACTTCACAAACGATTTATTGAATTGCGGGCAGCGGGATTTACCTACGACCAAATTTGTAATAAAATAAAAATAACAAAGCCAACCGCGATATCCTGGGGTAAAAAATTTAGTTCCCAGATCGATGAAACTCAAAATTATTTATTAGTCAAGACATTCGGGCAAGAAATAAAGAAACAAAATGATACTTTAACGTTGTATTTTGAGCAATTCAGGAGAGTACAAGCCTACGATATAGATCCTGAAATTGCGAAGAAAGGAATTGCCCGATTGGTAACAAAAATGAATGCAATATTCGGGACAAAAATCACAAAACTGGAATTAAAATTTGTAAAATTTAATGTAAAAGAAGCCATATTTACATTTGCGCCAGGAATAAAAGCTAAAGATACTTCAGCCGAAGATGTTACATTCACCACCATGACAGATCAAGATGAAAAACTGATTCGGCAAATGGGGAAGTTTGTTGAGAAAATCAAAGAAAAAAGGCAAAAGCAAAAAGTAAAAAGTTGAGGATATTGCTAACCTATCTTGGTCCTAAAATACCAACAACCGGAAAATAAGTCCTTTTAATTCTCTACCCCCAATCCTCCAATATTTCTTTCGCCATTTTCTCCGCAAGGTTCCAGTTGTGGAGTTTTTCATGTGCACTTTGTTCTATGTCTTTTATTAGCTGCTTGAGGTATTTGTTGTTTATTCTGAGAACATTTCTTTTAAAACTTTCAGGACTTTTATTTGTGTTAATTTATTTAATGTATCTATCTTTTTAACAAGTCTTGATTTATCAACCGTTCTGATTTGATCTAATACGATTTGGCCTTGCTTACCTTCTACTTTGCAAGGAATGCGTGTAGGATAATTTCTTAGCTTCGATGTGAGAGGCGCAATAATTACAGTAGAGATATTGTAATTCATTTCGTTTGGGGAAATTATTATACACGGACGAGTCTTTTTAATCTCACTTCCGATTGTTGGATCCAGATTAACAATATGGATTTCAAAACGAGAAAACATTTACCACTCCCATTCTTCCTTATCCCATGTTGATTGTTCGGCTAATGTATTAGTATCTAACAAAATGTCATCTCTATTTTTTGCCATTTTCTTGAAAGCAGAATCCCAGGAATCTCTGTTTTGGAACAAGGATTTGATAATTATTTGTCCATTTATAACTTCAAGTTCAACTTCACTTTTAAGACCGCTTTCCTCAATAATCGATTTTGGGATTCTTATACCACGTGAATTACCAATTTTTACAACTTTGGTTTTCATATACTACCTTTTATTGATTTACGTATCTACAATGTAATTACAATTAACAAAATAATCAAGCCTATGTGAATGAATTATTGCAATAAGATGTATTTATCAAACCAACAATATTGATTTGTGAATAATATAAAGACTTTGATTATTACTCAAAATGGAGAGACAAAGTTAATTGTGCAAGACATAAAATTATATGGAAAAACACAGGATACTTTTGCAAGGTTAAAATTATTGGCAATGGCTAACGTTGAAAAAGATTTTTTATTCTAATATTTTCTTTACTCGACCTACTTCGCCGGTTTCAAGGCGTACTTTAATGCCGTGATGATGTACTCTAGAATTGGTAAGAATATCTTTGACAAAACCACCGGTAAGTTTACCGGTAGATTGGTCTTCTTTTAGCACTATCTCAACATGTGCGCCGGGTTTAATATTTGCGCGTTTCGTTCCGTCCATAGCTCTTGCTCTTTCCGAACCATCTTCTTTTATTTCTTTTAGCTGCGTCTTCAGGGTTAAAATCTATTCCCGTTTTGTTTCTCCCTAAATGAGTATTGTTCGGCTCAGGTTTATTATGAACTATCTCTCTCTCAATTTGAGCAAAGGGATGATCTTTAATAACCGGTATCGGAATATTAATAAGTCTATTTATATCTCTCAATTGTGACCTCTCATCTGCGTCGCAGAATGATAAGGCTACTCCGCTTAAGCCGGCTCTTCCGGTTCGTCCGATGCGGTGCACGTATGTTTCGGATACATCGGGCATTTCAAAATTTATTACGTGTGAAAGTTTATCAACATCAATTCCGCGTGCGGCTATATCCGTCGCAACAAGTACTCTCGTTCTTTTTGACTTAAAATTATTCAATGCGGTCTGACGTGCATTCTGAGATTTATTCCCGTGAATAGCTTCAGCATGAATTTTTGCGCTGTTCAAACTTTTTGTCACTTGATCGGCGCCGTGCTTGGTACGCGTAAAGACAAGTGCGGAATCAATTGCTTCGTTTTTTAATATATGAATCAAAAGAGCTTTCTTATCCGGCTTAGCAACGAAATAAACTCCCTGTTTAATAGCTTCAACCGCCGGCGATTCCGGGGTTACTTCAATTTTAACAGGATCTGACAAAATAGTGCGTGCAAACTTTACAATTTCAGGCGGCATTGTTGCAGAAAAAAACAATGATTGCCTTTTAACAGGCAGCCTTGCAATTACTTTTTTAATATCATTTATAAATCCCATATCAAGCATGCGGTCAGCTTCATCAAGAACAAATAATTTTATATCCTTTAGAGAAATATAGTTTTGATTCATAAGGTCGAGCAGTCTGCCGGGGGTTGCAATAAGAATGTCAACGCCATTTCTTAAGATGTCGGTCTGTCTTGTTTGTGAAACTCCACCGAAAACAACAGTGCTTCTTAGACCGGTATATTTTCCGTAAGTTTTAAAGCTTTCTTCGATTTGTACGGCAAGTTCTCTCGTTGGTGTAAGTATTAACGATTTTATTGTTCTTCTATATTTGCCGGTAGGCATTTCAGCATAAAGTATCTGAAGAATAGGGGCGGCAAAGGCAGCGGTTTTGCCTGTTCCGGTTTGAGCGCAGCCGAGTATATCTTTTCTCTCTAGTATAACCGGGATTGCTTGACTTTGAATAGGGGTTGGATGAGTATAACCTTCTTCAGCTAATGCTTTTTGTATTGGCTTTATAAGGTTTAAATTTTCGAATGACATTAAATTAGTCTTTCTTTTTAAGACCGGCGGGTAAAAAATTTCTTATGTTTTAAATCAACGGTCGGGTTATTGAATATTGCATTAGGACAAGCAGGCAACAAAATTTTCTGAGGCAAACTTTTCATAACTACACCACAAAGATATGACAATTAAAGCTTTCTTCAAATAGAACATTCCTTGAATTATATGCATCTTTGGGGATAAATACCTATGCAAAGCTTTGAAAAATGTGTTTTGCAATAAAATGAGCTAAGACATTGTATTAATTGAGATTAATTTTGAAAAGTCTAGAATTCGATAAGCTTTAGTAGTGGGGTGCATTCTTCATTATATTTTTTATCTGCTTCAGCTTTATATTTATCAAAAAGTGTATTCTTTTCATTTTTTAATTTCTCGATATATCTTTTCTTATCTTCAATATTTTTAATAAATCTCTCTTCGCCTATTTTCTCATTGTGCTCTGCTTCTTTTTTAAAATAATCAATCTGATATTCCTTTTCCTTTTTAAGACTATTTATAGCCTGCAGTAATTTTTGCTTTTGACTACTGCCTTCCATAACTGCCAGACCAGCAAATATTACTGAAACGATCAGTCCTACTGCAAAAGCAATTACTCCCCACTTCAACCCGTCTACTATAATAACGCTCAGAATATTGTTGAACGTTAATGAGTCTGTCAAACCGCTATTTGAATATCCCGCGCACCCACCCAATAAAAACACAGTAAATGAGAGAATAAAGTTATAGGTCATAGCATTTTGGAATGATGCTTTCGGATCAAAACTTGGGACCGCTTGCAAATTGTTTATTTTTTCTTCAACTATCGCAATATTGTCGGCGGTTCTTTTTTCAATAAGCTTTAGAGTGTTATTAATTTTTTCCTTAATTCTTTGCTTGCTCTCCTCCCGGTTTTGCGTAAGCACCTGAATTTCATTTAATTTGCTTCTTATCTCACTTTCATATATCTCAAGTTTTGAAGCTATTTCGGCATTATGCTTATCTTTTATTCTGTTTGTTATGAAGTCTATGGTTTGAACAAATTTTTGCTGAAGTTTACCTGCGACACCTTTAAATATTACATTTTCACTTTTTGAATAGTTGGAAATTATTTTCTCCAGGTATGCAATATTGGAATTAACTTCATCTGTGTAATACTCTAACAAATTTAGATTTTTGAAGTTATTGAGATTTACTTTTATCTTATTAAGATCGTATTGATTAGTAGCTTTAGTATTTCTTAAGAAGTTAGATATTTGTTCGTAAGTATGTGATATGTTTTTCGATTGCAGAATTTTGGTAAATATAGGATTACTAATAAAATATTCGAGCATATTAAAATCATTTTTCTCAATGGCATATTCGATTCGCAAAGTATCATAACCAAAAAGATCGGACAAAGCCTCTTCAGGGAATTCACCGTTCCTGGTTAATGCCGATGAGTATGCGGAATAAAATTTTGCCGTTATTCCATATGGTTTTGACGCTATTGCTGCATTGAAATAATTTAGCGCTAGGGCATACTCATTTTGCTTTAGAAAAATAAACCCTTCATAAGTATTCAAAAGATATGTTAATTCAACCTTTATTGAATCGCCAAATTCACTTTGGTTAACATTTTCTTTTGCTCTCTCTAATAATTCAAATGACTTTAGCGGATCAAAAAAATTGGGATCAAAGGACAATAATAATGCATGCAATACCAACGGTAGAAAGTTATTACTGTTTGATCTTTTTTCTATATAGTTAATTGCTGATGATGAAAAATATCTCTTTTCATCATCGGATTTAATCAATAACCATTTAGAATAGAAATCTATAATCGTTTTGTAATAATTTTGCCCGCTTATATTAGAAATTGATAGCTTATAAAATTCTTCAACTTGAATAATAGTCGGCGATCTAAAAATCCAATATAAGGGAGCTTCTTCAAAGCGAATAAAATTCTCACTTATTTCATTAGGTAAATTAAAACTGTAAAAGCGCACACTATCCTTCATGACTTTTGCAAAATCAACCGCAGACGAGATTTCGACTTGAAAATATTCCTTAGCTAAACTCTTAAATTTTGACATGGCAATTTCGCCAAGTTCCTTGCTTTCAAAATCTTCGCTATATGTAGTGCTATTTTTCATTCAGCTTGTTTTTCGCTCTAATTGCAGTTATTTACTCGTAATTCTCCTTTTTGCGGAAGAATCCTAATTCATTATCGAAAAAAATGCTTTTAATTTTAATTGATTTCCCATACATACTGTTTCTTACCTTATTCGACTCAATTATTAATGATTTTTATTACTGCACAAAGATTTATTTAGAAGTACAGACATTCATGTAACTTATCTGTCAATTTGCATTGTTCCTTTGGCTTTATTAAGCTTTTGATTATTTTATTAATCATAATAAAGAATAACATGATGAAGAAAATCCATAAATTCTACTTTATATCGCTTACAATTGTTTTTGCGCTTCTGTTTTTACTTTTTGCGGCTCTTACCTACAAACCGGTGATAAACTACGCAATTGTATATTTAGCATCTTCTATTCTTTATGTACTAATTTGTTGGTTTATTTTAAAATATAAGATTCCGGCTGGTTATATTTTTAGCCTTATTGCTTTAGCCTTAATTCTGCGAACAGCCCTAATTTCCCTTCACCCGATTGGCTCTGATGATTATTATAGATACGTATGGGATGGTAAAGTAATGGCAAGCGGAATAAATCCATATGAATTTGCACCTGATAATATTGCCCTTGCAAAACTTCATTCTTCAATTCTTCCTGCACTGGTAAATTATCCTGAAATGAAAACTATTTATCCCCCGCTCGCACAATTTCTTTTCTATCTTTCGTACAAAATTGGCGGCGAAAGTTTTATAGGAATAAAACTGCTTCTTTTCCTATTTGATATCATGACAATATTCGGAATATACTTAATTATTAAAAAGCTGAATTTGGACTATAAAAATATTTTGATTTATGCATTGTCTCCCCTTCCGCTATTTCAATTCTTTATTGATGCGCACGTTGATGGATTTGGGCTTCCTCTTCTAGTATTTGCAATCTACTTTTATATAAGTAATAAGAAAAACTGGAGTTATTTTTTTATAGGCTTATCAATATGCGTTAAACCATTAGGATTAATTCTGCTCCCTATAATATTTTTTAATGAAAAGACTTTCCGGGAAAGAATAAAAGCTATCGTTATCCCGTTGGCAATAACTGCCTTGATGTATCTACCTTTTATATTTTCAGGCTCGCCGTTTCAGGCTCTGATGAAGTTTACCGAAAATTGGACTTTCAACGGAATAATCTTTGACATACTTGATTCATTCATTCGGGATAATCAAAGAACCAGACTTATTTGCGCTGCATTGCTTCTTATTTCTTACCTACCTGTAATTTTGAGTAAAAAGGATTTTGGTGTCAAAATATACTTATCGCTTTTTCTACTTTTTATCTTTTCACCTGTAGTTCACCCATGGTATTTAAGCTGGCTGTTAATTTTGCTTCCGTTTATTCCAAAATGGAGCGGTATCGCATTTACTAGCTTAATTAGCCTGACAGTCTTTACAATTATAAATTATCAACTTTACGGCGTTTGGAAAGAATACAATCTGGTTCTGTTGTTCGAGTACGTTCCGGTTTTATCTCTATTTTTATATGAGTTGATGAGTGGTAAATCCGTTATAAATAAAATATTATCAAAATAACTTAGGATATTTTCCGATCAGCATTTCATGAAATTTCTAGAAAGCTTTCTCAATATTCTGAATTTGTTGCCATAAAAATCAGATATTAAAAGATAACTGTATTAAGCAATCATCTTACATCCGTTATTCAATCCAATATCAGAAGTTCAAAAATAAGCACTTAGATTTTCACGCGGCTCTTTGCTATATTTGCCGCACAAAATTTGAAGCTTAAATGGAATTGATTGAAAAATTAAATAGAATTAAGGAAAGATTTGATAAAATAAATCAACAACTTTCCGACCCTTCTTACATGAATGACCGTGATAAGATTGTCGCCCTTAGTAAAGAGAGAAGCGACCTTATCAATATTATTACTGCCTTTGATAAGTATACTTTAGTAATTAAAAATATAGAAGACGATAACCAAATAATTTATGATGGCGTGGATAAGGAGCTAATTGACTACGCAAAGAATGAACTTTTCGAGCTTCAAAATGAAAGATTTAAGCTGGAAGAAGAAATAAAATTTCTTCTGTTACCTAAAGATCCTAATGATAATAAAGATATAATTATGGAAATCCGCGCCGGCACCGGAGGAGAAGAGGCTGCATTGTTTGCCGGTGAATTGTTCAGAATGTACTCTCGCTATGCTGAGACTAAGGGATGGAAAGTCGATTTAATCGATATAAACGACACTGGTTTAGGCGGTATTAAAGAAGTTGTCTGTTCGGTAAGCGGCGCAAATGTCTTTAGCGAATTAAAGTTTGAAAGCGGTGTTCATCGCGTGCAACGAGTGCCCTCTACCGAGGCTAATGGACGTGTACATACCTCTGCCGCGTCTGTTGCTGTCCTCCCCGAAGCTGAAGATGTGCAAGTAGAGATAAATCCAAATGAACTTAGAATAGATATATTTAGATCCGGAGGAGCAGGCGGACAAAATGTTAACAAGGTTGAAACTGCCGTACGAATTATTCATATTCCCACGGGGATTGTTGTTCAATGCCAGGATGAAAGATCTCAATTGAAAAATCGCCAAAAGGCTATGAAGGTCTTGCGTGCTCGTTTGTATGACGCGAAACTAAAGGAACAAAATGCTGAAATCTCTGCTCAAAGAAAATCAATGGTTAGAAGCGGAGACAGAAGTGATAAAATCAGAACTTATAACTATCCGCAGAATAGGGTTACTGACCATAGAATTGGTTTAACTCTTTACAACCTCTCGAATATTATGGAAGGCGATCTTCACGAACTTATTGAACAGTTAAAAATTGCAGACCGTGCGGAAAAACTTCAGGCTACTACAGAAGCCTAATCTTTATATTCACTTTCACACCATTCCCCGAATTGCAAATTACTTTAAGCAAATTGAAATTAAACTTACGTCGTCTTCGAATTTGTCATTTGTGAAAAGTCTAAATTCTTTTTTAATCTCCTCAAGAGCATCTGTTTCTGAATTTATATCCTTTATTATTTCGGCTAGCTTGACGGAACCGAATTGTTCTCCGGCAGTATTTCTTGACTCGATAATGCCATCCGTTACCATAAAAATTGAATCGTTCTTTCCAAATGTAAAGGATATGTCTTGATAATTTCCCTGCTCTACAAAGCCGAGCAGCAATCCATTGGACTGTAGCTTTTTAACCTCGCCTGTAATTCCGTTCTTATATATTATAGGCAAATCTCCTGCTCCACTATATTTTAAGGAGTTTGACTTATTGTTTATAATTACAATCGATAGTGTAGCAAATACTTCAGAAATTTTGGCATCTTGATAAACAGATTTATTTACTTGCTGCAAAAGTTGACTCGGAATAAATTCCTTTGTCGTTTCTAGTGCAACTCTTATGGCACTTCTTACATAACCGGCATATGCAAATGCGAAATACCATGCCCCCCATTTCTTACCCATAACATCACCAAGTATTACAGCAAGATTATTTTCATCCAGTGAAAAATAATCTATAAAATCGCCTCCGGGAATTCCCTGAAATGGCTGATGCCAATGTTTTATTTCAAAGCCTGCAAATGTTGGAAAGTTTTCAGGAACTACTTTTATACGTAACGAATCTGCTGCATGATGAAGTTCGCTGACAATCTTTTGCCTTTCCTTCCCCAGGCTTTTAATTATTGCGCTTACCTTTGCAACAACCACTCGAGGGCCTGCGGTTTTCAATACGTAGTCCGTTATTCCAAGATCGTATCCTACTAAAATATCATCTTCTTCACTCTTTGAGGTTAAGAAAACAAACGGGATTGCTTTAAGTTGCGGTTCTGCAAGCAGCATTTTTCGAAACTGAAATCCATCTATATCGGGCATCATTATATCTGAAATAATTAAATCTGGAATATTCTTTTTTGCCTTAATGAATCCTTCTTCAGGGTTGGAAGCAGTTTCACACTCAAAACCCGCCTTGTTCAAATTATATTGAAAAAGCTTTGCAAGCGTTGAGTCATCGTCAACTAATAGAATTTTAACTGTACTCTCTGAAAAAGACTGCTCTAAATTCTTTTTAACTCCATAAACTTTATAAA
Source organism: Bacteroidota bacterium (assembly GCA_021777835.1). Taxonomy (GTDB): domain Bacteria; phylum Bacteroidota; class Ignavibacteria; order Ignavibacteriales; family Ignavibacteriaceae; genus FEN-1297. The sequence continues at coordinate 101,825 of JAJYDC010000005.1, read as the reverse complement.
TATCCGAGCGGCGTATAAGAGATTGGACTTTGAGGATCAATTCATCTACATTGAATGGCTTTGTTATAATATCGTCACCGCCGACCTCAAGTGCTTTTGATTTGTCTTCCATTGAGCTTTTTGCGGTAACAAATATGAAAGGCAAGACCCGGTAGTTTTCGTTTTCCCTTACTTTCTTGCAGAAAGAAAACCCATCCATTTCTGTCATTGTAACGTCGCAAAGTACTAGATCAATTTTATTTTTTGCTAATTGATCAAATCCTTGTTGAGCACTTTCTGCTTCATAAACAGAATATTCTACGTTTTTTAGATGATGGCTTATAATTTTTCTAATTGTAATGTCATCGTCAACGATAAGGATAGATTTATTTTCAAAATTCTTCATAGTACGTTTTCACTACCCCGGAAAATTATCCTAAAATCATTTCACACTTCTGACTATTTGAAGCTCTCTATGGCTTCCTTTTTAGTTTTGAAAGCTTCAAAGACACGGTACATTCTTGTCAGTTCAAACATTGAATGGACTGCCGGCTGAAATCCAACAAGTCGTAAGTCTCCGCCTAGCGCAGTCATTTTTTTTAGTGAAATGACTAATGCTCCTAGAAAAGTAGAGTCGATAAATTCACATTCGGTTAGATCGACTATAATTTTCCTTGCGCCTAATTCTATTTCAAATCCGAGTGTTTTCTTAAATTCTTCAGCTTCCTTTAAAGTTGCTCTGGTTAAGTTTACGGTCTCTACTACAATGTCATTTATCGTTTCTTTAATGAAATCCATATTTAGAACCTATAATTATTATAATGTTGTTTATTCAATTGAGCGGTTTTCTATTTTATATTTTTCCATTAGTCTGTAAATGGTTGCTCGCCCAAGTTGAAGCTTTTTTGCAGCTTCAACTATATTTCCGTTAGTTACTTTCAATGCATGCCTGATCGATTCCTCTTTCAGTTTCTCAAAAGGAATAACATTTTCATCACCAAACAGCGGATTGTCCAGTTCCACTGTACCTGAAGTTTCAGACATTTTAATATGCACAGGCAAATCATCAATATCAATGATATCTTTTTCGGTTATAATCATGCATCGTTCTATTGTATTTTCCATTTCACGAATATTCCCCGGCCAATTATATTCATATATTAACTTGATTGCCTTCTTTGAGAACCCTTTTATACTTTTACCTAATTTCTTGTTAAATGTATCGAGGAAGTGCTGTGCTAAGACTAAAATATCTCCTCTGCGCTGTCGCAATGGAGGAATATTTATTGGAAAAGAATTTAATCTATAAAATAGATCTTCGCGGAAGTTCTTCTCGTCTACTGCTTTCTTTAAGTCGCGATTAGTAGCAGAAAGAATTCTAACATCAGTTTTAATTAGTTCTGTACCGCCGACTCTTTCAAATTCTCTTTCCTGGATTACACGAAGCAGTTTTGCTTGAAGCAGCATTTCAAGTTCGCCGACCTCATCAAGAAACAGAGTTCCTCCGTTAGCAATCTCAAACTTACCTAGTTTACGTTGATGTGCACCGGTAAAGGATCCTCTCTCGTGTCCGAATAATTCACTCTCTAATAGCTCGCGCGGAATTGATGCGCAGTTTACTACTATAAACGGATTGTCTTTTCTTTTTCCGTTATAATGTATTGCCCGGGCTACTAATTCTTTGCCTGTTCCGCTTTCACCATGAATGAGTACTGTAATATCATTATTCAAAATCTTAGATACTAACTTAAATACATCCTGCATTTTACCGTCGGCAGAAATTATATTATCAAAACTGTATTCCTTTTTAACGTTCTCTCTTAGATTTTCTATTTCTTTTGTAAGATCATAACTCTTAACCGCATTCTTGATTGCTGGTTCAAGCCTCTGAGTATCTATTGGCTTTGGGAAATAATCAAATGCCCCATACTTTAGTGCTTCAACCGCAACTTCTATACTTCCTTGAGCAGACAAGATTATAACCGGAAGATTTTCATCGTACTGCTTTACTTTTTTTAGGATTTCTATACCGTTCATCCCGGGAAGCATTATGTCAAGAAGTATTAAGTCGGGTTTAGCGCTCAATCGCTTGAGGACGTCTTCGCCGTTATTAAATACCTCTATATCATACTTCCATTTTTCTTTTACCCAGTAAGATAAAAGTTTTGATATTGCAAGTTCGTCATCTACTATGAAGATTAATTTGTTCACTATTATTCCTTAATTTATTGAACTCGTTAAATCTCTTGGTAATTTAATTATAACTGTTGTGCCTTTATTAATTTCACTCTGAATAGCAATAAATCCTTTATGCAAATCTACAATTTGTTTTATAAAAACCAAGTTAAGTCCGGTATCCTCCGGGGTTTGGTCTAGGAATTTTACGCGCTGAAATTTTTTGAATATTGAATGCAAATCGGTTTCAGGTATTCCGACACCTGTATCGCTTACAGTTATTTCAAATTCTTTATAAAGGCTTTGAGCAGTAATAATTATCCTCCCGTTATTTTGAGTCTGTTTTATAGCATTTTTGATTATGCTATCAAGTACTAGAAAAATTTTTCCTTTGTCGGCATTTAAAATAATATTTTCGTCGAATATTTCACTTGTTAGAGTAATATTTTTTTTATTGATAGCGCTGCGATTTAGATTTATTACCTCTTTTAAAACTGCTATTATGTCGAATTCGGATTTAACAACAAATATATTATCGTCTTCAAATCGAGAGATGTCAAGCAGGTCGTTTACTAGCTTTGCAAGCCGCTTCCCTTCATTAAGTATTATATTGATGAACTCAGTTTTCATTTCATCCGGCATACTTGAGTCTGAAGTAATAGTTTCAGAGAACCCAATAATTGAAGCAAGCGGAGTTCTTAATTCATGCGAAATATTTGAAACGAAGTCGCTCTTCATATTATTCATTTCATCCAAAAAGGATTTTTGCCTTTTTGATCTCTGCCTCTCTATTGCAATGATTCTTTGCGCTTCTTTTAACTTTGTCTCTAAATCATTTAATTTGTCTTCATACATTCTTAGTTCTGAAATATTTCTCCCGGTACCGATAACTCCGGTTAATTCATCGTCTTTATATAAAGGCTTACACTTAATTTCATAACGTATTTCGTTTCCGAATTTTGAGATAAAAATTGTTTCAAATGATACTGCTTTTTTCCTCTTCAATATTTGCTGAAATGATTTAGCCGAATTTGCTTGCTCTTTCCTCGATACTAAATCCGTAAAGTGTTTGCCTATAATCTCTGCTGCATCGTAATCAAGCGATGATGCTCCGTATGGATTTACCTCTGCAAAGTAACCTTCTTTATTTAGAAGGAAAATAAACTCGCCTGCTATTTTTTTTACAGTCTCTAATTTGTTTTTATAGTCGTCGGATGTTGCATTTTCAGGTTTATGAGTTCCTTGATGAATAGCTTTATTTCCTATTGTCTCTAATTGACTTTGTAATAGACCTGCAATTAGGTCTATTGTTTTAGCCTTAGACTTAGTATAGAAATTTAACTTTGATGATAAAAGAACTAAGGCATAAACGGTGTCATTCTCAGCTTGCTTACGAAAAGGATGAAAATAAAAAGATTTTAGTTTTTCGGTTCTTAGCAAATCTGTCAGCACTTTAGAAGACGTTTGCTCAGAAAGGCTTAGCTGTTCTTTCCTTAAAGAATTAATAATTGATTGGTTGATTTCGTTTGGGGAAAATCCTTTTTCATAGTAATAAGCTAGAACTTCATAAGAAGAGTCTCTCTCACTCAAAACGATGCTGCCACAGCTTCCGCTTGATCTGCAAATAATTTCTATTGTGTCGTAAATAATTTTAAGCATTGATTTCCGGCGCAAAATATGATGTTTTTAAGACTAATTCAATTTATAGCTAAATTTTTTTATTTGCCTGTAAAATAAATTCCCAGGCAATTTTTACCCATTACCAGGTAATTTTTTCCGATCATTTATGAGAATTGTGAATATTTTACCTAAAATGCGAATGGCATGATATTAGTCCCTGGTTCCCTTTATTCTGTAAATATTAGTAATAATATAAGCTGAAATTTCAATACTTATAATCATAAATAGTCAAAGGAAAACGTATGACTGAACAATCTACCGGTAAAAAATGGTCAATTACAGATGGCGATTATTTAAGGGAAAGAGAATCTAATCATTTAGATTTTACTGAAATTAGAAGAAGAGATATAGTAAAGAGGCGCATTATTACAGGAATTGTTGTGGTCTTAGCTTTTGGCTTAGAGATATTTTTCATTGAAATTATTGCAAAACTGTAAGCTGCTCTCATAAAATCCAAAAGTAATTCAGAGAACATATTATTGTGCTCTTTATTTTCCCCTATACCCTATGATGCAATTCAATATGACTGATATTATCCTTAAAGATAATATTGTTCAGTTCATGTTACCTCACATTATAAATTCTTGCTCCCTCATTCCTCCCCCGTAGCCCAGACTATTAGTCTGTGAATTCTTCCTCCTCTGTAGCCCAGACTATCAGTCTGAGAAATATGACAGATAATCCCCCAAAAAGCTTCACCCCAATTAGTTACAACTAAAGAGTAATAAGTGAAACTTCCTTAAGCATCCCACATTTTAAAATGAAAAAACTAACATCCAAAACACGAGGGGCTTTAGCCCCTAACTTCTAAAAAATTCCTGGCACACATCTACTCCTACTTGTCCTTGTATTTCTTCACCATTAACCCCAGGCTTCAGCCTGGGGTACATTGCCCCCCCTCAACCAGGGCTTTAGCCCTGATCCTAAAAATCATTCACTCAGTGCACACTCTAACTTCCCCTCCAATTCCTCCCCGTAGCCCAGACTATTAGTCTGGGAATTATGAGGGATAATCCCCCAAAAAAACTTTACCCCGCATTCAAACAACTAATTCATTATATGTCATCAAAAAACTATTTCCCGATTTCACCCCTAACTTTGCCATTCTGCCAAAATCAATTCCTATTTTTTATATCTAGGATTTATTCTTGCATTTCTCTCTCTCTCAATTATAAAAATGTTCTTGTGACAATTTCTTATAAAAAAGAATATATTTAATACAATATATTGTTAATTCGTATATATGTGATAAATTTTACATGGTATAATATTTGTTTTGACAAGTATACTTAAGTTTGGCTTAAATGGTTACTTAATCAGCATTATAGAAAATAGCAGTGGTCTTAACGAATAGCGATAAGGGGAACCGATATTTAGCTTAAGCTATTGCTATTTTCACCTGTTTCTTTTTTTATTGGCACTAGTGACCGAAATCTTTAATCATTGCGAACGAGCTGCCTGTTCTATAAACAGGTAACGAATAGAGAAACCTGACAAAATAAAGGTGGAGTATGAGGTTTCTTCACAATTAAAGCGTGTTCGCAATGGTTTTTTTATTATGCATTCAGGGGCTCTTTGATATTCTTTAATCAACGGGGATAATTCCTTTTCAATAATCTTTAACAAAAAATATATTGCTATTTATTGGCATTTCGGAGAGAACTGTAATTTCCACAATGTAAATGCGGAGATTCCGGCTAAAGTTCAGAACAAGAAGTCTCGAGCCAAGAAATAGTACATATTACAAAATCATTTGCAAATGGCGTTATATGTAAATGGAGGCAAAGCCTTTTAAATTACTCACAATTGCGTCTTAGTGTTTTTCAAATTTATTGATATAAATTCTTATTAATTAAAGGAGAGAGTTATGAGAAGAACTGCAGTACTTATTTCTCTTATATTAGCAATTTTATACTTCGATTTATTTCCACAGTCACTTGGCTCCGGACAAGGATATCATACAATATTGCTTAAGTCAGACGGTACTGTCTATACATGCGGATATAATTATTATGGCGAATTAGGAAAGGGATCTGCTGGAGATAGTCATATCCCTGTAAAAGTAGTAAAGGGATTATATGCCGGCTCATTGTCCTTAGGAGATAACCCGGGCAACCCAATCATTGCAATTTCTGTCGGAAAATATACATCAATCGCTCTCGCTCAAGATGGTACTGTTTTCACTTGGGGAATAAATTCTGAGGGGCAGCTAGGTAATGGCACAACCTCAAATAGTTATAGCCCGGTAAAGGTGTCAAAGGGCGCTTATTCCGGGACTACTTATCTTGGAGATAATAAGACAAGCAAAATTATTGCGGTGTCTACGGGTGAATACTGTTCTATTGCTTTAGCAAGCGATGGAATTGTTTATACATGGGGAAAAGGTGGTGACGGTCAGTTAGGTAATGGTACAACAACTTCAAATTTAACCCCTATAAAAGTAATAAAGGGAGAATATCCCGGGACAACTTACCTTGGTGATGATCCTAATAATAAGATTATTTCAGTTTCAGCTGGACATGGTTATTCGCTAGCAATAGACGAGAACGGTTGTGTTTATACATGGGGAGAGAACAGCTATGGTCAATTGGGAAACGATTCAACTGCAGCTAGTTTCAAACCTGTAAAAGTAAAAAAGGGAGACTATCAAGGAACTGCTTATCTTGGTGATGGCCCAAATAATAAAATCATCAAAGCTATCGCGGGAGATGGACACTGCATTGCCGTAGCTCAGGACGGCATCGTTTACACGTGGGGAAATAATTCAAAAGGTCAATTAGGCAATGAATCAAATGTAAATAGCTTAATTCCAGTAAAAGTTAGAATGGGAGAATATGCCGGGACTGCTTTTCTTGGAGATAACTCAAGTAATAAGATAACTGATGTTGCAATAGGTAATAGCCATTCCCTCGCCATTGACCAGCAAGGCAAAGTATATGCCTGGGGACTAAATTCTGAGGGACAGCTTGGTAACGATACTAAGGATAATAAAAATGTTCCAATAAAAACTATAAAAGGAACTTATTTAGGAAATACTTTTCTTGGCGATAACGCTGATAATAAAATTATTGCAATTGCTGCTGGCTTCGCTCACTCTATCGCTCTTGCCAATAATGGAACTGTGTATGGTTGGGGATTTAATACAAACGGTCAGCTAGGAGACAATACAACCACTCGAAGATTAACTCCGGTTGTTGTACAAGTTCCCGGTGGTCCGCTTCCGGTGCAGCTAGTAACTTTTACAGCCGGGTATAATGGAAAATTTGTTAATCTTAATTGGCAGACTGCAACTGAGGTTAATAATTATGGTTTTGAAATTGAAAGACAATCCGGCGGTGATCAACTAGCTTTAGGTATCTGGGAAAAGATTGGCTTTGTTAAGGGTAACGGCAATAGTAACTCATATAAGAATTATTCCTTTAGTGATGATAATTCAATCGTTGGTAAGATCAGATACAGACTTAAGCAAGTCGATAACGACGGTAAATTTGAATATAGCAATGAGGTAGAAGTTAATACTATCGCAATTCAAAATGAGATTTTGTTAAATCAAAATTATCCTAATCCTTTTAATCCGGCTACTCAAATACAATTCGCAGTAATTAAGAATACTCACGCTGTATTGACTATATACAATATCCTTGGTGAAAAGATTGCAGTTTTGTTCAATGGAAACGCTGCTGCCGGTCAAGTTTATAATGTAACATTTGTTGGCGAAAAACTAACTAGCGGTATTTATTACTATAGACTTCAAACGAACGAAGGAACTGAGGTCAAGAAAATGCTTTTGAAAAAGTAGGAGAGGAGAACATTGAACTTCGGGGACGGAGAATTAAATATGTTAAACGATAATTGTTTGGAACTCACCAATAACATTGTGGTTATTAATTAAAGCGGATTACTTGAGTTAATAATGCCGGACAAGAAAGCTTGTTTTAATAAAAGTATTATAGATTTACTTTTAGGAACATTAATACTTTTAATTGCATTCCCGCTCATGATAGTTATCGCTTTGATTTTAATTGTAATATATAGATCACTGCCTATTATAGTTCAAAAGAGAGGAATCACAGAAGAAAACCAGGTCTTCAATATTTACAAGTTCAAAACTATTAAGCCAAACTTTGAGAATAATATTGGAAGGGATAGAAACATATTATATAAGAACCAACTTTTGGATTATATACCCTCCTTTTGCAGGTGGCTGCGTAAATCCGGTCTTGACGAACTTCCTCAATTAATAAATGTTCTAAAAAGAGAAATGAGTCTTATTGGTCCCCGACCATTAATGGTTAGTGATTTAAATATTCTCAGAAATAAATATCCTGAATATTACCGGAAGCGACAATCTATAAAGGTCAAGCCGGGAATCACCGGATTGTGGCAAGTTTACGGAGATCGAAGACAGGGAATTGAAAACCTTATAAATTTAGATGCTGAATATGACAAAAACGTTTCTGTTTCTCTAGACATAGAAATTTTTTTAGCGACATTACCAATATTATTCAGAGGGAAACACTCTGATGCAATTATTTATGGAAAGAAAGTGAGTAGGGCGGCCAACCCGATAAGAACAATACATTTGTAGAATGAAATAATTCACAAATGACAATGAAGTTTTCTTAGACATAAGCTCTGGAAACTCGCAAACCAGCTATTTTGCCGAAAATTCTTGCGTTTATAGCTTGACAAAGATAGCTATAAACTTTAATTTTGTTAGCCTTTTTAAGAATTCAATTCCGCGATAGCTCAATGGTGGAGCATTCGGCTGTTAACCGAAGGGTTGCAGGTTCGAGTCCTGCTCGCGGAGCATTAAGGGATTTATGGTACCAAAAGTATTGTAAGTCCCTTTTTTTATTGTTACTTGAGCAGGTTCTAAGCGGGACAAGACAGAATCATTCTTTTTTGTTTGACTATTCTTCGACCTCAATTGAAGACTTCAATTTTAGTTAGGTCAGATTATCTCTCTATTTCATTAATAGTTCACTCCCCTTTTTAGAGCTTTCGATCAGCCTCTTTCTATCTTCTATATCTTTTGACTAGTCATCTTTCACAGATGATATTTTCCACTCTATAAATTATTCGGAAATATAAATCTTTCGATGATTTCCTTTTATCCAATTACCTGATTTTCAAGTCTACTCATAATAGCCAAAATAAAATTAGTTATAGAGAATCTGATAAATAGCTGTCCTAACTATCTGGTTTTATTTCTGCTATGTTCGAGTGAAATTTGAAATAGTTATGACCTGGTATGTATATCCCACTTAATCTGCAGAACAGCTTCGGGTCGCAGCCTAGTGTAAGTGACATATAAACTCCATTTATGTTGTTTACATGTTTTTCTTATATCAAAAAAAGATTTTTCTTGATAGAGAATTGTGAAAACTGTAAGTTAAAATGCTACAATTAGGTGAGGCCGCAGAATTTTGGGAACAGTTCGGGCAAACATAAAACTTCATGAAATGACTAAAGCAGGTAATGCTTTGGTTAATCTTTCCGTACTAATAAAAATAAAAAAGTATATATTTTATAATTAACAGTTGGAATGAAGAAAGTTCATTCTACTATAGAATTTATTTGCAGTAAATCATTGAGAAAAGAAATAATATGAAATCAGATAAAATATATCAGATACTATTAATGACCTTCTTTGGAATGTTCGGAAGTATATTAGTTGGATTTATATTTTTTAATGATACTATTTTCCACACAACAAATTCTAATTTTCAATTTGTTGCAGATGGATTATACGGAGCTTTATTTTTTAGTCTTTTAGAATATACAAGTATTAGAGAGCAAATCTTTGGAATGATATTTATGTTTTTTCTACATCTAATAATTTTCATTGGAATATATTTATCAATGGCTTATGTAATAAGAGACCTTTTGTATTTAGGAAGCTTGTTTTTTTCTATTAAACTTTATTATCAATTCATAATAAGAAATCCGAACATAAAATATTATTTAAGAAGCTTTGCGTTAGTTTTATTTTTCGGATTGATGTATACATTATTCATAAGTATTGCATATATAATAAATGCAAAAGCAGGACTACCACCATTAGGTTTTATTTATTTTGTTGCAAGAAGTGCGATACTAATAGGATTTGGATTAGGTATAGGGATAGATTTCTTTCTACAAAACGAAAGGAAATTGTCTATGCTATTAAAAATAAAAACCGAATAGCAAATGTTACAAATTGAACCATAATGGCATTTTCATAATGAACATACCGATAGACTGGCAATACAAAAATGTTCTAGTACCAGATTTCAAAGATGAGTCTCCATATAGTTTTGAGAAAATAGTGTTTTATATTAGTTTTATAAAAAATCTGCAATAAAATAATAATTCAATGTTGGTGGTATTATGAATCTCTTGTCAAAATCATTTTTTGTGTTTTTATTTATTTCAATTATTTTTATTGGAGGATGCTCCTCTTCTAAACATGTTACTGACTGGGATCTGTATTTTAAGAAATCGGATAAAGAATTTTCCGATGCTTATTTGCAGTTTAAAGAAAAGAACTTTCAATTAGCAAAAGAAAAATTTAGTGAATATAATTTTGAAGATACTACAATAGCCAATTTTGAATCTTATGCATTTTTAGCTGAGTGTTATAAGCAATTGGGTAAGCAAGATAGTGGAAAAGTCGTTTATGAAGAAGGAATAAGGAAAATAGAGAACCAATTGGATAAACATTCAACTGTAGAGGAAAATCTTGATTTTAATCTTGATACTCTAAAGGACTGGTTCAAGAGTTATCCGGCTTTTCCAAATTCATTGAAAAGAGAACGCGGATTTGTGCCTTATGATGTAATGCCTCAAGTTGTTCATGTCGAACCTCCCATATACCCTGAAGAGGCAAAAAAAGATGGTATAGTGGGCACTGTCTATGTTAAAATATTAATTAATAATAATGGAATACCTATAAATGCTTTAATTGCAAAGTCTTCTAACCCGATATTTAATGAAGCATCACTTAACGCTGCCTTGGCAAGTAAATTTTCGCCTTTCAAAAGGAAAGGGCATAATCAAAAAATGTGGGTAATGGTGCCCTTTAAATTTGCATTAAGGAATAAATAGAATTTTAATATTTTTATAAAAAAAGTCGAACACTTTTTACTTTTTCCTATTCTTTTCTTAATCCGGTATAAAAATGAGTTTCTCATTCAGTCATTTTCTTTCAATTCCAACTTCATCCTGACTGTTTGAGCAACCTCATTAAAACTAATTACCGAGGAAAAGATAATATTATTACTGTGAGAGCATAGTTATTCCTTTACCAAATTCGGCTAAATAATAAATGCTTCAGAGATTTATGCGGTTTGTCTGAAATAGTAGTGATGCAATTCATTAACTTAAGGAATTCAATCTATCTTCCCAGTTAGTTAAACTGACCTACCTACAGACGAATTTTTATTGATTCCTATATGAGTTCGATATATTTTGAAGTAAGAATAGTAATCCGAAAGAATACTCTTCAGAAAATTTTCATTCAATTCAATTACAAAAAATATAAAAAACTAATAGAAGTTATGTTAATAACTCGTTACAAAATCATAAAAATATGAATTACTTAATAGATAAAAGCATTAACAAAATATAAATATTAGCCTTAATATTATAATTCTAGAATGGAAGTTATGCCATGAAAGTTTATTTAGACGATATGCGAACACCGCCGGATGGTTGGGTTCTTGTAAAAACGGCTCAAGAAGCAATTGACTTATTAATTACAAATAATGTTGAAGAAATCAGTCTTGATAATGATCTTGGGGAAGAAGAAAACGGCACAGGATACGATGTCATTACTTGGCTGGAAAAAGAAGTTTATGAAAATAATTTCATTCCGCCGGTAATACATATTCATACTGCCAACCCAGTTGCTAGGGAGAAAATGGAGGCCGGAGCTAGAAATATTGTACGATTCAAGAAATAATATGTCTCATTTCTTGAATAATTATTGTCAGTTTGAACTATAGACAGTATTGTCCCCCAGGAATGGCAGGTTTTGCATGCCCTTTTTTTCATTTTTGTGGCGCTTGACAATAACAAAAGCATTCATATTATTTCGAATAATTTTCTAAACGGTAATACCATAATGGAAATATTTTGGCGCTTACAATTAAAATTCTACAAGAAAATACTTTTTCTGAAAAAACAGGAATGAGATGATTACAAATAGATTTTCAACTATGGTTTTTGTCAACTCGCCCTTTTAAGATTCGGCATTTGATCCCAGATTTTACCCTGCAATAATCTCCCGGCTTTCTTTTTCTGCACGCCTCCCCATTGTTTAAAGAAGAACGGAACTTTCGCATTTTTGCATTCATCTTTAATTTTAATAACCCATTCTTCTTTCATTGGTCTCGCGCCGGGACCGGATTCACCGCCGACTATTACCCAATCAATATTTGTCAAATCCAATTTATTTATTGGACCAATCAATGGTTCAACTGATAGGAATTTAGTTTTTGCATCCGTATTTCTTAAATGTTCTATTCGGTTAGTATATTTATCATTTTCTACACTGACACCCATCCAGATATTTTCTGTCCAATTAAGTTTTGAATTATATTTTAATAAGATATCCGACCTCTTTGTCAGTACTTGAAATTTATGCCAATATGCCTTATTCATTACTTCAAATATTCTTTGTATAAATTCAAGTGGGACATTTTTATGGAAAAGATCGCTCATGGAATTAACAAAAATTGTTTGCGGTTTTTTCCAAGTTAAAGGTAATTCAACTATATGTTCATGTAATGCTAGTTTAAATCCATTTTCATAATTTGATGAACCCATAGCTTTAAGTCTTTTTGCCATTCTTTCCGCATAGCAAAATTTGCAACCGGGGCTTATTTTACTGCATCCGGTTACAGGATTCCAGGTTGATTCGGTCCATTCTATTGATGATTTAAGCGCCATTTAAAATTCTAACTCCGGTTCTATATTTCTTTTTCTAACTTTTTCCCAAAATTTATACCCAGTTGGATGTTTAGAAAAAAACATTAAATGATATAAGGGTAGATTTTTTTCATCCGAACGGATTGATATATAATTATTGATTGTATAACGACTATAATTAAGGCTTTTCATTTTATTTGTAAATTCATTTGCAAGAAATGTAACTAAATTTGTACCATTTTTCTCCTCAATTATCCATCTCTCTCTCCAATCAGGCAAACCAAGAAAATTATCTATTCTGTTATTATTTTCTTTTATGTAAAGATTAATATTTCGCTTTCCATCCATGCCAAATGCTAAAAGAATTAAAAGATCCACAAGCCTATTCTCACCTAATTTTTTTATTGTTTCAAATTCAATTTCCAAAGAAAATGGATCTATTAGACAAAAAGTTAATACATTGTTGTTAGTAGAATAAGTCGGAATTTCATTTAGAATATCGTCTATTTTTTTATTACAGTCACCGATGATATAACTTACATTTGAGCTTGGAAATTCATTATTAACTCTCTTTTGTAATGAATTAATATTATTCTCGTCAATATCGCAAAATATATATTTATCATACTGATCCGGGACTTTTAATGCTAAAAGAGCTGATGAATTTAGTATCTTATTAGTATTACGTATTCTTGCTTTGCCGCTTCCGGAGTATAAATCAATATAAATCCTATTATGCCAAATTTTTTTCATCCCAGTTGAAAAGAGAACATTATAATCATATATGATTTGATATTTATTTTCACCCCAAGAGCCGATTTCAGGGATTAATAAACCATCATCTTTTGATAGAAAGATTTCACTGGTGTAATTCATTTTGTTTGATCCCCTTTATGATATTTTTATTAACTGAAATTAAATTCAAATAATAAGTTGTAAAACTCGCTAAATATATTTTATAATTAGCTCGATTTAAGGTAATCTTATTTTGCAACTTCAAATGCATTTTTACTAGAAACTATATCATTCAACTCTTTACTTTTCAAAATTTCTTTTTCTCTAAACTCCTGGATTAATTCTTCATCTTTAAAATCCTCAAAAGTTAGATCATAAAAATTGCACGTTAATTCTAGTTTTTTAAGCAAATCATTTGAATCTGGAATTTTTAATTTTGATATTATATTTTGACTATAATCCTCAATTTTATAAAATAGAGTTTCCCGCTCAAATTTTTTAAACTCTTCAGGTGGATATAATTTAAGAAAATCAATTAGGTTTCCTATTAACAATCTTTTTGCATTTAGTATAGCAACTTCAAGTTTATTTGCTGTAGAGTTTTTATAGTCTGTAATTTCTTTCCTAATTTTTCCTACTTCATTTAGAAATTTTTTCCTGTCATCCATTTTAATTATACTTTTATTTCTGCAACTAATAGGTATTAAATATCCACTCTTTTTTGTTTTATCATTTAATTTTACTCTAAGATTGTCAACTTTTTCTTTAATTAATTCAAGCTTTCTTAAGTCGTCATTAGATTCAACATCGTCGAACAATTTCATTTTGGATTCTAATAATTTAATTAATTTTGCATCCTTAAAAGGTAATGTTTTGGGAGGAAGAGATATTTTAGTTATCTGAAAATCTGATCCGACAAATTTTAATTCAACGAATTGAATTTTTGAAGTGTAAGTATTAATAAGTCTTTTTAAATCAGGGTGTAACGGGGGATTTATTCTTAAATTCTCTTTGGTTGCTTCCAACTTTTTTATATCAAGATTTTGAAGTTTTATCTCTGTTATACCTTCTTCTAAGTCATCAATTAATGTATTAATTTCAAACTTATTACTTGAATGTAAATCCAGTGCTTTATCAATTAATTTTTCTTTCTCCTGTTTGGACTTAGGAGGGAAATAATGTGAAAGAAGTTTTAGCTGAGTGATTTTATCTATTAGGATAGCATTTGGTCCTGATGGATCTCCTATAGAAATTCGGCTTTGAGGAAAAATAAAAAATCCCGTTTCATCAATTATAACAAAAGAAACATTATTTCCTTCAACTTCATAGACTTTAACCCCTGTATTCTTAAGTATATCAATGGATTGGATATCTCCATAACCGTTTCTGTAATTATTTTCGTCGGTATCAATAATAACATCAACTTGAAGTCCCTTTTTTGCAGCCTCAGATAATGCAATGGCAATTTCCTGATGAATATTTATTGATGAATAAATAATCTTAAATTCTGCTTTCCATAAAAGATTTATTATATCTTGGGATTTAATTATAGTAATAAACTTATTATTCTCCATTTGATAGTACCTTTTAATATTAATTGAAAATATACCAACACCTATTTGTCTTTAAAACAACCCTCCTTGATTTTTATCAACAGTTAACGTTTTATTTTTCTTCTTTCTCTTTTTATCCAACAAACCCAGAGCAACTTCTTCCGCGTGGATTTTGTGGTTAAGTTCCAGCAGGCGTTTTAGTATTTCCTTCCGGGCTTCTGGATGTATTGTGTAACGGATTCTGTCGTTTTCGGGGAGGTAGTCTACTTCGTAGAAATCGTGCCGCAAGTCTATTGGCGGTTGAGATTGCTTCGCGCCGTTCGCAATTACGTCTGCACTCCAACCGTAGGCTTTTAGGACGGCTTCGTCCATTTGTTTGTGGAGTTGGCGTAGTGTTCCTAGGTCCTTTATAGCCTGCTCTATCGGGATTTTTAAGTTGGCTTTTGTAAGTTGTTTGTTGTCTGTTGTAAGCTGTGGTGTATGAAAAAGGTTATATGTTTTTGTTAAGCCAAGCTTCATATCCTGCATAAGCTTGCTGCGGTACTCGTAGTATTCTTGTCCGATCTTTTCAAGTTCTAATTCAGTTTCTTTAGAAGAGTTTTGCGGGAATGGAAAGGTCTCGAATATATCTGATGGTGTATATCTGAGATCAGTTTTCATCGTAGATCCAAATGTCCAAGCCCAAATGTAATGAGCCATTGATTGAAGGATGCTAAACTGAAAATATTTTGTAAATGGAAAGATCACAGTCATCAATGAGTAAACATAACCATGTGGTAAAAAAGTAAAAGCTAATGTTTTACTAGTTTGTGCAACGGCTAAGACTCTATCTAACCCTTCTATTTCTTTATATAGATTTACTGAGCCAGCTCCGTATTGCCACCAAAATTTTCTCCTTCTCTTTGCAGTATTATTTGTTTCTTTGACACTTTTTCTAAAAGGAAATACTTTTTTTTCTACTTCTTCAAATGGTTCAACAAATAATTTTGCCTCTTCAATATTCCAATCAAAAAAGTTAATTGTCCACCTTGATGGAGACTGATCAAATCTTGAATAGAGATCTTCGCCGCTGATATAAGGGAACAATACTTGTTTGTTATTAGAATTATTTGAAATCATTTTGAGGACGTCATTTTCGCTTAATAGGAAACCATCTCCAAATAAATAACTCCCGATAAAACTTAAATCTTTATTTACAATTAACTTGTTTGGTTTTCTTATTAATTGATTATCATCTAAATATGAGCTTATGTATTCCGAAATAGATTTATTCAAAAATCTTTTTCCATTCCATTTCCCTTTGACAATGGCTACTTGTGAGATTTCAAGAATAGCAATACCGGGCCATTTCATACTTTTTAAAGCATAAATAATTTCTCCACCTCTTCTTTGAATCTCCGCTAGACTCCCCTCACGAGTATCCCCTTGCGAAATTGTATTAGTTGATATTAATGATAGAAATCCCTTTTCTTTTAATAAAACAAAAACTCTTCTAAAAAAATATCCTACTAAATCAGAAGTTCCACCAGCAGGATGGTAATTGTATTTTAGCCATTCAAGGAAATTATAACCATAATGAGAAGAAATCTTTAATCCACCTAAAAACGGCGGGTTCCCAAGAATACAATCAAATCCACCTTCTTGCATTACTTCAGGAAATTCAAGAAACCAATGGAAGAATTTCTTTTCTGCTGCAATTGCCATTGCGTTAGCAGTCTTTAATTCAAACCCCGCTTTATTTCCATTTAATATGTTATAATATTCTGAAAATGTTGTGAGCATATTTTGGTTCTGCTTCGTCTTGGGAATAAAGAACTGAGATACTTGAATATCCGCAGCTTCTTTCAAACGCCACCAATCGGCGCCTTTCATAACATCATACTGTTCTGCTTTCTTTTTTACTTCTTCCAAAGTGAATTCGGGCAATTCGTCAAACTGTTTGAACTGAGAATAAATATGTTTTACGTTTTCATCAACGGCATTTCTATCAAAAAGGTTTTCAAGCTGTCCGGCAATTTCATCTTTATTTTTCTTCGCAAGAAATTTTATTACTTCGGGGTCATCACCCGGCATCTTCTTAAAGGCTTCGTTAGCAATTCCTTTTTCAAGATCTTCTCTTCTCGCAAGTCCCACGATAGAATCACCGCATTTAATTTTGTGATCCAAAAAGCTAAGAGGTAAACCGGGATTGTAAGCTTCCAGCCATAGGGCAACTTTACAGAGCTCAACGGCAAGAGGGTTTTTATCAACTCC
Source organism: Bacteroidota bacterium (assembly GCA_021777835.1). Taxonomy (GTDB): domain Bacteria; phylum Bacteroidota; class Ignavibacteria; order Ignavibacteriales; family Ignavibacteriaceae; genus FEN-1297. The sequence goes on along the minus strand of JAJYDC010000005.1, from coordinate 84,537 downwards.
GTAAATGCAGTGGTTAATTACATCTCGCAAAGCATGACGGTATGGTTCTGGTGAAGGCTGGTCTTCGCCGGTTCTTACGCGAGCAAGTTCAATTGCAATTCTCCGTGCAGCGGATAGGAGGATGTGTCCGCTGCCGCATGCTACATCGCAGACTTTTATGCTGAGAAGCGCATTGCTTTGTGCTTCTATTACATTCACCAAAGGTTCTGAATCATTGGATTCCCGCTTTCGCGGGAATGACGGAGGATTTTTTGAACCCGTCGTGAATGACATTTTGGCGGCTGCCAATTTATCTTCGATTATGTAATCCAAGGAATGTTTTATCAGAGGCTGAACAAGTTCTTCCGGTGTATAATGTGAACCGGACGATGCCCTTCCTGAACTTTCAATAAATTCAAATGTTATTTGCTGGTTTTGGATGTTAAACTTGCCGTCATACTCAAGAAGTCCTTCGTAAACAGAGCCGAATTCTTCCACATTAAGTGCGGCATAATTAACACGGATTACATCTTTGCCATTCGGGCTTTCGAATAAACTTAAGTTATGGATGCATTCCAACAATACTTTATTATCAAGCTGAGATTGACTGAGCAAACCGATTGCACCCGGAGAAAAAAGATCACCGCCAAGCGGATAGATGCCGAGCTTCTTTGCGTAACGTTCTTCAATAAAAATGTTGAATGTGTTTTTTAATGAAATCCAGAGATCGTCAAGTTTGTCATCAAAGAAATATATTTTATCCGCAAGCTTTCTTAAACGGGAAATGCTGTAGTTGTTGTAGTAGATCTTTTTGAGGTATGCGGATTCTTCAAAAGTATGGATTCCCGCTTTCGCGAGAATGACATTACTAGGGCTGTTCTTTACTTTCGTGGGGACGGGAATGACATTGCTGAGATGGTTAACATCGGGATAGACGATGTCTCTTTCTTCTATTACAAGAAGGAATAAAATTCTATAGATGAAGCGCAGAAGTTGTTTAAAGAATTCTTCGGGGGAAAGGGATTCACTACTTTGAAGAGGTAGATTCCCGCTTTCGCGGGAATGACAGTCACTATCACCCAAGGTTTTGCGGGAATGACAGTTGATGATGGCGTTTCGTAATTGTTCGTTGGCAGGGTGAGCAAGAAATCCATTGGCAATTATTTTAATTGATTTTTCAACTGCAGCACTTAGTTTTTCACGGATACGTGAGCCGGATTCGATGGCGTCCTGATGATACTGCTCAAAAATACTTTGTTCTGCTTCCGTCTGCTTTTTAGGCATACGGGAAGAATGAATAAGCCGGTACATTATTGAAAATTCGGCATAGAGATCATCTTCAAGCATCCTCTGAAGATTGAATTCAAGATAACTTAAGCGGACAAGCTTTCCTGAATCACGAAGTATTCTTAAAAAGTAACCGTTAGTAACAATACCGTAAAGATGTTCTGTTACATTAAGATATTCTTGAAGTAAGGCATGCGGAGACATTCTTGGTCCGCCGGTTTCGCGGCGTTTATCAAGATTATAATTTACACCCATTATGTGAACCGGGAAATTATCGAGAGCTTCTACACGGTGGCTTATTGCATAGGATTTTTCGTTTACAATTTCGGATGAGCGCTGGAATTCTAATTTATATCCGAGATTCTCAAGTAGCGGTATTATCCAGAATTTTCTTGTCTCTTCAATACCGCTTTGGCTTTCAGTTAAATTTTCCGTTCTGCGTTTGAAAATATTCCACTGATCTTTAGCGTCAGCCCAGGCTCGGGCAATATCGTCTTTTACCTTAAATGATCTTTCGAAGCCGAAATCGGATGGATTTTGACCGAGAATATCTTTTGAATCGAGCTTATCGAAAAGCTCGGGAGAAATAATATTTCCTTCAACACGTATAGAGGATGTTTTCATAAAAATTTCATTACATTTTTATTCATTTAGACTTTCGATAAAAGTAAGAGCAAGTCCGGGGATGACAAATTGCACTATAAAGTTTCTATGGATTCCCGCTTCCGCGGGAATGACATTAAGATAGTAGTTTCTAATTATATTAGAATCTATTTGGTTAACTCTTCGTATAAATCTTTCCATTCATGATTATCCTTTTCGATCAATTCTATTTTCCATTGTCTATTCCATTTCTTGAGTCTTTTTTCTCTAGCGATGGCTTCACTTATTTCATTTAAAATTTCAAAGTGGACTAGAATTTTGACTTTATATTTTTTTGTAAATCCATCAATAAGTTCATTTTTGTGTTCATAGACCCTTCTTATTAAATCATTTGTAACACCAATGTATAGTGTCCCATTCCTTTTGCTTGCCATTATGTAAGTATAATACTGTTTCATGGTCCATGGATTCCCGTTTTCACGGGAATGACAATGTTGAGTTAACTAAGTATTTTTGGATTCCCGTGTTCCCCTCTTTCTTGTGGAGGGGGATGACATTCCAATTTTAACTTCAGTTATTATATGCTCAAAATATTTGAGTTTTTGTGCATGGACTTAGTATATGCACAATAGCTGTACATAATATTTGTCAAATAATATATGCGTAAAATATTAAAATATTTACGCATATTTAAGGTGATATACGTAAACATTACGCATATCATTTTAACAGATTAACAAATCTAGGAGCATAATAAATCAAATCTCTTCCTATCTTCATTGAAGTAATAAAATTGTTCTCTTCCAAAAGCGAAAAATATAAAGCTGAAGTTTTACGAGAGACAGAAAAGACCTCCATCATAATCTTCTGATTATAAAACGGATATGTGAAAATAAATTCCACAAGGTCAGCGGAGTATATCTTTGGCAATTTGGATTTTAACTTATCACGGTAGTCTTGCATTAGATCACGAATCTTAATAACGGTAGAAGTAGTTTCAAGAGATTGATCTTCTATAGCAGTAAGGATGTAATTTACCCATGCTTTCCAATTACCTTTAATAGTTACTTCTCTTAATAAACGATAATACTCAGCGCGATTTTTATTAATATAACCGCTAATAAAAAGGATAGGCAGTTCCAGCCGTTTAGCAAGGATAAGCTGAAGAACCATTAAGATTCTGCCAACCCTTCCGTTTCCATCAAGGAAAGGATGAATAGATTCAAACTGATAATGGCAAACAGCGACTTTAATTAAGGAATCTACATCATCATCGGGAGAGTTGTAATAATTCTCAAAGTTTTTTAGAAGATTTCTAATTGTCGATTCTCCATCAGGCGGAGTATAAAGAGTCTCATTATTAGCACGATTGATAATTTTTACCCCGGGGATTCTTCTAATTCCTTTTTTATCCGGTTCAAGAACAGAATGGATTTTTATAAAGGAGTTAGTATTAAGGAAGCCTTTTTGATTAAGCATTTCATAACCGGAAAGAAGAGCATCGCGGTAATAAAGAGTTTCTTTCTGCGCTTTAGTAATTCTGCTTTCGTCAAACAGAGAAGCCTGGAAAACCTCCTCTACAGTTGTATTAATATTTTCAATGCCGGAGCTTGCAACAGCTTCGCGCACTGTTAATGGTTCTATTAGCAGCTTACGGTTAGGAATTGCCATAGCAATACCGCTGAGTTTTGATAAGGCAATGTTAGCACGATTAACTTTTTTAAGAATTTCGACATCGTCAAAACTAAAATCCGGCGGTAATGAGGGTAATTGATTAAACGGTTTATTTGGATTAAAATCTTTTGCCATAGCTATTCCTTTTGAACATTTTATTATTCATCTATAATTGAGGCATAATTATATAAATTCCTAAAACATCCGGGGGAAGTACAGGTTCAATTAATTGATATTTACTGCCGCCGACTAGCTTTCTAAACCGTTCATGAGCTTCAATTAATTTAAACGACCTCTCCCTTACAATCTCAGCAAGAACATCTTTAGAATTTTTTATTGTTTCTATTTCATGGTTAAATAATGATTCTTGCCTAGGTTTTTCATAATCCGACGAAGGTACCAACTCTGCTAAAAGAGTTTTACATTCTTCATGAGCAATAAACTTTCTTTCGCTAATATTGTTTTCATATCCCCAAAGAATCATTTCTTCAGCTACTAATTGTTTCCCGTTGGCTTTATCGGATATGATATTTCTAATCCGGATCTGAATAATTGTAGTTTTTGTTTTGATACTCTTCGAAGGAATAACCGCAGCTCTTGCGGCGATCGGTTTGTGTCCGTTGCTTACCAAAGATTTATTAAGAATATAGTGCGAAAGCTGTTCAACAAATAAGCTGTTTCTTCCTATATAAAGGAATTCTTCAGGCGCGGGGGATTCAAAAGTAATAAGGATTTCATCTTTATAATTAAAAATTGATTTGAATATAGAATTTAAGTTCGTGGTGTATAATCTATAACCTGATTTATAAGGAATAATTTGACCGCCAAGATTAGTTACCGCATCAATTACAAATTGTTTAACGGCAACAGGGTTACCCACAGCTTCATCAACTTCCTTAAGATCTTTTTCTATTTCGTTTGCTTTGATTGAATGCTGTGCAAATATACTGCGGGTTATTTTATCTCTCTCACTTGCTTTCTCATAGGCGTTGTTAATATTAACTTCACCGGTTTGAATTTCAGGGTCATCAAAGCCAAGTTCCATTTGGTTATCAATCTTTACTGCATTGGGATTGAGAATAACAGCATTTAATAAACTATCGAGTATGCTCTGGCTGTCTTCAGGGAAAGGGACAGAGATGCCGGTCTGCTTTCTAATTTCCCTTGCTTTACGCAGAAGGATTTTTAATACGACGGAATCAATCGGATTATCCTTCCCCCATAAAAGATATGCCTTTACTACTTCTGCAGTCTGACCGAAACGATCTACACGCCCTTCCCTTTGTTCTAAGCGATTCGGGTTCCAGGGTAAATCATAATGCAAAACTGCGTTAAAAAAATGCTGAAGGTTAATTCCTTCACTTAAACAATCTGTTGAAATAAGAACACGTTTATTTTTAGAGTTTTCGAATTCATCAATTTTCTCACGGCGCTGCTCATCAACCATTTCACCGGTAATAACCAGTAAGTCAGTGTTCTTGGGAAGTTTCTCTTTGAAATAATCGCCAAGATATTTTGCTGTTTCAATGAAGCGACAGAAGATAACAGGATTGAATCCTTCTTTAAGCCACTGCAATGTAATCTTAATAGCCTCTGCTGCTTTATTGTCCTTAACATTTTCAAGCTTTGCAACCAGGTCATTTAGAAATTTTGATTCTGATTTTTTAAGCTCAGATTTATCGAGAATTTCCAGCGGCAATGCATCAGATTCAGTACCTTCAGTATCCGCTACAGGATTTTGAATGACTTCTTCTTCAAATGCTTCTTCACTAATATTTAACGCTTTCTTAGAAAGCATTTCCATACCGGCAGAGGGACTGGACATAACACCGCGTAAAAGAGAAAGTATGGCGAAGTAGCGGAATTTTTTCTTAGCAGACGTTTGTAAATCCGATGTATTTATTTTGCGAGCAAAAGTAAGCAGGTCATTAAGAATTATTTTATAGTCTTCCGAGAGATTGTATTCGACTTCCTTAGAATCACGTAGAGGGAAAGTAGTTTTTTCATCAAGCCATTGCTCAACATCAGCTCTTCTCCTAATAATAAGATGGTCAGAGACTTCTTTTCTTTTGGCTTGAGGTGAGGCGATTAAGTCCACAGTTTCAAATTCATTTTTCAGTAATCCGAGCAATGATTGGAACTCTTCTTGTTTGCCGCTATGGGGTGTAGCCGTCAGCATAATTAAATGTTGGTTTTGCTTTGCAGCAATAGCGTGAACCAAATGATGTCGTTGCTGCTGCTTTTCACTTTGCCCTACAGGTCTCGCGCAAGTATGGGCCTCATCAACTATAATAAGTTCAGGACACTCATTAAGAAAAATCTCTCTTTTAGGTCCGGACTTAATAAAATCTATTGAAACAACCTGGTAAGGATATTCACGAAAGATAGAACCGTCTCCCTGAATTTTTCTATCTAGCTGGGCGGCAGTACTTGACCTGATAATAACTGCATCAATTGAAAACTTATCTTTTAATTCCTGCTGCCATTGTTCGCAAAGATTAGGAAGGCAAACTACAGCGAAACGTTTAATTTCACCGCGGTCTAATAATTCTCTAACAATAAGTAAAGCTTCTATAGTTTTACCTACTCCAACATCATCCGCAATAAGCAAGCGGACAAAATCTTGTTTTAGAGACATTACGAGAGGCACTACCTGGTAAGAACGCGGCCTGAATGAGAGCTTGCCCATGCAGCGAAACGGACCGGAAACATTTCTGAAAGAAAGCCTGGCTGCATTATAAAGAAGATTAGCGGTTGTATAGTTACCAATATCTTTAACTGCGGGGTAAGGAAATTCGGCTATGATGGGCTTCTCATCTTCAAAAGCAAGCGGTAAGAATATTCCGGTTGTTTCTTCCTCTGAACCTCCGAGCGGTTTTATAATCAGAAGATCGTTATCATTAGAAGGCATTACAACCCACTCACGATTACGTAATTTAACTAGAGAGCCTGGTTGAAAAGTTTGAGTACTCATTTATCTTATATTAATAAATATATCATTACGGATTTTTATTAGGTCTTCCAACGAATTTTTATAGTAATACGTTACAACATCATATCCGGCATTTAACAAAGCTTCTCTTTTTAAAGTATCTTGTCTTTTTATTTCCGGATTATCATGCGGAGTTCCATCGCAAAAGATACAGGCATTTTCTTTCTGATAAAAGAAATCAGGTTTAACATAAATGCCCGGAATCTCTACTTGGGCTTGATCAGGAAGCTTTTTACCGTTATTATAAAGATAATCTAAAAATTTCCGTTCGGTTGTTGAATTAACATCAATTCTATCCAAAAGATACTTATACTGCTCATCATTATTCTCAAAATCCGGGTTAGTTGAAATTTCAAACTGACAAGATAATAATCTTTCCAAAGGCTGTTTGATTAACTGCCTGTCAATGATCAAATGGTGATGTTGATTATAATAGCTGAGTAAATCAGAATAGGTAGCTGGGCCAATATCCGGTCTGGTATCAATACCATTTTCAAAATAGCATATCTTATAAGCTTCTTGAACAATCTTTTTGAAGGTATCAACTTTTTCTACTACTTGAGACAAAATACCGAGACTTCCTTGAGAAGCTTCATAAATAAAGATATTCGGCCATTCTGGAGTTCCCATAACTTCCACACCGATTTCATTTGATTCAACCTGAAATACGTTTTCAATTGCACGTTTGAGGGAATAAATCAAAGTAATAATACTTTCCGCACCGAATTCCTCCTTGAAAGAAAGAGCTTTCATAGGATGAATATATAAAGCATCAGCTGTATCTGTCGTAAAAAGCCTGACACGCTTAATATTTTTTATTTCCTGATCCTTATTTGCCATAACAGATTCTTTTTTCCAAAAACCTGTTTTTATATTGATTAAGAAACCGGGTTCTTTGCGGATACGCCATTTTTCATTAATTTTTATTAAAGTAGCTGCAGGTATGTATTTGATTTTAAGTAGCTGATCTTTTTCGTCATTTACATAAACAGTCCTAATTCTTTTAAGACCTCCTTCTACTGTAAAATATGTCTTAATATCAAAGCCAAGCGAGCGTCTTTCTTCTTCTTCGCAATTAATTCGATCCAACTGAATAGTGCGATTTTCTGACATAGGGAGAAGATCTGTATATAATTCCCTATTATCATCGTTGTTTAGTAATGATTCTGTAAAAGGACAATACTCAAGATTATAATCGCCTTTCATCAAAGCGTAACCGCTGGATTTACTGACCTTGATCTTCTCAAATTTATTTTCAACATCGCTAAGAAGAGATTGCGATACCTTATATTTTGCGCCATCATGATATATAATATTTCCCGGACCAAATTCTCGGATAGCAAGGAACCTTGCCCTTGAAATAAATTCACCTTCTTCGCCTTTAGGAATAAAAACACGTAAAGGTAAACGGGTAAAATTGTAACCCGGGAGAAAACCTTCAGATGCCAAATAACGGTATGGATAGAATTCGGATAACTGAGAATTTGTGTGCGAATCAGAATTAGAATTCTTTAGAAGGTCGAGCTGCCTGTTAGCTTGTTTCTGATCAACGTAAGCCTGCCTTTTTTCTTTAGAGTCGTTTGATAGAATAGGATCATTGATAATTTGCTGGGCGTTGTAAAGCTGCAAAGTTGCCGATCTAAATAATTCACGCCAACGATTTAATGATTTATCAAAAGTTCTTGGAGCATCATTAATTTGTCTAATTATCCACTCATCAGAGAACCAACTAAGTTTTTCCAATTCAGGAATTAAATCCTGAATTGCTTTCTTATAAAGAGAGTGTACGATTCTTTTCCTCTCAGCTGAAATATTTAGTTTTTCAATGACTTCATCTTTAAGCGGTAATTCTTCCAGCTTTTCCATAATAATAAGATTAGCAAGGGAATCATTTAATGAACCAATACCAACTTCTGAAAGAAAAATTGCGTTTAAATGAGAACAAAGTAATTCTTGGTTTAACAAATCCAATCTCGGAGATGATACAACTCCGGCAACCATATCGGCGGGATTTTTAAAGAAATGCTGATCATGGGGAGAATAGTTTGAACAGAATGTAAATATTAATGCTGCTTGTCCGTTTCTTCCGGCACGACCGCTTCGCTGAGCATAATTAGATGGATTTGGAGGCACATTCCTTAAGTGTACTATATTGAGCGTAGAAATATCTATTCCTAGTTCCATTGTGGGAGAACAATTAAGAAGTGAAATCTCTCCTTTGCGGAATCTCTCTTCCCTATCTTTTCTTGCTTCATTCTTGATTTGCGCAGTATGTTCTTTAGCTTCAAGATTTTTTAATAAATCGAATCTTTGTAAATAAAATGATTGGAAAAAGTGATTCGGTCTTTGAATATTATCTTTATATGAAAGTACCCTAATTTTATCGGGAATTATATTACTTCTATCCCCGATTTTCCAAATTATTGAATCAACTTTTAACTGGTATAGTTTTAACTTTGATCCGCCAGAATTGATCTCCTTAAATGTTAGCCAGTTTGCCTGAACTAATAAATTTAATAGATTATGGACATAATCACTGTAAATCCTGCTTAAATCATAATTGTATTTTTTAGCAATAGATTTCAGATACTTTCCAAAATAACTTTGCTGTCCCAGGCTTACAGTAAATATTTTTTGAGTATTAGACCTAAAGGCTTCAACCCGCATGAAATTAGGTTTGTCGATTTCTTCATCTTTATCTAACCCCCACTCAGGATTGATTTTTTCACGGAAGGTGTTTTGTTGACGTTCTATTTCACTATTTTCAAGAAGTGAGTAAGAAAGAGCATAATTTCTTCTAAAATAATCCAGTGTTTGTTGAATAAAATCTCTGCGCTCTTCGATATTCATATCCTTAATTATCGGAGTTTCTTTCCAAAAATCTTCAACGGCAATTGTTTCATCCAAATATTTATAACTGATCTGAAGAAGAGCGCACTGTTCTAGGTTAGGTAAAATAACCCGCCAACCCCTCTTAAGATCAATTAATATTCGGTACATTATATAATTTTTGAATGCTTTTTTGTTCTCCTCTGCTGGAAATGGAAGCGGAGAAGGCTGTTTAGCATATAATTCCTGCGGAATATTAAGCGATTCAAAAACAGAGTTAGCTATTGTAGAATAATCAAGAATATTTTCATCTGCATTTTTTAACGCATGATATATTGCTGAACGCAATCGACCTATTTTAATAAAATCATTAAAGTGACCGGCTTGAAGTGCAGCATCCTGCCTGTTATCCGTAAAACTAAGAATTTTTTGTTCCGAATAATCTATACCTGACGAATTTAGTGCTTTAATAATGGAAAATGAAAGAACCGTTGTAGATGTACTTCGTCCTTCAGTTCCAAGTTTAGAAAGCTTTGTGCTTTCAGAGGTTTTATTATCAAAAAATGCACCGCCGGTTGGATCGAATGTTAGTGGAGCAGTTATATACCATCCCTTAAATGGCAAGTTATTTTCATTAGACGAAAAATTTCCTAATTCGTCAAAATAAATTCTTTGCGGAATTCTTCGTTTATATTCCTTAGCCACGGATAATTCACCGTTTTTTGATTCTTTGACCCATGAATCAGGAAGATTAATAATTTGGCTTTCATCCCAAATATTTTGTGAACCGTAATCCATAATCAAATATCCTTGATCAAAACTTTCTTCTTCTTCCTCAGATATTTTTTGGTTGAATTCTCTTGGTTCAAGAATACTCTTAGATAAATTTTTTCTTACACAAATAAACTCATGGCCTGACGTGCGGCTAAATACAACGGGATATATAGGTTTCTTCTCATTCTTTTCGTCTTTTATGAAACTTCCCGGATCTAGGGTAATTTTTCTGCTTTCTTTTGAATCAAGAGTAATATAAACAGAACCAGTTTGACTGATAAACTGATGCAGCTTAAAAGGAAGTACGGGAACACGATCATCTTCTTTCTTATTATTTAAATAATTTGCCCATATCAAAAGTTTATTTAATTGCGATAAACAAATTTGAAGAGATTCTTTTGTTTCTTCAGATAATATTGCGGCAATTGAATTTAAGTTGAGTGGTTTTCGCCTTATAAAATTACCGTTATCAACTGTTAATGCGATATTGCTTTCAATCCACATTGCAAGAGGATGTTTTATAATATCCTCGTATCTCGCTGAGGTAAATATTTCATTCTTAAGAGAGCTTTGAAGTTGTGAGAAGTTTTCTTTAGAATAGCCCAAAGAATTTACAAGCTTTTCACTTATAATTTGGTCGCTTGAAAAAACCTTTCCGAATATTCTTGTGGCAACTTCAGCGACTTTGCTTTTTTGCTCCTTAAATGATTCCCCGGAAATCATTGTTGCTGATGTGCCGATACAAACCAAAGAATTCTTTGAAAGTGATCTTATCCTGCGAATAAGTAAAGATACATCGGCACCCTGTCTGCCTCGATAAGTATGCAATTCGTCGAATACAAGAAAACGCAGATTATCTGCAATTGAATTTTTAATTGAATTTTCTGCGAGACGGGTTAGAATTAACTCCAGCATCATATAATTAGTAAGGAGTATATCCGGAGGATTATTTTTTATTTCCTCACGTTCGCTTGTTCCTTCTTGACCGGTATATTGTTTATATGTAAAAGGGAATTTTTTATTTGAATTAGCTTCGTAATTTTCTTTCCACTTATCAAGCTCTAAGGTTTGTGAATTAATTAGAGCATTCATTGGATAGACTATTAATGCTTTTACTCCGCTTGTTTGATCTTTCGCTTTAAATAAATGGTTAAAAATTGTTCCCATGAAAATGAGAGACTTACCTGAACCCGTTCCCGAAGTAACAATAAAATCTTTATTTGAAGTTCCAAGCCTTAATCCTTCTTCCTGATGCTTATATAACTGGAAACCTTTGAACATTTGAGCCAATTCATTAACTACTATATTTTGTTCCGCCAACTTTTCAATTGAAATTGATTTTTCATAGGAAGGGTTAAATTGTATGAGAGGATCAGGCCAGAGCTTTTGAGCAGCTAATTCTTTTACAACTTTTTCTTTAATTCTTTCATCATTAATAAAAATAAATGAATTAATATAATCGGAATATTCGTTGATTACATTGTTATGAAATTGGAATATGTCCATTTATTAATTCGCTTCCCCAATTGAATTGATTAGGCTATTGTTAGTGCTTTTCACCCTAATATCAAAAACATTCATAGAAAATTTCTTTCAATTTGAATGACCCATTACTTATAAAATTACATATAATACAAAGTTAGTGAAAATTAGATTTAATTATGAAATAATATTTGAAAGATTATTCCTTGGTAAGTTTTACAAAGTATTTATATGGTTTAATGTCGTTTCCCGTCAGGAAATATGCTCCGATTGCCTTCAGTTTTCAGAGCCAAACCCGACAGATGTTCGAATTGGTTTATAGTTCGCATTTTTTATTCCCGACCACTTATTTTCAAATTAATTATCCCATCTTTTTCGTTTGTTTTGAATTCCAATACTATTTCTGGAAAAATTAAATATGTTAACCATTCTAGATTTTCCCTAAGCTTCTGGCTTAATATTTCTATGTAATTACTAAGCTTTACTTTCGTATTTGAATCTTTAACTATTCTTCCTCTAATTTTTTTAATCTGGGTTTCTTACGTTGTTTTATAGTTTAAGAGGTACCAATTCATCTTCACCTTTCTTAATCTCATCGTCCTTATTAAACTGAATTATCTTAAACCTTTCATCGAAAAATGTATCGTTTGAAATATGATGTATACTAGATCACTTCTTGTGCTTTTAAATAAAAATAAAACTAGTAACTAATTAATATCTTATTATATTTTCAAAACATTTTTTTACAGCAGATTAATATTTTATAAAGATTTTAGAATTCGATTTATGAATATTTTATTACTTTACCCGGAAATGCCAGAAACATTTTGGTCAATGAAATACTTGATGAAAATGATCTCAAAAATGTCCAGCTATCCCCCTCTTGGGCTTTTAACAGTTTCTAATCTTTTACCTGATAATTGGACTAGGAAGCTGGTTGACCTCAATGTTACTAGCCTTAAGGCTTCTGATGTTGAATGGGCAGATTATGTATTTATATCTGCAATGAATGTGCAGGTGGAATATGCAAAGAAAGCTATTGCGTTTTGCAAATTGTTTAATAAAAAAATAGTCGCAGGCGGACCCCTTTTTACACATGAGTTCGAAAAATTTCCTGACGTGGATTATTTTGTTTTGAATGAAGCGGAAATTACTCTGCCTTTATTTATTGAAGATATTAATAATGGTACCCCCAAAAGATATTATACTACCAAAGAATATGCTGATGTAACTCAATCACCTTTGCCGGATTGGAATTTGATAGACCTAAATAAATATGCCTATGCAATTGTACAATATTCCCGTGGCTGTCCTTATATGTGTGACTTTTGCGATGTTACTGCGTTATTTGGTAGGCGACCTAGGACAAAAACGGCAAACCAAATTATAGGTGAATTAAATAAAATTTTGGAATTAGGCCACCCGGAAATGATATTGTTTGCAGATGATAACCTAATTGGCAATAGAGTGGATCTTAAAAAGAATCTTTTGCCCGCATTAATAAATTGGAGAAGAAATAATAAAACTGCTCCGGGATTTGCCACCCAGGTAACAATCAACCTTGCAGACGATGAAGAAATGATGCGACTAATGATTGAAGCCGGATTTAGACATATTTTCGTTGGTATTGAATCGATTGACGAGAAAAGTCTCGAAGATTGTAAAAAAACTCAGAACTTAAGAAGAAACATATTCGAAAATGTAAAGCTCCTTCAGAATAAAGGGTTTATCGTTACTGCGGGCTTTATTGTCGGATTTGATTCGGATAAAGAAACGGTCTTTGATGAACAAATTGACTTTATTCAAAGTAGCGGGATTGTCATGGCTACCGTTAATATTCTAAAAGCACCTCCCGGCACTGATTTAAATAAGAAACTTCAAATTGAAAATAGACTTATTGAACCGTTTGATTTTGACGAAAATAAAACGAACATCGTCACTAAAATGGATCAGCATGTTCTATATAACGGCTACAAAAAAATATTGGATAACATCTATAGCCCTCAGAAAATTTATGAACGTTCGCTTCAGTTCATTTCAAGCTACGGATACCATAAAGCAGAAAATCCGATTCAAAAGAAAGTTACTTTTGGTGACTTAATCGTATTATCAAAAATAGTCTTTTTTTCAGGTATAATTGGAAAGGGAAGATTTTATTTTTGGAGATTGTTAATTAGAACATTTTTCATGAATAAGAAAAACATTATTAATGCAGTATTATTCGGTGCCTTATTATTTCAATTCCAAAAATTACACGATAAGTTTATGGTCAGTTATTACGAAATATCATCTCAAAATCTTGAAATGCAAGGCTGAAAGGTTGATTTATATTTAGTATCCCGACTATACTCCAAATTATACTTGATATTATCCTTAAATCGAATTGCTTATCAAAATATTTTCAATTCCAATAGAATGCAAAAGTAACAAAATGATAAGAACTCATTTTGTTACTACTTCTATAGCTATTTAAATCCTCATTTTCATTACAACAAGACAACTTCTTGGATTATGGAACGCCTATTTCAAATAATATTTGATGCAAAGTAAATGCAAATCTAGCCCGCATCTTTGCAGTATTGCCATTTAAACATTTACCTGATTGCCGATAAGCTTTTTATGTCAAGATATTTGAACTGCTTTTCCCTATTCCATATTCCATGCTCCATCCCTCTCAGTGTAATAATTCCTAAATATTTATTATCTTTCATTTATATGGCAATAGATTGTAGAAAGTGTAAGCATTTTTTTATTACGTGGGATCCGAAAAATCCTTATGGGTGTAGAATCTTCGGAATGAAGACAAAACAAATGCCGTCTGTAGAAGTATTCGCTACATCAGGCAAAGAATGTCTTAAATTTCAGAAAAAGGAAGAGACTCCAAGAAGATAGGTAAGCTAGTCACCTACAGTCGACATTAATGTAGGCTCATAAAGAATGGTTGTTTGTTATTATTTCCCGCTAACCATTTTTTGTAGCCGGTTAACTTCATCTCTTAAGGAAGCAGCTTTTTCAAATTCTAAGTCCTTTGCAGCCTGGTGCATCTCAAATGTCAGTTGCTCTATCAAGTCTTTTTTCTGGTCCGTGTCCATGTACTTTAATATTGGCTCGGAGACTTTTGCAAATGAAAAATCCTGTTTCTCTTCTTTCTTTCGGACATCTGCAATCGATGTAGAAGACATGATTTCTTCCATACTTTTAAATATCGTCTGCGGATTTATATTGTTATCAATATTATATTGTGTCTGAATCTTTCTCCTTCTTTCTGTCTCATCGATTGTCTTTTTCATTGAGTCTGTCATATTATCCGCATACATAATTACCCTGCCGTTAACATTACGAGCAGTTCTACCCGCAGTTTGCATTAACGATCTTGCACTCCTTAAAAACCCTTCTTTGTCTGCATCTATAATAGCAACTAAAGAAACTTCCGGAAGATCAAGTCCTTCTCTTAAAAGGTTAACTCCTACCAATACATCAAACTCACCAAGACGTAAATCCCTTAAGATTTCTACACGCTCAAGCGAATCTATATCACTGTGAATATATCTTACTTTTATTCCTATTTTATCAAGGTAATCAGATAGATCCTCCGCCATCTTTTTCGTAAGTGTAGTAACAAGTATCCTTTCCCTTAGCACAACTCTTTTCCTAATTTCTCCTATTAGGTCATCGATTTGTCCTTTTATGGGTCTGACTTCAATTTCCGGGTCAAGTAAACCGGTTGGACGTATTATTTGTTCGACGATTACTCCCCCGCTTTTTTCAAGTTCAAAATCGGATGGGGTGGCGCTGACAAATATTACCTGGTTTAGCATGCCTTCAAATTCTTCAAACTTCATCGGTCGATTGTCTAAAGCTGAAGGGAGCCGGAATCCGTATTCAACTAGATTTTCCTTCCGTGCTCTATCTCCATTATACATTGCATGTAGTTGAGGCATTGTAACATGCGATTCATCAATTACTAAAAGGAAATCTTTCGGGAAATAGTCAAATAGATTATATGGTCGTGATCCGGGTTCCCGCCCATCCATATGACGTGAGTAATTTTCAATTCCGCCGCAGTAGCCGATTTCTTTCATCATCTCTATGTCAAACTTTGTACGTTGTTCAATTCGCTGAGCCTCAACGTATTTTTCTTCTTTCCAGAAGTATTTAAGTCTCTCGTCAAGTTCTTGCTCAATACCATAAATTGCTTTTTGAATTTGCTCACGGTTCGAGACAAAATATTTTGCAGGATAAACCGGTACTGTATCCGTTTCTCTTATCACCTCACCCGTAACTGCATCTATTACTGAAAGCCTTTCAATATCGTCGTCCCAAAATTCTATCCTAATTGCCTCTTCATACTGGTACGCAGGAATGATTTCTATAACGTCGCCGCGTGCACGAAATGTTCCTCGTGTGAAGTCAATATCATTTCGTACGTAGTGAATGTCTATTAAATCTCGAAGAAGCTTCTTCCGTGATACTTTTTCACCCTTTCTTAAGAATATTATCTGTTTTGCAAATTCTTGTGGAGCACCTATTCCGTATATACAACTAACGCTGGCAACTACGATAACGTCTCTTCTGCCTTCGATAAGCGCTGTTGTAGCTTTCAACCTTAACCTGTCAATTTCTTCGTTTACCGCAAAATCTTTCTCTATAAAAAGGTCTCTTGAAACAACGTAAGCTTCCGGCTGATAATAATCATAATAGCTAATAAAAAATTCAACTGCATTGTTAGGGAAGAAGTTTCTAAATTCGGAATAAAGCTGGGCAGCAAGAGTTTTGTTATGGGAAATTATCAATGTCGGCTTATTAACATTTTGAATTACGTTAGATATCGTGAAGGTCTTACCGCTTCCTGTTACGCCAAGAAGTGTCTGGAATTTTTCGTTGCTTATAATTCCATCGGTAAGTTCTTTTATTGCATTCGGCTGATCACCGGATGGTTTGTAGTTTGAGTGTAAATCAAATTGCTTCATTTATTCCTGAACAAATTTCTTTTGTATAAATTTACTAATTTCAAGTGTGTGATTAAATGTATTTATTTACTTGCAATCTTCCTAGAGGCAAAGATGAAAAGCACAAAGTTATGGATTGTAGTTTCCGGTATAGCTGGTTTTACTGGAGTCGCAATTGGAGCATTTGGCGCTCATGGCTTAAAAGATACCTTGTCCCCGGAGAATATGGAAATATATAAAACCGGGGTTATGTACCACTTAATACATGCAGTAGCAATTCTTGCGATAGCTGTAAGCGGAAATACAAAATTTATTAAGAGCGCGTTGTTTTTCTTAATTGGTATAATACTTTTTTCTTTCTCACTGTATCTATATGCTGTAACGCAGATTACATGGTTTGCAATCATTACACCATTTGGCGGTGTAAGCTTTTTAGTAGGATGGTTTTTGCTTATCCTGGAAGGCTGGAAGAAATAGATATAGGAGCTGCCTTATCTTTTAGAAGTTAGTTATTTTACTTTACGACTCTAAGCTTAAAATAAACCTCTTCAGGCGAAAATATTCCGGCAAAGAATCTTTCGTATATGACGGGCTCTATATTCAGAATATGGTCCATCCATTTTAATGGAACAAAGTGAGATGTTATAAACTTCTTCTCAAGAACTTCAAACTGTGCTTTCCCTTCATAATTTGTTCGGTGATTAAGCTTCCATTGCTCATAGAATTTAAGTTTCCGGTTGCCTATATACTCGTAATTATCGAATGAGCGTATAGAAAATGGGATTTTATGGTCGGGTTCGCCAAAATACTTGGTGTTAAGGAAAAATGGAACGTAAACTATCAAAAGTCCGTTTGGCTTTATAATCCTGTACAGCTCAGTTACTGTCTTGTGGAAGCTTTCTAAATGTTCAAGAACATGCGACGCAAAAACCTCATCAAATGTATTGTCCTCAAAGGGGTAAGGAAATGAATTAATGTCATGGATCTTATTTCCGCCGTAGTCGACAATGTCAAGGTTAACATACCCTTCTTTAATATCTTTGCCGCAGCCTAAGTTAAGTTTCATATTCTCACTAGTTTTTGATCCAAATTTAAGTATTTATTTGTAAATATTAGCATGACTTGTATAAAACAAAAAAGCCCGGCTAATACCGGGCTTTTATGGTTTGATAGTAATTTATACTAATTTAGGTTAATAACCGGAAAATTAACTCCCTTTAGGCTTAATTGTTCCACTTTTACTCTAACAACGCCTCTATTTATCATGCCTAATGATACTGCAGCTGCTTTTGAAAGATCAAGCTGCCTTCCGGGTATATAAGGTCCTCTATCGTTGACCCTTACGATGACTGATTTGTTATTCTTTGGGTTGATAACCTTCAAAAGGGTACCAAACCGGAGACTCTTGCTGGCCGCCGTAAATGCCATTTGATTGTATATCTCTCCGTTTGCTGTTTGCTTTCCATGAAAACGGGGTCCATACCAGGACGCTAACATTGTGCCTTTGTTAATATAATTCACTATCGAGGAGTTTACTGTACTTTCGTCATTGTTAACCGTTAGGTTCTCGGTTTTATTAACCGGAAAAGGCGATTTTGAAGTTTCATTGGCTACGATTGTAAATCCAACCAGCGAAACCATCACCATTATGATTAACACTCTTAATAATGACCTCAATAAGTACCTCTTATTTTTAGTTTAACATACTTTTTACGTTTCAAAGTTAGTCTTGAGGTCATGGAAATTCAATATCAAATGGTTCTAAAACTACCTTCACCTAGGATTGCCAATTATTCGACTTATTTAGTGTTTTGGTTGGTTTCCTACCTATTGTGGAAGTATAAGGGAGAAGGAGCCCTAAATATAGGAAGGCAAAGTATGTCAGTTTGCCTTACTTTTTGGAAGGTGAACTTATTCAGGGTTATATATTCTTCTAAGCAGACTAAACTACTGGTATAAAATCAAAGACACCTTTAGAAAGCATTTTCGATATGTGAAATTTGAGGTGTTAAGTCTGGCATAAAGAGTATAGCTATAACATCAAACCGGCATTCGACTTCTTCTAATTTTTTCTCATATAAATATAGCTTGGCTATCTTCTTTAGCTGTTTTATCTTATTCTTTGTAATCGCATATTCTGGCTCCCCATATTCCAGGTTCTGACGTGATTTAACTTCAACAAAAACAAGGAACCCATCTTTGGGATCACTTACTATTATATCAATTTCACCTTTACCGTACCTGTAGTTTTTCTCCAAAACTTTGTACCCCTCCGCTATTAGGAAGTCAAAGGCTATTTGCTCCCCTTCATCTCCGACTTCTTTCGATGTTTTTCCCAAATTCCCACCTTTTAATAAGAATTAATGCTCCCTGACATGAACTTATGCTTTTTCTAACAAGGCTATGTTTTTCAAAAAAGTCCTCCTGTGAAGCGACGAAGCTCCATATATCCTAATTGCTTCAATATGCTCCTTCGTAGCGTAGCCCTTGTTTTTCCCCCAAAGATAATTAGGAAAATGCCTGTCAAGCCTTTTCATTAACCTATCGCGGGCAACCTTGGCAATTATCGAGGCGGCAGCAATTGCAAAGGATTTCGAATCTCCTTTGACAATTGGGATAGTTTTTACTGAGCATTGAAAGGACTTATTCCCGTCTATGAGTATTAAATGCGGCTGAATCTGTAGCCTGTTTACAGCAATCTTCATGGATAGCAAAGAAGCTTGTAATATGTTTATCTGATCTATCTTAGTATGTGAAACAGCAGCAACCGAATAGGAAATTGCCTTATCCATTATTTGGGGAAGTAACTGCTCCCTTTCTCTCTCTGAAAGTTGCTTTGAGTCATTTACTCCTTCAATATAATCATCGGGCGAAAAAATTACAGAGGCACTTACTACCGGACCGGCAAGTGGTCCCCTTCCGACTTCATCAACACCGGCAATTAGTCTTATATTATCTGTTAAAAATGAGTTGTCGAAGTTTTTCATTTTCCAAAGTAAATTGCAATTAATCCTAAGACCATGCTTAGTTTGTATATAGAGCTTATTTTCTTCAAATTCTTTTGTGAATCATCTTCAATTAACAATTTAAGGGAATAAATAAGCATAGGATTCACAAACGCCATAACAATAATAAAGAATTGTAAATTATATACCTTAAGAAAGAACGATATAATCGTTGCTGAGACTAGCAGTATTGATAACAAGGCTATAATTCTCTTTGAAGATTTTAAACCGTACTTCTGTGGAAAAGTAATTACCCCCTGTTTTGAGTCACCGACTATATCTTGCATATCTTTAATAATTTCTCTGATTAGGTTTATTAAGAAAGCAAAGGCTGCCGGTATCAATGAATATTTCCAATTAGATACTACTACTCCGCCATATAAAAATGCAAGTCCCGTTAAAAAAGCCACCGATAGGTTCCCCGCTAAAATTATTCCTTTAAGAATATAAGAATATAAAAAAAGAATGCCTTCGGCAGTAAGCACTATTACAAATGAATAAACACCCGGAAATATTGAAAGAATAAGAGCAATAATGTTTACCGTTATATAAAACGATATAGCTTCCTTTTTTGATAAGATCCCCCTGGCTAAGGGGCGATCAGGCATATTTATTTTATCTATTTCGATATCGAATATATCATTTATTGTATTTCCCCCTATAGCCGTTAAAGCTCCTGCTGAAGCTGCTAAAAACACATTAATATAGCTAAAATCATTAACGGCGCATACAACCGAGGCAATAACAATTGATAGAAAAGTAATTAGGGCGTTTAATGGTCGGCACATTTTTATAAGTGCCTGTATTTTTGTAACGTGTTTCATAATTTATAAGGTTAAAACTGATTTACAATTCCAAAATGAATTTTACCGTTCGAAAAGGAGTCTCCTTTGGCAAGTGCAAAGCTTACACTCAAGACACCCAGCCCGGTTTCTATATTCATCCCTAATCCATAGCCAATATTAAACCCCTCAGATTTTAAGATATTTCTTGAAGGATCTGCATTCCGCAAATAATAACCGGTATCTAAAAATAAGAATACAAAGGAACGCTTTGTAAGCAGAGACCGGTATTCTAAATTTGTCCACATTACACGATTTCCAAGAAACTGACTTTCACTATAACCGCGAAGCGTGTTTGCGCCCCCTAGCCTGAACAAATCACTGTTCTCAAAGAAAGGCCCGCGTAATTCTCTTCCGTGTAACCCCAATGCTATAACTTGGCGGCTAAATAATTCATAAAATCCGTCAATGTCAATAGTCAGTCTTTGTAAATTAATGTTAGTTGCAAGATCTGGTGTGAAAAATTGAACCGGTCCGGATATAGTCTTCTTGCTTAAAGAATATGAACTTAAAAATAAGACTCCCTTTGTTGGGGCATAAGGATCATCACGGGTATCAACTTTTATATTCAAACCCGTTGTTACTGAGCTTGAATTATATACCGTGAATATCTGGTTCCCATTATCGGTCGGAATTACAGCATCTGTGGAAATGAAAATTGAAGCGGATGCTTCTTCTGTTGCTAAATATTCTAAGGAAGCTTCAATAGTTCTTTGTACGTACGTACTGTCTTGCTGCCTTTGGAATAAACTAAGGTTTAAGTTAAATGGATATCCAAATAACCAGGGTTCAAGATATTTTAACTGCAAATCCTGCGACGAGCGATTATACTGCTGCCAGTGTATTGCTGCAGCTCTACCTGTGCCGAAAAGATTACTTAAACTTACATCAACAAGCCCGGTCAAATATCCGCTTTGATTAGAACTATTTGAAGGAATATATCCGATAATGCCGTCAAAATTATTTGTCTCCTTTTCTTTAATTTCAATTCTAAGGATTCCTTCGTTCTTAGAATCTACAAAATATTTAGGAGCACTGACTGGTTCAAAAAAACCAAGACGATTTAAGCGATTAGGTATATCATCTATAACTTTCTGAGAATACGCCTCTCCGGGTTTTAAACGTAATTCTCTTTGAATTACGTAATCTTTAGTTTTATTATTTCCGGCAATTTCAACCTTGTCAATCTTACAATAACGCTCCTTGTCTATTTTAACATAAATATCTGCAAAATAATCCTTCTTTGCTGTATCAGAATAAAAATATATTGAAGGAATTTCAATTTTAGCAAATGGATAACCATTGTTCTGAAAATATTTTAACGTTGATGAAATATTATTCTCAAGGCCTGATTTGCTATAAACTCGATTTTTAAGAAAATCGAATGAACCAATAATATTGTTATCTAAAGCAGTATCTAAGCCGGTAAAGAATATTTTCTTTACATAGGTTGGTTCACCTTCGTCTATTTTAATTATCAATTTAACTTGCTGGGAATCAGGCGACAATTCTACTTTTGATCCCTTAAACTCTGCATGAAAATAACCTTCAGCTCCAAAATGCAGCGCAAGACGAGTTTTTATCGAGTCAAGCATCCCTGGGAATTCTTTGGTCCCTTTACTTACAGCACACCAGCTCAGTATATTATCCTGTGAAAATACATGGTTCTCAATTACTTGAATAGATTCAACTGTTTGAGGATAGGTAATGGATAGAGTAGTGAGAAACAGCAGGGAAAAACTAATTAGGCGATACATCTAAGGTTTTCATTCTTTTGCCGATTGGTTGAATTATAACATTAGTTTTTTGCCGTTCAACTTCTGCAAGTGAAACAGTGCAAACTTCAAATCGGTTTGCATTTAAGGATCCAAGAGATACAGCTGTTTGAAATGTATCTTCAAATGTTAGATCATGAGTTAACCCGTATATTACACCTGCAACAAAAGCATCCCCGCTTCCTGTTGGATCAACAGGCTGAATTCTTGGAGGAGTAGCTTTGAAATGGAAATCAAAGTTTGAGGCACTAATTTCATTTCCCCCATCGGTTAAGTATACTTGTTTTATTTGATTCTGATAAAATTTATTTAATAAATCTATTTTATCATTCTCGTCCTTTATACTAATGCTATATGATTTTTCCACCTCAGAAATATTATTATGTATAATCGTTGGCTTAGATTCTATACAGGTATTAAAATGCCTTCCGTATGTGTCTAATATGGAAATTTTATCATATCGATTAGCTATTTCAATCCCAAATGGAAAGATCGAATCTGCTTCCTCGCATGGCGAACTGCCTGAAAAAACAACTATTTCACAATTCTGAATCATCTTATCCATTTTTAATTTGAACTCTTCTACTTCAATTGATGTTATCTTAGAGTTTAAACTGAAAAATGTTGAAATACTTTTTGATGATTCATCTATAATTATGCTGGCATCACGCGTATTATTTTCGGTTCTTATAGAACTTATTTTAATGTTTTCTTTTACTAGTATCTCCTTGAGCAGTTTACCGTTTGAACCTCCAAGGAATGTTAATCCAATATTTTCAATGCTTAGATTATTCAACTGACGACTAACATTAATACCTTTGCCTCCTGCCTTCATAGCTAAACTCCCATCACGGTTTTCAGCATTGAAGGTGACATTCTTATAACTATATCGACGTTCTAAAAGCGGGTTTAGTGTTACAGTTAAGACCATAATAATTAATATTGAGCTTAATAGAGATTTATATTATTCGTTGAGAAATTTCTTTATATATTATCTTCTAAAACGGTAGAGATCACCTGTCAGCGGAGTTATCAATCTGTAATCGCCGAAACCGGTACGATCGACAAAGACAAGACTTACATTTAAATTATAATATTGCCAAACTTCATACGGCTTTGCATCAATATCAAAAGGATGCCTGTCAACGTTATCAGGTGGACCTAAAAGGATAAATACCATTCCTCTGTCCGAATTCCAACCCGAAAAGTATTGTGAAAAATGATCATCAGCGTATGCTACCCTCCTATAATACTCGCTAAATACAGGATTATCCTCTATCTTCGGAGCATTATAAACTGATTGCCAAAAATCTTGGAATCGTTTTAACTTCTCTTCCTTTGTCTTACCCTTTTTTATGAAACTTATTTGTGAGGATGAGGCAATATAAATGAGTTGTTCAATTACTTTATCAAGATCCGCAGCATTCGTAGGTAGACCCACCCAGTGAGAAAAGAATGGTCGCTGAATTGAAACAAGTTTCTTATCGTCGCCATTCATAATTTCTACCCGCAGGTTATACAATCCTAAGCTAAAACTGCTATCCTTTAACGTATAGAATATCTGGGTTTTGCCTGAATCAACTAATTGAGTTTGATTTTCCTTAAAGATAGATTTTAATCTTTTATCTAGAATACTGTATTTTATATTTATTTTCTGCGGTGCATTTGAATAAATTTCATAGAAAACTGGTAAGCCATTTACAAGAGAAGCGACATTCCCTGAGACATTAGGTATAATTTTATTTATGCTGTGCTCTTCCATCCTTTTTTCAAGGATCATGATATCGCTTATGGAAATAGGCTTGGTTGATAGGTCTCTTACGTTAAAATATATTTCAATTGGAAATTCTGCTTTAGATTCTATATCATCTACAGCTGTTCGGACAAAATATTTACCAGGTGCAAGATAAAATGATTTAAGGTTTAAGCTATATATGTTCTTGGAAATTGTCTGATCAAATTTATTAACAAAGATCTTGTCACTCCACGTTTTTTCTTCAATTAACTTTTCTTTATCCTTATCAAACACTGAGACTGTGACTGAGTAGCTTCCCGCAAATCCTGAATCGTTTTTTACAAATTGTACTGTAGTATAAGGCACTTGAATAAAGACATCAACTCGTGTTTTGTTTTCCTTACCCGACGAAAAATTCAGCAGATCTTCATAAAACTTTGGACTGTTGTTAAAATCATTTTGCTCCGTGGCATTTTCTATTTGAGCATTTGCAAAATTAAACCCCACTATAGTTAATAACAGTAAAAATATAATCTTCATATTTTAACCTCTTACTTCTCAGTAAATTTCCCAAAAAGATCATACTCATTATAATTAAAAACCTCAATTGAATAAAACTTTCCTAATTTAATCTTTTTACCGTTTAATGGTATTAATATTTCTCCGTCAACTTCCGGGGCATCTCGATAAGTGCGACCGACATAATACTCCCCTTCCATTCCCTCAATTAAAACTTTCAACTTCTTGCCCACAAATGATTTATTCTTTTCAAGGGATATTTCCTTTTGTATTTCCATCAATTTGTCCTTTCGCCTTTGCTTTTCCTTATCGGGTACCTGATCCCCTAGTATAAAGCTTGAAGTGTTTTCTTCTACTGAAAATGGAAATACTCCAATGCGGTCAAATTTAATATCCTTTACAAATTCGCAAAGTTCTTCAAAGTCCTTCTCCGTTTCGTTTGGATAACCTACTATAAACGTAGTCCTTATTGTAATATCAGGTATTCTTTCACGAAGCTTGGCAAGAAGCTCTTTTGTAACTTTGCTTGTTACTCCTCTTCTCATAGATTTTAGAACATTATCAGAAATGTGTTGCAGCGGCAAATCAATATACTTGCATATCTTTGGATTAGCAGCCATTTCTTCAATTACATCAACCGGAAAATGGGATGGGTATGCATACATTAATCGCACCCATTCAATCCCCTCTATAGACGTTAACTTTCTTAGTAATGACGTCAAAGACCGTTGTCCGTATATATCCTTTCCATAATCTGTTGTGTCTTGCGCGATAATTACAATTTCTTTAGCACCATTTTTAGTTAAAAACTCCGCCTCATTCAACAGTTCTTCAATTGGTTTTGATTTATGATTCCCTCGCATTATAGGAATTGCACAGAAAGAACACGGATGATCACATCCTTCTGATATTTTTAGATATGCAGTATGCGACGGTGTTGTTAATAATCTCTCTCCTAGTAAATTATATTTCAGCTCGCCGCCTAATTCCTTTAAAATTGCTTCATAATTTTCGGTACCAAAATATGCGTCTACTTCTGGTATTTCTTTCATCAATTCATCTTTATAACGCTCCGACAAACAACCTGCAACAATGACTTTTCTAATTTTCCCCTCGTTCTTTAACGCAACTGCATTTAAAATAGTATCTATCGATTCCTTTTTGGCAGCTTCAATAAATCCACAGGTGTTGATTATTATGGTATCTGCATTGTTAGGATCTTCTTCCAATTTAAGATTATTTGCCCGAAGCTGGTTTAATAATCTCTCTGAGTCCACTGTATTCTTCGAGCAGCCTAGCGTAATTAAATTTATCTTTTCTTTATTATTTATCACAATAAGTTCTAGTTCCCATAATATTTTAAAATTAAAAGAATTACCGGTGACGCAAAAATAAGTGAATCAAATCTATCAAATATCCCGCCGTGTCCCGGGATTATGTTTGACGAATCCTTCACCCCTGCATCACGCTTAAAAAGAGACTCTACTAAGTCTCCAATTTGTCCTATCGCTCCGATAATAATTCCTATGATTAAAGCTTCAGTTAATGGTATAAAACTTAGGAAGATTCCATGTATTATAATCATTGAAATTATAGAGAATATAAAGCCAAAAATTGCTCCTTCCCAACTTTTCTTTGGACTTACCCTCGGAAAAAGTTTGTGCTTACCAAATGCTGTCCCTGCATAAAATGCTGCTGAATCGCAAACCCATATTGTTATTATTATTGAGATGATCAAATATCCACCGTAATAATATCTCCCGCTTTCAGAATAAAATTCTCTTATTCCGATTATCGACGATGAAAATATGCCGATATAAAATACCCCAAGTAAAGTTGAACCAATATTTATAATTGCCGAGCCGTTATTACGGAAAAGCTCCGCCAAAGAAATTAATACGACTATTATAATTATGAGCGACTGGTAATCAATTAGCTGAGTATACTCATTTATTAATAGCGCAGTTATTAAGAGTTCGCCCAGCCAAATATTTACGCGTGAATTTTTATTTGATGCAAAGGAGTAAAATTCATAATATGCAGCCAATGCAATTGCTAGAATAAAAAAGAAAAAAAATAAGTTCCCGAAATAACATGCCGCTAGTATAATTGGAATGGCAGCAATTGCTACCAATACCCTTTGTGTTGTATTATTCAAAGCCATGACGGTTACTATACCTGTTCATCTGGGCTATTTTTAATCTGTTCTATAAAATTTAAGGCTGCCCGTACTTCATTCTTGGGAACAAGAAGTTTTACAACTGTTAGATCACCCGGTGCAGGAAAATTCCTGTCCGCTTGTGAAAGTATCGCTGAATGAATGCCCGCTCCCTCTAAATTATCTTTCATCATTTCAACTTCATATTCTAGATTCGAAGTAAATACAACTTCCCAATTCTGCTCAGTCCATTCTTCTGGTTTGACGAATGATTTTTCTTCAATCAAATTTGTTCCGCAATCAGGGCAAATCGTAACCCCTTCCGTATATTCATAATTACAGTTTGGACATACTAACATAAGACCTCCTATGCGCTTTTTGCTTTTGCATAATACTTATTTATCAAAAATATTACAACACCGAAAAGAAACATTAACGAAATAAGTATCAATATAGACGAATTCAAATCAAAATTCTTATCTATCGTACTATTTAAAGAATCATCTTGCCCAAAAATGAAGTAGAATACTACCGCCGTGAAATTATTAAAAAAATGCAGCGACATTGGTACTGCTATGGAGTTGCTCATGTATGCTGCATAACCAAAATAAAATCCAAGACCAATTAATGGTAGTAAACCGTATGGATTGAAATGGTATATCCCAAAAAATATTGCCGTAATAATCGCTGCCCAAAATGGTTTAAGCTTAAATTCAAAACTCCGTTGAATAAAACCCCTGAACATTACCTCTTCACAGATTGCCGGCACTATAGCAACTACTATAATAACCAGAATTCCGCCTGAAATTGTGTGCACTGTAAGTAAATTACCGTATGTCTTCTCTACCATATCGTTTAGCTTATCAAGCGAAAGTTTTATCGAACTTATAAATGTTGAATGCAAAGCCCATTGATTTATAAAATAATTTTGTATCGATAAATAATACTGCAGCATCGGAGTTAAAATGACAATTCCTAATGTGAATAAAAGAATTTCTTCCCAGCGGGGCAACTTAAATCTTATTATGTCAGTTACATCTTCATAAAACCATTTTGCAAATACTAGGGCAGGCAGCAAAATAAATAATATTTGCCCCGCCATCGTCATTAACCTAACGCTTTGCACCGGAGCATTCTTCAGATCAAAACCAAATACAGCTAGCGTTAGTAACCCTCCGACTAGCTGATATAGGAAAAAGCCGCCGAATAAACCTATGAATGCTGCAGCTATTGGCGATATCCTGGGCTGTATATGATTCCCTGGAAAATTATCTCTCTGATTTTCATTATTCAGATTATTATCATCCTGCAAATTATCTTGATTTGGGTTTGTATTAAGATTATCCATAAAATCTATATATGAAATATTTTCTGTAATAATCCGGTATTCTTCCTGCCGGAATTTTCTTTAGTTATTTTATTTTAGATGTAAGCGGTCCGGATAATCCTTCGTACCCGGTTAGGTCAGCATCTATAGAACCAATTAATATTTTTGTCTTAACCTTTACCGGGATTTTCAAGTTGTCGTCACTTAACCAAACAAAAATACTTCCTTCACTCTTAAATAATCCGCCCTTCTTTACAATTGGCTCAACTAATATGCAATTAAATGTCCCGGCAGTTACGGTTACAGTCTGCTTACCCAAATATTTTACTTCAAGATTATATACTGAATCTTTATAAAAGTTTTGAAGGTAAATGCTGCTGTTAACTTTTAGTTTGTCATAATCAAATGTTCTCGCCAAATAAAACGCTGAAACAATATCGTTTACATACTTAGGAATTTTGTACTCTCCCCCGGATGTTTTGGCTTTCCCGTTCCTTTGATCAAAAAATGCAGAGAAGTCTCTACTAAATTTCCCTTCTCTTATATGCTGCTCAAATCGCCAGGGGAATAACCCTTCCATATCTAAGTAGGTTTCGTAATGATCTCTTACTTTGTATATCCAATCAAAACTTGGAACAGAATTGACATCAAAAGTAATGTTGTAAACCTTTCGACCCGATATTTCTTTAATCCGTGGAATTGCCATCGTTGCAATACCTGCCGTGACAAATCCATATCTCACTGCAAAGGTTAATTTCTCCCCTACTCTAAACGCATCATTATTAATCTTGCGGAAATCATTTCCTCCAAAAGGATAGATACTGTTTCCCCAATTTATTATTGAAAATATTATAATGAGCGAAAATATGAGACTTCGGTTTCTATTCATTAATTTCTCCGTTATTAACTGTAAACTTATTAAGATTATTAATTTCTGCAAATACACTTTTTATGTCTATTGAATCCATGCAATGCAGCCTCTCACACGTCTGTGCTGTACAATCTTCGCAATCTAATTTTGGTTCGAAAACCAAACTATTGTTTGAATAAGGTCCCCATCTTTTTGCTGAACAAGCTAATATCTTTGGATAAAATCCTATAACGTATTTTCCTAATGCCGCTGCTATATGCAATGGACCTGTTGAATTAGAGATAAAAACATCACAATATCCAATTAATGCAATTAACTCCGAAAGATTAAATTTGCCGGCAAAATTCTTTATAGAGTTATTTACTTTTAATTCTTCACATAAGTTAAATTCGAATTTGCTGCCTGTCAAGATTATTTGAACATTAGGTTCTGAATTAAACATATTCAAAAGCTCTTTGTACTTAAGTACTGGTAAGTCCTCTGCACTTCCTCCGCTTCCGGGATGCACTATAATAAGTTTCTTGCTTCTGTCAACTCCGCTTTCAAATAAGACTTTATCTACAAATCTCTTACTTTCCGCATTTATTTGAAGATTAAAAGTAACATTATCTTTTGAAATGTTCTCATCTATACCAAGCTTTTTTAATAAATCAATATTGAATTCAATTTCATGCTTTTCCGCAAACTTTCTGTGGGTGAAGTTCTTCATGTTGAATAAAAATGAATACCATCTGTAACCTGTTCCAATGCGCTGTTTGATCCCTGAAAAAAATATTATTAAAGAAATAAGAATAGTAGGGTATACAATAATTGAGTAATCAAATTTGTTTGCAGTAATTTGTCTTATATTACTAAAGAATTTAATCCTTTGATTCTTTTCTTTAAGCACTAAAACTTTATCGATAAACGGATGATCCTTTACCAAACTCTCGGTATAACTTCTTACAAGATAGGTCACTTTGCAATTGGGGTAATGCTTCTTAATTATCTCTGCCATTGGCAATGACAAAACGACATCACCGATTCTGTCGCTGCGCACAATTAGTATGTTTTTAGGGTAATTCATCTTTTTGATACGTATGGGTTATCCTTAATATAGAATCTCCAGGGCAAATCTACAGATTTTTTTATACCAATTCTCTTGCTTACTTTAATTAGTTCAGTCTTAATATTTGGCTGTTCTAATAAATATATTTTATTTCCTGTAAGGTCTATTCCATAGTGTTCCCTGGAAATAGAAAACGCTTGACATATTTTACCCGGTCCGTTTGTTAAATTATGCATATCTTTTTCGCCTGGTAATCTTCCATCAAATCTATTTTTTATCATCGTACTTAAAC
Organism: Bacteroidota bacterium; assembly: GCA_021777835.1. Taxonomy (GTDB): domain Bacteria; phylum Bacteroidota; class Ignavibacteria; order Ignavibacteriales; family Ignavibacteriaceae; genus FEN-1297. The sequence continues at coordinate 54,396 of JAJYDC010000005.1, read as the reverse complement.
CATCTAATGGTTCAATTCCTCTGATAAGGATTGCCGTTCCTTTTCCTTTTATACCTGTCACTACATTGCAGCAGTAATGTGCACCGTATGTAAAATATACGTAAAGGTAACCTCCTTCATTAAACATTATTTCGTTTCGCTTCGTTAACCCCCTAAAAGTATGAGCTGCTTCATCAATATCACCATCGTAGGCTTCCACTTCTACAATTCTACCTCTCAATTTTTCGCCGTCGTGTTCTTTAACAAAAATCTTTCCGAGCAATTCTCTTGCTACAAGAAGTAAATCACGGGTATAAAATTCACGTTTTAATTTATTATCTGAATTTATTAATTCCATTGTATTAAATGATAGAATGAAGTATTCAAATTTGAAATTATGAATTTAATTCTTTATTCAAATCTTCTATCTTTTTTAGATATGACTCAATATTGTGTGGATTCTTCTTGATCAATTTCTTGTATACTTCAATTGCTTCTTTAAGTTCGCCTTGAGCTATAAATATTTTTGCTAGTGTCTCTGACACTATCATACTTGTTCCCGAGAAATCCTCTGCCCGGTATTCTAAATTTGATGAACTTTCTAAAGCTTCAGGAAGTTTTGCGAAAGAAATGTCTCGCGCTAGTTGATCAAGCCTGTCTTCAACAGGAATTGGTATCTCCCTGCGTTCTTCTTTCTTTTCTTTCTCTATGAAAAGATCAGGTTGATTTTCTTCTTTCTCATCTTCTTCGATCAAAAAAGCGCTCTTAGCATTGGATTCAAAGAGAGATCTTTGCTTCCGGATACTCTCTATCTCCCTGGAATAATAATCGAATGTCTTTGGGGAATGAATTAAGTCACTGCCGGTTTTAATTGAATTTAATGCTTGGGTGTAATTCCCGATGAGTGAATATGCTTTTCCTAATAAAAGATGTGCTGCTGCGTATTGAGGGTAAACCTTTATTCCGTCTCTAAGTATATCTATCGCCTTATCAACGTTGTTATTTTCAATCTCCGTGTTTGACATCCTCACAAACAACGGAGTTTTTTTATTATATTCAAAAATTAAACTGACTTTTTCACTATATATTTCTGCTGGCGATTTAGACACATTATTCTTTCTCTATGCCTTAGAGTATGCGTGCTTGATTGACGTTCCCGAAACAAAAGCAAAACCTAAAAAGAATAATATTTGAAAAGGCAATGCTGCTAATTCAAAGAAATATATTGAAGCAGCTATTCCTACCAAACAATAAACTGCCATTATTAACTCAACTATTACCGACATTCCAAGCTTTTTACTTGAATATTTGTTGCCTGCTATAGTATCCTTATTAGTTACTACCTTGAATTTTGGTGTACGCACAAATTCACTCTTTCTGCTCATCAGTCCTTCAAATACCGCTCGTGAATTATTAACCGCAAATCCCATGCTTCCAGCCATAAATAAAGGGAATAAAACTATCTTCTTGCGCCAATCCTCTCTTATATCTTTTTGGGAATATAAATAGAACATGAATGAACTTACGAAAGCTAAAACAAATAACGACATTACAGCAAAATATGCTTCATGCGGTCCGCTGTTCTTAATAAATATCAAAGGTACATTTAATATAGCAGCAAGTAGAATAAATGGAAAAACAATATTATTAGTTAAGTGAAAGGTTGATTGAAGCTTAACTCTTAAAGGCATTTTTGATCTCCATACAAGCGGCAGGATCTTTTTCGCCGTTTCAATCGCTCCTTTAGTCCATCTAAATTGCTGATTCTTTAATGCATTAATTTCTGATGGCAGTTCAGCAGGTGATGTAAAATCCTTTAAGAATATAAATCGCCAGCCATTTAATTGAGCACGATAGCTCAAATCCAAATCCTCTGTTAATGTATCTGCCGCCCAATTTCCAGCATCAACAATACATGATTTTCTCCATATACCGCCTGTGCCGTTAAAATTAATGAAGAATCCCGCTTTGTTTCTTACGGTTTGTTCAATTACAAAATGACCGTCTAATGCTAATGCTTGTACTCTCGTTAACATCGAATAATCTCCGTTAAGATGTTCCCAACGGGTCTGTACCATTCCAATATTTGATTCGTTAAAAAATGATAGCGTCTTTTTCAAAAATTCTTTTTGCGGAATAAAATCAGCATCGAAAATTGCTATGAATTCTCCCTTTGCTATTTTCATTCCCTCTTTTAAAGCGCCGGCTTTGTAGCCCTCTCTTGTGCCGCGCCTTATATGCTTTATGTCAAATCCTTCTTTGAGCTTTTGAGCTACAACCTTTGCTGTAATTTGTGTCGTCTCATCAGTTGAATCATCAAGCACTTGAATTTCCATCTTGTCTTTTGGATAGTCAATCTCACAAACTGAATTAATTAAACGCTCTACTACATACAATTCATTGTACAATGGAAGCTGAATCGTTACATTAGCTCCGGGTACGAAATCTTTATCTGGTGAGTTTTTTACGTCACGGTACTTGTTGTAATAAAAAATCATTATGAAACCGTGAAGCCCAAATACAAACAAAATTAAAAGCGAAAAGAAGTAACCTACTAAAACTATCTCGTCCATTTTTTTTATCAATCCTTGAATTATTTACAAAATCTAAAATTTACCATCCGGAAACTGTTGCTAAAAGAATATCTTCCGAAATATTATCTATTGCCTTCTGAACTGCATTATTTCTTGCTGCTATTCCGCCGTTACTTGTAGAATAGTCTCCATAGTTAGAAAAGTCCTTACTAAAAATCGTTTTCCGTTCGACTAAATCTTTATAAACTACTTGAACTGTAATCGTTATTCTTCTCGAAGTCACATTTTCTCCGGCAGCTACAACTGCAGGAGCATCAGTTAGAGAAACAATAGTACACTGAAGTAATGCATCAGAATTATTCTTGTTCGTTACCTGTAATGTGTTGTCATCTATAAACTTTTGAGTAAGGTTTGAAGTAAGTGATTCTCCTAATCCTGCTTCACCGGAGCCGCTTTTATCTATCGCCAACGGAATAGCTATTGTCTTTAGATGTTTAGGAACAGATGCACCGGTAAAAGAATATACACAACACCCCCCAAAATTAATCATAAGGATGCTTATAAACAAGAATAATATACGGTAATATAACGACTTAAAAACACTTAATTTTATCATATTTCCATGGTTTTCTTAATAAATTCTATCAACCTTACACTGTTTTACAATCTAATTCCAAATTACCGTATCCCCCGTAGCCCAGACTATCAGTCTGGGGCTCAAAATACATAACAACCAGCCACCCTTTAGCCCAAGTAGATACACCTAACAAGTAAGAAGCAAAACTTCTTTAAGCATCCCTACCTTTTACCTGTAACCACCAACAACCAATACACAAGGGGCTTTAGCCCCTAACTCCTAAAAAATACCAGGCACACATCTACTCATACTTGTCCTTGCATTTCTTCACCATTAACCCCAGGCTTCAGCCTGGGGTACATCGAACCCACCTCAACCAGGGCTTTAGCCCTGATCCTAAAAATCATATATAGTAGAATGCTCCCCATCTTGCCTTATCATCCCTCTCCCGTAGCCCAGACTATCAGTCTGGGAATTCTTTCTCCTTAATTCCCGCACTCTTTAAGTATCTAAATCCTCCAAATCTTCCTCTCCGAATTCCTTTAACAAATCATAATCCTTAATCTTCCTATACAATGTGCGCTCACTTATTTTCAATAGTTTTGCCGCAATCCTCTTATTTCCCCGCGTACGATCAAGCGCATTCTTTATCGCTTCCTTCTCCGCCTGGATTAAAGGTAAAACCGTGCCTGAATGACCATTCTCCGTCGAATAAATTTCTTCATTCCTTTTGTAAATTAAATCCTTCAGCTCCATGATGTCTTTTTTGATTTCAAAAAGTGCACGATAAAGCAGTTCTCTATCAAGTTCTTCAGGTGACTTCTTCAAATAAACAGGCAAATTCCTATTTGATGAATCCCCCCCCTCGCTCTTCAACAATGAAGAAAATATATTTACGTTTAATGTACCGTCTCTGGTGAGTGCAATAGCCGACTCAATAGTATTTTTAAGCTCTCTTACGTTTCCTGGCCAACTATATTCCCTTAGAAAATCCATCGCTTCTTGACTGACTTTGGGAGTAATTATCTTATTCTCTGAACAATATGTCGAAATAAAATGTTCAATTAACCCTTCAAGATCACCTCTGCGTTTTCTCAAAGGAGGAATGCTTAATGTAACTGCTTTTAATCTGAAATATAAATCTTCACGAAACCTTCGCGCATCTACTTCCTGCTGTAAGTCCTTATTTGTAGCTGCTATTATTCTTACATCTACTTTTGTCACAGTTTCAGCGCCAATTTTCATAAAGTCTTTGTTTTCAATTACCCGCAAAAGCTTTACCTGCGTTGTTAATGGCATCTCAGCTATCTCATCCAAAAAAAGAGTGCCGCCGTCGGCTATTTCAAAATATCCCTTTCTGCTTTCTATAGCTCCTGTAAACGAGCCTCTTTTATGACCGAATAATTCGCTCTCAAGTATTCCTTCCGGTATTGCCCCGCAGTTTACACTAACTAAAGGTTTGTCCGCCCTTTTGCTGTATCCGTGTATCGCACGTGCGAATATCTCCTTGCCGACTCCGCTTTCTCCATATATCAATACAGATATGTCGGTCGGTGCTACTTGCATTGTTACATCAACAAGATCATGAATTTCCTTCGACTTGCTGATTATTCCAAACTCTTTTTTAAATTGATCGACGTTCATCTATTATTTTAATAATTTCTTTTCTATGAATTAAATAATCTTTATCAAATATATTGCTTTTTTTTTGCTTATTAAAGGATTGAATTAGGGAAGAATATTATATGCTGACTGTTAAGCCGTCATAAGCAGCAATTATTTTATCTCGATATATTCTTTGAATTTTATTTCTAATTCTGTCTTCTTCACTAATATGTGTTAAAAACAAAATCTTCGGTCTTGAATTAAGATAGTATTTTATTATCTCACTCATTTCCACATGCGTTGTCTCACTAATTGCATAATTAATTCTGTAATCATCGAATAATCTCAAGTCTCTTCCGCTTCCTATATCTCCGCTATAAAATATATTTATATTGTTTACTGTGAACAGGAAACTCCCGCAAGGAAATTCTAGCCTCTTTGTACGATCAAATTTAATATATTCATCAAGATGAGAGTTTTGTCTAAATTTAACGCTAAATTTTTCTCCAACCTCTGCCTCAGAATTTTCTTTGAGATCTATGACATTTAATTTGAAATTTAACTTTTCTTCAAAAAGATATGAATGATGAATAAAGTCACTTACTGTCTTAGCTATATCCTTATGTACAAATAAGTCAAGTTGTTCTCTTCTCTTATTCATTTTCATCTGGACAATTAACGAAGGCAGTCCGGCATAATGATCGGCGTGAAGGTGAGTTATTAAAATTCCATTAATTGAATTGTATGATACTTTTGCCATTAGCAAAGCTTTGGATATCCCATCGCCCGCATCTACTAAAAGTTTATAACGCCTGTTAGTAATTATAAATGATGAGTGATTTCTTTTAAGTGATGTTTTCCCAGAACCGGTACCGATAAAAATGATTTTCAAACTTATTCTCAGTTTGTTTCTATAACTCTACCGTTAAGATTAAATTTCGAATTAATTGTGCTCAACGCTTTCGCAGCCTCGCTTCGACTTGAAAATTCACCGGTATATACTATATGAAATACAGTTCCGGCAATTTCCTTTTCCTCCAGGCGCGTATTATATCCGGTCGCTTTTAGCGCTTTCATTAAATTATCTGCATTAGCTAATAATGTAAATGCCCCCGCCTGAATTGTATAATTACCCTTAGGGCTTTGAGTCCCCAACGAATTCGACGAATTTTCTTTGTCCTTTGACTCTGGTTCTTTTACTATTAAATTCTTATCCTGTGAAGGAATATTTTTATTTGCGATGCTTATATATGGCGAATTAGGATAGTTCTTTTCGAGCTGGTATAAATAACTTTTAGATTGATTATACTCCCCTATTGCAAAATAATACGAATAAATGCGGTATAAAGCTGCATCGGCATATTTACTCTTGGGATATTTTTTAACAAGATTGGTATATTTATCGACTGCACTTTGACCATCGCTAGTAACTACTGCATCAAGAAACAATAATGATGTGCTAAATGGAAATTCTTTCTTTAATTTGGGCAATAAGTCAATTACTTTTTCGCTGCCGCCTGCCTCTATTTCCTTAAGGTAAGGAGTTATATCAACTTCCTGTGCAAAAAGATTCGACGATTGAATTATCAAAATGAAGAAAAATAATATTGAAAATAATTTCTTTCCCATAACTTTTGATTTCTAAACTTCCTTATACAAAAGTATCACCATTATTTTAAAGTATAATAAAGAATTCCTCCTCCTCCGTAGCCCAGACTATCAGTCTGGGAATTCCTCCTCCTCCGTAGCCCAGACTATCAGTCTGGGTCTCCTAATTCATAACAACCAACCGGCCTATACCTCGTATCCCGATTATATCACCAAAAGCCCCCTCTTTTCAGGAGACTAATTTAAGCCGTCAAACTCATCGTCTCGTTGGCAGGATCATAAGCGTCCACGAACTCCCCGAACAAAGTCGCCGATGTAGCGCGATTAATCTTTACCTTTACGTAGCTTCCCGCTTCAATTTTTTCATCAAAAGGAAAAATTACAACTTTATTTGTTCCGGTCCTTCCTGAAAGATATTGATCTGATTTTCTACTCAACCCTTCTACTAAGACTATCTCTTCTTTATCCAAAAGCTGCTGGTTTACCTCAAATGAAATTTGTCTTTGTAGTTCAATTATCTCCTGAAGTCGCTTTGACTTAATATCTTCCGGAACATCATCATCCATCTTAAAGGATTTTGTTCCTTCTCTCGGTGAATACTTGAACATATATGCACCATCATATTTTACCTGACGCATTACATCGAGTGTCATTACATGATCTTCATAACTCTCTGTTGGAAATCCTGAAATAATATCCGTAGAAAAGCTTACTCCTGGAATAATTTTCCGGGCTTTATCAATTAAAGTTAAATAATGCTCTATTGAATATGTACGGTTCATTAATTCTAAAATTCTATTTGAACCTGATTGTACTGGAAGATGAATGTAGTTACACAAATTATCATGCTCTGCAATTGTGTAAAGCAGCTTGTCGGATAAATCCTGAGGATGTGAAGTTGTAAACCTAATTCTTATTTTTCTATCAACTACCGCGCAAGCAGCTAGAAGATCTGCAAAATCATTTCCGTTGTCAATGTAAGAATTAACATTCTGACCTAATAAGGTTATCTCCCTGAATCCCCTTTGCGAAAGAAGTTTTATCTCGTTAACCACTGAATCTAAGGCTCGGCTTCTTTCCCTGCCTCGGGTAAACGGAACAACACAAAACGAACAAAATTTATCGCAGCCTCTCATTACAGAAATCCATGCCTGCAATCCGTCTTCACGGTAGGGTATTATGTCGTCATAAGTTTCAGTACGGGAAAGCTTAACTCCTATCCCTTTCTCACCGTTAAACGCAACATCGATTAATTCCGGAAGTCGTCTATATTCATCGGGACCTACTACAAGATCTACTATTTTTTTCTCTTCTATTAAGTCCTTCCTTAATCGCTCAGCCATGCAGCCAAGTACACCTACTATAAGACCGGGGTTTTCACTCTTTAATGTCTTAAAATTTCCAAGTCGACCATATATTCTTTGCTCAGCATTTTCTCTTATGCTGCATGTATTCAACAAAACTACATTGGCTTCATTTGCTTCCTGCGTAATTTCATATCCGTAGTTTTTAAGAATACCCATCACCAGCTCTGAATCTGCAACATTCATCTGGCATCCGTAAGTTTCTATATATACACTATTCTTATTCATTATCTATGTATTTCAATCCATTCATTTTATAAAATTTTATTCGTCACTGGAGTCTTCGTTTCATGATGACTAAAATGACCGGCCACAATAGCATCAAAAATGAAAACCCTAATTCTATAAGCTATAAATATTAATTAACCTTCTCATCTTTTGTAACAGGCACAAAACCAAAGTGCTGATTTTGCGGTGTATCTATAACTATCTCACCAAATCGTGCTTCAAACTTTTCAATATTTTCCTTTAAGGCTTTCATTAGCATTTTAGCATGCTGAGGAGTTGTAATAATTCTTGCATGAACTTTAGCTTTCGGCACTCCCGGAACTATTCTTGTAAAATCAATTATAAATTCTGCAGGCGAATGTGTAATTATTGCAAGATTTGAATAAATTCCTTCAGCTTCCTTCTCACCTAGCTCTATATTTATTTGTTGTCCTTGGTTCTGATTATTCTGATTCATGATGTTTTTTTCTTCCGGTTGTTTTATAAATATTACAAATGCCGAAATCACCGGCTCTCTAGTTGAGCTCTCAATAATTTCGGCATAAGAATTAAAATCTAACTAATTTTTAATTATAATTATTTACGAAGCTTATCAGCCTTATCCATTGCTTCTGTTGCTTCTTTTTCATAACCTAATGTAGCATAAACCTTCCCGAGAAGTTCCCACATGTTCGGATCGGTGTTTTTCATGCTAGCAACTTTTTGCAAATAAGGTAATGCCTTTACATACTTGTCCTTAAATGCTGACGTTGCAGTATCGCCTTTTGCATCTAGCTCTTTTTGAATTTCACTTGCCCATTTTACATATGTTACAGCTATATTATAAATTGCGTTTTGATAATTGGGATCAATTTCAATCGCTTTCTTAAATTGAGTTTCAGCATCCTGGTAGTCCTTATTACCGAGTAATAGAACTCCATAATTGTAACGGTAATATTTATTACTAGGATCTTGTTCTACTCCTTCTTTGAATGCGTCTATTGCTACATCAACTTTATTTGCGCCGATGTATGAATTTGAAAGATAAAGTAAAAGATCTGGATTGTTTGGATATAGTTTTCTGCCGTCTTGAAGTACTGTAATAGCTTTTCCATAATAATCCTGAGCTGCTACACTGTCTTGTGCATCATGAGAATTAGCATATTTTGTTTTGAAAGAAACTGCTTTGTTGTAGTATATCTCACCTAAATATTTATAGCTATCAACTGATTTTTCTTTAGCTATTAATTGCTGTAGAGGAGGTATAGCATTGTCATATTCTTGGGCGCTTAAATAAACAAAAGCCAGGTTCTTAACTGTTGATAAAGAATCAGGCTCTATCTGAGTAGCTGTCTTGAATGAATTGATTGATTTGTCATACCAAAGCTTCGCGCTGTCCTTATCTGTAGCATTATTTCCCTTCTGGAAAAAAGCGACTCCTTGGTTGAACAATTGTGCCCAGAAATAAATCTTTGACTGATTAATATCTTTTTCATACAGATTACTAATTGCAAGAGATTTTGAATACGAGTCTATAAGCGTCGGATAATCTCCTTGTTCTCCGCTTACAAGTCCTAATAAATAATATCCCTCGTCGCTCTTAGGATTCTTAGCAACTTCTTTTTTAAGAGAAGCAAGTGCTAAATCATAGTTTTTCTGTTGTATGTATAACTTTGCGCTAGTCAACTCAGTTGAAGCACATTGAAACCCCGTTATTGCTAATCCTAAAAATAGTATTGCAATTGTAAAAAGTTTAGAACGGTACATTTTTTCTCCAATTATCTTGTCAGTTTTTGTCAACAAAGTTAGCACTTATAAAAAATATAGTCAAGAATATTATTCCCTAAAATCCAGCAAATTCCTATATATCCGACTATGCTGTTTTCGATCCTTTTTGCATGAAATTCTATTCCGGAATGACTTAATTGCTTTAAGAAATACAAACTTATTTAAAATAAAAAAAGCCCACCATGATTGAATCATGGCGGGCCCGATTTTCTTTATATAAACCGACTAACCAATATTACTTTAACAGCATTAATTTCTTAACTGCTGAGAAGTTGTTTGATTGAATTCGATAAATATATACACCACTTGCTAACTTTGAAGCATTGAATTGTACACTGTACTTTCCTGCTGCTTGATTGCCGTTAATAAGTGTTGCAACTTCCCTACCAAGCAAATCGTATACTTTAAGTGTTACTAAACCTGCCTTTGGCAAATCGTATTTGATTAAAGTAGTTGGATTGAATGGATTAGGATAATTCTGCATTAATGCATATTCCTTTGGCAATTCGTTCGTGTTCTCTATTCCATTTAATACGTCAATTGCAATTGGTGAGCTCTGAGTGAACATATTGCTATTTCCGCTATTAAATACATAGATAACCATATTGCCTTTTGCACCGGATAGCGTTCCATCAAATACCGTTGGACCGGTAATTACTTTTGGATTTGATCCAATGTTGAATCCGCTAGTCTGGTTTGAAGAAATATTTACTATAACTTGTTCTTTCCTGTTGACGTTACCGAACTGATCGCAAGGAGTAACTGTAAAGTTAAATGAACCTGTTGATTTTAAGGTATCGGCAACTTGAATCTTCCACATTCCATACGTGGTATCAACGATATCAGGAGTAAAGTTAAATGGTTTAGTAGTGACAGAAACATTTGCTGATGTATCGGCAAATGTAATAGTTGTCATACTATCCTGCTCAGCTGCAAATTTGTGAATTGTAAATGTAGCTGTACCATTCACGAATGCCGTATCTGATAAAAGTACACTCGTAGTAGTGTCAGTTTCACTATTTGAATTCTCGTATGTAAAGAAATACGTAGATTCTTTCCCTTTAATCGGACTTACTGCGGTATGATTAAGAGTCAAAATCTGTCCGTGTCCTGTATAAGTATACATTCTATTATTATTCACGTCATAAGGAACAACAGTCATAGATATTGTCTTACCTGCTGTTTCTGTAGTATCACTGAGCACAGTAACCTTGAAGCTAGCAAGTGCCCCGGTTGGAATGGAACGAACTATAATAGTATCAGCACTAGCTGGACTAAGAACCACTGAGAACTTAGCTGTATCAGCGCTTGCAGGAGCTGCAGTAAATGCAAATGAATAGTTTAAGCTTCCGCCAACACTAGCACCTAATTTACTTGCTGTGCCAATTACAGCAGGTGCACTCGGCGCTATTGTAGCATGTGCAGCACTTTTTAGTATTGTTAATATTGTTTTTGCGGAATCCGTAGTAGCGCTAGGTGTATTGTCAGGATTATTTCGACTAAACGTATTACCTACCGTAATTCCTCCAGATATACCCCAATCAATATGGTTACCATATTGATCCTGTTTCTCTGCTGTAAATTTGTCCGTTTTTCCTGCAATTGCAGTAGTATCAGGACTAGGCTTAATAACAAGGTCAGAATAAACATCGGGAGTTACATAAACAGGCACTGAGGCTGCTACTGTAGAGTTTGCTGCTGACCAAGCCTTCAATGTATCAATTCCACTCTTTGTACCGGAAGCAACTGTTCTGTTAACTGCTCCGGTTGCATCTAAATAAATTGTATCAACTGCCGTGGTATCTGCAGCCCTGTCAAATTTTACTAATCCATTAGTTGAGAAATTTATTGCATAAGCACTGCGTTTTGGAGCAATTTTCCATGAAGCATCGGGAGCAACAGAAAGGTTTCCATAAGAGTCCCATGCAGTATCAGCAAAAACTATACTGGTAGCAATTGCGTATTTCGATGCTACAATAGAACTGTCGCCAACTCCTATCTGTACCATTTTTAACTTCGCAGGAACGTTACTGCGAACTGTTATTGTATCCCTAGATGTGTAACCACCTGTCTTTGTTTGAGCTGTCACAACATCAAGATCGCCAGCTTTTTTAGAGACTACAATTGGTAGTGCAATCGCAGTAGAAGTCTGGTTGGTGTTTGGATAAAGAGAGGTTGTCAAGCTAGGAACAAGCACTTTACCTGACTGAGTTAAAGTACCCTTTGTGCTAGAAAAACTAACAGCCGAAGTATCACTAGCGTCAATAGGATTGCCATAGGTATCTCTTAAATATGCTCTAGCATAAACAGTTTCGCCTGCGGCTATCTTCTCAGTACTTCCAGCACTAGTTGTTGTACCAGCATAATCTACTATCACTCCAGCTAACGAACCGGGATTAATCATTATAGCGTGTGTCTGACTAGCTGATGCTACTCCGAGGCTTGGAGAAGATAACACGAGTGTGTCAGCACCAACAAAGAATTTGCTTGGGTTGAAGGTAACGCCGATTTGACCGTTTGTAGTATGTGTATTGTCGAAAGCAAATACTCCGCCATGATTCGTTTGCTCGGATCCTGCCACTGTCGAAGTATCAGATACTGGATTAAAGTATTTGTCTGTAAGAGTAAGAGTGTAAGCGGTATTCTGATCAACAGTGATTCCATCGCTCTTTCCTGATTGCAATGCAACTGATATGTGTGCTGCTGCGCCAGCCTTAACATCTATTTCTCCGGATACATCAGTATTTCCAGGTGCTGTGAACAATAATTGAATCTTTTCAGCCTTCGTATATGTCAATGCCGTGTATGTAACAGAATCCTTAGTAACAGATCTGGTAACAGTTGCTATTCCAGACAGAGTACCGTTCCCTGCTGTAATTCCGCCATTGAGTACTGGGCTTACTACAGGGATAGCACTGCTGCTCGTAGTATTATTACCATTCGCATCCTGAAGTTGAACTGTGGCAGTAATTATACTACCAGCTCCCACTGAAGATGGTGTTGAAGATTTGAATACAACTTTATTGTAATCTCCTGGAAGTGCAATTAATGTATCTCCTGAGACACTTATTACATTAGCAGTGCCACTTACGTAATTTTTCGCTGATGTATAAACCAAATTTGATGAATCGTACTTTCCAGCCGAGTCTGTTGACTGGACATAGAGCCCGCTAATCCATACCGTATCACCTGTAGTAGCACCGGTTGTTGATGCGGTATCGAATACTAGGTGAATAGCACCGGTATCAATTTTTGATTTGAGTGTATAAGCTTTACTACCCTTTAATCCAGTTAAGATTGTCTGGGTTTTACTAGTTAAAGCGCTATCTATTGATAAGTGATGGCCACCAGTAACAGTTACAGTTATAGCGGAATCCTTTACAAACCGCCATTTGTATGGCGCAGCTATTACCAAGCTATCATTAACACCGAAAGTACCTCCGGTACCCTCAATGATTTTCACTGCACCTAATTTGTACTTTGCAGAATCTCCGAATGTCGATATGGTATGCTGCAGCGGTACATATACCTTGTTAGGCGAATTAAATACTGCTGATTGTGCATTCGCAGTTGAGGTGCCGAACACCATCAAGAGCAAGACGCCCATCAAGAGTGGCAGCCCCCTAAGTAGCAGACTACCAAATTGTTTACTAGAACTTAACATGTATCCTCCTTTAATTATAAATTAGATCTAACTAAGAACTTGAATAATAATATCCATCACAAATTGAGCGGAATAATTTATTTCTAACTTATTCCTTCCTTTTACTTTCCAATTTCATCTATGGCGGTAAAATTCTAATCATGGTACATCCTCCTATTCCATAACTCCTAATTCATTGTTTCTGTTTTTGCGTTGGAGGTTAAAATGTGATATATCGAGCCACAGAATTTTAGTTTGTGCCTCGCGATACAACATATTTTCTCCTATTAATTTAATTTGTATTATTAATTTTTTAACAATTATAAATTGATTGCTTCTATTCATCAATATTTCATGTCTTAATTTGTTTTCTATTTGAACAAATTCTGACTAAGGTGTAAAAGTATTCAACAAACTTCTTGTTGTTGCCTTAACACCTATTAAACAAACTCATCGAAAATTTATTACCTTAGGATATAGTACAGTGACTGGCTGATTATAGACTCGTGCCCTTTTATATAACATGTATCCTCCTTTTATTTTCTCCCTGAAATCGAACCAAAAAATCAACAATTCAAATATTAAATATTTCTTTTGCGAATTTTAGTAATGAATATATTTAATATTTTAATATAAGTCAACTAATTAAACGCAATTTATGAGTAGTTTAAATTCTATACTAATGTAGTATTTAGTATTAAAATTTGATCACTATATAAAAATTATAAATAAAGATTTATTATTTAATTTGAAATGGGGAATGTTTACTTTTTGATGCCCTTTTGTCTCCACCCATCCCTGTGTCTTATACTTTCGTATAAGTTTTAGTTACCTTCATTCTAGAACAAAATTGAATTTAACTACTATAATGTAAAACATTCAATAACATTATAGTTTAAAATAGAATGTTTTATATATAAGATGCAAGAGTTATTTAATTAATTTTAACCAAACCTCTTTTAAAAAAAATAGACTAAAATTTAGAAGCAATTCATAATTTGTATAATAATAAATTCTCCTATTCTTGCCTGTTCGACAGTATTAAACATCGAATATAGCAACAATAATTAGATTTTGAATATCCTGAGGGTGCCCCCAATTTAGGCGGGTGTGATGGCTATTATAGATAAATGCTCCTGTCTCATTTCTACATTGAAGTGTACAAAGAAATCCCGCATCTTCGACAAAGCAAAAGTCGGTTCAATTATTATACGGTGTTTAATTCTTGGTCTGTTTTTCTCAATTTCCAATTTCTCCAAAAACAAAAAAAGTACCAAATATAAATTCTCAATACGTTTTGAATACGTTCTGATTACGTCTTCAATTCGTTCTGAATACGTCTATCCTTTCTAATAATCTATCAACAATAATAATTTTTGATCCTCCATATCCCACACTCAATATCCCACATCCAGATCTAAAAATTATTTAAATAATTTGCTCCAACTCCCAATTCAGCTGATCAACAGAAGACGGGCGCAGCCCGACTATATCTGCATAGCTTTTATTTCTCTTGTTTCCATACGTCTACTTTCTGTTTACTCCCTACTCCTTACTCCCTACTCCCTACTCCTCCCTCCTGCTCGTCACTCGTCACTTGTTACTCGTTACTTAAAAAAAACCCGCCACAGCTAAGCCATGGCGGGCACTTTTATCTTACTACAATTAACTAATTTTACTTTAACAGCATTAGTTTCTTAACTGCTGAGAAGTTATTTGATTCAATTCGATAAATATATACACCACTTGCTAACTTTGAAGCATTGAATTGTACACTGTACTTTCCTGCTGCTTGATTTCTGTTAATAAGTGTTGCTACTTCCCTACCAAGCAAATCGTATACTTTAAGCGTTACTAATCCTGCCTTCGGCAAATCGTATTTGATTAAAGTAGTTGGATTGAATGGATTAGGATAATTCTGCAGTAATGCATATTCCTTAGGCAATGAGTTCGTGTTTTCTATTCCATTTAATACGTTAATTGCAATTGGTGAGCTTTCCGCGAATATGCTGCTATTAGTATTATCAAATACATATAGAATCATATTTCCTTTTGCACCGGATAGTGTTCCATCAAATACCGTTGGACCCGTAATTACTTTTGGATTTGATCCAATATTGAATCCGCTAGTCTGGTTTGAAGAAATATTAACATTAATCTGTTCTGTATTGTTTACGTTATAATACTTATCTCTCGGTGTTACAGTAAAGCTAAATGAATCTATAGATTTCAAAGTATCCGGAGCTGTAACTAACCAGTAACCAAATGCGGTTGATGCAGCCAAAGGCATGAATTTCAATCCCTGCAAAGCAGTTGCTGATATTCCGCCGCCTTCTATTGAAACATTATTTTCACTGTCAACAACAAATTTATGTAAGTAGAATATAGCTTGACCTTGATTGAAAACGGTATCCTGAATATTCAAACCGGTTGACTTAACATATTCATTATGACTGTTTATGTATGAGAAATAATATGTTGTATCCATAGTTGCAATTGCGCTGACAGAAGTATTGCTTAGTGCTAGTGTATGACCGTTTGAAGAATAACTATATACCCTATGACCTAATGAATCAAGTGCTGTAAATGTAACTGCAACGCTGTCTCCCGCAAAGTGCACTGAATCTGATTCCGCAATTCTAGCTTCGAACGATCTTAATAGACCTGTATTTACTGAGTAAATAGTTAAAGTGGCAGTAAGACCACCAAGACTTGCATATACTTTCTGAGTATCTGCGCTTAATGTAAATGCTGTGAATGGGAAGGTCGCTACAAGCGTTCCTCCGACACTTGCTAGTGCTGATGCACCCCTGATAGCTTTCTTAGTTGCGTCAACCCAACCTCCGCGATTCATATTTGTGGTTACTGTATCAACTTGCAATGCAGCAAGCTCAGCATTTATCGCAGGATTAAGTTTGTTGTTCGTATCTAATACATCTCCTGTGTAGTATGCAGTTTTGTAGTCAGTAATAGTTTGGTTCCCCGGAACTCCCCAATCAATATGGTTTCCAAACTCATCCTGTTTTTCAACTGCCAATATAGTCTGTTGTCCCGCTATAACAGGTGTATTTATATCAGGCATTATAACAAGCGCGGCAAAAGCTGCAGGGGTTACTATCACTTGAGTTGAAATAGAATTTGAAGATGCTGACCAAGTTTTTAGAATATCAATCCCGGTTGTCTTGCTGGAAGATACTGTTCTTGTAACTTGCCCATTTGAGTTAGGATATAATGTATCAGCTGTGGTTCTGTCTGAAGATCGAACAAACTTTATCAGTCCATCAGTTGAAAAATATATTGCATAGCTGCTTCGTGTTGGAGCCAGTACTACTGATGACGAAGGGGCAATCGAAAGGTTTCCGTATTCATCCCAAGCTACATCCGTGTATTCGATGCTATTGGAATAATCCGATGCTATAACTGAATTATCTGCTCCTGATGATAAATGTATTTCAATTTTTGTTGGTACGTTACTACGATTCTGAATCGCAATTTTACCTGTAAGACTGCCATTTGTTGCAACAATAGTATCCTGGGTAGCTCTTACATTTGTAGAAATAGTGAATGGAATTGCTACTCCTATTGCAGTCTTATTTGCGTTTGGATATTGCGGCTCTGTAATTGCATTTGTTAACACCGCTGTTCCTAGGCTTGCGCCATTCCCTAATACACTTTCAATTGAAAATGTAATTTCTGATGCGCTTGATGCATTTATTGGGTTACCATACGGATCAATTAAAAATGCGCGCACATATACCGTTGTCCCTGCAGCAATTTGTTCAGTAATTGCATCACCGTTTACTGTCCCTGCGTAGTCAACTATTAAACCGCCGGGCGATCCTAATTCAATCATTACAACTTGCATCTGAGTAGCAGTTGATCCCACGCTTGGAGATGAAAATACAAGTGTATCCGCTCCAATAAAATATTTGTCGGGATTGAAAGTAACATTAATTTGACCGCCTGTTGTGTGTGTACTTTCAAAAACAAATGATCCGCCGTGAGCTGTTCTCTCTATTGCAGCTACTGTCGATGTGTCTGACACGAGATTAGAGTATTTATCTGTAATCGTTAACGTGTACGCCGTATTCTGATCGACAGTGAATGTATTACTCTTACCTGATTGTAAAGCAACCGATATACTTTCTGCTGGTCCTGGCGTTATCGCTATTGAACTTGATGTCACAGTATTTCCCGGGGCTGTAAATACTAGTTGAATTGACTCCGCCTTTGTGTATTCCAATCCGGTCCATGTATATGTGTCAGTAGTTGGAGGCACAACATTCTTTGTTATTACGGATTGACCTGTGAGAATACCATTCCCTGGTGATGTGCCATTACTTGCGAGTACCGCCGTAACACCTATGTTTGTGGCTGCGTCATTCGGAACGTTTCCAAAATAATCTGTAAAAGATAATGTCGCTATAATTGCTGACCCTGCAGCAACTGAGCCTGCTGGCTCTGCACTTATTGCTGCATTGTAAATTGGACCGGGAAGAATTACAAACGTATATCCGAAATTATGTACCGAATGTCCATTAGCTACAGTTGGATTTGTTTTACCTTCTATAATATTTGCGCCATCAACAATATACATTTTCAGAAAATCTGTTGTTGAGTTATCACTGAATACTGGGAAAGTATGATTTGGATAAATATAAACACCGGAAATAGTAAGTGTGTCATAATTTCCCGGATCTCCTGTAATCCCAATATATAGCGTATCGCCCAATGGACTTATACGGGCGCTATCAACCGTCATACCACCGCTTACCTCTACTTTGTAAGGTCCGCTATTGGCAAACTTAAACTTACCTAAAGTAATCGCAACTGAATCACTTGTATAAGCCAGCGTATCCGTTACAACTACTTTAAAAGTCGGCATAATTACGGAATCTTGCACACTCTTATTCTGAAGTTGAACAACTAGTTGCGCCATTGAACCAACCGTGTCAACACTAACTTCTTGACCATAGCTGGTTGTAATCCCTAAAATACCCATGAGCAAGAAACCCATGAGGACTGGTAGTAAGCTGAACCGCATACCGCCGGATTTTGTTCTATAATTTAACATGTATCCTCCTTGAATTAAATATTAGATCTACTAAAAACCTGAATATTAATTGCATAATAAATTCTCAGAGATAATTTATTTCTAACTTTATCCCTGTTTTTTCTTTCCAATTTCATCTGCGACTCTAACAGTCTAAGCATAATACACCCTCCTGCTCTATAGCTCCTAATTCCTTATCTGTGTTTTGCGTTATAGGTTAAATCTTGATATATCAAGCCCCAAAGTTTTAATTTGCTCAGAGTAAAATTGTTTATACCCTCTTATTGCTTTACTGATTCTATCAATCTGGATTCTAAACCAGAAATTGATAACTATTATTATGATCGATTTGTGCTTAAACTTAATCTCATAAAAAATAGCAGCTTGCTTGTTAAAACATTTCTACACGTTTGATATACATTTATAAAAGAACTGAAGTGATTTTTACTAATATTATGCCAAGCAAAAAACGTCATAAATTTAAGCGTTCTCTGTTCTCCCTTTTCAATGCGAATATGATGGATTACTGCAGAAATTTGTTACATTCTCAATTCTACAGTGCTATATATAAAACATTTTCTTATTCTTCCTACAAACAAAGATTGGTCTATTTATTATACCCCTAGTAAAATAATTAGACTGTCTTAAAAAATTTCCCCGCCATACAAAACCGAAAATAATATCTAATTAAAAATCTGAATACGTTCTGAAAACGTCTTGAAAACGTTCTGAATACCTCTTGAAAACGTCATGAAAACGTTCTGAATACGCTCTGCTAGGCATGTCCCCCCCATCTGCCCCGCCTAACAATACTATCTAATACCCCCTTGCCCCTTATATTAGGTATAATTCTAAGCGTTTATTACATAACTTCCTATCTCTCACCACTCAGTAATGCTCTAAACTTCTACTCAGTAAAAAGCTAAACCTTAATATCAGACTTAAATAACATGCCCCCATGAAATTGATTTTCCCTCTATAAAAGAATATTTTTAGCTACAAGAAAATCTGTCACACAGCACTTATAAAGAAGTGAGGAAATTTTGACTACAGAGCAAATCATAAAATCAGTTCCTAAAGTTTTACTCCACGACCATCTTGACGGAGGGCTACGCCCACAGTCAGTAATAGATTTAGCTAAAGATATTAAGTATAATAAGCTCCCAACCAAAGACGCGGGTGAACTTTCCGCATGGTTCCACCAGGGCGCTAATAAAGGAAGTTTGGTAGAATACCTTCAGGGCTTTGAGCATACTTGTGCAGTAATGCAGACAAAAGAATCACTTGAACGATCCGCCTATGAGATGATGGAAGATATGAAAAATGACGGTGTATGCTATGTTGAAACTCGATTTGCACCCGTCTTTCATACCTCTAAAGGACTTTATCATGAAGATGTTGTCAACGCTGTATTAGAAGGTCTTGAAAGGGGCAAACGTGATTTCGGCGTTGGTTATGGCTTAATCTTATGCGGCATGCGTAATATGAAAAATACTCTTGAAATTGCGGAGCTTGCTGTAAATTATAGAAATCAAGGCGTTGTAGGCTTCGATCTTGCCGGCGAAGAAGGCGGCTACCCCCCTAAAAAACATATTGAAGCATTCCAATTCATTCAACGTGCAAACTTTAATATAACTATCCACGCCGGCGAAGCATTCGGCAAGGAATCTATTTGGCAGGCTATCCAATGGTGCGGCGCTCATAGAATTGGTCATGCTACTCACCTTATAGAAGATTTTACATTTGACAAAGACGGCAATGTCGTCGGCTTTGGAGACCTGGCTCAATATGTCCTTGATAAAAGAATTCCCCTTGAGATCTGCCTTCTAAGTAATGTACACACAGGAGCTGTAGACAAAATTGAGAATCATCCATTCGGTATCTTCTTCAAAGAGAAGTACAGAGTAACTATAAATACTGACGATCGCCTTATGAGCGATACTACCATGACTAAAGAGTTTGTTACTGCCATTGAGCACTTCAATGTAAATATGGATGACGTAGAGAAGATAACCATCAACTCTATGAAATCAGCTTTCATCCCTTATAAAGAAAGACTCTACTATATATACAATGTTATTAAGCCCGGGTACCAGGCTATAAAAGACAAATTATTATCACTTAAAACATATTCAGGAGAACATGAAGAAACTATTCACAAACTATAATTTTGAGTTCAACAAAAACGAAAAAAAAATTCTAAAGACTTTCTGCAATCAAAACTTAAAGCAGATACAAGGCGACAATAAATATTTTGCTGAGATAAAGGTATTCACATCTCTTCTTGAAAAGTTAGATAGTGGAGTAGAAGTAATAAAATTAACTAAAGATGAAAGAACCAGGCTAAAATTCTCTATAGAAAAGAACGTTGAGTTTCTGGAGAAGGAAATGAAGAAGAGTTGGTTCATAAAAAGATGGCTGTACCGGTCAATGTATACACAATATGTAAGTATCTTAGATAATAACTTTAAGGATTAAATATCGGAAGGGTGAAATAATGGAAATATGGAACCTTGAAGTAGTGTAGGAAATGAAAATACTTAAAAATGTAATAGTAATCAGGGTTATGGGAAATTCAGAGCTTGGAATGAAGGGATTAATTGGAGCCATATAATCCCATCTTTTCAGTTTTATATGAGGAAAGAAGCAAAATGAACACTAAAAAAGAAAGTTCCCTATATTTTATAGATTCGCAACTCCGCTGCTCCATTACTCCAAAATTCTATAACAACAATTCTAACTAAAGGAGGAGCACACAATGATCACCGAAAAAGAAAAACTAAATATAAAAGCGCCACACGGTAATAAGCTTTCCTGTAAAGGATGGATTCAAGAAGCTGCTATGCGCATGCTCATGAACAACCTAGATGCAGAAGTCGCTGAAAGGCCAGAAGAACTAATAGTTTACGGAGGAAGCGGCAAAGCCGCACGCAACTGGGAAGCTTATGAAGCAATAATTAGATCACTTAAAGAACTAGAAAACGATGAGACTCTCCTAGTACAATCAGGAAAACCAGTTGGTATATTTAAGACACACCTGGATGCACCCAGAATAATCATCTCAAATGCTATGCTTGTTCCTCATTGGGCAACATGGGAAGAATTCAGACGTCTTGAGCATTTAGGACTTACTATGTTTGGGCAAATGACCGCAGGTAGCTGGATATATATTGGTACTCAGGGAATCCTTCAAGGTACCTATGAAACGTTTGCAGAATGCGGAAGAAAATACTTTAATGGAGACTTATCAGGTAAATTTTTATTAACAGCAGGGCTTGGCGGTATGGGCGGTGCTCAACCCCTAGCCGCTACTATGAACGGTGCCGCCTTCCTTGGCATTGATGTCGACAGGAAAAGAATTCAAAAACGACTTGACACGGGCTACATCGATATAATCTCGGATGATCTCGACGAAGCATTAGGGCTAGTACTTAAAGCAAAAAAAGAAAGAAAAGCAGTCTCTATAGGCTTAGTCGGAAATGCTGCAGAAGTATTACCAAGAATTCTAAATAAGAAGATCATTCCTGATATTCTGACAGACCAAACATCCGCTCATGATACGCTAAACGGTTACGTACCTATGGGCATGAGCTTCGAAGAAGCTCTTCAATTGAGACAAGATAATCCTGATAAATATATTACTCTAGCCAAAAAGACTATAGTTACTCACGTTGAAGCAATGCTGGAATTTCAGAAGCAAGGCGCAATAACATTCGATTATGGCAATAATATAAGAGGAGAAGCAAGTGCAAACGGATTAACAAATGCCTTTGACTTCCCCGGCTTTGTACCTGAATTCATCCGCCCGTTATTCTGTGACGGGAAGGGACCATTCCGCTGGGCAGCACTCTCCGGCGACCCAAAAGACATTTACACAACAGATCAGGCAGTAAAAGATGCATTCCCCGAAAACAAGTCCCTGTGCAACTGGATAGACATGGCACAGAAGAGGGTTCATTTCCAAGGTCTACCTTCACGCATCTGCTGGCTTGGTTACGGTGAACGTGCTAAGATGGGTAAGATATTCAACGACTTGGTAGCTTCAGGAAAAGTAAGCTCCCCGATTGTAATAGGAAGGGATCATCTTGATTGCGGATCTGTAGCATCACCTAATAGAGAGACTGAAGCAATGAAAGATGGCAGCGATGCCATTGCCGATTGGCCTATATTAAACGCTCTGTTAAACGCTATAGGAGGTGCGAGCTGGATATCGGTACACCATGGCGGTGGAGTTGGTATTGGCAATTCAATACATGCCGGAATGGTAATAGTAGCCGATGGCACAAAAGAAGCTGAAAAGAGATTAGAGAGGGTACTAACCTACGATCCTGGCACCGGCATTGTTCGCCATGCTGACGCCGGTTATGAAAGAGCAATATCAAATGCAAAATTATATAATATAAAAATACCGATGATGAAATAGTAGAGAAAGACTTAGAGCCTTTAGACCTCAAACGTACTAAGCAAACTAAAGCTATAATAATTGAAAGGAAAGAAAATGAAGGTAAAAGTATTAATAGCAGACAAATTTCCGGAACAATATGTTCAGCAGCTTAAAGATATTGAACTCGACGTTATTTATTCACCTAAACTTGGAGAAAATGATTTGCCGGAAGCTGCAAAGGAAGTTGATATTCTTGTTGTAAGGTCTACAAACGTAATAGCAAAGACCATACAAGAAAGTAAAAACTTAAATCTTATTATACGGGCAGGCGCGGGAGTAAACAACATTGACATCCCCGCTGCAAATCAAAAAGGAATATACGTAGCTAATTGCCCTGGCATGAATTCTATTGCAGTTGCAGAATTAACAATGGGATTGATTATATCTCTCGATAGAAGAATCCCGGATAACGTAATAGATTTTAGAAATAGTAAATGGAATAAGGGTGAATATTCCAAAGCTGAAGGTCTTTACGGGAAAACCCTTGGGATTATTGGCGTAGGCAATATCGGAAAGGAAGTAGCAAAGCGTGCCTTAGCTTTTGGTATGAACGTGTATGGCAAAGACATCTCCAGAATTGAAGGAGTTGCAATAAAAGATTTTTCCGAGATGGATCAACTTCTTCCACTTTGTGATATTGTAACAATTCATTTGCCTGCAACACCTCAGACCAAAGGATTGTTTAATAAAAAGATGTTCAGCTATATGAAACCTAATGCTTTTCTAATAAATACAGCCCGAGCAGATTTGATTGATCAAGATGCCATGATCGAAGCAATAAAAGAAAAGAATATCAGAGTAGCAATGGACGTAGTAAGAAATGAACCCGAAGATAAATCAGCAGAAATTAAATCACCTTTACAAACAATTCCTAATGTTTATATTACCCATCACATAGGTGCATCTACCGAGCAAGCGCAAAATGCTGTGGCCGCCGAAACAATTAGGGTTATTAAGGAATTTGTCAATAGCGGCGTAATAGCCCATTGGGTTAACAGAGCAAAGATCTCAGATGCGCACTACCAGTTAGTTGTAAAACATTATGATAAACCAGGTGTCCTGGCATCTATTATGAGCATCATACGCGAGAAGCAAATCAATATCGAAGAAATTGAGAACATTATATTCGATGGAGGAGTTGTGGCATGCTGCACTATGAAGCTAAAATCAGAAGTGACGACTGAAATGATTAGACAGATGAAGGATAATAAGAATGTCCTAAGTGTGTCTCATATAGCACTTTGAAGGTAGAAAAGAGTCAGGATGCTTGATCTAAAAGTTGTATTAAAGATACTTTTTCGACTAGTTTATTTACTAATAATGAACTGATTTTATGATCAGACGTATATTTCACAATAAATTAATTATGAATGACCTGATCTCTAAACATATTTCAATTCAGTAATATCACTAATAATTCCTCTAAGGAATGGAAGTTGAATGAGCTGATTAATTCCATCTAAATCTTGCTCATCAAGATCAAAGATAAAGGAAGAGATATTATCTTTAATATACTTCTTAGCTAACAACGAAATGTCTTCGCCAAAGCTTTCACTTTCTACCCTCTCATAAATTAATAACCCAACACCCGGGAGAATATTATTTAATTCCTCAATTAAATCCTTTGAAGAAGATGCAAAGATATAATTTACAAACGGGAATGAGAATGTATCCACTATTTCTTCGGCAAAACTA
This sequence comes from Bacteroidota bacterium, assembly GCA_021777835.1. Lineage (GTDB taxonomy): Bacteria > Bacteroidota > Ignavibacteria > Ignavibacteriales > Ignavibacteriaceae > FEN-1297. The sequence goes on along the minus strand of JAJYDC010000005.1, from coordinate 29,899 downwards.
ACACCAAACGAGAATCTATCATTATCAAAATTCTTATCACCTACTAGCAAAATATGCCCATTATTAACCACAGAAATATTAGGGGCAATTTTAACTTCTACAGAAGTATCATAAAGTTCTTCAAAAAGAATTTTTACCATAATTACTTCAAGAGAAGAGACGTCTCCACTGAGATATATTTCGTTAATATTCTTTGCTTTAGAATTAAAATAGATATACGAATTGCATAATGAATTTTCGAAGGATACACCATAGGACCTAGAAATAAATAACTCCTTATAATTAATTAAATCCAAGGTTGGAATTAGTCCTATAGAATTCCGATCTTTAGTAACTTCTCCAGCAATAATGGACGCTGGGAGAAAATTTACTTTTCTTCCTAAGTCCAAAGGCAATGCTTCTTTGATTGCCTTAGTAAAAACATTTTGAGGGAAAAACAATTTCATTGTTGGATATTTCTCGTTATGGCTAGATTCTTCACGAGTAATACGATATAATACAAATTAATTTGGGATAAAGAGAACTAGTGTCTTTATGACCGAGATGTATATGCCACTTTGCCATAAAGACACAAATAATACACTAGTTTTATTTAGTCACCCCTAATGAAAAAAATCTTAAATCTAAGAACTCAGGCTTTAGATTTAATTCTTGCAGCTTTGCCAGAAAGATTTCTAAGGTAATAAAGTTTAGCCCGTCTTACATTGCCTTCCTTCAGCAATTCTATTTTTGCTATCTTAGGTGAAAAATAAGGAAATATTCTTTCAACACCGACACCGCTTGCAACCTTTCTTACCGTAAAAGTTTTTGTAGCACCAGCACCTCTAATATTTATAACATCACCTTCAAAAGGTTGAATTCTTTCCTTGTCTCCCTCTATGACTCTAACATGAACTCTAATGTGATCACCAGAAGCAAATTTAGGTATATCTGTTTTAATTTGATCGGGCAAAATATTATTTAAATCTACCATAGTTTATTCTCCAATACTAATTATTAAAATTCTTCCATCTTTCTGTTAATTTTCGGGATTGTTCTTCTTTCCATTTCTTAATTTCCTTTTCATTTCCAGAAAGCAAAATTTCCGGTACTTTCATTCCTTTGTAATCTGCAGGACGTGTATAAAATGGGGCTTCTATTATTTCGCCATCTTGGAATGAATCATCTAAAGCTGATTCGCTGTCATTAAGAACACCAGGAATAAGTCGAATTATTGCATCAACAATAATTAAAGCTGGTAATTCACCACCCGTTAAAACAAAATTGCCAATAGAAATTTCATCTGTAGCAAATTTCTGACGCACTCGATCGTCAATTTCTTTATAATGCCCAGTTATGAACATTATGTTATTTGCAAGAGATAATTTATTTGCAGTCTTTTGATCAAAAATTTTCCCTTTGGGTGAAGTGAAAATTATATGATCATAATTTCTCTCTTGTAAAAGTTTTTCAATGCATTCGAAGAACGGTTCGGGCTTTAGAACCATTCCCGGCCCTCCTCCAAAAGGTTTATCATCAATCTGCTTATGCTTATTAAAAGCATAGTCTCTTAGATTATGGATATAGATTTTTATTTTACCTTTGTCCTGAGCTCTTTTAATAATGCTTGTATTAAGCGGGCTTAAAAGAAGGTCTGGTACTGCGGAAATTATATCAATCCTCATCATCGTCATAAAAACTATCTCCCGGCTTCAAAACCAAAATTTTATTTATAGGATCAAATTTTTCTATAAATTCAAATGCTGCCGGGACCAACAATTCTTCGCTACCATGTTTAATGACATAGACATCATTTGCAGGTAAGGTAAGAACATCAGCTAAAACTCCGAACTCCAAGTTATTTCTGTAGACTTTACTTCCTAAAAGATCATGAACAAAAAAGTAGCCCTCGGGAAGTGCAATCAAACTTTGTTCGTCAACAAAAATTTCTTTCCCTATAAGAGATTGAATATCCTTTTGCGAATCGAAATTTCTAAACTTAAGAAATATAAAATCATTAACTTTCTTTGTCTTTTCTACAAAGAACTCCTTTTTATCATCAAAAAATTCAACATAAACCTTTTGAAGATTAAAGAACCTCTCAGGGAAATCTGAAAAGGAAGTAATTTTTACAAAGCCTTCCTTACCATAATCTGATTCAATTCTTGCAATTAGAAAATATTCGCTCACTGAAAAAATGGTTTGACCTACTAATCCAAAATTTCCAAAATTGCTCTTTTGCCTTCTTTTGCAGCAACTGCAGTAAGAAGTGTTCTCATTGCTTGAGCAGTTTTCCCTTGCTTTCCGATAACTTTTCCAACATCATCGGCTTGTACTTTCAGAGAAAGTACAACTTTGTTGTCTTCGGGGGTTTTCTCTTCGATAACAACACCATCTGGATTGTCCACAAGGTGTTTAGCGATATATTCAATGAATTCTTTCATGGGAAGAAGCCTCCTATATTTACAGCACGGGAGCTTTTAGAAATAATGTACAGTTATACTTCAGAATTTGAGAAAAATTATTTACTCTTATTCAGTAGCATTTTCTACAGAAGCAGCGCCCTTAACTTCTGCTGTACCTTTTTCAATATTTTCTACTAAGTCAACTTTTTCGCTGGCCTTTTCTGCTGAAACGACTTCATTTTTAGTCTTCTTTTTTGAAGAACCACTTAAAAGTTTGGCTTCATGCAATTTTGCCCAATTATTAAGTTCATCTTGCACTTTCTCTTCAGATAAACCACGTCGTAACAATTCCTTTTTAAGAATTATTCCTTTTTGCCTCAACAAGCTTTTCACTGTATCTGTTGGCTGAGCACCAACTCCTAACCAATATAATGCTCTATCCTCTTTTATCTCTAAAGTAGATGGATTTGTCAATGGATTATATAAACCGATAGATTCTAGGAACTTTCCATCTCTCGGCGATCGTGAGTCGGCTGCAACAACCTTATATATAGGTTGCTTCTTCTTTCCCATTCTTCTTAGTCTTAACTTAACTGCCAAATTATTTGAACCTCCAAATATTATTCACTTTTCAATTAAACTTAAAATTAGTTAATGATTTTCCAAAACCATTTTTGGAAAATTTGCTCATCATTTTTTGCATCTCAGAAAATTGCTTTAACAAACGATTTACATCTTGGATTGATGTTCCACTTCCTTTAGCAATTCTTTTTCTTCTATTCCCGTTAAGTATTTTGGGTAATTTTCTTTCCTGCTTCGTCATTGAATTTATGATCGCTTCAATTTTTATAAAAGCATTGTCATCAATTTTGGCATTTTTTAGCTGATTTCCTAATCCTGGAATCATTCCCAATAGAGATGACAAAGAACCCATTTTCTTTATGAGTTTAATTTGCTTAAGAAAATCATCAAAATCAAATTTATTTCTCTTTAATTTTTCTTCAAGTTCTTCAACTTCATTTTCATCAATACTTTCTTGAGCCTTTTCAACAAGGGAAATTATATCGCCTTTCCCTAAAATTCTTGAAGCAAGGCGGGCAGGGAAAAAACTTTCTAGAGCATTAAGCTTCTCACCATTACTAATAAACTTTATTGGCTTTCCTACAACAGCACGGATTGAAAGAGCTGCACCGCCCCTCGAATCACCGTCCAACTTAGTTAAAACTATTCCGTCATAATTAACTTTTTCACTAAAAGCTTTTGCCGAATTAACGGCATCCTGCCCTGTCATGGAATCTACAACGAACAGAGATTCCGTTGGCTCAATTAACTTTATAATATCGGCAACTTCTGCCATCATCTCTTCATTTACATGAAGTCGTCCGGCAGTATCAATAATTACAGTATCAAAATTTTTTTCTTTTGCAAATATAATAGATTCTAATGCAACTTTACGTGCATTTTTTTCTTCAATAGAAAAAACAGGTACATTTATTTGCCCGCCTAATATTTTCAATTGCTCAACGGCGGCTGGCCTATAAACATCGGCAGCTACCAATAAAATCTTTCTGCCACTATCCAAAAGTCTTTTAGCTAACTTAGCACTAAAAGTTGTCTTACCTGAACCCTGCAATCCAACAACCAGAATAGAGGTAATACCAGAACCGTTTAACTTTATTTCATTGTGGTTTTCACCAAGAAGTATGGTTAATTCATCATAAATTATCTTAGTAATCAACTGCCCTGGGGTAATTGACGCTATTACTTCCTTTCCTAATGCTTTTGCAGAAACGCTGTCAATAAACTCCTTAGCTACTTTATAATTAACATCTGCTTCCAAAAGAACACGACGAATTTCTCTTAAAGATTCCGAAATATTCTTTTCGGTAAGCCTTCCTTGCCCGTTGACTTTCTTTAATACGGTATCAATTTTAAGTGATAAATCTTCAAACATCTGTGGTTAACCTACCATTAAGGCATTTGCTCCAGAAACAATTTCTAAGATCTCCTTAGTAATTGCGGCTTGACGTTCTTTGTTATATTTCAGCTGCAGTGTCCTAATAAGCTCCTTAGCATTTGTTGTAGCGTTATCCATAGCAGTCATTTGAGCGCCAAATTCAGAGGCATTCGACTCCAAGAGTATGCGCCACATTTGAGCTTTCAAATGTTTAGGCAAAAGATAATTAAAGATATATTTCTGGTCAGGTTCAAATATGTAGTTAGGTAATGCTGTCGAATAAGCACTGTTCTCAGTAATCAACTTGACTGGAACCGGCAAAAATTGTTCAACAACTATTTTTTGCTGAATTATAGATTTAAATTCGTTATAAATGACAAGTACTTTCTGAAACGAATCATTCAAATAACCTTTAATGATATCATCTATAATCTCCAAAGAGTATTCATAACGCAAAGCGGAAAAAATGCCTGTTTTTTTTCCGACAATCTTAAAGTCTCTTTTGAAGAAAAAGTCATATCCTTTTTTACCAACACTAAAAATTGAGACATTAACATTTTCACCAAGTTCTTCTTTAATATATCGGTTTGCTTCTTTGATTATATTTGCGTTAAAAGCTCCGCAAAGCCCCCTGTCAGCAGTTACAACGACTATGGCAACATTTTTAACTTCTTTATTTTGAAGAAATGGATTGTTAGTTACATCATCTTCTGTAGCCAAGTGGGAAAGTAATTCGAAAATTTGTTTCGCATAGGGACGTGCGTTTACAATTGTATCTTGTGCACGGCGCAATTTCGCCGCTGCAACCATTTTCATTGCCTTGGTAATTTTTTGCGTACTTTGAACGCCTTTAATTCTTCCTTTTATATCTCGTAACGTTGCCATTATATTATTTTTTGACTTTACGCGCTTGCTTTAAATACGCCGGAAAATTCTTTTACGATAAGCTTTAGCATTTCACTTGTATCGTCGTTTAACTGTTTTTCCTTTTTAATTACACTAAAAATATTGTTATGATTAACTTCGATATAATCAAGAATTTCCTTTATAAACCTCTCCAAATCATTGACTGAAATCTCATCAAGATATCCATTCGTGCCCAAATAAACGCTTACGACTTGGCGTTCAATAGTAATCGGAGCGTATTGTCCTTGTTTCAATAACTCCACTAGCCTGATACCACGAGAGAGGGTTCTTTGAGTTGATTTATCAAGATCAGAACCGAACTTTGCAAAAGCTTCTAATTCTCGGTATTGTGCCAAATCAAGCTTTAAAGTCCCAGCAACTTTTTTCATTGCTTTGATTTGAGCATTACCACCAACACGCGAAACTGAAATACCTACATTTATAGCAGGTCTCACTCCTGCATTAAATAAATTTGATTCAAGATAAATCTGCCCATCAGTAATAGAGATTACATTCGTAGGAATATAAGCAGAGACGTCACCTTGCTGAGTTTCTATTATCGGAAGTGCTGTAAGACTGCCTCCGCCTAAATTATCATTCAATTTTGAAGCACGCTCTAAAAGTCGTGAATGAAGATAAAACACATCACCTGGATAAGCCTCTCTTCCCGGAGGTCTTCTAAGTAATAGCGAAAGTTCGCGGTATGCAGCAGCTTGTTTTGAAAGATCGTCATAAATTACTAATGCGTGTTTCCCGTTATCCCGAAAATATTCCCCTAAAGTTGCTCCTGAATAAGGGGCAATAAATTGGAGAGGAGCCGGCTCTGAAGCTGCTGCAGAGATAACGGTTGTAAAATCCATTGCGCCGTGCTCGTGTAATTTTGCAACCACTTGAGCAACGGTCGAACTTTTTTGTCCTATTGCAACGTAGATACAATAAACAGGTTGAATTCCAAGATTTTTTGCTTCTTCAGTGTGAGTATATTTTTGATTGATTATAGCATCAACCGCTACAGCTGTCTTTCCTGTTTGCCTATCACCGATAATTAATTCTCTTTGTCCGCGGCCAATAGGAATCATTGCATCGATTGCTGTTATACCGGTTTGAAGTGGTTCCTTAACGGGTTGACGCTGAACAACGCTCAATGCCTTTCGTTCAATAGGAGAGAATTTCGTGGTGTTTATAGCTCCCTTTCCATCTATGGGAAATCCGAGCGGAGTAATAACTCTACCAAGCATTTCTTCCCCCACAGGCATCGAGGCAACTCTTTTAGTCCTTTTAACAACATCGCCTTCCTTAACTAAAGTAGAATCACCAAAAAGGACGCAACCAACGCTGTCCTCTTCGAGGTTTAACACCATCCCAAAAACATCATTAGGAAATTCCACAAGTTCACTTGACATAACCTTTGAAAGCCCGTAAACTCTAGCTATACCATCTCCGACTTGCAAGACAGTGCCAACGTCGTATATATCTATTTCGTTTTCGTAACCCGATAATTGTTTTCTTAGTATTGCCGAAATTTCATCCGGTCTTACTTCAGCCATTATATTTTTTCCTTTTTAACTCTTTTTAATTTAATGAGACTCCACCCTTTAGTAATTGTTTTTTCAATAATTCCAATTGATGGCTTAGTGATGCATCGAAAACAGTATCACCCACTTGCGCTATAAAGCCGCCAATAGTTGCAGAGTCAATTAAAAAATTAATTCTTACTTTCTTTTTCAAATAATTTTCAAAATTACTTTTTAGTTGACTCATCTGTTCATCAGCAAATTTAACAGCAGTACGCACATTTACATTTACAATCCCTAAATACTTGTCTCGCAATTCAATATAAATACTAGCAATGCTATTCAAGAGATTTTCGCGTTTTTTTTCAACTAGGAATTTCAGAAACTTCTTCATTTCATCTCCGACCTTATCATCAAATATTCCTTCAAGTACGGCCAGCTTTATGTTTGACTTAACAACAGGACTAGCAAGCGCCAATTGAAGCTGCCTGCTTGATTCCATTGTCGAATGAATTAATTCCACGTCTCTTGAAACTGTTTCAACGATATTCTTTTCTATTGCTATATCCAGCAAGGAAGTTGCATATCTGACCGAGACTTTATATTCACTCATAGAATCAATTTTTTGTTATTTCTTGGATGTATTTTGTTACAATTTTTTTCTGAGTTTCCAAATTAAGGTTCTCATTCAAAATTTTTCCGGCAGCGTGAACAGCAATATCTGTAATCTGATTTAATAATTCATCAAACACTGCATCTTTTTTTCTTTCGATTTCATCAGATGCTTCATCGATAATCTTTTTCGCGACTAATTTACTTTCGCTAATAATTTGATCCTTGATTTTTTCTGCATAAATCTTGCTTTGATTTATAATCTTTTTTGATTCTTCATCAGCTTTTGCAAGGTTAGCCTGATTTTCATCCAGAATTTTTTGTGCTTCTTGCTTGGCCTTTTCTGCTTTATCTAATGATTCCCTAATTGAATTCTCACGTTGGTCCAAAGCAATGAGAATCGGCTTCCATGCAAATTTTCTGAGAATTAACAGAAGAAAGAAAAAAGTAACAACTGTCCAAAAAACTACTCCCGGATTAACGTCAATTAAACTGCCGCCGCCTTCTTGTTCCCATGTCAACACTAAAAAGCTAAAAAAGGTTAGCATATTAAAACTTTCTATATTTTTTTATTCGAGCTAAAACAACAAAGTTAAGCCTTGAACGCTAAAAGGATGCAAATAACAAGACCAAAAAAAGAAACACCTTCAATTAGTGCAGCGGCAATAATCATAGCTGTTCTAATGGGCGAAATTGCCTCCGGCTGTCTTCCCATAGAGTCCATAGCTGATGCTGCTAGCTTTCCTATTCCAATTCCTGCACCGATTACTACCAATCCTGCACCAATTCCTGCCGCCAACCATGCTAAATTCATTTTGTTCTCCTTAAATATTTTTGTTTTGTTAAAAAAATTAATGATCTGAATGTACTGACATACCGATGAAAAGAGCAGTTAACATCGTAAAAATATATGCCTGAATAACTGCAACTAATAATTCTAATAGCTCTATGAATAGTGCAAAACCGACTGATACGGGAGCAACATAAATTGAATGCATAATAAAGATTAATCCTAGTAAGGAAAAAATAACAATATGACCAGCAATCATGTTGGCAAAAAGACGTATACACAAAGCAAAAGGTTTTGTAAATAATCCCAATATTTCAAGTGGAATTATAATTATCAAAATCAATTTCGGCATACCCGAAGGTACTAATCCTTTAAAATACTTAATTGTACCGTGACTCTTAATACCAGCAAACTGGGTTACTATGAAAGAAATACTGGCCAGGGCTGCCGTAACTGCTATATTTCCTGTAACTGTTACTGAATAAGGTATTAAGCCAAATAAATTACTTAATAGGATAAAGAAAAATAATGTAAGTAAATAAGGCAAATAAGTTTCATATCCCTTTCCAATAGATGGAGCCACAATTTCGTCACGAACAAAAAGTATTAAAACTTCAAAAAGATTTGCAAATCCTTTTGGAATAATGGATTTTTTATAAGATCTAGCAGCTAATAATGAAATAAGTATAAGAATAGCAGCAATTAAGAAAATGAAAAATACGTGTTTTGTTATTGATAGGTCAAAACCAAAAATGTGAAACTGAGGAAGTAATAATGTTCCGAAAGGCTCAAAGCTAATACTATGCCCATCCAGAACGTGATGCATAATCCAACTAGGATCACTATTGTTTTGCGCAGCCCTTTTCAATGTGTCAACTACGGCTACATTATTAACATTTTGGCTTAAAAACATACAATTTTATCAGTATTTCTCACCGGTTAGTAACTTTATTTCTATACTTAGGCAAAATATATAAAAAATCAGGATAGAAAATATAAAACTATTCCGATATATATCCAAGAATTTAAGGGAAATAATTATAAGTATTAACATCAATATAATACGCGGTAGCATCAGTTTGAAAAATGGACCAAATAACACGTCTCTATTAGCATTCATCTCTTTTTTGATCGAAAATAAGACCCAGAGAAGGTTTTGTAAATTAATCATAGAGGCAATAATTATGGAGTAAAACAGTTTTACGGAAATGATAGATGTAAAGCACAAAGCAAATAATATAAAATCAACTAAAGCAAATATCCCTACTGAAATAAGGATCGTGCTTTTTACTTTTTTCATTTATCGGACTTAAGAGTAGTTTTTATGAAATTATACATTCCGCCCGCAATTCCGATAAAAGAAAAAATTATCGTTAAAACAGGCTCGGTAGCAAATTTTTTATCCAACCATACACCGAGTAAAACCATGATGACTACCGTAATTGCTAATTGTGAACCTAATCCTAAATATCCTACCCACGAATTAGAATTATGATCCTCGTCTTTTCTTGGCTCATTTTCTTTCATTTGTTTTGTGATTCTTGATTAAGAAATTATTCGGTTTTAATCGCAGACAAATTCATTTGACTGGTTCCTTCAAATAGTGCTCCTTCTTCTATTACGAGAATCTTTGTAATTAAATCTCCTTTAAGTAATGATTTCGGCTCGAGAACTATTTTTTCCTCCGCATTAATTGAACCATAAACTTTTCCGCCTAATGTAATAGAACTTCCTTTAACTTCACCTATTATTTCTCCATGTTCGCCTATAGTAATGTTTCCGTGGGCATTTAAATCGCCTTTTATTATTCCGTCAATTCTTACGCTTCCGTCGCTTGATAACTTACCCTCAATTATAACTCCTGAACTAATAATAGTTATTGCATCTCTCCCTACCGAAATATTTTTCAATTTTATTACTCCTTCAATAATTAGTTAAAAGTTTTATCGGATTTATGGCTTTTCCATCTTTCCAAATCTCAAAATGAAGATGTGGACCTGTAGTAAGTTCGCCGGTATTTCCACTTAACGCTATTGTTTCTCCTTCAAAAACAATATCGTGCGTCTTTTTCAGTAATACTGAACAATGTTTATAGAGGGAAATATAATCATTAGGATGACTTAAGATAATCATATAACCGTCGCGAACTGTATAGCCAGCGAACACAACATAACCGCTTGCTGCTGCATAAACAGGACTTCCCACCTTCACAACAAAGTCGATTCCCATATGCCCAATCTCAGGCATAAATCCTCGACTTATAAAGCCAGTAGTTGGGTACATAAAATGATTGTCATCGGTTTCTTGAATAACCTTATCTTTAAACATTTTTCTTATTATTGAATAAATATCATCTCCAAACGGATTATTGTTTTGTTGGTCTGAGGAATCATTGTTTTTCTTTAAAGAATCAACTAGCGTTGAATCACCAAGGATCATAGCATCTTTTAATTGCTCGTTTGTGGTTTTAAGGCTTTCAAGGTCTCGTGTCAAAAAAATTATTCGCCGGTTTAGGTCATCCAGTCTTCTAATATCGGACGTGCTTAAACCAGATCTACCTGGGGCAAAAATACTTTTAAGCGGTGTGAAACTAATAAGATAAAATCCACCTATTAATAATATAAAAGTGTAAAGTAGTAATAGCCAAGAAGCATATTTTACTGTAAATTTTTTTGATTTTGCCTGAAGCCCAACTTCTTCTGGAACGATAATAACTGAGAAACTTTTAATTTTCTTAATACTCTTAAAGTTTATCTTTGCAAATAAATTTTGGAGTATATTTTTTATTTTATTCATTTGAACTTTGCCATTAAATCATCAAATTTAATTTTTCCTTCTCGAATTAGGCGAGGATTGCTTTCGCTTAAGTCTATGAGCGTCGAAGAATTTATGAAAGATTTTTTTTTTGAATAAAAAATTGCACTAACTTCTGAGGACAATTCACTTTCAAATAGACTTAGTTCGTTCAATGGGGCTTGTCCTGATTTATTAACACTGGTAGATATCAATGGCATTTGAAGGTTTGTTAATAGCTTTAAGCAAAACCGGTGATTTGGAATCCTGAAGGCTGCTGTTTTTGTTTTTAATAACTCTTGAGTCTTAAAATTAAGGTTCAATACTACTGATACTGGGTTTGGCCAAATCGCTAAAAGAAAGTCCAAATGATTTTCTGCTTTTACCTCTACATATTTAAGCAAATTTTCGATACTATTAATAAGCATAATGTAGGCTTTCTCTTTCTCACGCTCTTTTATTTGGTAAATTCTCTTTACTGCTTCCTCGTTAAATGGATTAGCACCTAGCCCATATATAGTATCCGTAGGATAAATAAAGACTGATCCTTCTAAGTATAGCTTTTTTGCTTCAGCTATAGCAACATCACAATCCTTATCAATATTAATTAAAGCGGCACTTTTAATCGCAAGCATTTAACATTTCCTCAATTTTTGTAATAACGATTTTAGGTGTTAGCTCCAATCCGCAAGCAAAAGTTTTGATTGGGCATTTCTTCCTTCCGTGGAGGCCACATGGCTTGCATGGAATATCATCATAGCTTAAATAAGAACTTTTTTCACTATATGGATAGAACCCAAACCCCGGAATAGTCGAGCAAAAAAGAGTCAGCACGGGAATACCCGCACACATTCCTAAATGTGTTGGCGCACTATCGTTTGAGACTAACATTTTCGTTTTCTTTAGTATCTCGATTGATTCCAATAGTGAAAATTTTCCTGCTGTTGAAATTACATCATTACCAAACTTAAATGCTATTTCATTGCAAATTTCTTTTTCGTTTTCGCTTCCTATTAGTATAATAATAAATTTTTCTTTTAAAATTTTTATTAATTCTTCGTAGTAATATATAGGATACTTTTTTGTATTCCATATACTTCCCGGAGCAATAGCTATAAATTCACTTCCCGATACATTTGAGTAAAATTCTTTAACTTTTTGCTCTACGCGTTGGGGAATTTCCACCTCTGGTTGAATTCGCCAGGAATTGTCGTCGTATTTATAACCAATTAGGTCCAAGTTTCTTTGAATTTCGTGATTTGCATTAGAATAAAATATTAAATTCTTATAAACATTTTTGAATGCGCTTGTAGAGAAACCATATGATTCTTTTGCCTTAAGATTAAACACAATTAAAGCACTTCTGAAAGATCGATGCGGCGAATATACTCTCGAATAATTTTTTGCCTTAAGTCCTTTAGAAAATTTTAAAAGCGAGATGTAAGATTTATGCTTTTTATGCTTATCCACTATAATTACTTCATTTACAAAAGGTGATGCAGAAAAAATTTCCCTTGTTGATGAAATTGCCAATACATCAATTATTGATTTGGGGTAAAGATCTTTAAGTTTTTGAATCATTGGCAAAGTTAGAATGGCATCACCAATAAAGGCTGTTTGTATAATTAAAATTTTTTCCATCTAAACTAATATTTCCATCTTTTATGCATCCAGAGCCATTGTTCCGGATTTCTTTTAATCGCTTGCTCCAATAATATAGTGTGCCTTTGACTTATCTCTACTATTTTTTCTTCTTCATCGTCAGGTAAATTATTCATTTTTACCTCTTCAAAACTTGTAATATATGTGTAATCAGGTTGTCTAACTGCAACAGCAAAAAGCAGAGGCGATTTTGTTTTTAACGCCAGTGCTGCAGGGCCTGCATAAATTGCAGCTTTCCTTCCGAAAAAATTCACTCTAATTCCATCTTGAGGGCCGCGTTGGTCTGCAACCATCGCAACAATATTTTTATCTTTCAATGCCTTATAAACTTCTCTAACTGATATCCCTAGAGGAACAATTTTATTCCCCCATTTTGATCTCATTTTATTTAGCCAATCAGAAACAAGCATATTTCGTTGAGCTTTAATTACTGTCGAGAAAGATATTTTCAATTGCAGGCTTAAGGAAACTGCCATAGCTTCCCAATTACCAAAATGAGCGGAAAGTAAAATAATGCCCCTGTTTTCTCTATATTTTTCAATAATAAAATCATTATTTCTACAAATGATTAAACTTTCAACTTGGTCACAGGTCATGTTAGGAATATATAAAATTTCTATCAATGTAATGGCAAAGCTTCGATAGCTTTCAAATGCAATTTTTCTGATTTTTTTTAATGGGTATTCCGGAAATGCTAATTTAAGGTTTCCTAAAGTAACTTGTTTTCTAATTGGGATAACGAAGAAAAAAATAAAAGCAAGCAGATAAGAAAATTTTCTGGAAGTTTTTAATCCTAGAATATTAAAAAGTCTACTGAATGCAATAAAAATAATATATTCAATTTTATCGGTCATCAGATCTAAAATCACCTAAAGTAAAGAAGCAAAGTTAAGAAATTACTCCTCATAATTGAAAAACGCGCTTCTGTTGAAGGGATTAATTCTGATAAAGGCCACTAAGAGATATATATTTTCACAAGTTGTAACTCTTAGAGAATTGAACAAATATAATGAAACAACGTTTCCAATAATTACATATTTATTCAAAACAAGAAATCGTTATGTGGGGCAAACTAATTTGTCGAAATTCTTTGTTGCCAATTGTCGTCACTCATTTCGCCTCGCTTTGTCGAATTAACTAGCTGGTAATCTCCAAAACCTGTCAGATCCGCAAAATCAAAAACTACACCGCCTTCAATATCGTTATAATGCCAAACTTCATAAGGCTTAGTATCTGTTTGGTTTGGATACCTATCAATCTCACTTGGTGCGCCATACATTATTAAAACTCTGCCCCTGTCAGTTTTCCATCCTGGTGTTTTGAAACTTCTGTATTTTTGATCTGCTTCTTTTACACGAGCCATATATTCTGTAAAATACTCGTTTTGTGATGTAGCAGATTTAGGATTTCTTTTTTTCCAGAAGTCGTATAGAAAATGTCGTTTTGCATCAACATCAGTTAATTTTTTGTACTGATCGATCTCCGTATTATTGGCAACATAAATTGCCTCTGCAAAAATATTATCACATTCTTCATTAGACATTACTCCGAAGATACTCCCAAGTACTGAGGATTGTTGACTTGAAATAGTATCTACAATTTTAATTCCCGGGTTATAAACAAAAAATCTTTTTGAGGATACAACACCAAAGTTTTTCGCACTATCAAGAAGTGCAATTTTCATTAAGTAAGTATCCGTTGGAAATTTAATTATAGGAACTGCTCCAACTTGTACCTGGGATTCAACTTTGTTAGTGATTAAGCTAACTTTATTAAAAACAATTTTACCACGGCTGTTTTTTATAAAGCAATCCAGCTTTAGAAATCCGTCATTATTGTTTTTTAATTTATTATAAACCTCAAAATAATAATAAGCAACAGGGAGGTTTTCGCCAAAAACAAGAGTTGGGATTGGTGTAACCTCAAAAGTATTTTTGTAAAATAGGGAATTTTTATCAGAGCTATTCTCTACTATCTTTGATGATAGTTGAATATCACTAAGGGAAAGACTATCAACTGCAAATGGTCTGACTCTAACAAAATCATTAATTATTTTTTCATTCTTTTTATTATAAACATCTGTAACACTTATAATACATTTATAATCACCTTTAGGAATAACAAAATCTAATAAGCCTACAAAATTTTTTGAATTGTCGGTACTATCATTAATGGAACGCTTAATTTCCCATTCTTTGTTTACGATGTATTTATTTGACATCGTATCTTCAAGTGATAATTTTAATATTCCATCAATATATTTTGCAGTATCAAATGGTTTGATTGTAAATGCGTGTTGATTAAGGGAGTAATAGAACTCAACGTAATTTGAAGTAGAATCATAAGCAAATTGAGCATAATCAAAGTCAAACAGACTCTTATTTTCTTGAGCAAATCCAATTGAAGATAAGGAGAGAATGACAATTAGTAGAATTTTACTTTTCATAATTAAAGTCAGTAATTAAATTAAAAGTTCCGGAACCAACATAGGTATTGTGGTGCCTGTTTAAATAATCATTATTTTGATAACAAGACTATGATAAAAATACTACTCACTTATTTTCTAGTCAAGTATATAAAAAGACAATAATTCAAAAAAACCTAGCTCTAATAATAGTCTATTTATACTTTCACTGCATAAACTTCTGTTACCCCGCCAACTTCAGAAATAGACTTAACTACCTCTTTTCCGATTTCACTATCAACATTAATTACCGTCAAAGCCTTTTTGCCAAGGTCCAATCTACCAAGAGAAAGACCAGCAATATTGATATTTGCTTCAGCTAAAATTTTACCAACTTTTGCAAGCATTCCAGGTTTGTCAATATTTGCATAGAATAACATATTTCCTTCAGGATTTAACTCCAAATGGAATTCATCGATATGAACAACCCGGATCTCACTATTACCGAAAACAGTTCCAGCCAGCATTCGAGTTTCTTTATCTGTAATAAATTCAACTGACATTAAGTTTGAATAATTTGAATTTGCGCCTAATTTAGTTTCGTTCAACTTAATTCCCATTTCCTTTGCAAGAAAAGGGGCATTTATCAAATTGACTCCAGCTGTCATTTTTTTTGACAAAAATCCTTTTAAAACTGCAGTAGAAAGTAATGTCATTGATGAATGCAATAGTTCACCGCTGTAGTTAATATTTATTTTTTTTAATTGTCCCATATTCAATTGTGAATGCAGCATGCCTAGATTTTCAGCAAGCTTTACGTACGGTATAAGATCTTTATTTCCGGCAGATTCAACTGCTGCTGCATTTACAGCTCCCCTTACACCTTTTTGATTAAACAGATCAACCATTTGTTCTGCAATCTGGACAGCAACTTTCTCCTGCGCTTCGTCTGTTGATGCTCCGAGATGAGGTGTGGTTACAACTTTTGGGTGTTGGATTAGTTCACCTGTAAATTCAGGTGGTTCCTTTGTATAAACATCCAACGCCGCCGCAGATACTTTTCCGGAGTTTAAGGCCTTTACGAGTGCAACCTCATTTATAATCCCTCCACGAGCACAATTTATAAGTTTAACTCCGTCTTTACATTTTTGAAGTGTCTCATCTGAAAACAGATTTTTTGTCTCTTCACTTAAGGGAACATGCACAGTAATTATATCGGAAGTTTTGAATACAGTTTCAAGGTCAACAAGGTCAACACCTATTTTTCCTGCTATTTCTTCAGATAAAATAGGATCATAGCCAATAACCGTCATACCGAAGGCTTTAGATCTAACTGCTACCTCCCGCCCAATTTTCCCAAGCCCTATCACCCCTAAAGTTTTACCCCACAATTCGGTTCCACTGAATTTCTTTCTCTCCCATTTGCCCGACCTTAATGATTGATTCGATTGAGCCACGTTTCTGCACATTGAAAGCATTAATGCCATTGTATGTTCCGCTGTGGAAATTGTATTGCCGCCAGGAGTATTCATAACAATTACTCCTTTACGAGTTGCAGCTTCAAGGTTAATATTATCGACACCGGCGCCCGCTCTCCCAATGACCTCCATGTTATCCATTAACTCAATTAGGTCAGGGGTTACTTGAGTATCACTTCTTACTACCATTCCATTAAAATTTTTTATGACTTTTTGAATTTCTTCTTTTGGCATACCCGGCTTATAAGTAACTTCAAATCCGGCTGCCTCTAATATCCCTGCACACTTTTTATCAACGGAATCAGTTATAATGATTTTTTTCATAGTTCTCCAACGATTTATTCAATTTGAAACTGTAAGCAATTATTTATAGAACGGCATTTAGCTTATTTACGATTTGAGCTTTCGGAACCGCCCCAATTATTGTGTCCTTTAACTTCCCGTCTTTAAATATCAACAATGTAGGGATGCTGCGAACTCCAAATTTTATAGAGGTCTGCTGATTATTATCGACATCTAATTTACCTATTTTCAGCTTACCTGAATACTCAACAGCTAACTCCTCAACTATAGGAGCTATCATCCTGCATGGACCGCACCATACCGCCCAAAAGTCTATTAGCACCGGTTTATCGGAATTAATGACTTCAGCATCAAAATTTTCATCTGTAATTGTAATTGGTTTCATAATATCCTTCTTAATTTAAATATTAATTGATTTGTCTTGAGGTTCTCCTTGACCAATAAAATTCACCACATCTTCTCCACCATCAGCATGAATTAAGCCACCAGAGATCCACTCGCCGCCGTCTTTACAAAGAAGTGAAATGACTTTTGCCACATCATTAGGAGTAGTTAAACGGGAACGAGGATTTTTTCTTCTTGCAACTTCTATCATTGGAATATTACCCGGTATTTTTCTTAAAGCAGGAGTATCAGTCACGCCGGCCATTATAGGATTAACCGAAACTTCCATGAATCCTAATTCGCTTGAAAGTTGACGGCAATGGGATTCTAGTGCAGCTTTTGCAGCGGATACTGCTCCATAAGCAGGTATTGCAGAATGCCCGCCTGAGCTAGTCATTGCAAAAATTCTAGCTTTATTTGCAAGTAAATTATTCATTACTAAATCCTGTGTCCAATAAACTAGAGAATTTGCCATTACATCCATTGTCATTTCCATTTGAGGTTTGGTTAACGGCTGCTCACCCGGTTGCGGAATAAACGGTTTTAATGAACCGAATGCCAGAGAATGCATTAATACTTTTACGATAGGTTTCCCGTTTGATATCTTTTTTAATTCAGATATAATTTCTTTTCTTTTGATGTCGTCGGCTGCATTTACATTAAAGAAGAGAGACTTTGAACCAGTGAATTTTATTTCATTCACAATTCTGTCAACATTAGACATCGTTGCTTGACGATCAAGATGAATGCCCACAATGTTAAAACCATCTTCGGCTAATTTAATAGCTGTTGCTTCGCCAAACCCTGAAGAAGCGCCAAGTATAATTGCCCAAAAGTCCTTATTGTCAATTGCTTCCATCAATAGCCTTAATTGTTGTGAAATTAGAATAGGAAAATTACAAAATCGAAGCCTGTTACACAATACAGAAATCTTTATTAGTGAACTTGATCATTTCAAAAATAATTAGCTTTGATTTTGTTTAAATAATATAATGACGTTTTATTTTTTGCCTCTAAACGTTATTGAATCCTCCCCAAGAGCCCTATTTATTTCTTGGACAAAATCATTCGTTATTTTTGCCCTATAATCTTTTAGGAAAAAGAGACGCTGCTTTGAGCCGTTATTAGCCAGGCTTATATAAACAGGAATATTTCCTTTGTTATTTTCCAGTACTGACTTTAATGCCATAATCTTATCAACAGAGCCAGTCGCCGAATCAATTGCTATGTTTACACTCTCCGTAAATCTTTCACGAGCCGCCTCAAGCGGAATTACATCTTCAATATGAATTTTGATAGCATCTCCGCTGCTTTCAGGTCTTCCTATAATAAATACGCATTCTTCTTCAGTTAAGTATTTTCCATATTTATCATAGGTTTTTGAAAAGACTAAAGCTTCGCATGAACCAGAAAAATCATCAAGTGTTAAAAAAGCCATTAATTTTCCGGATTTGTCAATTTTAGTTTCCAATGAAGTTATTACTCCACAGGCTCTTACCGAACCAACCTTTTGTTCTTCTAATTCTTCTGTTTCGCCGAGATGAATTGTAGCAAATGATCGAAACTCAACTTCATATTTTTGAAGAGGGTGTCCGGTGACATAAAATCCTATTACCTCACGCTCTCTAGCTAATTTTTCTTTTTCTGTCCATGGTTTTGTATCAGGAAGTTTTGGCTCAGATATCTTCATTACATCTTCTGCACTTCCGAATAAACTATTTTGTGATGTGCTTTGGAATTGTAAAGCCTTGTGCCCAAACTCTAATGCGCTTTCCACGGCATCAAACAATTGGGCTCTATTCTTATTAGTATTATCGAAGGCTCCAGCGATTACCAAGCCTTCAAGAGACCGTTTATTTACAAGTCTGGTATCTACATTAGAGCAAAAATCATAAATACTTGTAAAGTCTCTTCCCAATTTATTTCGTGAGCGAATAATTTCTTCCACTGCATTGATACCAACGTTTTTTATTGCTGACATCCCGAATCTAATTTTCTCATCTACGACGTCAAAGGATACTGTTGGATTATTAACGTCGGGCGGAAGTACTTCAATCTTTAATTTCCGGCAGTCTTCCAAAAAATTGGATACTTTATTCTTGTTACCAAATTCGTTAGTTAAGTTAGCAGCTAAAAACTCTGCTGTGTAGTGAGCCTTCAAGTAGGCTGTTTGGTAAGCTACATAACTATAAGCAACTGAATGGCTTTTATTGAAGCCATAGTTAGCAAACTTATCTATAGCATCAAAAATTTCTTCTGCTACTTTGTTCGGTATTGAGTTTTTCCCGGCGCCTTCCACAAACTTTGACTTTTGCTGGGCCATTGCGAGTAAATCTTTTTTTCCCATAGCTCGTCGCAAAATGTCAGCCTCTGCAAGGCTCATTGCACCAACTTTATTGGCGATCTGGATTACTTGTTCCTGGTAAACAATAATACCGTAAGTCTCTTTTAATATGGGTTCTAAAATCGGGTGAAGGTATATTACTTCCTTGACACCATATTTTCTATCAATAAAATCATCAATAAAATCCATTGGGCCAGGTCTATATAAAGCGTTCATCGCGGAAAGGTCGCTAATGCTAGAGGGTTTTAACTTCTTTAAGTATTCCCTCATAGGTCCAGATTCAAACTGAAATATTCCGGTTGTCTGTCCCTTAGAAAACAGCTGAAATGATTTTTCGTCATCAAGAGGTATATTGTCTATATCAATGTCAACACCGTGGTTCTTTTTGATTAAACTTAGAGCATCACGAATAATTGTTAAGGTGCGGAGTCCAAGAAAATCCATCTTTAATAATCCCGCGCCTTCAATTTCTTTCATGTTAAATTGAGTTACGATATCGTTTTGGGAAACTGCGTTAGCAAGCGGGACATAATTACTAACATCATCGGGCGTAATAACAACACCAGCAGCATGCTTTGATGCGTTGCGGTTCATTCCCTCTAAAACTTTTGCGTATTTAATTAAGTTCAAGATGTCTGTTTCTTTTGAGTCCTTTACCCATTTTAATTCGGGTACTTCTTTCAGAGCCTGCTCAATTGAGAAAACCTTACCAAACTTTGAAGGAATAAACTTAGTAATTTTGTTTACTGTAGGAATAGGTATTTTAAGAACACGGGCAACATCGCGAATAACTGCTTTGGAAGACAGTCTATTAAAAGTTATAATCTGACTGACACAATTTGAGCCGTATTTATTACGGACATAATCAATAACTTCTCCTCTTTTATCGTCGGCAAAATCAACATCTATATCGGGCATAGACTTTCTAGAAGGATTTAGAAAACGTTCGAATAGTAAGTTATAATCAAGAGGGTTAATATTCGTTATACCAAGCGCATAGGCAACAAGGCTTCCGGCAGCACTCCCTCTTCCGGGACCTACGGGGATGTTCATTTTTCTAGATGAGTTTATGAAATCCTGTACGATTAAGAAGTAACCAGCAAATCCCATTTGTTTTATTGTAGCTATTTCAAAATTAAATCGTTCTTCGACCTCGGAGTTAATATTTTTTATTTTATTTTCTAAACCCCGTCTTGCTAGAAGCTCCATGTAGCCGTCTAAAGATTGCGCGGGAGAGTCTTTGGGAATCGGGAATTTTGGGAAGAGGTATCCCCCTGATTCTATTTTCAAGTTTATCTTTGATTCAATTTCAAGAGTATTCTCAATTGCACCTTTATAGTTCTTAAATAACTTGGTCATCTCATCTGCAGACTTAAAATAAACCTGGTCAGTACCATAACGAAGTTGGCGATAGTCAGTTCCATTCTTGTCTGAAAGGAGAAGAAGTATATTATGAGCGATTGCGTGATCTTGTTCAATATAGTGACAATCGTTTGTTGCTACTAATTTTATTCCCAGCTCTTTAGAAAGCTTGGGCATTCCTTCGAGAACATTCTTCTCAACTTCCATATTATGATCTTGAATCTCAAGGTAGAAGTCTTCCTCAAAAATATCTTTGTATGCTTTAGCAACTTCCTTGGCTTTATCATAATTACCATTTACTAAGTGGGTAGAAACAACACCACCGGCACAGGCAGAAGTGCATACTAGCCCTTCCCTATATTCACGTAATAGTTCAAGGTCAATTCTTGGTTTGTAATAAAAGCCTTCAGTATGTCCCAGCGTTGATAGTTTAGATAAGTTTTTATAGCCTTGATTATTTTTTGCAAGAAGGATTAGATGATTATAATGCTTTGCTCTCTTCTTACCGTTACCATCTTCAGCTTTACCTCTGTCGGTACGACTACCTTCAGAAACAACGTAAGCCTCCATTCCGAGTATAGGCTTGATTCCTTCTTTAATTGCCTTCTTATAGAATTCAGCGATGCCATACATAACTCCATGATCGGTAAGGGCTACAGCTTTCATGCCGTTCTTCTTTGCGGCTTCAATTAAGCCGTCGACTGTACAAGCCCCATCCTGAAGACTGTAATGTGTATGATTATGTAAGTGAACAAACTCCGACATGTGTATACGCCTTGGTTAAAATTTTTTGCTTGATTCGGCTGGGTATGTCTACCTTTAGGCAGCAAGAACTATTTCTTAATTCAATATTAATAAATTTATAGATTAAAAACTGTTTAATACAAAAAAATATTTTTATTGATGTAATTTGAATTACGAGGATTCATTTAGCAGCAAGTGTTTGATCAAATATAAAGAGACCGATTATACCTTACCTGTATGTCCAAACCCACCTTCTCCTCTTGAACTTTCAGAAAGATCATTCGTTTTGATTAGTTTTGCTATATATATCTTTGATAAGACGATTTGTGCTATTCTATCACCTCGTGAGATTGTAAAATCCTCTTTACTGAAGTTGAAAAGAATTATCTTTATTTCACCACGATAGTCAGCATCAATGGTTCCTGGAGAATTAAGGACTCCGATTCCATGTTTTATTGCGAGACCGCTACGAGGACGCACCTGGATTTCATAGCCTTTAGGAATTTCTACCGAAAGATTTGTCGGTACTAATGCAATTTCTCCGTGTTTAATGATTATATCTTCCTTTAAGGCAGCTCTTATGTCCATACCCGAACTACCGGAGGTTGCATAAGTTGGAAGCTCAATATCTTCAAAATCTTTGCTGATCCTTTTTATTTTAATGGTAATTTCTTCGTTCATGATTTACTTTCTTGGAATAAAATGGTGACAAATCATATTAATTCTTATATAACCATAAAAGTTTATGGTTCATAGATAAAGGTTATTAGTGTGTTTATATATTCAAGCTTGTTAATTCGTTATTTTCTTTTTAACAAATCTGTTTCTTAAGAATATAAACTCTTCCCGTCCGACATTAAAGATCATTAAAAGAATTACGAATAATAGAAAGATTAAAAATTTATTCAGAAGATTTAATTGACCTCCCAGGAGCTGCAAATAATATATTACTGCAACGATGGCGAGGGATGAAAATATTTTAAATACTTTGGAATACTCATAATCAATCTTATAAAACTTCTGTGTTACAAAGAAGTATAATATTGCCATAACAAAATAGGCAGCAAGAGTAGCTAGTGCTGCACCCATTATTCCAATGACGGGAATGAGTAAGAAGTTCAGACCTATATTTACAGCTGCGCCTATAGTAGTAATAATTGGAACGTATATGCTTTTTTCCTTGATGAAGATACCAGCAGTAAATATAGTATAGATACCAAGGAACATATATCCGAATAAAACAGCCGGGACAATATTTAGTCCGCTCAAATAAGACTGATGTATTATTGAATGACCAAATATCTTAATCTTTACTATGTCGTCAATAAATAAAGAAAGGGTAACGAGTATAAAGCTTCCTGCAAGTGTAAAGTAGGTAAGGACTTTAGAAAATATTTCTTTTGCGTTTTTTTCCTGGGCGTTCTGAAGGAAGAATGGCTGCCAGGCGTATTGAAACATATTAACAAAAAGCATCATAAAGATGCCGAGCTTATAATTTGCACTATACAATCCTGCGGTTTCGAGATTAGTGAGATGATTTATGATAGGGCGGTCGACTCCTTGTATTAGCATGGCTGCAATTCCTGCAGGGAAGTAAGGAAGCCCGAATTTTAATAGTCTTTTAAGCAATTCGAAATTTATTTTAGCTCTTATCTTCTTAATGACCATAGGTATTAGTAAAATAAAAGAGGAAAGTGAAGCAATTAGGTTGCTAAAAAAGACAGCCTCTATTCCCCATTTTAGCTTGACAATAAGGAATATATTTAAGAGAACGTTAGTCAAAATGTTGATAGTTTTGAACACTGCAAACTTCTTAGCATTTCTTTCTAGACGAAGAGTGATGAAAGGAATTACCGTAATAGCATCAAGAAGTAATATCCCGCCAATATAATAGATCAGATAATAATAATTAGCAGGAATATCTAGAATTGAATAAATCAAAGATTTAGATAAGACGATTACACTGCTAATGGCAAATCCGACAAAGAGTATTGATAGATAAGGAGTTGAGAAATTATCCTTTTCATCACCTATAACAGGATTTGAAGCAAACTTAAGATAGGCGGCATCCATTCCATATAGCATAAGTACGTTCAGCACTCCGATAAAGCTATACAGGGTAGAAAATATGCCAAATTGTCTCGTGTCAAATACGTGGGTGTAGAAAGGTACTAGGAGAAAAGTAAGTACTCTTCCTCCGATAGTGCTTATTCCATATATGCCAGTGTCTTTTGTAAGCTGCTTTAGTTTATCAAACATCATAATAATTTATTGAGACAAATTTGGTTTATCAATATATTCAAAAAAAGGATTTCATAGCATAGTTAAAAAAGTCAGGGGGTCTTAAAGGTTTTCTAGTCTCTTTATTTACAAAGACATGTTCAGTAAAGCCTTCGGCAATAGCCAGGTTATCGCTTTTTCTGAAAATCCTATAATTGATGTGAATTCTGAATTCAGGCTTCTCATTTACTGAAGATTCTACAATTAGTAGATCATCATAAAGAGCCGGGCTTAAATAGCGCGCGCCTGTTTCAAGCACCGGGAGCAGGTAGCCATTACTTTCGATTAGACTGTAGGGCAAACCATTATCACGCAACATCTCAGTTCTTCCAACCTCAAAATACTCAAAGTATTTCCCGTTGTAGACAATGTGCATTTGGTCAGTATCAGCGTATCTGACTCTTATTTCAGTTTTATGTAAAAGCATTTTATTATGTTAAAAATATTATGAAGCAAACTTATTAAAAAAAGAGGAAAGGTATTGCTACATAATCAAATAAGGGGTATTAATATTATTGAACGAAGCGGGGGTTCTTAGGGATGGGTTAAGAAAAGGGGGTGCATTTATGAGAGGATGCTTTACAATAGGCAATAATTCAGTATGATAAGCTTTTGTCATATTTGGCAGAGCCTAATTTGAAGGGATTAGGCAAAAATGTGAGGCTTGTTTTTGGCTTGTCATGTGCCTAGCAGAGGCTTGTTAGAGTTTAGTGTAAATTGGATTGGATTTTGACAAAAATGGCAAAAGATTTATTGTTATTGGTTATTTATCTTTCAAGGACTTGTTCAAGTTGTTGAGGGAGGATATAGCCGGGTAGATCATTTTTGATTTTACGAATGTAGATTTTTGCTCTGTCTATTTTATCAAATTGCATTTCATATAATGCACGGCGTGCTAGCATTGATCCTATTGTGTTTTGGATAAAATTGGTATATACGGTACCATGCTTGGGGAATCTAATTTCGAAATTAGGGTCGGGTGCAGGGACGTACGAGTTACCTTTTACTACTTTGAATAGTAGTAAATCAGGGACTAATGTATATCCCGGAGGTAATGTAAACTGGCCGCGCTGCATTTCATTTTCAAATAATTCAGGAGCAATAAAAAATTGGCGTTTAGAAATATTAGTTGCTACTAAATCGGTCATTATTTTTCTATAAGTATATTCAAGTAAAGTGGGGTCAAATTTTCCTTTGCTTTCAAAGGGGGCAACTGCTTGAAGAAAATCGTTAACGTCATCGTGCATTCCGCTTAATAGCCGGGGATGTATCGTGTTAAGCTGATGATAGTACCAAGATCTACGCAAGAGTTCTTTATCTACTACTGCAACATCACGTCTGTAATTTTCTACAAACTGAAAGTAGTATGAAGGCGATACTAAATAGTCCCATTCGTATGTGAATATAACTGCATTTTTGTCGACGCTGCCTAAAACAGCTTTTGCATAATCTTGAAATGTATAAACGTCGCTTTGATTAACTGCTGAATAATTAAAGTAGAGTTCTACCACAATAAGAAGAGGCACAAGCAAGGCAGTTGCCAGGTAAGGATACTCCTTTAATTTCAATAGTGAAAGAAGCTGGAGTGATCCGAACACTGCAAAAAAGCCGAGTGCCAGATAAGCTAACAAGAAATATGAATCAATGTCATGAATATCATAGTTTATTGCATAGCCAACTGTGAACAAGAAGGTAATTGCAAGAAAAACAAAGAATTTTCTTGCTTTAATGAATGAGTATACGATTCCAACTGCAGCAATGAAAAGGCTAGACCAAAACTCACTTGGAAGGTTTGATACAAAATATGAGAACTGTTTTTGTGCAGAGTTAAATGAACTAAAAAGCCACACTTGATACTGTTCTCCTGAGACATGCCTTAAAAGCTTTGTAAGAGTAGTAGTATAGCCCCAGTTCATAATTGGATTCTGTGCTGAACGAATGAGTAAATACGAATAATTAAGAACCAGCACCGGGATAAAAAGTGAAAGCATAATAGCTATTCTTATAAAGCTTTTCTTATTGAATCCGTACTTATTGAAGAATAGGTATGCAACTCCCGGAAGGATAAAGAGCGTTGTCATGTGATTTGAGAATCCAAGCGCAAGTACAAAAGCAAAAACCAGCCATAGGCTGAAATATTTTATTTTATGCGGATCATCTTTTGCGATGTAGGCTTTAACTAAGAACAGTATTACAAGATTTATAAGGAAGAGCTGTAAGGAATAAACTTCGACAGAAGTGCCTTGCATCCAATAGGTTTTATCGAATGCTAAGATTAATCCTCCGAATACTGCGGCAATATAATTTTTATTCTCTTGAAAAACGGAAAGCGACAACGCATGACTTTTGCCAGAAGCATTTGGCTTTTTATCCAGAGCCTTTTGTTTTTTAATCGCAGAATTTTTTTTAACAACCGGCAGTTTCTTATCGCTTTGGAAGATTAAGATATTATCGAGAACTGTTTTGGCAGTGTACACAAAAATCATAATCCCCAGGCTGCACCAGACGGCAGTAAGAAGGTTAAGCTGATAGATTTTACTAAAGCCGAGCGGAATAAGCGAGAATAAATAACCAAGCATAGTAAAAAGCGGATACCCAGTCGGGTGGGCAATTCCTAAAGTTGCTTGAACAGTTGACAGTTCGCCTGCATCAATCTCAACAACTGACGGAGCCAATGTAGTAAGATATACTAAAAATACTAATAGACCTGTAAGGACGGCAAAATATTTTTTTACAAATTTAAGTAGAGCGCTATCCGGCATAATTACCAAAAAAGTGAGAATTTTGTTTTATTACTTGAGATAAAAATAAATGAAATTCATCTGCACTTTTAAATTCCATTTGTTTTGACAAAATATCAAGTTTATTTTGCTCAAAAGAGACCAGTGACGTAGAAATATTAAAAGCGGTTTGATTCATCAGCATTATTTTTTTGAGGAAGAGGAAGTTCATTTTAACAGTTTCCAATTCCGGTATTTTTATTTTTTCTTTAGATAATATAGAAATTATCTTTATTGTTTCTTTGCCGAAAGACTTTAGGAACAACCTTTCATCTTTTAGTAAAAAGTACTGAAGGACAAACTCCAAGTCGGAGACACCTCCCCTGCTTTTCTTCAGGCTAAAAACATTAGTTACTGCTGATATATCTTTTGGCAAAAGTTTTCTTCGCATTTCGATAATATCTTTTCTAAGATTCTCTTTATTCTCTTTTGAAATTCTTTCTGCAGCGGTCTGAGCCAATGAATTAAAGCTTTTCCTGCTGCCGCAAATAAAATGCAGTTTGCATAGAGATTGAAGCTCCCATGTTCTTGCGCGGGCAAGCAAGTAGTTTTTATAACTAGATAGACTCCAAACAAGCTGGCTGCTTTTCCCTTCCGGTCTTAGGCGGCAGTCAACATCAAAAGAGACCAATTCTTTTCTAATATCAAAAAGCAGCTGCTGAAAAATCTGCTGCATTTCCAAATCATTTGAGGATTCATCAGTAATAAATATTAAGTCAATATCGGACGAGAAAGTCATCTCGCCGGAGCCAAGACTTCCCATAGCGGCTACGAAGTAATTGATTTTTCCAGGAAGTCCGCCAAATTTATTTTCAGTAAGGATTTTTATTTTATTACGGATATAAGCCGAGAGAATTTCAGATAATTTTGAAGCAGTTATTAGATGCAAGGAAAACTGAACAGAAAGAGTAAATAAAATCTTTTTAGTTGAATAAGTTAAAAATTCACCGGGGGTTAACTTGCCGAAGACTCTTCTAGTCATAAGGAACTCGCCAAGTTCCGGATCTTCAGCAAAGATATCAATTGATTTTTGGGAAAATTCGCAAAGAGTTAAGAATGAATTGAAGAAAAATTTATCTTTGAATTCTCTATACCAGATAGAGGCGAGATTTGAAGATCTAATTACCCTTACAAAATTCTGCATCATGCGATCCGGATTTATAGAGGTATCCAAATATTTGTACAGATCCGGCATAATCTCCTCAAACAAGCTTGAGGCATTATTATCAAACAATTTCTGTCCGAGCAAACCTTTCCCGGTTTGTAAATAGGAAAAATCCTTTGCTGCCTGAAGTTTATTTGCAAAATTCCATCTTTGCACGAAGTCAGGCTTCGCTTTTTCGTCAAAGGAGATTCCCATTATAGAATTATAAATATTTAATATTGATTTCCTTTTTGACGCCACTTCACTTTTAAATTGATATGAATTATGGAATCCAAAGAAAGCGGAAAGCCTTTCCAAAATTTCGCCGTTAGTTGGGATAGAGTGAGTTTGAGAATCATTCATCAATTGCAAATAATGTTCAATTCTTCGATAAAAAAGATATGCATTTATAAGGTTATCCTTTTCGACTTCACTTAGCAATTCACTATCTCTAAGGCTATTTATCGCAGAGAGAGTATTTCCTGATTTTACTGATTCTAATTTACCGCCGTTAAGAAGCTGGAGTGCTTGAACCGAGAATTCAATATCTCTAATACCCCCGGCGGCAAGTTTTATGTTTTCATCATCATTAAGATTTTTTTCAATATTTTGTTTAAGCTTTTTAATTTGCTCAGTCGGTGAGATAGAAAACGAATTAGGATAAATAAAGTGAGATAAGGAATCAGAAAACTTCTTATACAAGATTTTACTTCCGGCAATAAACCTTGACTTGATAAGCATCTGTCTTTCCCAATCTTCGCCACGGCTTTCATAATAAGACAAGTACTCATTAAGAGTACCGCAAAGAGGTGCATTTCTACCATCCGGGCGAAGTCTAAGATCAACTCTATAAATATAGCCTGCCCCGGTTATAGCAGATGCGCTTTCGATGAAAAGGAAGATAGCTTCGGTTAATAATTCATTATAGAATTTCTTACCGTTGATTTGGGAGTTTTTATCGTAGAATACAATCAGATCAATATCGGAACTATAGTTAAGCTCGTTACCGCCAAGCTTGCCTAAAGCGATAACACAATATTTATGCTTAATACTTTGAAGTTTATTTCTGACTAATATTTCATTATAGCAAATCGAAAATAATTCAGCGGTAATTACTTTAGCAAGAGTAGACAACTCTTCAATCACTTGCTGCAAGCCAGCGATACCCAGGATATCCCTAGTTCCAATGAGCAAAATTTCTTTTCTCTTTATAAATCTTAAAGCATTAAGTTTAGACTGAAAAGTATTATAAGATTGAAGGGTAAGTTTAATTTCTTTTTCGAATAGAGGCTCTTTAAGCTTTGAATTCAAGACTGCAGGGTTCAATATCCGGTAAAAATATTCAGGGTTACGGATGATTATATCAGTAAGGTAGTTACTGTTAACGGCAATGGCTAAAAGCGTATCAATATAATTAGGATATTTCAGGCATTCGAGCAGGAAGGTTACTTTGTCGTAAAGGGATGAAATTATTCTTAATAAATTCGATTCGGAGGCAAACGTAAAATAATAGGACGTGGTTTTATCTTCTAAAAGAGACATAATTTTTTCAAAATCTCCAGTTGAGAGAAAACCTGCAGTTTGTTCTGCAATTTTAGTTACGAATTCCTCAGAAAGTCTGTATTTACTTTTGCCCTTTTCCACAAATATTTAATTTTTATTTTTATTAAATTAAAAGTAATATTTAACGATAATAATTAGAATAGTTAAATATATATTTTTATTTAAATTATACATTAAGATTAACATTAACGAATATTTTTAGGAACTCGTAATATGAAAATTTCTGTATTACTATTATTTATATCTACGTTTATATTTACATCATGCGGCACATCGAATGTTACAAAAGAAAAGACAATTCAGAGCAAACTTGACAGTGTAAAAGTAATATCGAGAGCACCTGCAGCTATACAGGTCAATCAATCCACAGTAACAGCGATTGTAACTTCAACGAATATAAAGAGTCCGGAGGATTTTCAAATAAAGGCAAATATACTAAAGGTTGAAAACACGCCTGCATTTCACAGCATGGCAATAGTAGGAGCAGACTACAAC
>JAJYDC010000093.1 GCA_021777835.1 Bacteroidota bacterium | reverse complement strand
GATTACACATTACCTATTACTAAGCTTCAGAAGTTTTCTGCCGGAGCTGAATATTTTAGCAGGCTTCGACAAGATATAAACGCACTTTACAACTATGATTCAACCATTAATTTATATACCTTCCAACCTCAGTTCAGCAACACGAATGATTTCAATCGTACTAGATTTGCAGCTTATTCAATGTATGCAGACCAATGGGATAGTTTAGCAGCGCAAGTGGGAGTAAGAACAGAATATACTTACCAGCTGGTTAAATTAGCAGAGACAAATGAGCATTTTTCGCTAAGCCGCTGGGATTTTTTCCCTTCACTGCACACCTCATTAAATTTAGCGGGCGAAACGCAAATTATGGCAAGCTATACCAGGAGAATAGAACGTCCTGACGGCGGCGATCTAGAGCCCTTTTATACCTGGTTTAACTCTAATAATGTTCGGATCGGTAATCCTAATCTTAGACCAGAATTAATTGACTCTTATGAATTGGGATACCAGACATTTCTAGGCAGTGCATCGATTTCAAATGACTTTTATTATAGATTTACTCACGATAAAATAGAACACATTAATTCTGTTTATGCAGAAAACGTAACGTTAAATTCGATTGCTAATGTTGGATCTGATTATTCATTAGGCGGAGAATTCATGATTCTGTTTAATCCAATTAAAATTTGGGAATTTAATTTAATGGGTGACATATATGATTACAGAATTACGGGTGCAGTAAGCAACGAATCTTTTTCAAGAGAAAGCGTTAACTGGAGCATAAAGAATAATAATGTATTTAAATTGACTTCTGAGACCGATCTTCAAATAAACACAAGATATTTCAGTCCATCGGTTTCTGCTCAGGGAACCTGGGGTGGATTTTTCACAACGGATTTAGCTGTTAAGCAGAATTTATTTGAAAAAAAGTTATCTTTGACATTACAAATTGGTGATTTATTCCGCACAGGTAGACGTGAGTTTATGTCTCAAGGTGTGGATTTCTATAATTATAACTATTTTACAAGGCAGTCGCCGACAGTTATGCTTAATATGCGATATACATTTAATAATTTCAAAGAAAAGCAAAATGCAAACCCTGATCAGCAGGATAACGGCAGCAGTCCTGATTGAAAGCAGCAAGACAAAGATTAATAGTTCATGGATAAGAAGATACAGTATAAAAATTTCTTTCATTTAACCAGTATTGTGACTGATATTTTACCGTCATCAGGCGGAAAGATACTGGATGTTGTATTCAAGAATTTGCTAGGCAACAAAGTACTTTTATTATTTCTTAACAACCTAGCAACGGGACAAATTAATAGGGTAAAGGAATTCAAGCGCATACTTGTAGTATCTGATTTGAACATAGGCGATGCAATTATTTGTTCTAGCGGGGTTACTGCCCTAAGAAGGATATTTCCAGATGCCGAAATTGACTATGTTATTAAAAAGTCCACTACAGATTTCTTTAGCGGTAATCCTGAAATTTCAAATTTATTCCCCATATTTGAAGGGGCTCCGTATCCAACAGAAGATGACTTATCCAAGCTATCGCTTATAATTAAGAGTAAAAAGTATGATCTTGCTGTTAATTATAGTCCGATGATAGATGCTAAAATTTATGGGAAAATTAGCGTAATTAATTACTCTTTAATAACTGCACAATTAGTTAGAAATGAAATGTTTGCAGAAACCATAAATAATATTTCTTACCGCGCATACCATCTTATAAGTGATTTATTTCCAGAATATTTGCGAGAAGGTAATAACGATAGTTTTGAAGGGGCAAGTATTTACCTATCAAATGATGCTATCGAAACGGCAAACAGGTTTTTATTAAGTAATAATATTTCGAGTGATTATCCGGTTATAATGTTTAACCCCGAAGCTTCGGCAAGATATACAAGATTGCCATTCAATATACAGGTTGATTTGTTAAAAAGGCTAACTGAATTAGATTGCACAATTTTACTTGGTTCCGGTCATGTAGAAAAGGACATAGAACAAAAACTTTTATTATCTTTACCAGATGAAAACAGAGAAAGAATTGTAATAGTGCCTTCAACATTTAAACTTGACGCATATACTGCACTAATAGATTTATCGGATATTTATATAACCGGAGATACAGGTCCGCTGCATTTAGCAGCGGCAAGAAAATATTCAAGCAGTGATGGCTCTAGCTTAAGAAATAAGACAGCAATATTTTCAATTTTCGGAGGAACGCCATCTCGCATATATGGATTTGATTCAAAAACTAACGGCTTTATGGCAGCAAACCAAGACGCACCGTCACGGGCATTTATTGCCCCAAGTCCGTGCAGGAATATAACTTGCATAAATAAACTAGCAAAGACCTGCAAAACAGTGCGATGTTTTGAGTCGCTTGATATTGAAGAGATAGTTTCCGAATCAGCAAGTCATTTGGGGAATGCTAGTAAATACCGCAGCGTAAGTAGCAACTCGCTAGTGTGACAGTAAAAACAATATTATTCTAAGAACTAATCAAATATGAATACATTCTGGTTTTTGTTAATTGCATATATAATGGGTTTCATGTCTGCAATCCCAATTGGAGCCTCACAAATTGAAATAGCAAAGCGCACTTTGAATAATCATCGCGGTGCTGCATATATGATAGCACTTGGTTCTGTTTTTTCAGATGTGATGTACGGTTTTATTGCAATGTTTGGAGTTGCGCCGTTTTTGGAAGAAAAAATAGTTGTTGCAGTATTTGGTCTAGTTGCTACACTAATTTTATGGCTGCTTGCATATTTTACTTTTAGGGATGGCTCAAGAGCAAACATGAATGAGTTGAGCAGTCCCA